>NZ_MIJE01000001.1 GCF_001730225.1 Desulfuribacillus alkaliarsenatis | reverse complement strand
TTAGTGACATGTATGAAACCCTTGGTAAATCAACATATAAGAAGCTTTTCCCAGTAATTCTTACTGATAATGGCAGTGAATTCTCCAACCCTAAAGCCATAGAATACTCAGCAGCGGGAACCCATAGAAGTCACCTGTTTTATTGTGATCCTAGTGCTCCTTACCAAAAAGGTTCAATAGAAGTTAATCACTCTTTAATAAGAAGAATATTGCCAAAAGGGAAATCTTTTAATGACTTAACACAGGATGACATTCTATTGATTATGAACCATGTAAACTCTTATAAACGCAAAAAGCTGAACGACAGGAGTCCATACGACGCGTTCAGCTTTTACTATGGAGAAGATATTCTGGGTAGTATGGGATATGTTTCAGTTGCAGCTGAAGACATAAATCTAACACCAAAGCTTCTCAAAAAATAATATATAAAAACGAATATATTTGTCACCAGCAAATGAAAAATATATAGCTGTAAACAAGGGTGGAATTTCCGATTACAAAAAATCGACCGAAAGTTGATCCCTTATTTATCATGTGCAAAAATTCGTTCTTACACACTAATTATAGCAAATTTGAACCTGATAAGATAACTCTACTATGGAATTTTGTTTTCAAAATGGGATATTTAGTTACAAAAGGTGCGTTTTAATTACAAAACCAAACTTTCTATTACAAAACGGTATTTTTGCAATACAAACGGGAAATTCGCGTTTCATTTTAGCAATAAATTAGCAAAAAATGTTGCCTATAGTACCATTCGACAATAAATACCATATTCCTGCTTAATCGACAAAAGATGTCAAATTGCGACAAGGATAAATGTATCGATAGGCTAGTTTCATATAAAAACATTAGCTATTTAAGCTTTTATTGCTTAGGAAATTAGATAGTTAGACAGCTATCGACATTCAGAAAATAAAAATACTCCCTAAAAGTAGTTGTTTTCTACTTAAAAAGAGTATAAGTGGTTTAGATATTTGATTATATTATTTCACTGTTGAAGGTGGCTCTTGCTCAATGAATTCTACAATTTCATTCTGCTCGTTCATGATTGCCACCTTTGGAATATGGGTTTTTGCTTCTTCATTTGTATAGACACCGTAAGAGATAATAATTACTGTGTCCCCTGGTTGTACAAGGCGAGCGGCAGCTCCATTTAAGCAGATTTCTTTTTTGCCCCTTGGTCCTGATATTACATAAGTTTCAAAGCGAGCACCATTATTATTGTTAACTATGCTGACCTTTTCGTTTGGTAGGATATCTGTCTCATCTAATAAGTCCTGATCTATAGTAATACTACCTACATAGTTTAAGTCTGCTTCTGTTACTTTAGCTCGATGTAGCTTTGATTTCATCATTGTTCGTAGCATCTTATGCACTCCCCTTTTCTAATATAATGTTATCTATAAGTCTAGTAGATCCAAAAAACACAGCAACTGCTAACACAGCTTTTGTATTATTTATTGTTTTACTTTGTTCCCAGGTATCTATATCTCTTAACTCAATATAATCTATGCGGGCTAAGGAAGCAGAGCTTATAGCCTTTTGAACAGTACTGGTAATTGTATCAGCATCGCTGACCCCTTTAGCTACTAGCTCCTTAGCAAGCTGTAATGATTTATATATAATGGTAGCCTGTTTTCTTTGGTCATCAGTAAGATAGACGTTTCTTGAACTCATGGCTAATCCATCTTTTTCTCTAATAATCGGACAGGATTTAATAGTAGTATTTATGTTTAAGTCTTTAACTAGCTGTTTTATGACTAATAGCTGTTGAATATCCTTTTGGCCAAAGTAAGCACAATCAGGAGTTACAATGTTAAGGAGCTTCGTTACTACCGTAGACACTCCATTGAAATGCCCTGGGCGTGAGTCACCACATAGTCCATCTGTGAAGTGGTTTACTATTACATTGGTATAGGATGTACCTGGATACATTACATCAACAGTAGGTACGAATAAATAGTCAATACTATCGTTAATTAAGCTGATGTCGCGCCTTAAATCCCTCGGATAGCTAGAAAAATCTTCGTTTTCTCCAAATTGTGTTGGATTTACAAAAATACTTACTATGGTCGCATCATTCTCTTGTTTTGATTGTTCGATTAATGATATATGTCCATCGTGTAAATAGCCCATGGTAGGGACAAAGCCAATTTTTTTATTTTGCATTCGCAGTTTTTGAACAGCTTCTCGTATTTCAGGAATGGTGTATATTATCGGTAACAATTTATTTACCTCCGTAAAGTTTAAGATATACATCATTTTTCATTTCAAAGCTATGCTCCATAGTTGGAAAAGCTTCTGTACGTACCTCTTCTATATACTGCTTAGCACCTTCTTTAATACTCTCGTGAAGCTTTGTATATTGTCTAACGAATTTTGGTGTGAAATTATCGTATAAGCCTAGCATGTCATTCGTTACTAAAACCTGACCATCACAGTGTACGCCTGCACCTATTCCAATCGTAGGAATGCCTATTTGTTCTGTGATTGCTTTTGCTAACTGGTAAGGAATACATTCTAGTACGATTGCGTAGGCTCCAGCTTGCTCTAGGGCTATGGCGTCTTGTAGTAATTTGTTAGCGGCATCAACTGTTTTACCTTGAATCGAATAACCGCCCACTTGGTTTACGGATTGCGGCAGTAAACCTATATGGCCCATAACTGGTATTCCTGCATTAGTTAGGGCTGAAATTGTATCACAGATTTCAACGCCTCCCTCAAGCTTCACGCTTGCTGCACCCGTTTTCTGCATAATTTCAGCAGCGTTCTTCATTGTATCAGCAATAGATATGTGATAGCTCATAAATGGCATATCTACAACAACGAAAGCGCGACTTGCACCCCGTACAACTGCTTTGCCGTGGTGTATCATATCAGATAATGTTACGGGAACGGTTGAGTCATAACCTAAAACAACCATACCTAATGAATCACCTACAAGTAATATGTCCACTCCTGCTTCGTCTAAGATTTTTGCTGTAGGATAGTCATAAGCAGTTAATACGGAGATTTTTTCTTTGCCCTTTTTATTTCTAATTGTAGCAGTGGTAACTTTTTTCATAGTAACAATCCCCTTTACTAAGTAGCTAAAAAACATAAAACCTTCTAGCAATTTGCTAGAAGGCAGACTTATCCTAGGGTTATAAATATATTGCACATGATAAATAAATCAAGTAAGTGCAGTTCCCATGGATACCACCTTATTCAGCTAGTATATATGGAAAGCTTACACTTTGCAAGAAAGAATACGTTTAAAGTATAATTTCACCACTATGTATAGTGTGCTTTTCGCCGTTAATTTCTAATAGTAAGGCCCCGCTTTCGTCAATACCTGTAAGGGTCCCTGTTAGTGATTGATTAGCAGTTGTTACTTGTATCTGTTTATTTATTGAAAAAGCATAGCTTTCCCAGATTGGCTTAAAGGTGTTAAAGCCAGATTCAATAAATGTATGATAGGCTATTTCTAATTCCGCCAATAAAGTAGTTAACAATTCAGATCTGTTAATTTTTGTTTTTAGTTCATTAAACATTGATGTTGGTTGATATTTGGTATCTGTTTTAGTAAAGGCTGCTTCAGGATTATTAACATTAATCCCAATTCCAAGCACTGCATAATTTATTCTATCAATGTCTGATGACATTTCTACTAAGATACCTGCTAGCTTTTTACTATCTACTAGGATATCATTAGGCCATTTTATAACTGCATGTAAGTTGTATTTCTCATTGAGTACCTTCGCAATCACACTTGCTACTACTAAGGTAATTTGCGGTGCTAGATAAACTGGTATCTGCGGCCTAACGATTATAGAAAAATACAATCCTTGGCCTACTGGTGATTGCCATAACCTCCCTAGCCTACCTTTACCCTTTGTTTGTTCTTCAGCAGAAACTACAGTGCCCTCTTTTGCACCTTGCTCTGCCAAAAATTTTGCAGATATATTGGTAGAGTCAATTGAATGATGATAAATATAGCTGCTGCCAAACTGAGCAGTTTTAAGGTTAGGTGTGATTTCTTCATTTGCAATACTGTCGGGGCTAGAAGTTAATATATAGCCTTTTTTAGTATATGAATTGATATTGTAACCAGCCTTCTTCAGCTCTTGAATATGCTTCCATACTGCAGTTCTAGAGATGTTAAGTTGGTTGCTAATTTCTTCGCCAGAAATGTAATCGGTAGCATTTTTAAGCTGCTGCAATATAAGGCTTTTTGTGTTCATAGCATTACTCACATATATTCTCCATTCAACGTTAACACTTTGGGCTTAATGACTATATTATATAGTAATATACTAATCAAAGAGGTGATCCTATGCGCAAGTATGTTGGAATGCTCGTACTAATAAGTAAGATTCTCTATGAATTGAAAAAAAGATGATTTACTTCCTATTAAGTACGTCAAAATACAGTTGCTCATATTCTGTAATTATTTTCTCATGATTAAAAGTATCTACAGCACGTTCTTTCGCTTGTAATGATAACTTGTTATATAAATTGCTATCAGTTAAAATCCGCATACATAAGTCAGCTAGCAGCTGTATGTCGCCTACTGGGGCTAAACAACCTGTCTCTCCATCAATAATCAGCTCTGGAAGACCTCCAGTATCTGTTGCTACAACAGGTAACCCTGTCGCCATTGCTTCTAAGGCAGCAAGACCAAAGCTTTCCTTCTCTGAGGTTAATAGAAATAGGTCACTAATAGCTAATAGCGATTGTATATCATATTTGCAATCGAGAAGAAATACATCGTTACATAGATTATATGTATCAATTAATTCCTTTAACTGCTTACCATTTGCTTCTACGCCGACAATGAGTAGCTTGCAGTTCAAGTTCTTTTTTAGCATAAGATAGACATCTATTAAGTCTAACGGTCTTTTTACTGCTCGTAAATTTGAAACATGGATAATAATTTTTTCATCATTATCTGCAAACTGTTGCCTTAGATGTTGTGTACATTTCGCTGAAGCATATTCGTTAGAATCCACAAAGTTGTAAATAGTAATAATTTCTTTGTCTATGGAAAAAACGTTAGCAGCCTCTAGCGCCAAATTCTGTGAAACAGCAGTTATAGCATCAGATTGCTCTAATCCAAACTCCAATAAACCTCTTATACTTTTGTCATATCCCATAATTGAAGCGTCAGTACCGTGCAAGGTTGTAATAATTTTTATATCTTTATGTTTGCTAAGCATTTGTTTAGCTAAGTATGCGCTAATAACATGGGGTATTGCGTAATGCACATGGATTAAATCAAGATTATATTCATGATATACATCAACGATCTTATTTACCAAAGCAAAGTCATAGGGTGGATATTTGAATAAATCATAATTATTAGTAGTTACTTTATGAAAGTATATATTCTTATCTTCCTTTAGCTTAAATGGTTTATCGTATGTAATAACATGTATATTATGTCCGCGATTCGCTAGATGATTTGCTAACTGAGAAGCCAGAACCCCGGAACCACCGACTGATGGATAACAAAGTATACCAACATTCAAGCTAAATCACATCCGATTCTTTTAGTCAATTAATTTGTCTAAGCCATATATCGCACCAACAAAGCCTTTTACTTTTTTCACTGCTAAGTTTACACCTGGCATAAATGATTCACGATGAATACTGTCGTGCTTAATTGTTAAAACCTGTCCACTAGAACCGAAGATAACTTCTTGATGGGCAATGAATCCTGGTAATCTAACACTATGGATACGAAAACCATCGTATTCGCCCCCTCTAGAACCAGGAACTTTTTCAAACTCATCCTCTAATCCCTGTTTAAAAGAACTGCGAACCTCTTTAATCATTTCTGCTGTCTTCAAGGCAGTTCCTGACGGTGCATCAATCTTCTGGTCGTGGTGTAACTCGATGATTTCAACGTTAGGCATATATTTTGCCGCCTGTTCAGCGAAGCGCATCATCAAGATAGCTCCAATAGCAAAGTTAGGAGCAAAAATACCACCTAGCTCTTGCTGCTTTAATAAACGATTAAATTCAGCAATATCTTCAGCTTGTAAACCTGTTGTCCCTACTACTGGACACACGTTATATTTAATTGCAGTTTTTACATTATTATGTACAGCTTGTGGATTCGTGAAATCAACAAGTACGTCAGGCTGTTTTTGTGTCAATGCTTGCTCAATATCGTTATCGAAATTAATACCGATTGGCTCATGACCTATAACCTGTCCAATATCAATGGCTGACATCTTAAGGTCTATGGCGGCAACAAGCTCTAATTCAGGATCATTAATGACCATCCTCAGTACCTCTTGACCCATTTTCCCATTAGCTCCTGATACAGCAACTTTAATTTTATCCATTTGTAACACTCCTCATTTAATATCCAAATATTATAGACTTATTGTAGCATTATACTTGCTAAATTTCATGTTGTTTTTTTAGTCCAGCGCTCTTTATCCCTGGTATTGTATTTGTGCATTACTTTCTGAAATGCCTCATCTAAGTTTATATTAAGTTGATTTGCCATGCAAATGATAACAAATAACAAATCACCAAGCTCCATTTCTATACTGCCTGTTTCTTCAATAGGCTTTTTCTTTTTCTCACCATAAACATGATTTACTTCACGGGCCAATTCCCCAAGCTCTTCTGTCATTCTTACTATAAGTGACATCGGCGGAAAATACCCTTCCTCGTATTGACTGATATAAGTATCTACTTCTTTTTGTATTTCCTGCATTGTTTTAGCCATGATTAACCTCCCAAGTTATGTAAAAGAAGTGAGTAAAAAACACCCACTTCTTAGCTCATCATATTTAAGCTGGTTAGCTATATTGAGGTTTGACTGATGATTTTTTGTGAATGAATTTCTCCACTGACATGGCAGCAATCGCACCATCTGAAGCGGCAATGACAACTTGTTTGATTGGAGGCTTTCTTATATCCCCACCTGCAAAGATTCCTGGTATGTTGGTTTCCATATATTCATTTGCTTTTATGTATCCATCTTCAGTCGTATCAACAATTGAACTTACAAACTCAGTGTTTGGTTGGTTACCTGATAGGTAGATAAATACTCCGTCTACCTTTATCTCTTCATCCTCTGCAGTTACAATACCTTCTACCGTATCTGTTCCTTTAATTTCTTTAATTTTTGTTTTTTCTTTGATTATAATTTTTGGATTATCCTTTAAGGTATCAATAGATAATGAACCTGCAAGTGTTTTACCAGGTATATAAAATAATATTTTATCTGCAAATTTGCTTAATACCATTGCCTCTTCAACAGCTTCCTCATTATCACCAATGACAGCTACGGTTTTATTCTTATAAAATGATGCATCACACGTAGCACAATAACTTACACCACGGCCGACAAATGTATCTTCACCGATTATTTTATTCTTTCTACCTCCCCTAGCCCCAATTGCTATGAAGATAGTCTTAGTTTGTATAATTCCGTCTGTTGTAAAAATCGATTTCATATCTTCGCCATTCATAATACCTTGTACGTGGGTTTGTACAAATGTGGCTCCAAAGCTCTTAGCGTGTTGCCTCATTTTAGTTACAAGTTCTTCCCCTGTCATTTCCTCCATCATACCAGGGTAGTTAGCAATCTTATGTGTCAAAGCTAACGCACCAGTTCCAGGTGCTTTGTCTAAGACAAGTACCTTTGCTTCTCCACGTGCTGCATACATTGCTGCTGTTGCACCAGCAGGTCCTGCACCTATAATAGTTAAATCATATTGTTGGTTATTCAGATATTTAGCCTTGTCTTCAGTTTCATGAACAAAAATATTAGCGTCCATCTATATTCCTCCTTCATTTCCTATCAATTTATTAATAATAGTTAAATAACTCTTCCGTAGTATATTTAATATCATTTCCCTAATTTAAAAAAATCTTAACCTACATTATCGTTAGTGTCAATTTATATGGTAAGTGGTTTTTTTCTGAATAAATGCGTTAATACTATAATTAAGTCAAAAATGAGAATTGAAGGAACAATATGAAAATAATTTATAAAATATTGATGATAACAATCGGTGCCTTGATTTTTTCATTGGGCTTAAATGCCTTTACTATAGCCAACAGCTTAGCCGAGGGTGGATTTACTGGCATCGCTATATTGCTACATTATCTATACGAATTACCTACAGGGTGGGTCATCTTAATCTTAAATATACCCTTATTCTTTATTGCAAGAATGTTTTTAGGCAAAGAATTTTTGTTATATACAATCTTCGGTACTGTTTTAGTATCAGTATTTATTGAGCTGACTGCTAATGTTAGGCTTCCTACCGATGATTTATTACTTGCAGCTTTATATGCTGGTGTTACAACAGGCCTTGGACTTGGTATTATATTTCGTAATGGTGCCACCACTGCAGGCGCTGATATAATAGCTCGGATTATGCAGAAATACTTTGGTGTTAGCTTAGGACAGACTATATTTGCAATAGACATTTTAGTGATTGCAACATCTGCTTTATTTCTTGGCAATAGAATTGCTATGTATTCATTAGTGGGCCTGTTTATTACTAGTCGAGTAATCGATTTTGTACAGGAAGGTGCTTATAGTGCCAAGGCTGTAATTATTATTTCTAATCAATCAAAAGAGATTACAGAAAAGATTATTAATAACTTAGGTCGTGGCACTACCCTTTTACAGGGAAGGGGAGGATATACTGGTAACGACAAAGACGTACTATTATGTGTTATTAACCGATCTGAAGTAGTTCAAATAAAAAATCTCGTGCAATCGATAGATGAAAACGCCTTTGTAATTGTTAGTGATGTTAGAGAGGTTCTTGGAGAAGGCTTCGCTAAATAAACAACTTGAACATGTACAAAAAAATAGCCAGCAGAAAGCTAGCTATTTTGCTATTCTCATTCCTCATATTTATTATTGTTTAACTTAGCTTGCTAGTTTCCACCTTCTCCAGAATATTGTCATGATTGCTATAGCTGTGACAGCGGAAATTCCCATTAAATAAGATTGTGGTGTCATTGTTGTATATACTAACTGCCCATGGGCTTGTTGTGCATGGTCATTTAATTTCTCTAGTGTTGTTGCTAAATATTCTATAGCTTCTTTAGCGCTTTGGATTTGCCTAGAGTCAACTTTTTTCAAATAATTGATAATAGAGCTTATTTGATTGTGATACTCTTGCGGATACATAATTTGCATAGCAATACTGACAATTAAGAAATTTTCTTCAAGCTCATTAACCATATTGTTTATTTCACTATCACTGTTTTTATCAAGCTCATTTAACAAATTAACGGCACTTTTATGGAACAAATCCATTTGCTTTGCAAATTCTGTATAACTTTGCTTACTTAAAACTTCGGACGCAATATGTAATTTATAGCTTTCCTCTATTAGTAGCAACCTATTTATATTACCCCTAGAAAGCTCACTTTTAACAACTAATAACTGTTGTGTATAAGCATTATGTGCTTCTAGAGATATATCCACTTGACTAACCATACTTAAATAGTAATTAATCATCTGTAACAAAACTTCTTTCGCTTGAGCATATTTCTCATGGTTAATGAAATAGATTACTTGGGATGAGTAATCATTTATGTTTTGTCCATTATTTGTAATTCTTGAAGAGTTATCACTCGCCAAGGTTATCGTTACAAAGTTAATATTTATCAGAAAAATACACAAAGTAATCACCAATAATTTTTTCATACCCATATAAATGTACATAGTACTCTCCCCTCCTCTACTCTATGTGTATGAAGTATTATTTAAAATACTACTTGTTTAACAAAAAAATATAAAAATAAAAAAGCTAAAACTTTTTATCGAGTTTTAGCTTTTTAAAGGAGTAAAATCGGCTAAATTATTATGGCTAAGTAGTATCTGCAGCTCCTCAGTTAACTTGGTAAACATAGCTTTATCGTGTTTATCAATAGCATCATCTATTTTCTTATATAAGTCATATACTTTGTAACGTAAAATAGCTTGATCAATAACAATATCGGCCTGGATGGTTATGGAGCTGTTAATTTTAGGTTTTGAATTTCTTTCCATTATCGAAGCATATTCAGGAGAGTTTTGCCTATCTTTAAAGTACAAAACGATGTATATATCATCTTCTATGTTCTCATAAATCTCCATAAAAGTTTCTTCTACGTTATATAGGATCTTTTTCTTATTGTAAAATACAAAGGGTTTCATTTTCACACAGGTTGTTGAAATAATTAGTGTACGTAAGGACAAATTAGCTTCTTCTACAAAGTGTATCCGCTTTAATAATTCGGAATCAGAGCATAGATATGTTAGCAGCCAAGTAGCTTCACTACTTTGCAAGACATAATTCTTTACAAACCACCGTAAAAACTGTTTTTTATCTTCAGTACTTACACTATTAGCTATAACGTTCCCCTCCTTTGTTATTTCTTAGCGTATATAAGTAATATATTCAAACAGTAGAAGATATTCCCCTAGTAAATTATAAAATAGCATAGTAAATTTTAAATTTCATATAATTGTCTCATAAGATTGAATAGTTTGAAAATTTGATAAAAAGCACCGAATTTGTAAGATATATTGATTTATTGTAATCCTTTAGTGTTCTAAAGGCATAAAATGCTCTAATTTCATATTTTATTTTATAGGAAATTTATCATAAAATGTACTAGAATTAATTTACTATATTTTAAGGAGGTTTTTTAATGGCACGTGAGCAGTGGACGTCGAATTTAGGCTTTATCCTAGCTGCCGCTGGTTCTGCTGTAGGTCTTGGAAACATTTGGCGTTTCTCCTATGTTGTAGGTACCGAAGGTGGAGCTGCATTTGTACTTATTTATTTAGTAACTATCTTTTTAATTGGTTATCCTCTGTTAACGACTGAAATTGCACTTGGTCGTAAAACACAGAAAAACCCAGTGGGTGCTTTCAAAGCACTTGCACCTAACTCACCTTGGTGGTTAGTTGGAGCAATGGGAGTTTTAGCAGGATTTGTAATCCTATCATTCTACTCTATCGTTGCAGGTTGGTCTTTGGCTTATGTATTTAAAGCACTAGGTGGTTTTAATGCTGGTGATGACTTTACTGGTATGTTTGTAGGTCATATTACAAGTGTATGGCCACCAATCATTTGGCACGCAGTATTTATGGCATTAACTATTGGGATTATTGCTTCTGGAGTTGTTAACGGAATCCAACGCGCAACTAAAATCCTAATGCCAGTTTTATTCCTTTTATTAATTGTATTAGTAGTAAGAGGTTTAACATTAGAAGGAGCTGGAGCTGGTGTAGCATTCTTCTTAACGCCTAATTTAGGTGATGTAACTGGTGAAACCTTCCTAAGAGCAGTTGGTCAATCATTCTTTACTTTAAGTTTAGGTATGGGTGCTCTTATTACTTATGGTAGTTACTTAAAGCGTGAAGATAATATCTCTGATAGCGCTGGTTGGGTAGTAGGATTAGACACAGGGGTTGCAATCATTGCAGGTTTCGCAATCTTCCCTGCTGTATTTGCATTAGGCTTTGACCCTGCAAGTGGTGCTGGTCTTGCATTTATGACTTTACCTGCAGTATTTGCTGCAATGCCAGCTGGTACAATCTTTGGCTTTATGTTCTTCCTATTATTAAGTGTTGCAGCATTAACTTCAGCAATTTCTCTATTAGAGGTTGTAGTAGCTTGGGTTGTTGACGAAAAAGGTTGGACTCGTAAGCAGGCTGCTTTAACAATTGGTGGAATTATCTTCTTAACTGGTTTACCACCAACTCTAGGTATGAGTTTATGGAGTAATGTTACATTCTTAGGAATGGATATCTTAGATACTTACGATTTCTTTGCAAGTGATATTTTACTTCCACTAGGTGGTTTATTAACAGCAATCTTTGCTGCCCATGTATGGAAGACTAAGAACGCAGTTGAAGAAATTAACTCTCCAAAGGGAACTATCGTATTTGGAAACTGGTATACTATACTTGTAGGATACATTATTCCAATCTCTGTAGCAGTAGTTATGGTTTGGGGTCTATACACTAAGTTGTTTAGCTAAGGATCAAATATACATCAAAAAAGTGATCATTCAATTATGAATGATCACTTTTTTGTATGTGATTGTATTGGTAATATTATGATATATGTACTGTGATTATTACTGTATATGTAGTAGATTTATTATTTTAATATATCTTGCAGTTGCTTTTCTAATTTTCTTCTCATTACAATCGATGCTGCTCCAATTCCAAGGAAGATACCACCTAATGAGTAAGGTGCTACTGTCTTTAGAGAAGTGTTCGTTGCAATAGTAGTATCATCATTACTTGCTATTCTAACTACGTCTCCTTTTTTCTCCTGAGACTCATCAGTATTCATTTGTTGTTCGATAGCTAACATTGTGCTTGGTTGTTCGGGTGTTATCGATTGATTATAGCCTGCATACCCTATAAACATAATTGCAAACACAGCAGCTATACTAGCTAAGCGATTCCAAACGTTAATATTTCTCTTAAATACTCTTTTTTGACCTTCAAATACTTCTATTCGTCTCATTACGTCATTTTTTATAGAAGCACAGTTAGGTTCACTGTATACTAGCGCTTTAGTATCCTTAATGTGTGTAAGTGTTTGTTTCCAATCCAGATATTTAGCTTTACATTCTTCACACACGCTAATATGCTCTTTAACTAATTGTTCATCACTAACATTTAGCTGGCAGTCAATGAAATCTAAGAGCATTGACTGCACTTGTTGACAATTCATATCAATCTTCCTTTCAAGGTTATTCTGAACCCGAAATTATATACTTCTCGAGTTTGCTTTTTATTGCTGACCTACCACGAAATATTAACGATTTTACTGCACTGACTGAACAATCCATAATTTCGCCTATCTGCTTATAATCGAGCTGTTCATATTCACGCAGAATTATAGCCATCCTCTGAGTCTCTGGCAAGGTGTTAATCGCTTCTCTAACAAGATGAATACGCTCGTTTTTAAGTAATTTATACTCAGGTAATTCGTCTGCTTCCGTTTTAGGAATAATGTTTATATCCTCTAAATATTGACCTTTATTTTTGGATTTTCTTAATTCACTTAAAACGGTATTTCTAGCAATCGTATATAACCAAGTAGTAAATGTTGCTTCTTTATCGCGAAAACTATTAAGATTTTTGTATGCTTTAATAAATGTCTCTTGACATAAATCTTCAGCTAATACTTCCATTGAAGAATTATTTTTCAACATGTAATGTATAAAGACTAGTATCTTCTGTTCATGTCTTTGGATTAATTCTCCATAATATTCTTGATTGCCTTCATTGATTAACTGAATTATCTGGGAGTCATTCATAGGGGATCCTCCTGAAGTTCCGCCAAAATTTACCCCAGTCAATAATATTAGACTTTTTCCAGGGTAAAAAGTTGCGTTATATCCTAAATTTATGAGTAAATAATACGATTTGCGACCTAAAAAAACACGTGTTATCACGTGTATATTATTGTAAATATATAGAGACTATCAAATGAATTGTGATTCTAGTATAACATATTTAGTATATTCAAAGTATACAATATCATGTTAGACTATACTAGTTACTATTATTGGTTGTTTAGTAGATGAATGGTAATCGATTAGTTACTATATTTGAACATCTTAGCTCTTAAATTTTTCTTCTGTTTGCCTAAATCGAAACTACACAATTGACCGATAATAAAACAAATTATTATAAATAAATAATATAGTACTTGTGGCAATATCACAGCATATGCTCCAGTTAATAATACAAGACCATGTGTAATCTTGTCTAGTAAGCCTATGATTTGTCCTAAAAACATAACTACTATAAAAGCTATGTTTATTACTATTTTTTCTTTTGTTTTATTATATATCATTGAAGAATAGATTCCACCCATAAATATTATAATCAATGAGAAGAAGCTATAAAAAATTGCTAACAAATCGTAATTGATTTGCAGTCGTATAATGTCTGTAATGAAATTCTCTAATAGAAATGTTATTAAATAGACTAGACTATATGAAATTGCTAATATAAAGCTCATAATAAGAAGTATCATCTCACTTCCCCCTTACCCTATCTTTATGACAAAGCTGTATAAAAATGCAAAAAAATATCCTGCTAAGCGCAGGATTATTATGGATAGGAGTGGAGAGAAATCACACTTCTATCTGTATTATAAAACAGTAACCTAATCTAGTCAACTGTTTTGTAACAATTTCATATTTTTATATGTATAGTTTATTACTCATCTTTTTTGAAATCGTCTTTTGCTGCTCCGCACTCAGGACACTTACCTGGTCTGCATCTGCTGTCTTTCGTAAAACCACATTTACTACACTTCCAAATTGCCATAGTTATACCTCCAATAAATATATAATTAGAACTAATCTAATTATATATTCTGTATACAATCTGTCAATTAGGTTATTTCTTGTTTATAGTTAAAATATTAAATATATTGTAAATTAAAGACTCAAGATTTGTTTTAGCATCTGATATCGCTTCTTCTACAATACAAGGCCTATTCATAATTGAAAAAGCAGCATCTAGTTCAATTTCCTTGATAGCTTCAGAATCAGCTTCGAGAATACCACATATTCCAATGACAGGAACATGATGTTTCCTTGCTAATTTTGCTACACCACTCGGTGTTTTACCATATGCTGTTTGAGTATCTATCTTACCTTCTCCAGTTATTACAATATCAGCTGATTTTAATTTTTCCTCTAATGCTGTGGTTTTTAATACAATTTCAATACCAGACTTTAGCTGACCATTAAAAAATGCACTAAAACACGCACCTAACCCACCAGCTGCTCCTGCTCCTGGTACATTTTCTATATCTATACCGATGGTGTTGTGAATTACTTTCGCATAATTTTTCAAGCCTTTATCTAGCTCTTCTACCATTGCTGGAGTTGCACCTTTTTGGGGAGAAAATACATAAGCAGCTCCAGTTTTCCCTGTCAACGGGTTATTTACATCACATGCAATTGTAAATGTAGATTCTTCTATTCTTTTATCAAAGTTATCAAGATCTATCTTTACAGCCTCTAAAAGACCCTCTCCACCTGGAGCGACTTGCTTATTATTCTTATTCAATACTTCTGCACCAAGAGCTTGAATTAGTCCTATGCCACAATCGTTAGTAGCGCTTCCGCCTATTCCAATAATAAAATTTCTACATCCTTGATCTAATGCATGCTTAATCATTTCGCCAGTACCATAGGTTGATGTAATCATCGGGTTTTGCTCTGCTTTACTAATCTTATGTAGCCCTGAAGCCTCTGCAATCTCCATAACAGCAGTTTTTTTGTCTTCTAGAATGCCATATTTAGCTTCTATTTTTCTAAATAAAGGATCATTTACTTCTGCATATTGAAATTGTCCATTCCCACCTTGAATTAAACTATCTACTGTGCCCTCTCCCCCATCTGCCAAAGGAACCTTTACGATGGTAAGCATAGGAAAGTGTTTTATTGCAACTTCCTCTACAATATTACAAAACTCAAAAGCTGATAAACTACCTTTAAACGAATCTGGAGCTACTACAATCTTCACACGGCATCCCTCTTTCTATTTTTTCTAAGTATTGATATATAAGGCCTCAAAGTTAGTTTACATAACTTACCACGTAAATGACACTTAAAATTATGATAAAATTCACACTAAGGAGGGTTGATAATGAGTTTAAAACAAAAATTTATTACTATCATCTTGTCAACTGCTTTAATATTTTCTTCAGTTTCTCTGGTACCTATGCTTGCAACAGAGGCTGAAGCTGTTAGTATTACCAGACAGCAAGCGATAGAAAGGTATCATAACTTCCAAGATAGTTATAATAGGCAGGAAGTACCGATTATAAGAGCATTTGAGCAACAATACGATGGAAGTTTAGCTCATCAAGTTGTTGCACGAGCAATCTGGTATATGGAACATGGTTATATGATTTATAATTTTGCTGGTGGATATCCCACTAACGGTTTAATCGACTGTTCTAACTTTACCCAGCTTGTGTATCGTGATTTTGGTATTAATATTACCTCACGCTCAAGGGATTATGACAAGGTTGGAACTAGAGTACCAGGTGTATCCTCTACTAGAGTTGGTACAAGCTCTTCAGGACAAGCTTTATACGGTATTAAAGGTATAGAAAACTTACGTCCTGGTGATATACTAACGTATTGGGCTGGTACAGAAACCAACAAGTATATTTCCCACGTAGCTATATATATGGGAGTTATTAATGGAAAACCAGCAATTATAAACACAGTAAGTAACAGACCAACAGCTATAGGAATAGTGAATAATTTCTCATATTGGTATGGGGAGAAATTCTTAGAAGCACGTCGAATTCTTCCAAATGACGCATGGAACCCAGCGGCAGCCCATAGATATACCGATAGCGGTCCTGTAATTCCTACTAATTATTATTTACCACCTCAAAGACCAATTGTTATGCCGAGTAATCAGGTGTTAAATAATAATGAAGGCAGCTCGAACAATGGAAATACTCCTTCTATTACAGGACAAGTACAAGTCACAGGAAATACTGTTAACTTACGTTCAGGACCTGGAACTAATTTTTCTATTGTTGCTGTTGCCAGAAATGGTGAAGTATTAAATGTAACAGGAAAATCAGGAAGCTGGTTTAATATCAGAATGTCTAATGGTAGCACTGGATTTATAGCAGATTGGCTAGTAAGAGATTACTCATCTAGCTCTAATAACACTAACACTAGTAACGATTCTAGCTCCTCTCAAGTTCTAGTTAGTACGGTAACTGGTCACGTTGTTAATGTACGAGCTACTGCTTCAACTAGTGGCAATATCTTAGGTGTCGTACGAAATGGTAATGAAGTTGTCGTTAAAAGACAGCTAAATGGTTGGTACGAGATTGATTTTAATGGACAATCAGGCTATGTTGCTAGCTTCCTTCTATCCAACCCAGTGACGAAAACAGTTACAACTTCTACATCTACTGCAACCGTTTCTGGAAATATCGTAAATGTTAGAAGCGGAGCAGGAACTAATCATAGTATTATAGCTGTAGTCCGTAGGGGTGACACTGTTGAAGTCCTAGGTCAAAGTAATGGATGGACGCAAGTGAAAATTGGAAATAACACAGGTTTTATTTCTAGTAATTTACTATCTTTTTAAATATTTAAATCTAAATCTATAAAGCTTACTATTATTTTATAATAATTTATATGTAAGGTCTAATCCTACTAAGATAATTTCCTTAGGATTAGCCCTTTTTTTTATTTTTTTTACTTCTGTTGAACCTTCTAGTAGGCTTCCTGAATATTATAAGGGAGAAATATTTAAGGGGGATAATCATGAATATTGGAGAATTTATTCAAGTAACAAAGGGTTTTACTAAAGCCCCTCACAATCGACATATTCAATCTATCGTATATAATGATTCACGTTTTGTAAGACCTAATGATTTTTTTTGGGTTCGTGACCAAAAAGGTTTCAATAACCGTGTTGCTACAGCGATAAAAAAAGGTGCAATAGGCATTATTGCTGCAAACAATCTTCGAGGGAAAATTAAAGAACAAAAAAATATAAGTTATATTTATGTTGATAGATCAATGGTTTTTAAATATGCGCAATATAATAGAAACCTTATTAAAGTACCTGTAGTTGGCGTTACAGGTAGTGCTGGTAAAACGACAGTAAAAAATATGATAACACAGATTCTCCGTTCACAAGGTAAGGTTATGAGTACCTATGCTACTATGAATGCTGTTTATTCAGCTCCCTACAATACTATGAAATTAAATTCTAGCCATAAGTATGGTGTATTTGAAATGGGAATGAAAGGATTAGGGCAAATACGAATCATGGGTTCATATTATCAGCCTACAATCGGCATTATTACTAATATAGGTGATGCTCACATAGGTAAGTTAGGTAATTCAGTAAATAATATTATTAAAGCTAAACAAGAGATTATAGGAACTATTAGAAAGAACGGTTATTTAATACTCAATGCTGATAACCAATATACTAGTAAGCTTAATCTATCAGGTTTTAAAGGCAAAAAAATATTATATTTCGGAATAAAAAATAATGCTGATATTAAAGCATCTAAAATCCGTTATAAAGCCCGTTCTACATCGTTTAAGGTGACCTATCTTGGTAAAACATATGATTTCACTGTAGCCGCTATAGGTGAGCATAATGTCTATAACGCTTTAGCTGCTATTGCTGCTGCCTTTATATTGAATGTGCCATATCCTAATATCAAATCTAAGCTTGCAACGTTTAGAAACGCAGGAATGAGAACTCAAATACTAAAGGGCATCAACAATTCTACAATCATTAGTGACGCTTTTAATGCTAATCCTACAGCTGCAATCGAAGGGATTCGGTCGCTAAAGTTAATTTCTAACAAAAACCCTGCATTTGCAGTTATTGGTAACATGGGTGAGCTTGGCTCTCACACTGTCGATGGTCATAAAAAGGTTGGTAGAAAAGCTGCGGATTTAGGAGTCAATGTTATTGGTGTCGGTACTTTTGGGCAGCATGTTGTAGCTGGTGCAAAACAGTCCAAGAATAATATAATAGCTCAGCATCTCCCAGATAAAAAATCTGCATACAACTATTTGAAAAAGGTATTAAAACCTAACGTGCACGCCTACTTTAAAGCGTCTAGAACATTTAAAATGGAAACTTTAATTAGACAATTAAAATATAAGAAAGCGTAGTGAATAATTGTATGAATATATTAAAGCACAATCATAGAAGGTTAAAATACTATGGGATATATTCATTATCACATAATAAATGGATTCGTAAAAAAAACATAAATAAGGCTATATATCCTGCAAGCATTACTAAGTTATTTACTGCTTTAATAGTACTCAATCAGTGTAAGTTATCAGACAAAATAAAGGTAAGTAAGACGATAGAGGCACCACAATTACGAGCTGATCTCAAATTAAATATGAACTATACGATTGAAACTTTATTGCAAGCTATGCTTATTAGAAGTGCAAATGATGCCGCAAACCTTTTGCAAGAATATATTGAAAATAAGACAGAACAAAGGTGGACGGTAATAACAAAAAAACACTGTAATGATTATGGACTTAATCAAAGTAGCTTTGTTAATCCAAGTGGACTGCATAAAGACAATCATTATTCAACAGTAAATGACTTAGTTACTTTAGGTAAATTAGTGTATCAAAAAAAGACATTAATGAATATATTAAAAATGCCTAGATGTAAGCTATTAACATCTCTTAGATATAATCCAGTTATCTTTAATAACACTAACCCCTTTATTAATAAATATGGAGTGATAGCTGGAAAAACCGGCTTCACTCCAAAGGCTGGAAAGTGCTTCCTATTTTATTTCAAAAAACAGGACGCTTTATATTTAGCTGTTATGGCTAATACTGACAAAGATAAATTCAGGCAAAACGTTGTAAAAATTATTAAATCCGTTTAATCAGGAGGTGTAGGTATGTTCAAAGGTGTACCTATATCATTAAGAAGAATGTGGTATTCTATTATGCGTAAAAGAAGCTTTCAGTGTTTTTTAGAAGAATTAGCATATATCGCTAAATTCCTTGTACTTATAGGTACTTTCTGTCTATTTGCATATGCTATCTTTTATCCAAGCACATGGATAATTCTAATACTGTTTATCTTTTTTTTAGCGGCACTTGCATTAGTTGAGCTTTGACCTGCAATTTTATTATATTAGTTGATTTTATCAACTCTCACAGCTGTCACCTTTGCTTCAGGAATATTGCATATAGGGTCTCTATGTGAGCTCGTTAGGCTATTCGTATTCGTCTCACTGAAGTGAAAAGACATAAACAGAGTTCTTCTTGGGATAGAGTCTGTTATTTCAATTTTTGTATTTACTGAGCCCCGCCTTGAAGATACTTTAATAATGTCTCCAGCTTCTATCCCTAATTCCTTAGCATCAATAGGATTAATCTGCATTTTCTCATATGGGTGTATTTCCTCAAGGGCCTTTACCCTCCTGCTCATACTACCGGTGTGCCAGTGATATAATCTACGGCCAGTTGTTAATGTGAATGGGTATTCTATATCGGGTAATTCCTTAGATGGAGAATATTCTACTGCTGTAAACTTCCCTTTTCCTCTAATAAAACCGTCCTTGTGTAAATAAGGTGTTCCGTTATGTTCAATTGATGGACATGGCCACTGTAGTCCCTGCTGTTCAATTCTATCATAGGTTATACCAGCATACTGAGGAACAACGGTACGTATTTCATCCATGATTTCTTTTGCATGTCGATATTGCCATTTAGATCCAAATCTGTTAGCAATCATTTGAATTATCTGCCAATCTACCTTGGCGTTCCCTTGCTCTGGTATCGCTTTTCTTACACGTTGAACAAAGCGTTCCGTATTCGTAAATGTCCCATCCTTTTCTGCGAAGGTCACTGCAGGCAGTACTACATCAGCCATTCGGGCCGTCTCTGTTAAAAATATGTCCTGTACGATTAAGAAATCTAAAGACTCTAATCCTGCTCTTACATGGTTTGTATTTGGGTCAGCAAGCATCGGATTCTCACCCATTATATAGAGTGCTTTAATACGTTTCTCGATTGCCGCATCTACCATTTCTGTCAAAGTTAATCCAGAGTTTGTTGCAACTTTCTGCTGCCAAGCACTTTCAAATCTTAGCCGCTGCGTTTCGTCATTTACGAGGGCGTAGCCTGGTAGTACATTAGGAAGTCCACCCATATCACATGCCCCTTGTACATTGTTCTGGCCTCTAAGGGGATTTATACCTGTTCCTTCCCTACCAATTTGCCCTGTTAGCATTGCAAGGTTTGCCAGTGAAAATACGTTATTAGTTCCAGAGCTGTGTTGTGTAATACCCATAGCGTATAAAATGGTCGCTTTATCTGCAGTAGCATATAGTTTAGCGATAAAATATAGGCCATCTATGTTTACACCAGTAATGGCAGCTACACGGTCAGGAGTGTATTCATTAATGCTGTTTAACCAATTATCAAAGCCTTCCGTATGTTGATTGATAAAGTCCTGATTGTATAAGTTTTCTTTGTATATGATATGTGCTAAACCATTAAATAAAGCTAAATTAGTCCCTGGCTTAATCGATAACCACGATTCAGCATAATCAACTAATTCAATTCTTCGAGGATCAATTACAACTAATTTAGCACCATTTTTAACTGCTTGCTTAATTCTATATCCAATGACAGGATGGGCCTCTGTAGTATTCGCACCCGTTACAATAATTACGTTAGCTAACAATATTTCATTGTATGAGTTAGTCATTGCCCCGCTTCCAAATGCAGTTGCCAAACTGGCAACACTAGCACTATGTCAGAGACGTGCGCAATGGTCGACGTTATTAGTAGTAAAGACGGTACGCATTAATTTTTGAAACAGATAATTTTCTTCGTTTGTACATTTTGCCGAGCATAGACCGCCAACTGCATCTCCTCCACTCTCGTTAAGGATCGGTTGCAGATTTTCATATATAAAGTCAATTGCGACATCCCAAGCTACTTCTTCAAACTGACCTGTTTTACGGTTTTTTATTAAAGGCATACTTAATCTATCTCTAGCGTGTACATACTCCCAGCCAAACTGTCCTTTTACACACAGATGTCCTAGATTTGATCCACTTTCATCCTTTGCCACACCAATAATCTGGTTGTCCATGATTTTCAGTTGCAACTGACAGCCAACACCACAATAGCTACATGTAGTCTTGACTTTTGTCGTCTCCCATGGACGTCCTTTACCTATTTCTGATTTCGGCACTAGTGCAGCAACTGGACATACTTGAATACACATGCCGCAGAAATTGCAAGAAGTATTCTGCAGGCTTTCATCAAAACTACTAGCTACTTTGGTTTTATAGCCTCTATTGGTAAAGTCTATAGCGTGTGCACCGTTGATATCGCTGCAAACTGATACACATTTGCCACACAGGATGCATTTAGCATAATCTCTAACGAAAAATGAATTCGTATCATCTATAGGTATTTCTTTATTGGGTCCATCTGGGTATGGAGTATCATGTACGTTATAACGATAACTATAATCCTGTAATCTACAATCACCGTTTCTATGGCATGTAAGACAACGCAAATCATGGTTGGCTAATAATAAACGCAGTATTTCCTGCCTTGCTTCGATTACTTTTTCCGATTCAGTATATATTTTCAGACCGTCGTAGATTGGTGTAGAACAGGCAGTTACTAAGGTAGATTTGTTCTCAATCTCGACGATGCATAAGCGACAGCTAGCAGTTATCTTTAAGTCTTTATCGTAACAAAGAGTAGGAATATCAATCCCTATTTCTTTACACGCATCTAGTATCGATTTACTTGTTTCCATTGTATATGTTTGTCCATTAACTTCGATTGTTATCAAGTTCATCACCCTTTAGCCCATTTTTACTGCTTGAAACGGACATTTCTCTAAGCATATACCACATCTTGTACAATTTTCTGACACTATTAGATGGGGTTTCCCACGTTCGCCAATGATTGCTTGACTTGGGCAATGCTTAAGACATATTGTACATGCTTTACAGTTCATACTATCTATACGATAACTGATAAGCTTCTTGCATACACCACTCGGACAGGTCTTATCTTCTATATGCGCATCATATTCGTACCTGAAATATCTTAGTGTACTTACGATTGGATTCGGTGCTGATTTACCTAAACCACATAGGGATGAATTCATAATATTGTTACTTAATCGTTCTAGATGGATAATATCATCTTGAGTACCTAATCCATCAGTAATCTTTTCAAGTATTTGTAGCATCCTATATGTTCCCTCTCTGCAAGGTGTACACTTACCACATGATTCATTATGAGTGAATTCTAGAAAAAACTTCGCTAAGTCTACCATACAGGTAGACTCATCTAACACTACCAATCCGCCCGACCCCATCATTGCACCAGCTTTATATAAAGAATCAAAATCTATTGGTAAATCAAGCATTTCTTCAGGTATACAGCCTCCAGAAGGCCCCCCTATTTGCACGGCTTTTAATTTCTTTCCATCCTTAATACCGCCGCCAATGTCAAATATAACATCCCTTAGTGAAATACCCATAGGCACTTCTGCTAGACCAGTATTATTAATTTTGCCTGTCAATGCAAGAACTTTAGTACCAGTAGAATTCTCTGTTCCAATTTTTGCAAACTCATTACCACCCATTAAAATTATAAGCGGGATATTAGCAAATGTTTCCACGTTATTTAAACAAGTAGGCTTGCTCCATAGTCCTTTTTTCGTGGAGTTTGGTGGTCTTGAACGTGGCATTCCACGATGACCTTCAATGGAGTGCATAAGTGCAGAAGATTCTCCACAAACGAACGCCCCAGCACCCTCTTTAATCTTTATTTGGAATGAAAAGTTACTTCCTAATATGTTCTCTCCAAGATAGCCGGTTGCTTCAGCCTGATCTATGGCAATTCGTAAACGCTTAACAGCAAGTGGGTACTCTGCGCGTACGTATATGTAACCAATATTTGAGCCAATCGCATAGCCTGCTATTAGCATACCTTCTAGTACTGAATGAGGGTTTCCTTCTATTATACTTCGATCCATAAATGCACCAGGATCACCTTCATCGGCATTACAAATTATATATTTTGGATCTCCATCAGCGTTGCGGGTATACTCCCACTTTAATCCTGCAGGAAAACCTCCCCCGCCTCGACCTCTTAGCTTAGATACTTTTATCTCTTCTATTATATCCGTTGGTTTTTGCTCAAAGCAAGCTTGTAGCGCAGCGTAGCCACCATGGTTTATATATTCGCTGATATTTTCTGGATCAATTTTGCCGCATAAGTCTAATAATATTCGATGTTGCTTTTTATAAAAATTAATGTCTTTGTGAGAAGAAATACGGCGATTATCTATTGGGTTAATATATAACAATCGTTCAACTAACTGATTAGCAGCTAGATGTTGACTTACAAGCTCATCAATATCATCTATGGTTACTTGACAGTAGAGTGTGTTGTCCTTTTCAATGATAACAATTGGACCTTGCTCACAAAAACCATGGCAGCCTGTAAGAATCACATCGTACTCACAATCCATATTTTTTGCTTTTAATGTGCTCTTGAAGCTCTCTAACAAATTACTAGCACCTGTTGAAATGCATCCAGTGCCACCACATATTAGTATTCTTTGTTTTTCATGTGCCAACTTTATCACCTCTACCGATATTTATTAATTATATCTTTAAGCTGACTAGGCTTTAATTTGCCATATGTATCGTCATTGATAGTTATTACAGGCGCTAAACCGCATGCTCCAATACAAGCAACGGTTTCTAAGGTGAATTTTAAGTCCTTCGATGTTTCACCTGATTTTATATGTAATTGCTCTTGCAGCTTCTCAAGAATCGTAACTGCACCACGAACATGACAAGCAGTCCCCATGCAAACACGAATTATGTTCTCCCCACGTGGAGTTAAATGAAATTGCGAATAAAACGTTGCTACGCCATAGACTTTTGACTCTGACAAATTCATACCTGTTGCTATCTGTTTAATAATCTCCTTTGGTAGATATCCAACTACAGATTGTGCTTTCTGTAAAACTATAATTAAAGCCCCAGGATTGTTCCTATGGGCTTCAATAATATTTGCTACCTCTGGATGCTCAGTGTTGCATTTTAATTCACACATACAACGTCCCCCTATTCACATTTCGCTCCTAGTGCCGTCATAACTTCTGTGAAATTCGGAAAGGAAACCTTAACGGCGTCATAGTTTTCAATTTCTATTTTATCTTTAGCGGTTAAAGCAGCTACTGCAAATGCCATACCAATTCTATGATCATGGTGGCTATCAATAGTTCCACCTGATATCATTTGATTACCTGCAATCTCAATTCCGTCCTCTTTTGGAGTTGATATAATACCTACTTTCAACAGCTCATCATGCATTACCTGGATGCGGTCTGTTTCTTTAACTCGAAGTTCTTTAGCGTCTTTGACTATAGTATCGCCTTCGGCTAAGGCGGCAGCTATTAGTAGTATAGGTACTTCATCAATTAATCTAGGAATTAAATTGCCTTCAATTATCGTTCCTTTCAAATGACTAGAAGTAACTAAGATGTCCGCTACAGGCTCTTCTCCATATTTACGCTCATTTGTTAATTTAATATTTGCATTCATAGCTTGTAGTGCGTCTATGATACCTGAGCGTGTCGGGTTTACACCAACATTTTTTATCAATACTTCGCTATTAGGTACAATAGAAGCGGCAACCATTAGAAATGCTGCAGAAGAAATATCACCTGGTACTTGAACTTCTTGAGCAGATAAACGTGTACTACCACCAGCAATTGTTACAGTATTGCCTTCTACTTCAATATCGCCGCCAAATGTTTTGTACATTAATTCAGTATGGTCGCGAGATTTTGTTGGTTCTGTAACTTTTATATGCCCTTCGGCCCAAATGCCTGCAAGCAGGATACTCGATTTTATTTGTGCACTTGCGACTGGAGATTGATAGTGAATTGGTGTAAGTTTTGTTCCGATAATCGATAATGGAGCTAAGCGACCATTATCTCTGCCATGGATTCTAGCGCCCATTTGTTCAAGCGGTTTTTTCACACGATCCATTGGACGTTTTCTTATTGATGCATCACCAGTCATAACTGAATAAAAGTTTGTCCCACTTAATAAACCACTAAGCAGTCTTATGGTAGTGCCCGAATTTCCAACATCTAATATGTCAGTAGGTTCATTTAATCCCTGTAACCCAACTCCATTAACTATAATCGATGTATTGCTTTTCGCTGTTATATTTACTCCTAACCGTCTAAAACAGTCAATTGTACTTAAGCAATCAAGACCTGGCAGAAAATTTTCAATTTTTGTTGTTCCTTCAGCTATGCTACCAAATATAATCGCTCGATGGGAAATTGACTTATCTCCAGGAACTTCCGTTTCTCCCTGAAGCTTCTTAGCTGGAAAAAAAGAAAAAGTATTAGGCTTTTTCATAATGTATACTCCATTCCTAGAATAATATATTAATCTTCTAATTGTACTGTGTAACCAGCAGTAGTTAATGTATCGTAAGCTTGCTTCTGTAGCTCTCTCGTCGTAAAGGTTAAACGCATTGCACCTTCGCCACGCTCTCGGTTGTGTGTAATATATATATTTCTAATATTAACCCCACCCCTGCCTAGAACACTAGCAATATTACCAATAACACCTGGATGGTCAGGCACATCAACATTGATTTGATACGCTTGGTGAATTAGACTTTGCTGACGGATAGGTAAGTCATCACGATAGTTTTTTGCTGTTTGAAAGAAATCTTCAATTCCCTTAATGTCATTAATCTCTATTGCTTCTTTAATTTCTGCAATGTGTCGCTCCCAATCGTTAAGTAATTCTAGGATTGATTCGCGATTACTTACAGTAATATCTCTCCACATATCTACATTAGCCGATGCAATTCTCGTTATATCACGAAAGCCTCCTGCAGCTAATGCTGTGTAATATGGATTATCCTTTTTCTCTCGAATAAGATTTACAAGTGCAGATGCAACAATATGCGGTAAGTGGCTAATCGCTCCCACTACTTGGTCATGTGTTTTAGCTGGCATGACAATTATTTCAGCCTTGGTCGATTCTAGAACATGCTTTAATGTCTCAATATCCTGTTCTGTTGCCCAGTCACTTGGTGTAAGCACATAATAAGCGTTCTCAAACAGTCTACGGTTAGCTGCCTTTACACCAGATCGCTCCGACCCAGCCATAGGGTGCCCACCGATGAAAGACACATTTTTGTCACGGAAGCAGTTAGCCATATCATATATGTTGTCCTTGGTACTTCCTACATCTGTAACTATGCATGTTTCCTTTAAATCAATTTTACATAGCTTTTGAATAACCTGTTCCGTAACTTTAACAGGTGTCGCTATGATAATGATATCTGCATTTTCAACTCCTTGATTTAAATCCACAGTTCCCCAGTCAATTACACCTAAGGAAATAGCTTCATGTATATAGGCTAACTCCGTATCTATTCCGACGATATCGTATTCGCTAAAGGTTTCCTTAATAGATAAGGCAATCGAACCACCGATTAGCCCGACGCCTATGATACATATTTGCTGTTTATCTATATGATTATTCACTTAATATTGCTCCTTTGTTTCTAGTTTTATTTATTGTACACATAGGGGCAAATATTTTCAACATTCTTTCGTACTTCCTTAGCGATAAACGCTGGCGTTTTCTGATCAATAAACTTTTCGAAAGCATTTGTTATAATATTTATTATTTTGCTGCCAACAATGACTCCGTCGGCAAAATTACATATGTCTTCAGCTTGCTCTCGACTAGAAACTCCAAAACCAACAACAACAGGTAGATCTGAAATTGACTTAACCTTGTCTATAAATTTCTCTAAATTGCTGTGAAAGCTTTGTCGTTCCCCAGTTACTCCTAATGAAGATACACAATAAATAAATCCTCTATCTTTACCTTCTAAGATTAGTTGTAGTCTAGACGCCGAGGTTGGTGTAACTAATGGTATTAAAACTAAATCATAATCATTTATTAAACTAATTACTTCATGCTCCTCTTCCTTCGGCAAATCTGGTATCAGTACTCCATAGATTCCTAGCTTTTTACATTTTTCACAAAACTTTTTAAAACCGTATACATAAAGCGGATTATAATAGCTGAATATTATGAGCTTTGATGATAGTGGTTCTGCAATACTTGATATCATATCAAAGATGGTATCTAAATTAGCTCCATTTGCTAAGGCGATATCACTGGCACGCTGAATTGTTGGCCCATCTGCTAAGGGATCAGAGTAAGGGACTCCCAATTCTACATAAGGTATCTGCATATCATTAAACTCTCTAATAATTTCCTTAGTTATATCTAGCGAAGGGTACCCAGCAGTTATAAACGGTACAAATAATTTATTCATGTTTAGTTACCTCCTAGGTACTCTAGTACAGTATTTACGTCTTTATCTCCTCTACCTGACAAACAAATCACAATACTTTCTTCCTTTCTCATTGTTGGAGCAAGTTTAATCGCTTCCGCGACTGCATGGGAGCTTTCTAATGCTGGGATAATACCCTCTAGCTTACTCAGTTCCATAAATGCCGCTAAAGCTTCATCGTCAGTTATAGCATGGTACTTAACTCTACCACTATCTTTTAAAAATGCATGCTCTGGTCCGATTCCTGGGTAATCTAAACCAGCAGATATAGAATGTACAGGTAATATCTGACCATACTTATCCTGCAGTAAATATGTTTTCATACCATGCAGAATTCCGATACTACCCTTTGTCATTGTAGCAGCATGTCGCTCTGTGTTTACACCTTCCCCGGCAGCCTCTACTCCAATTAAATTTACCTGCTGGTCTTTTAAGAAAGCAGTGAACATTCCAATAGCGTTACTACCTCCTCCTACACATGCAATTACACATTCAGGAAGCTTTCCGTATGATTCTAGCATCTGTTTTCTCGCTTCATCACCAATTACCCTTTGGAATTCGCGCACAATCGTAGGATATGGATGCGGTCCAACAACAGAACCGATTATATAGAAAGTATCTTCCACATTACTAACCCAATATCTTAAAGCTTCATTAGTTGCATCCTTTAAAGTCTTCGTTCCAGATGTGACAGCCTCTACCTTAGCACCTAATAATTCCATTCGAAACACATTGAGCTTTTGCCTTCGGACATCTTCTTCACCCATGAATACTATACATTCTAGACCTAACAATGCACATACTGTAGCCGTTGCAACACCATGCTGACCAGCACCTGTTTCTGCTACTATTTTATTCTTGCCCATTTTTTTTGCTAGTAATGCTTGCCCTATTGTGTTATTGATTTTATGGGCACCAGTATGATTTAAATCTTCACGCTTCAGGTAAACCTTTGCTCCACCAAGCTTTTCTGTTAGCCTTTGTGCGAAGTATAAAGGCGTTTCTCTTCCTGAATAATTCTTTAACAGCTGTTTGTATTCATTAATAAAATCTTCGTCTTCCTTATATCTATTAAATTCTTGCTCAAGTTCTTCAACAGCATACATTAGGGTTTCAGGTACAAATTGACCACCAAACTCACCAAAACGTGTCTGTTTATGATTAAGAGATTGTTCGACAGGGTTCATTATGAGATGCCTCCAGTAGGTTTAATAATTGATTTGTTTTTTTAATATCTTTGCGTCCATCTGTTTCGACGCCACTATTTATATCAACGAAATCAGGTGATATTACAGATAATAGCTGATCTATATTTGCTGCTGATAACCCTCCCGCAATACCTAGCTGATAGTTTCTAAAGGGGTTGTTAAATATAGGTTTTACTATATCCCAAGGAAAGCTTATGCCTGTTCCGCCATGCTGACTGCCTACCTTTGTATCTAATAAAAAGCCCTCAACCACTTGACGATAATAAGAAATGCTTCGCTGCAAATCTTGTATTAGCATTGTTTCATCTATGACACTAACAGGTACTGATAGTGTTTTTATAATTTTAAGATGAGGAAATTGTCTTTTTAATTTTTTGCAATCGCCAATTGTCTCCTGCCCATGCAACTGAACAACCTGAAAAGGAAATTGCTCTAAAGCTGATACTATTTCATCGTATGGTTGGTTTAAAAATACAGCTACAAACTTTGTATTCGTCGATGTTTGCTGTGCCGATTCTACTACCACTCTGCATTCCTGCAGCATAGCTTGCTTTACCTTTCGTTTGCTTTCCGCAAAAATCATTCCTATATAATCTACTTTTCGCTTTAGTAAGTTAGTAACCGTGGCTACATCCTGGACTCCGCAAATCTTTACCTTTAGCATAAAATATCACTCCTCTAAACGAAGCTCTTTAACTTTTTCTGAGATAGATTTAGACCTCATTAATGACTCTCCAACTAAGATACCATTAGCACCATACTCGTTAACTTGTTTACTATCTGCTGCATTGTGTATACCACTTTCACTTATTGTAATGATTTGCTCAGGTATATGCTTGAGCCATTTCTCTGTGTTCTTAATATCTGTTTCGAAGGTATCTAAGTTACGATTATTTATTCCAATAATCTTAGCCTCTATGGATAGGGCCTTTTCTAAATCTAAGCCATCATGAATTTCAATCAGACAATCCATGCCTAAATCAGTGGCAAATTGGTATAACCCCATTAAATCCTCTTTTTCTAAAATTTTGGCAATCAATAGGATTGCATCGGCACCGTGTAAACGTGCATGAATGACTTGATAGGGACTAATAATAAAATCTTTACATAGAAGTGGTAGCTGTACATGCTTACGAATCTGCTGCAAGTATTTAAAATCACCCTTGAAAAATTCTGTATCTGTCAATACTGAAATCGCTGCTACATCACTCTCTGCATACTCGTTTGCTATTTCAGTTGGATTAAAGTCTTCTCTTATAATACCTTTAGAAGGTGATGCTTTTTTTACCTCGGCTATAATAGCAAGCTTGTATGTGCGACTGTGCTCTTTTAAGTTTTGATAAAAATTCCTCACTGGTAGAGCCTGTCTGAGCTCTGCGCGGTAGTTATTTTCTATATAATAATTACGTAATATTTCTGCTTCTTGTCTTTTGACTGCTACTATTTTGTCTAATATCATGATATAGCTCCCTCAGTTCCTATGAATTGGTTTGATAGTTGTTTGTATTGCTGATATTTTTTATATACTTGTTTAGAATCTAGTAACATTTCTACAAGCTGTACTCCCTCAGCTATAGATTTACATTTGTCAGCAATATATAAAGCAGCTCCAGCATTGAACACGAGCATATCCCTATCAACACCTTTGTTAGTGCCTCTAAAAACATCTACAATAGTTTCTGCATTTTCTTTAGCACTTCCGCCTGACACTTCACATAATGGACCTTTTTGTAGGCCTACTTCTTCTGGTGTGATAGTATATTTACGCAGTTCCCCATTACGAATTTCTACAATTGTATTTGCTCCATCTATACTCAATTCATCTAGCCCCGAGTGACTATGGACAATAAGCGCTTGCTTGCCCCCAAGCTCTAAAAGAGCTTCACCAAGTTGTTCTGCTAAAGATTCACTATACACCCCAATTATTTGATAACTAGCCCCTGCTGGGTTTGTTAAAGGTCCTACCATATTAAAAATAGTTCGTCTTTGTAGTTTTTTTCTAATTGGAGCTACGTACTTCATTGTTGGGTGATGCTGTTGTGCGAATAGAAATACTAGATTTGTCTCGTTAAAGATATGTTGGCTTTGAAGCTGGTCTAATTGAATATTAATCCCTAATGCTTCGAGAACATCTACGCTGCCACTCTTTCCAGATACAGCACGATTTCCATGCTTTGCTACTGGGATACCAGCTGCGGCTGCTACAAATGCAACGGCAGTAGATATGTTAAATATATTACCACCATCACCACCTGTACCGCAGGTATCTAGTAGATTACTATTATCTAAATTAACAGAAATCGAATGAGCTCGCATTGCTTTGGCAAAGCCCACTAACTCTGTAATGTGTTCACCTTTGTTTGAAAGTGAGAGTAATAAATGCTCAATTTGATTATTATCTGCATTACCATCCATTATAATTGATAATGCTTGCTCTGCCTGCTCACTCGTTAAGCTTGTTCCTGTATCTATTATTTCAATAAACTGTTTAAGCATTTAGCTCCACCCTTTCATAGAATACTTGTTCAGCCTTTTCAATAGCCTTCATTAATGCACGGGCCTTATTTATAGTTTCTTTATATTCTAGTTCAGGGTCTGAATCATGTACTACACCTGCTCCTGCCTGGAGATAGGCTGATCCGTTTTCAAATACAATCGTTCGAATAGTAATACAGCTATCAAAGTTTCCTGAAAAGCCTAGGTATCCAATTGCACCTGCATAGAGTCCACGGCTTTGCTTCTCTAGCTCTGCAATTATTTCCATTGCACGTACTTTCGGAGCACCTGATACCGTACCTGCTGGGAAGCATCCTTCTAAGGCATCAAATGGCGTTAATTGATCCTTAAGCTGTCCCTGTACATGAGAAACAATATGCATTACATGGGAATAGCGTTCTATATCCATGAATTGTGAGACATTAACAGAGCCGTATTTACTAACTCTACCAACATCATTTCGCCCCAAATCAACTAGCATCAAATGCTCTGATCGTTCCTTAGGGTCTGCAAGTAAATCTTGCTCGTGTTTAATGTCTTCAGCTTTGGTTTCTCCCCTAGGTCTTGTGCCAGCAATTGGTCGTGTCTCTACACATTTATCAGTCACGCGTACAAGTAATTCAGGGGAAGTACCTACTACTTTTAAACCTTCAATGTCTAAGTAATACATATATGGTGAAGGGTTAAGTGTTCTAAGTATTCTATATGTTTCGAAGGGAGTTGCATAGGTGTCAATCTTCCACTTTTGAGATAATACAACTTGGAATATGTCACCTGCTTTAATATAATCCTTCGCCTTTTTAACCATTTGATGAAATTCATCTCGGGTTGTATCACTATGGGTTCGATTTTCTAACGGGGTTGCTAATTCCTTCTTTGTTAAAACAGGTGCAAAACCATTTTTCTGCTCTATTTTCGACCCTAAGCCTGTTAATTTTTCATACATTTTATCAATGCGTTTTTCCGCATCTATATATTGCTCTTGTAGCTCTACGTGGGAAGCCTGTTTATTTATTTTAACATTTGCAATAATAATGATTTTTTGGTGCTTATGATCATAGACGATAATTTCATCACAGAACAAGAAACATGCGTCAGGTGTTTCGTGAACCCCATCCTTCTCTGGAAGGTTTTCAAAGTAACGTGTTACATTATAGGAGAAGTATCCGACAGCACCACCAGTAAAAGGAGGTAATCCTTTAATAATTGGACTTTTATACTGACTTATAATCCGTTCTAATTCTTTTAACGGTGATTCTGAGTGGATATTTTTGTTAATCGTGCCTTTCAAACTGATAGTCTTATTGAGTAGCGTTGCAATTAAAAATGGATTCTTGCCGATAAAGGAGTACCGTGCCCATTTTTCTCCTCCTTCAACGCTTTCTAAGAGAAATACATTTTTCTCATGAACAATTCTATTGAAAATACTAATTGGTGTTTCAAAATCGGCCATATATTCTTTGGAAACAGGTATTAATTGGTATGATGATGCGTAATTACTAAACTCTAAAAACGAAGGGTACATTTGAATCTCTCCTTTTTGGGAGAGCATGAGAGGATGAATATAGATTAATCAAAAAAGTGTCTCTATTAAGAGACACAATTATAGCAAATTAAACGTATGGTGTTATCACACTACGCTCTGCTCAACTATACTCGTCTCTACTCTGCTCAACTATTCTCAACTAAATTACATATATCTCGACTCTATACTTTCTCTAACTAAACTTAAAAAAATTCTACCATCATTTGTTCACAAAAGCAACTATTTATTATAATTGTTTTTGCTGCTGAAGCGCATCTAGCACCTCAGATGTTGTTATTCCTCTGATAATCGCTGGCTTACCTAATTCTTCAAGTAGAACAAATGTTAGTTGACCGCCAATATTCTTCTTATCATGGAGAATATAATTAATAACATTCTGTTCGTCTATAGACTCAGGTAAATGAATCGGCAATTTCAACGCTTTATTGATTTCTATGATATGTGTTAACACATGCTTTGGTGTTATACCTTTTTGGTATCCTATTAGAGCCGCACTTACCATACCAATTGCTACAGCTATACCGTGTGGTATCTTACCATACCCTAATGCCCCTTCAATGCCGTGGGCAATTGTATGACCAAAATTCAAATAAGCCCTAACACCAGTTTCTCGTTCATCCTTACTAACAATCTCTGCTTTAACCTCACAGGACTTATATAACATTGTAGCTAAAGACTTGTTGTCTAACTGTTCAATTTTATGGTAATTCTCAATCAGCCAATGATTTAGCTCTGGTCTATGAATATGAGCGTGTTTAACTATTTCCGCCACTCCACTAGCTATTTGCTCCTTAGGCAGTGTCTTTATTGTGTTCATATCATAAACAACCGCAAGCGGCTGATGGAACGCACCAATAGTATTCTTTCCTAAGGGGTGATTAATCGCTACCTTCCCACCTACACTACTATCATGTGCTAGGATAGTTGTTGGAACTTGTACAAATGGAATCCCCCGCATAAAAGAAGCAGCTACAAATCCGCCTAAATCTCCAACGACTCCTCCACCTAGAGCTATAATTAGTGATTTGCGATCAAAGCCTTGTTCAAGCATGTAGCCTACTACTTCTTGAAATACAGCTAGAGATTTTGAATTTTCTCCGCTAGGAACTGTATACAATTGACAATCTATATCCATCTGTTTTAAAGACTGCAGCATTGTATTAGCGTACAATGGACCAACGACTGTGTCAGATAAAACTAAAACCTTTGTTGGTTTTATGTTTTTAATAGCTTTTATTAGATGAATATTCTCAAGTAATTCTTCTCCAAATATAATGTCATAGCTACTAGAACTCGTGTGCAAATTAATTGTATGAAATATGTTCAATTATCTCACACCCTATTCTAATAGTTATCAATTAAATCTTGATAGGCAGCAACCTGCTGCTTGATTTCTTCTACAGAGTCGCCAGAGAATTTATCTAGAAAACAGTTAGCAAGCTCCCATGCGACGGCATTTTCAACAACTACTGCAGCTGCTGGTACGGCACAAGCATCGGAACGCTCTATACTTGCTTCGAAAGCCTGCTTCGTCTCAATATCAACACTCTCTAATGGTTTGTACAACGTTGGAATAGGCTTCATCGCAGCGCGAATGATAATTGGCTCACCGTTAGTCATCCCACCTTCAATACCACCTGCATGGTTTGTGTTCCGATAAAAGCCAGCTTCTTCTGAATGATAGATGGCATCATGCACCTGCGAGCCAGGTCTTTCTCCAACCTTAAACCCTAAACCAAATTCAACTGCTTTAATAGCCTGAACGCTCATTACAGCTGTAGCTAACTTGCTATCTAGCTTATGCTCCCAATGCACATAGCTACCTAGGCCTACAGGTGCACCAGTTATAATAATTTCAATAATTCCACCTACTGAATCACCTTCGGCTTTTATTTTATCAATTTCGTCCATCATTCGTTTCTCAGTATTAGAATTATAGCTACGAACGGGTGACTCCTCGACTTTATTTGCCCATTCTGCAGTATCTTTGGCCTCAAATGGTCTAACAGGATTTTCTTCCTTTACACTTCCTATTTGTAATACATGGCTATAGATTTTAATACCAAATTGCTCTAAAATTTGTCTGGCTAATCCGCCAACTGCCACGCGTATCGTTGTTTCCCGTGCAGATGCCCGTTCTAATATATTACGCAAATCACGCTGTTGATACTTTATTCCACCTGACAAATCAGCATGGCCTGGTCGTGGTCGCGAAACCAATTCTATATTTTCAAGTGGCTCGCCAAAGTGAGCCATCTTGTCTTCCCAGTTTACCCAATCTCGATTTATAACTTTTAAACATATTGGCGCTCCAGTTGTACGATTGAATCTTATACCTGATGTAACTAAGGCCTGATCTTTTTCAATTTTCATACGACCGCCACGGCCATGACCTTTTTGTCTCCTGCTAAGCTGAAAATTAATCTCATCTAAATTCACTGTAAAGTTTGCAGGCATTCCCTCAATTATGGCCGTCAATTCTGGGCCATGGGATTCACCTGCAGATAAATATCTTATCCCCATATTAATACCTCCACTAGCTAGCTAATCATGAAAATAATGTATATTTGATAATTAACTCATCATTCGCATGTAATTAGTTATTTATATTACACGAATTCTTTGATTAATTGCAATCCTAATTTTACTGAATGTTCAACATCGCGCATATCAACCATTTCAGAAGGGCTATGAACGTATCGACATGGAATTGAAATGCAGCCTGCTAAAATCCCCGCTTTGGTTAAATGGATTGCGCCTGCATCGGTACCTCCATATGGTAAAACCTCTAATTGATATGGGATATTGTGTTTTTTGGCTGTGTTTACCATTAAGTCTTTTACTAATGGATTGGTAATCATACTTACATCCTTCACCTTAATTGCGGGACCTTTTCCTAAATGCAAATCTATCTTTGGAGGTTCTGGAGTATCACCTGCAATTGTAACGTCAACAGCTATTCCTAGATCTGGATCAATTCCATAGGCTGCTGTCTTAGCTCCTCGAAGGCCTACTTCCTCTTGGACGGTAAAGGTAAAATATACATCATGATTATGGGATATTTCTTGTATTTCATTAATCATTTGTATCAGAATTGCACAACCGATTCGATCATCAAGGGACTTAGCAGCTACCCTATTACCTAAGTCAACAAGTGAGCGTTCTATTCCACAGGAGTCACCTATAGCAACAAGCTTTTGTGCTTCTTCCTTAGTTTCAACACCAATATCAATAAAGAGCTTATGTAGCTCTATTTCCTTCCAGTTCTTTATAAACTCCGCATTTATAACACCAATAGTCCCATTGGCAAACCTAACACGTTCCCCGATTAGATTAAAAACCTTCACTCCACCCATAGTTGTAAAGCGAAGAAAACCGTTTTTGTCTATGTGTGTAACCATAAGTCCTATTTCATCCATATGGGCAGCGAACATAATGCTTTTTTCACCAATGTTACCTTTTTTCTTAGCAATAATATTACCCATCACGTCTATCTGTATATCATCTACCTTTGCTTTTATTTCATTTATAATTAATTCTCTTACTTGCGCTTCGTTTCCCGGTGGGCCATATGCTTCAACTAATTTCGTTAGTATTTCTTTCATGTACTTGATATACCTCCCTTTGCAACTTCATCTAGAACAACCTTAGTGAGTTTTATTAGATTCTCATAATCATCTAAATTAATCAGTGAGTGGGGAGAATGTATGTAACGTACTGGTATAGACAATACTCCCGTCAAAACCCCTGTTTTATGTAAGTGAATCTTTCCAGCGTCATTACCACCAGAGGCTCCTTCACGAATTTGGATTGGAATGTTGTTGTCATCGGCTATTTTTAATATGTTTTTATTTAGTTTCGCATTAGCTATCATTCCGCGATCTATAACCGAGAGAGCTGGTCCTTTTCCTAACTGGGTAACGTATTGATGCTCCTTGGTGCCAATCACGTCGGAAGCTGTAGTGCCTTCAATTACAAGTGCTAGGTCCGGGTTGATTGAATAAGTAGCTGTAGATGCTCCACGTAGTCCTATTTCCTCCTGGACGGTAAATGCTGCGTATATAGGTATATCTATATTGCTTTTTAAGATTTCTATTAGTACGGCGCAGCCTACACGGTCGTCAAACGCTTTACCTTTTACGCATTTAGAACCCATTTCAGTGTATGCAGACGCAAAAGCTACATAGTCACCGATTTTCACCTTAGATTCAGCTTCTTCTTTACTATTAGCCCCAATATCAATATATAATTGATCCATCGTTAATGGAATTGTACGCTCATTAGGTTTTTGTAAGTGAATTGCCTTTGCACCAATTACACCATTCACTTTATCCTCACCAATTAACACGTGCTTTGAGACGAGAATTCGCTCATCAATACCACCGACAGACCTGAATTTTAATAAACCATTTTTTTCAATATTAACGACCATTAAACCTACTTCGTCCATATGGGCAGCAAGCATTACTTTATCCTTACCATTGTTTTTGTTCTTAATAGCTATTAAATTGCCTAATACATCTGTGTACATTTCATCAACGTATTGGGCTATCTCTGTTTTAATTAAATTACGGATTTCCGTTTCATTACCTGATATTCCATTGGCTTCTGTTAATTTTTTTAATAGCATCTAAGACCCTCCACAAAGGAATTATCTATTTTTTGAATCGTATATGCTAATAGCTTACCACCGTTTTTTATATCCTTGGTAGATAGAGTCTCCACAGATGTATGCATATACCGTAATGGGATAGATAATAATCCAGTTGCTATCCCAGCCTGGGTTATTTGGATGGCTCTCGCATCTGTGCCTGTAGGACCCTGTGAGACCTCTAGCTGATATGCAATATTTTCTTCTTTAGCAGTTTTAGTTAACAGATTGTAAATGTTTTTATGTATATTCGGTCCATAGCCTATTACTACACCTTTGCCAAGTTCAAATCCCAAATCTGCTGCAACTCCTGGCATCTCACCATGTGTAACATCGATGGCAAAGCCTACATCTGGCAGGATACCGTATGCGCTACTAATGGCACCTCTTAGGCCTACTTCTTCTTGTATGGTTGAGACAATATATATATCCACGTTAACACGAAGTTTTTCTAATTCATTTAACATCTCAAGCATCATTACTATTCCAGCTCTATCATCCATTGCTTTTGCAGCAGCACAGCTATTCAATAACGGTATGTATTTTCTATTAATAGTTGCTACATCACCAACTTGAACAAGCTCCTTAACCTCAGCCTCTGTTCTGCCTAGATCTATAAACAGCTCATCTAATGGCACAGATTTCTTGGCATCTGCTGGTGATAATAAGTGTGGTGGCTTAGCTCCAAAAATTCCTAAAATATCTTCCTGACCGTGAACAATAACCTCCTGCGCTAAAACTGGTCTTGGGTCAACCCCTCCAATAGCTGTAACTCTCAGGAATCCGCCTGGTTCTATTTTCGTGACCATGAAACCAATTTCATCAGCATGGGCTGCAATCATAATTTTAGGTTTATGTTTTTTTGAGCCGTAGGTTTTTTTTGCAATCAAATTACCAAGTGCATCAATTTTTATATCCTGTGTGAACGGTAAAAGTATTTCCTTCAGTTGTTCTTGAACTCGCTGCTCATAACCAGAGACCCCAGCAGTTTCAACTAGTTTCACAAGTTGGTTGTTAGTGTGCATATAGTGCCTCCATTCAATTGTTTATATTATCCCCATTCTTTTAGTTTTTGCATATTTAGTATTGTAATTTTACCTTTATCTACGGATATGACTTTGCTTTTTTTTAAATCGCTAATTAAACGGTTTGCACTTTCCCGTGATGTGCCTATAAAATTTGCTAGCTCTTGGTGGGTTAAATTAAGATTTATTAATATCCCTTCATCCGTCTCTACTCCGTGCTCTTTTGCCAGTCTTGTTAATATACTGACCATACTACCTAATGTATCCTTTAATGCTAGGTCACGCATCTGCTGTTGAACCATTCTTAGTCGCTTACTCATTGTTTTTATTATTGCGATTGAAATAGATGAATTCTCTTTTACTAATTGTTCTATATCCTTATTACGTAGCAAGGCTATTTCGGCATCTTCTATAGCTTCTGCTGTAGCTGGATAAGGGCCACCGTCGAATAATACAACCTCGGCAAAGGTTTCACCAGGCTGTCTTATACCTAATATTAATTCCCTACCGCTAGCCGTGCTTTTTGTTAGCTTTACTTTACCCTTAATGATTGTATAGATTGCTTCACCAGGCTCACCCTCGACAAAAATTATTTGTCTCTTTTTATACTTTCTTATAAATATAATTTCACTAATTTTCTCAAGTTCTTCCTCATTAAGCTCAGCAAATATTGGTAGTTTATAAAAGTTTTTCACAAATTCTTGCATGAGTAACTCCTCCCATTGAGTCCTATATGTAACGTTTAATTGTATATCTAATATGATAATTATTATACACAAAATATGCTGAAGATATTGTAAGTATAAGAAAAAAGCCAGAATTATCTGGCTACAGCTTTTCGTAAAAGAACGTATCTAGTGCTTTAAGGTTATAAGATTGCGGATTAAAGATTTGCTCTGTGCTACCTACAAATAAAACGCCACCAGAACGTAGAGAGTTACTGAATTTTCGATATAGTTCATCCTTAGCTTCATCTGTAAAGTATATCATTACATTCCGACAGACTATTAGGTCATATCCTGTATCAAAGCGGTCTGCTAATAAATTATGTTTTTTAAAGGTTACACGTTTTTTTATGTCATCACTTATTGCATAGCCTTGTTCAGTTTCTCTAAAATATTTTTTAACTATCTGGTCAGGTACCTCTTGTAAGGAACGTTTAACATATACGCCATTTTTTGCTCGACTGATTGCACTCTCATCAATATCTGTAGCAGTTACATTTACTGAAGATGTTGGTAGTAATTCTGACAAAATAATTGCTAGCGTATATGGCTCCTCTCCAGTTGAACATGCTGCACTCCAAACCTTTGGCCGACTATTAGTTTTAATAATGTTAGGTAGTATTTTTTCTTGTAGGATACTCCATCTATTAGAGTTCCTATAAAATTCAGATACATTGATAGTCATTCGATCTAAAAATTCGTCATATAGCTTACGGTCTTTGTCTATAGCATCGAAAAATTCGTTGAAATTTTTATGTCCGTGCTTTAGATAAAGCGATGTTAGTCTACGTTTCATTTGTGGTTCTTTGTACTGAGCTAGGTCTAAACCTGATTTTTTGTAAACTTTTTTAATAAAATCTTTAAAATCATCCATGTGAACACTCCTTGATCGACTCTATAAAATCTAAAAAATCTATGTATAGCTATATTCTCGAAATCTCGGCCAAATCCTGCTTAAGAAGGTGATAAAAATGAAAATAGGTTTAGCTTTAGGGAGCGGTGGTTTGAAAGGGGCCGCCCATATAGGTGTAATTAAAGCTTTAGAAGATGCAAATATTCCAATAGATATGATTGCTGGCACCAGTGCTGGATCAGTGATTAGTTCATTATATTACTCTGGTTTTAATGGTACTGATTTGGAAGCACTAGCTAAGGAAGTAGACTTAGAATCATACGTAGATTATACATTAAGTCTATCTAACATAATTATATTTCTGTCTGCAGTCTTTTTAAGAAAATTATCCTTTAATGTTACACCAACCAAGATTTTACCTAAAGGTTTAGTTAGGGGTAAGCTATTTGAGGATTATTTGAATACTCTCTTCAAACAAAAAAACTGCAAAAATATTCCTATATTCATTACATCTACTGATTTGCATTCAGCAAAGCAAGTTGTGTTCACAAATGCCTCGATAAATAAAACGGCCCCCTCCACAAATATTGAGCCGTTATCTGATTTAGCTAACCATGTAAGAGCTAGTATAGCAATTCCAGGTGTATTTATGCCGGTTTGTTATAAAGATAAACTATTAGTTGATGGTGGTGTTAGTAATAATGTTCCTGCCGATTTACTATATAAAGCGGGGGCAGATAAAGTTATTGCCGTAAATCTACAGAGTTCATTACACAAGGATAATTCAATTGATACGATATTTGAAACAATGACACGGTCTATAGACATATTAATGGTCAATAATACAAAGCTTAGACTATCTAGATATGAATATTATTTGATTAGTCCTAATGTTTCAGACGTCAAATTAAATGATTTTAATAAACTACATGAATGTATAGAAGTAGGTTATAGTATCACACAGCAAGCATTACCAAAAATCAAGGCATATCTGAAAAGCTAGTTGTATACTTTTTTTATGAAAATAGTGGTTTCTTTTGCCAAGTCAATCTCTTTCACTTCTGGTTCATCATCATCTTTTCCTTTATTAATAATCCTAATAATTGGTCTTGCAGGTAATCCGTTATGTTGATCAACTACTATTCCCACTTCACTATTTGTTAATAAAACAGAAGTTCCCGTCGGATAAATAGCGATGCTTTCCAGAAATTTAATTACTATATCATGTTCAAAATAAGTATTTGCTAAGCCCATCATTACTTCACATGCCTCATGGGGCATTAATTGATTGTCATTATTTATATTTGAGATTAGGTTGTCATAATAGTTAGCTACTGCCACTATTTTTGCTAATGGTTGAATTTCTGTACCGTCAACGCCCCTAGGAAAACCAGATCCATCTATATTCTCATGATGTTGTAATGGTATATGAGCTGATACCACACTGATGTCATGACGTTTTCTTAATAAATTAAAACCTTTCCATGTATGATTATCTGAATCTTCTTTAGCATATGTTGGCAACTTATCATTGGCTAGGCTTTTATCTTTAACTACTTTTCCTATGTCATGTAATAAAGCGCCAACAGCTAGATCTTTCAGTTGAGGAATTGGTAGTCCTAGCTTTACGCCAATTAAGGTGGCTATCATACACGTGTTTTGTGAATGAATAAATAACTGATTATCATCTGTCCTAATATCAGATAGATGCAATAAAACATCTTTGTTTTTTAATATATCATCTATTACATTGTTTACGGTAACACTAATCTCCTTAGTGTTAATATCTTTACCGCCTTGAACAGATTGAACAGCCGTTGCTAAATTGACTCTAGCCTGCCTGCGTGTTTCCTCTGATACAACATCAACTATCTTTATATCATCTGTGTATTTGTTTTCAATATATAGCATTTGAACACCAACTCTTCGAAGTTGGTTAATCATGCCAACTGTTAAATGAACGCCTTGATTTAATAACGTTCTACCGTCGCTAGCGTAAATACTACGTGCCAAAACATGACCAGGCTCAACGTTATCTATAGACGCATATTTCATAGTAAATTCTCCCTTAAAAATTCAATTTTATAATCTAACATAAAACTAACTTATTTACTGCAGTTTATTTATCTCAGGAATATCTTGAATAGTCGGTATTTCATTAATACCTTGAATATTCGGTGCGTTAGGAGTAGCTGGAGTTTCAGGCCTTTGAATATCTATAAATTGTTTTTCCTGTTGTTTAATATTGTTATCTATTTTGCTATTTCTATCATTATTTAAAATGTTTTGAAAGTTTTCACTTAAATATTTTTCTAATTCGCTTAAATCCTCAACTGACTTTAATTGTATAGCTAGTTTACCAGGAGAAATCCTTTGGGACTCTGCTAACTTTAATATGCTTGAATCAAGCTTTTGAATGTGTATCTGTGAATCATTTAATAAACCTGCTAGATTCTGATAAACTGATTCAGTTAATACATCTACTATATCAATATATTCTTCTAGGCTTTCATTCCTACTATCTTTATCATTTTCATTAATAAGGGAAAAATAAATCACTGAATTATCTCTTATAAAATCGTATTCAGATAATTTTTCTATAATAACCTTTATTGTTGAATCTAAGCTTCTATCTAATAAATTTAGTTGATTAAGTACAATGTCTCCCTCAATATTATAGCTATGGTATGCAACAACATCTAAGTTAGCATTTAACAAAATAGAGATACTTGGATTCACATCAATGCTAAGATGATAAATAGGTGGCAACAATTCTATGGATTGCCTGTTTTCTTGTGTATTCTCGGCTATATTGTCGTTTATATTGTCGTAATAATAAACTACATATATTAAGGAGCTGGCAAACACAACTGTCACTAAAATACTGCCTAACCATTTATTCATAATTATCCTCAATTCATCTTTGAAATAAAATGTACTCAATTCATTATACACAATGTTATAGCTTATTTAAATTAGAAAAAGCTACAAGGGATTCTTGTAGCTTAATTCATTAAATCTATTTAACTAAATTTTTTCTTATACCCACTTATGTGAAGCAACCTCATAATCAGTTAGCTCTGATTTATCAAACCATAATCCAATTTCACGTTCAGCACTTTCAGGTGAGTCTGAACCATGGATAATATTCATACCAATACTAACTGCAAAATCTCCTCTAATTGTTCCAGGAGCAGCATCTGCTGGATTTGTAGCGCCCATCATTACCCTTGCAGAAGAAATTACGTTCTCTCCTTCTAAAACCATTGCAAAAACAGGGCTAGAAGTAATAAAGTCAACTAGTTCACCAAAAAAAGGACGCTCTTTGTGTTGACCATAATGCTCTTCAGCTAAATCTTTAGACACTTGCATCATTTTAGCAGCTACGATTTTATATCCCTTTTTCTCAAAGCGGTTTACGATTTCTCCTACAACACCTCTTTGAACACCATCTGGTTTTACCATTACAAAAGTCTTTTCCATAAATAATTCCTCCATTTGTTATAACTATGTATTCACAAAAAGTATCGTATCAAAAACAATTTCTGAATGCAATATATACTTGTATAATTTAACCTAATATTCCCGTTGCCCGATGAACTTCGCAATATCATAAAAGTACTTCTTAGCTTGTATATCTGGTAGCGGCTTTAATGCAGCATAGGCTTTATCTAAGTATTGATCACTTAGTTGTTGGCAGTATTCAATGCCGCCACTTTCTTTAACTAGCTTAATTGCTTTGTCTACATTGTTGGCTAAGTCATCAGATTTAATTAATTCAATAAGTTCCTTTGAGATTTGAGGTTTATTAGTTTGTTGTAACGCATAAATTACTGGTAGAGTTATATTTCCTTGTTTTAAATCACTACCTGCAGGCTTTCCAAGTTGTTCGCTGGTAGCAGTGAAATCAAGGATATCATCGGTAATTTGAAAAGCCATTCCGACATTATAACCAAACATTTTTAAGCTATTTGCTGTTTGTTTATCTGCGTTAGCAGCAAGTGCACCTAAGTGACAACTGACTGAAATCAAAAGGGCAGTTTTCCTTTTAATCCTTTTTAAGTAGTTTTTTAGATCCTGATCAATATTAAACAGGTCACGAATCTGCTCAATTTCACCTTCGCACATCTGCACAATCGCTTTTGATAAAATTCTTTGAATATGTACATTTTCTAGCTTAGTAATTAGTATCAATGATCTTGCTAGAATATAGTCCCCTGTATACATAGCTGTAAGATTGTCCCATTCCGCCTTAACAGTTGGATATCCTCTTCTCGTACTAGCGTTATCTATTACGTCATCATGAACCAAAGAAGCCATATGTATGAGTTCTAAAGCAATAGCTACTTTACTAAGCTTAGTAAAATCATATTCACCAAAATTACCTGCTAACAATACAAATACTGGACGTATTCGCTTGCCTCCAGCTTCTAATAGATGCTGAGCAGTTTGCTTTAATAGCTTGTGGTCAGAGTCTACCTCTGCTTGCAACTGATTTTCAATTTTTACTAGCTCTGGTCTCATTTTATTGTATAAATTCACAAGTTTCATAATATTTACCTTTCTAGTAGGACTTAATTATGTTATATTGAGTCGTTCTTTGAGCAGGGGTAAACCCAGCTTCCTTAATAAAATGGATGATATCCTGTAAAGGAACTTTGTTTTGCGTGCCAGCTGCTCGTACGACATTTTCCTCAAGCATAGTGCCGCCAAAGTCATTTCCACCAAAGTATAAAGCAATTTGAGCCATCTTGCCACCCTGGGTAACCCATGACGCTTGGATATTATTTACATTATCTAAAAATATTCTCGCCATTGCTAGGGTCTTAAGGTACTCAATACCGCTTGTAGTATTACCACCAAGCTCTGTGTTTGATGGCTGGAAGCTCCATGGTATAAATGCTGTGAAGCCAGCAGTCTCGTCCTGTAATTGTCGTATTCTCGAAAGATGTTCAATTCGCTCTTGTGTTGTTTCCCCTAAACCAAATACCATCGTTGCCGTTGATTTCATACCCAGCTTATGGGCCTCTTCCATAACTTCTAGCCATTGTGACGTCGAGATTTTATTAGGGCTGACCTTTTGTCGGACACGGTCAACTAATATTTCAGCACCGCCACCAGGAAGGGAATCTAGACCTGCGTCTTTTAATTGTTTAATAACCTCTCCAACTGGTAAGCCTGTAAGCTTGGAAAAATGCTGTATTTCTGGTGGTGAAAACGAGTGTACCTGCACATCGTACCTTTCTTTAATACCTTTTACAAGTTCTAGATAGTAGTCAAATGGAAGCGTTGGGTGTGTGCCTCCCTGCATCAGAATTTGTGTGCCTCCATGGTCAATGGTCTCTTCAATCTTTTCGTATATATCTTCATAGGATAGAACATACCCGTCCTGTTCTTCTTCTGTCTTATAAAAAGCACAAAACTTACACTTTGTATCACAGATGTTTGTATAATTAATATTTCTATCGATAACGAATGTGATAATTTTATTAGGATGTTTTTTTAACATTATCGCTTGTGCAACTAACCCTAACTCTAGGATATCAGCTTGCTCCCATAATTCGAGTGCTTCTGCTTCTGTGATACGCTGCATGTTTAATGCTTTATTAAGAATCGTGCTAACTTGAGACATTGTTATCACTCCAAACTTCTGCAGTAACTGGTTTTTGTAAATACCCACAAGAGTATGCGTCTAAAAAGAACCTATCAAGTCCTGCTATTATTTCTGTATTTAAATCATATAGTAATCCGGAATAATATTGCTCCCAGAATGAATTACCAAGATCAAATTTTCTATTGGCAATGTTAATAATTTGCTCTATATTTTTCTGACCCATTGCTTTACTAGTAATAAATGCATTATAGATATCTACAGTCTCCGAGTAGTACTTGTTAAGTGAATCTTTTCTAATAGCCCAAACTGCAAATGTCATACTTAATCCAGTAATCTGTTCCCATAACTCACCTAAATCATAGCGATAGACTTTATCTAAAACTTCTTTGTTATCGATAAAAGCATCGTCACCAATTAATAGTGCTGCGTCATGCTCGAGTAACATTGCATTCAAATCTGGGCTCATAGTTGTATATGTCAATTTGTAATTGTAGTATTTCTCGAGAATTATTTTTAATAAATTAATTGATGTTTCTGAAGTATTAGTTAATGCTATGGATGCGTTATGCAATGATTCTATCGGCTTTTTGGAAAATAAATATATAGATCTAACCTTTCCCTTAGATGACACCGATAAATTCGGTAATAGCAAATAATCGTCTGCATTCTCTGCATAAGAAAAAGAAGAAATTGGCCCCATGTCTATCTCGCCTTTTTTCAGCATTCGATTTAATACCGATGGGACTTTGTTAATAATTTCAATGTTTTCATTCTTTATATGTTGGTCTAAATAATAATAAATTGGTAGTATATTCAAAAAATCAATGCGACCTATTTTTATTGTGTCCATAGCCTAGAACTCCTGATTTACTATATTGTATAATGTGTCTCTTTCAATCGGTTTTCGTCCAGCATCCTTAATTAATTTAACTATTTCAGATTTCGATAACGCTTGACTTGTCTCAGCTCCAGCAGCATGGGTAATTTTTTCTTCAATAATCGTTCCGTCTATATCGTTTGCCCCAAAACGCAAAGATACTTGAGCAATTTTCGGACCAACCATTACCCAGTATGATTTTATATGGTTAAAATTGTCTAACATCAATCGGGCAACGGCTAACATCTTCAAATCCTCAACACCCGTAGTTTTAGTAACCATTAGTTGTTCTGATGATAATTCAGTATTTTGAGGATGAAACGCTAAAGGTATAAATGCTAAAAATCCTCCTGTTCTATCCTGTAGCTCCCTTAGCTTTATAAAATGATCTATGCGCTCTTCATAGGTTTCTATATGACCATATAGCATAGTCGCATTGCTATTCATTCCTATACGATGAGCAGCTTCATGAACTTCTAGCCAACGTTCTCCAGTAATCTTCTCTGGACAGATTCTATCTCTAACCCTTTGTGAAAAGACCTCTGCTCCTCCGCCAGGTAATGATCCTAATCCTGCCTGCTTTAACTTCTCTAATACCTGTTCAAATGTGATATTGTTCTCTTCAGCAAAATAATCGATTTCTACTGCAGTAAAGGCTTTAATATGGACAGAAGGTAATAGGGTGCGTAATCTTTTAAGCATTTCTAAATAGAAATCAAAGCTTAATTCTGGATTCAATCCACCCACTATATGTAGCTCACTAATATTTGCGAATCCAGCAGTTTTTGCCCGTTCCTCAATTTCATCTATGCTCATGGTATAAGCTTTATCATTTTCCTTATCAACGCCAAATGCACATAGCTTACAACGTGTAACGCATACGTTTGTATGGTTAATGTGTTGATTAACTATAAAATATGTATTGTCACCGTGTTTTTGTTCTCGTATATAGTTAGCCATATAGCCAAGTGATAACAAATCTTTTGTATTAAGTAATTTTAAACCATCTTCTGCGGTAAGGCGTATGCCTTTTTTCACTTTATTCCATATATCAAAAAGTTCATGCTTTGAGTCAATGAAGTCCATTATAAGCTTCCCTCCTATATACTATTTTCCCCAACGTTTAAATAATTGATGTTCTATATGTAATTGGTCAAGTATTTTTCCTACTAAAAAGCTAACTATATCATTTATATTTTGTGGTTTATGGTAAAAGGCAGGCATCGCAGGAAGAATAATTGCCCCTGCCTCACTAACAGCTAGCATGTTTTTTAAGTGAATTCGATTAAAGGGCGTTTCCCTCGGTACAATAATAAGTTTCCTACCTTCTTTTAATGCTGTATCCGCAACCCTCTCTAGAAGGTTATCTGATGCCCCCATAGCAATTGACGACAGTGTCCCCATAGTGCATGGAACAATCACCATAGCATCAAATCTATAAGATCCGCTCGCAATTCCTACGGAAAAGTCATTCAAGCTATGGAGCTTAACATTGTCATTTATGTCAAGTCCAAGTCTCTTTAAAATAGATATCTGCTCATTTTTGTCTATTTTACGATGTATCTCTAGGCTATCATTATCTTCTAGTAACTCAGATAATATTACTTGCCAGCCAGCTGAGGTAACGAGTAAATGTGTTGTACAATCTAGCTTTTGTAATTGCTTTACAAGCTCAATTCCATAAACACTCCCACTAGCCCCAGTTATGCCAACTACTATTTCTTTTTTCATTTATACCACCATCTTATAAGAAAATGTCTATTAGAGTAAAAACAAAAATAATAACACTAAGAATTCCGTTCATAGTAAAAAAGGCAGTATTCAATTTAGATAAATCATTATAATGTACTAACTTGTGCTCATAATGGAGAATAATACTCGCTATGATAGCACCAACTATGTACCATAGCCCTAATGGATAAACAAAGTACCAAGTAAATAACAGGATAGCAGTTATTGCATGCATTACTCGGGCTATGATTAACGCGTTTTTCAAACCAAAGCGTACTGGAATACTGTGTAGTCTTTGCTGCTTGTCAAATGATACATCCTGGCAGGAATAAATTATATCAAACCCTGCTGTCCATAATGCAACAGTGATTAGCATAAGCCATGCTTCAATTGGCAGTGTACCTGTAGCTCCTACCCAGCCCCCAACTGGAGCTAGTCCGATGGCAATTCCTAAGACTATATGACACATCCACGTAAACCTTTTTGTATAGGAATATACAATTAAAAAGAATACGGCAATAGGTAGTAAATATACTGCCAACATATTTAGCTGATAGGCCGCAAAAAACAATAAAAAAAATGAAATGACAGTAAAAACTACTGTTTCTTTCACAGATACTTTCCCTGCTGGAATTTCCCTTGTCTCAGTTCTAGGATTCATTGCATCTATTGATTTATCTATTAAGCGATTTAATGCCATGGCAGCACTTCTTGCTCCAACCATAGCTACAGTAATCCATAAAATACTCCACCAACTAGGCAAAGATTGGTTTACAGTAATCGAGCCTAATACTGCACCTATATATGCAAATGGCAATGCAAAAATAGTATGTTCGAATTTAATCATGTTAAGTATCGATTTAGTTTTTTTGTACATGATTTTCCTCATCCTTTTGATTGTTAACAGGTTTATTACCTATGTGAACTGCTACTATGCCACCAGTTAGCTGATACACTTCAGTTTTAAGACCCACCTTTTCAAATAGCTCTTTAAGCTCAATATGATTTGGAAAGTTTTTCAACGATTCAGGTAACCATTTATAAGGTTCTGCTTTGCCAACTGCAAGCTTACCGATAATTGGTAATATTTGATTAAAGTACAGATAATATAAAAATCTAAATGGAGGCCATGTTGGTTTTGATAGTTCTAATGATACAACTTTACCACCTGGCTTAACTACACGCATCATCTCAGATACTACCTGTTTAATATCTGGAACATTTCGTAGAGCAAAGCCAATTGTTGCATAATCAAATGTGTTATCATCATATGGAATTTCCATAGCATTTCCGTGAATTAGTTTAATACACTTACTATTATTAGATTTAGAAACTTTTTCTTGTCCAACCTCTAGCATACTTTCACAAAAATCTAAACCGACAACCGTTCCTGTTTCACCAACAGCTTCGCTTAAGCTAATAGCCCAATCTGCAGTACCAGTACAAATATCTATAGCTCTCTCTCCAGGTTTAATGTCCATTTTTTCCATAGTGAATTTTCGCCAGGCTTTATGTCTATTAAAGCTTAGTACGCTATTCATAATATCATATCTATGTGCTATGGTAGAAAATACAGAGTGTACCATCTTTTCTTTATTTTTATGCTCCATGATTTTCCCCTTTCTATTTATTAACAGCCGTAAGGGACATATAGTTATGTCTAATTTTATTGATATAGTTATTTAATTCATCTTTTATATATTTTGTCTGGAGTTTTTCAACGTTTTCAATTGCCGTAGTTAAAAATTGATTAATATAATTGTTATAAATCTGGTTAATGTTGTGTTTAGCATATAACTCATTAGTACGCTTAGTGTCTAATATTAGCTCCTGAAATTCTTTGGAAGTTATCCCCATGGCATCGTATAACAAAACTAGTTTGAATGAAATGACGCTTTCAAATGTCGGAATTATATATTTATCCTCATGAATGAGTGTTTGTGCAACTGTAAAATCACTACAAATATTCAACCAATTTACTTTGTCGATAGCGAATTCCTCTACCAATTGCTGTGATATTGCAGTACTTATTTCTTTTAACCATACGAGATATTGATCTACGCTTATATCGCTATAGCTGGCAAAATGTCTAGTCATTTTTGCTTCATTTATTTGCTGAATGGCCTTTGCAAATACTTGGATTTCCCTAATCATATTCTCATCAGATAACAATTTATAATATTTACTGCTATAATAATCTCCAGCCAACACTGTTAGCTGTCTTGAAGTTACCTCACTCATATCAAATTTTTCAATTTGTTGGTGAATATCTAATGCTGATTCAATTAATGCACTAGCGACACTTATGTTATTAATAGCTGTCATTGACAGACCACTTGCTTGTAGCATGATATGATTTATTACAAGGCTACTTAATATTGGATCATTAATTTCATCATCACTATTGGAAAAGTGTTGATTTAATAATAGGTTCTTACTGTGTTCCTTATATAAGTGGTTAACTTCTGTTATGTGTTTTTGTACAATTTTTGGAATGTCAATCTGCACAAGCTCTCTCCCCCATTATATTAAAGGCCATCTTAGTTGATAAAACCCTAAGTTTTACTATACCACAATAAGAAATTTTAACAAATAATTCTTTTCACGACAATCCGCAAAAAGAAGCCTAATACTAGTTATTAATTAGTATTAGGCTTCTTATAAAGAAACATGATTGTTAATTTCCGTTAGCTTTTAATATTATGTTCCACTAATAGTTAATTCGTTAACTTTAAATGTAGGACTACCATATGAACCCATCATCGGGATAATCTCCATGTCATTTCCTACTAGTTCGATATTTTCCATCATTGTCATTAAATTTCCAGCAATCGTTACTTCTCTGACAGCCGTTGTGAATTCACCATCAACAATCCAACGACCTGTTGCCCCTACAGAGAAATCGCCATTTATAGGATTAGCGCCACCAGTTACTAGTCCCGAAACTTCCATTACATAAAACCCGTTTTTCACAGACTTAATAATGTCATCTTTAGAGAACTTACCATTTTTCATATAAAAATTGGTTGTCGATAATGAGGGTGTAGATCTATAGGACCGTGAAGCATTGCCAGTAGATTTAACACCGTCTTTTTTTGCTGTATAGGTATCGTACATATAAGCTTTAAGAATACCTTTTTCTACTAATTGTGTAGAATTTGACGGAACGCCCTCACCATCAAATGGCGAGGTAGCCAGACCTTCTGCATATAAACCATCGTCCACAATTGAAACATCAGGGCTTGCTACCATCTTGTTAAGTTTATCTTTAAATAATGATCTACCCTTTTGCACTGATTCGGCATATAGTGAATTTGATAAAACATACAAGAACATCATTCCTACTTTTTTGTCAAAAACAATAGGCGCTTTCTGTGATTTTACCTTCTTACCGCCAAGCAATACGATTGCTGTATCGCAGGCGTCTTCAATTGCTCTATTGATCATTAATTCATTTATATGGCGGCCATAGGTAACTCCTCCACCAGTTTGCATTTCTCCATTTCTTTCAGCAGCAACATACAAACCACTATAGCAATAATTGCTTTTAAAATTACCTTGAAATCCATTAGAATTAAGTAAGGTTATCTCTGTTACTTGATCTGCAAAGGAAGTCTGCACAACCTTGGATATTTCATGTTGATACTTGCTAGCTTGGTCTTCCATCTGTAATAATAATTCAATTTTTTTGCTAGGCTCAATTTGACTGTATTGCTCATTATAAATATTAGGTATTGGATTATAAGCTTGTTTTTCTGGAAGTCCATTATATTCATCATGTGGGCATATTTTTGCGTTTTCTATAGACTCTTTGATTATCATCTCTATTGCATCAGGCTCTAAATTTGAAGTATAGGCAAATCCCATTCCATTATTTACGAATGTTCTTACACCTAAGCCTTTAGCTGTTGCGGATGTTAAGGATTCTACATTTTGTTGATATACTTTTATATTATTGTTAGAAGTATGCTCATAAAAAAGCTCTACCTCCTGTGCCCCATTTTTTTGAGCAAACTCAAGCCATTTATGAAGATTAACCATTCTGTGAGCCTCCTCTCATTTCGGTACCACCAACGGTACATTCACTTAAACGCAAAGTTGGTTGACCTACTCCAGCAGGTACTGTCTGTCCACTTTTCCCGCACATACCAGGTGCTAGTTCAAGATTGTTACCAACCATATCTATTCGTTTAAGTATTTCAGGCCCATTACCAATTAACGTGGCACCACGTACTGGTTCTTCAATTTTACCGTTTCTAATCATATAGCCCTCAGAGACTACAAATGTAAAATCACCAGTTGCTGGATTCACTTGTCCACCGCTTAAGCGTTTAGCATAAAAGCCTTCACTTGTACTACTAATGATATCCTCAGGATTTGATTGCCCGTTGTCTATATAGGTGTTTGTCATCCTTGGCAATGGAATATGCTGGTATGACATTCTGCGGCCATTACCTGTAGAGCTTCGACCTTCGACAACAGCTCGCTTGTAATCGTACATATAGTCCTGCAGAATTCCATCCTTAATTAGCACTGTAGCTTGGCCTGCTTGTCCTTCGTCATCAACATGAAGTGATCCCCATGCATTAGGAATAATACTGCTATCAATCGCTGTAACTAATGAAGAGGCTACTTTTTTGCCTATTAAACCTTTATATACACTAGTGCCCTTTTGTATCGCATCAGCTTCAAGTGGATGACCACAGGCTTCATGAAATAATACACCTCCAAAGCCGTTATCTATTACAACAGGCAGTGCGCCTGATGGCGCAGGCTTAGCATCTAGCATTGTAACTGCGATTCTTGATGCTTCCTTGCCTATACTCTCTGGTGTATCTATATCAAATAATTCACTACCCATTAATCTTCCTGGTCCATAAAAACCTGTCTGCATTACTCCATTTTTTAACGCAACAGCTTGTACATTTAAACGAGTTAATATACGTTCGTCTTCAACATATAAACCATTAGAATTTGCGATAATAACATTTTGAACTGAGTCATTATAGCCTACCATAACCTGACTTACAAAGTTACTGTAATCGCGAGCAGCTTGGTTTGCTTCTAGTACCCATTTTACTTTATCAGTTTTCTCGACATCCTCGGGCCTTATTTTTATCATATGTATTGGAGATATCTGCTTTCCTTTAGTAAGAGCTATTGGTTTTGTTATTTGCTGTTTAGCAGCACTCCCCGCAACCTTAGCTGTTTCATACAAGGAAGCTTCAGAGATATCGTCAGTATAAGCATAGCTGATAGTTTCCTTTTGAATTACTCTTATTCCGACGCCGAGATCATAACCACTAATAATACGTTCAATTTTTCCATCTTCACATGTTATAGCTTGTCTTACTTTATTCTCAAAAAACACCTCAGCAAAGTCACCGCCAGTTTCTAATGCCTTTGCAATTACTTTTTCGATAATAGATTGATCTAACACAAAGAACCCCCCAATCATTCATAAGTTTATTTTGTTCAAATCGCTCTTAAGTATACAGTGCTAGACATATTTTGTCATTAATTACTGAGTAGAATAATTGAAAAGTGTTGTTGTATTTCGTTTAATAAATCTTGATTACTAGTGCCAGCCGCTACGTTAGTAGTAGCTATAGATTTATTAATGGTTGCCTGTATAATCGGTACACTGTCTATATATACATTAAAACTCATTTTATTAAGCTGATTATATATTAAGAATATCTCTTGAGCTAATTTATAGCTATCAAATAAACCATAATCACTTCGTGCATTATCGATTGTATAGTGAATCTCAAGAAGTTCATTATCTTCTAATATTATTCTTTTAATAGCTAAGCGAATATCCAGTTCCTTGCAAATATCCATAATCCGCTTCGCATCAATGTTTTCGATTTGACTATTTTGAACTACAGTAGGATGCACATTATTATTAATTGCTAACGTTTCATGAATATCAGTAGGATAGAACGACACCAATAATAGTATAAATGTAGATACTACAGCAGCTGTAAAGATTCCTCTTCCAAAGGCAAGCATAGAATATTCCCCCTCTTGCCCATTGTATGAAAAAAAAGTGCAGGCTATTCCTGCACTTCATCCGTTGTATATAATAATCCAAACTTTGTTTGGATAACTGCTTTGCCTCTCACTTTGACTGCCGAAGTATGTTCAGTAAATTGTGCAATCATTACTTCACCTTTATCAAGCTTCTCAGAATGATGAAACCTAGTATCATGGCCTCTAGTAAGTCCTATTACATTTACTCCATTTTCTAATGCTTTAATTACAAAATAATCATTATTGGTATTATCCGCCATTTTACCACTCCTATTTTTTCGTCTGATTTTTAGATTGTTTTTGAGTCATGTTAATACTTGAGTAAAGTCCGCTTGCTGCTAACCCGATTAAAACACCTCGTAGTAAAGCAATAAACCAGTTTTCATTAATATCTAAGCCGCTAAAAAAGTATCCAATCGATAGTGTTAAACCGAACATAATAGAAATTAAAGGCGCATAATATGGGTTTATATATCTTTTGCTTAATTGTACAAGGGCGCCTACTATAGCAATAAACGTAATGCTCATTGCATCTAAAAATTCCATACTAATAAGCTGTTCCATATGATAACACTCCCCCGTTACATATATATTATATAATATGTATGGGAGCATTATTGTTCTCTAGGTAGCTATATCGACCTTTTACTCATTATTTCTAATACTTTATCTAAAGAATCATTAACGCCTTTAGAATCCATAACTGTCTTGTTTCTTTTAACCATTCCACATCTATCACATTTATGTATAATCATATAGCCTTTAGCACTTGTATATTCTATGTCTATAGGCATAAGCAGTCCATTACACATGCACTGGCGATCTCCTGGTATATTATCTACATGCTTTGACACTAAACAAAAGGGACAGTGGTTTCTACATCCGCCGCCTATAATCGGTGGCACTTCAGCATCACAATTTTCACATGTAAATGCTTCATTTATATGTTTTGTTTTTCTTCTTTCACTCATTGCAACACCTTTTTTTGTATTGTATAATTCATATACAATCGTAAATTTTCGGGATATGGCGCAGCCTGGTAGCGCGCACCCTTGGGGTGGGTGAGGTCGTGGGTTCAAATCCCGCTATTCCGACCACGAGAAACCTTGTTTTGCAGGGTTTCTTTTTTTAGCGATTATAATTTTTTAATATTCCGATTCCTTCTACTTCTATTTCTACAATATCACCTTTTTGCATGGGCCCAATACCAGATGATGTGCCAGTAATTATAATATCTCCAGGTAATAATGTCATTATTTGTGATATATATTCTACTAATTCGTCTACTTTAAATATCATTTGATTCGTGTTTGCCTGCTGTACAACTTTACCATTTAAGCGTGTCTCAATATGCAAATTATTATAGCCTAAATCATTCACTATCCAAGGTCCTATTGGAGCAAATGTATCGAAACCTTTTGCACGTGTCCACTGATTGTCTTTAGCCTGTAGGTCACGGGCCGTTACATCATTACAAATCGTATAACCTAAGATATACTCATCTGCCCGTTCTTTAGTGATGTCTTTAGCTTGTGCTCCAATTACAATTGCCAATTCCCCTTCATAGTCAACTCTATTCGCCATAGATGGATGTATTATATCATCCTCCTGGCCAATTATTGCAGAAGGCGGCTTTAGAAAGACAATTGGTTCAGACGGTGGTTTAATATTCATTTCTTCACCATGATCTCTATAGTTAACACCTATAGCTACTATTTTTGATGGTTGAACTGGCGATAATAATTTAACTTCTGATATTTTATAATAATCATTCGTCAATGAGTAATCATCATAAAATGTACCATCTATCTCTCTAATTAAATCGTCCTCAATAATGCCATTCATCACTTTATTCTTAAGTTGAAACCTAACAAATTTCATCTATAAGAACCTCCAGTAACATACTATAAATTAGTTATTGCGTATTTGTTGAAAAAGCTGATTTGCTATCACTGTAGCCTGTGCCCTAGTTATAAACTCTTTTGGGCGAAAGCTATTATCTGGGAAGCCTTGTACAATTTGATAGCTAGAAATCAAACGAATTTCATCTCGATAGCTTGAATTTTGTATGTCAGTAAAATTACGCGCATTCGGTAGCTGCTGGAATCCTTTGGCCCTTAATAACTGCGCCGATAACATTGCAACCTCTTCTCTCGTAATATATTCATCATACACAAACAGTTCATACTGTGCTCCATAGTGTTCTGTTCGCACAATATTAGAGCTAATCGCTTCGTTCAACACAGGTACGCCCCAATGACTTCCGCCGACTATCTGTGTCTGGGTTTGACTATTTGTTAACTTACTGAATTGGTTTACACGATTTAATATAGCTAATAATTCTGCCCTAGTTACGTATTGATTTGGTCTAAACGTTAAATCAGGGTAACCCCTTATAAATCTATATCCATTAGCTATAGTAATATTATCATACGCCCAATGATCATTAGATACATCAGTAATCTGTAAATTATTATTAATTATATTGATTGGGTTTTGACTCAAATCTAATGTAAGTTCATTCGAGGATATCATATTACCACTCATATCGCTAACAAATAATCTAAATGTCTTTTTCCCATAAAAACCTAGATGTTTGTTAAAATAAATCATGTTCTGATCTCTGGCTACAACTGTCCCATATCGCGCGGTTAGTTGGTTCTCGCTTGAGCTATTATTCTGATATGTAACAATTGGAAATGGAAATGCATCGAAGTCACCATATGTAACTAATGTATAATTTAACCTTTGGCTAGGATTAGCAACGGTATCCCAAGCAAAAGTTAACTGTAATGAATTATTTTGATTTGTTACCCGCTTTATTTCTTGAACATAAAGCGTCGGTTTATTTATTAATGGTCTTACTCTATTACCAGTCAAGTTGCCCAACTGAATAAAATATTCCCTTAATCCACTTACCTCTAGCGCTAAAGGAATGTTTAAGTTTTGTTGTGGCATTAAATTAAACATATGTCTAGCTGTCATAGGCTGTTGCCAAGTTGTAGGACTTTTCTCAAATTCATCAATCATATTGCTAAATAAATAATGCTTTCTAGCCAATGGAGAACCAAATAACTGTACATAGTCGTCAGCTGCTAGTTCTTCAATATTCCATTTTGAATTAGACCTCTGATCAATGTTATTTAATTGTCTCAACTGAGCATATTTTGAGTTATATCCTTGATTCGACAGTAGAATATTTTCATTCTTTAATATATGATACTGCGTAAAATGTTTACCATATTGCCTTGATAATGTTCTAGCAACATCCTCTACATTAGTAAAAGTATTGCCACCATATAGAGATATAATATTATCTGATAAAACTTCGTATTTACCATTGTCTAGACGATATGCTAATTGATATGATCCTAACTTGTTACGGTTATGATCTGGAAAATCTGGGTAAATGATTACTGCACTTAAGGCACGTATTTCTTCTCCATGCTGGTTTCTCAATAACTCAGTATGTAACGCCTTAAGTTTCACCTCGGTAGCCCATTCTTTGGAATAGCTTTTATAGACTATTCCTTCTGACGAATGAAATTCATGTTGCAATTCCAAAGCTTCTGCTACACTAAATGTATGTAATAACACCATAATAACAATTATAGCCATGATTAATAATAAAGGGTTTCTCTTGCTCATTTTATAAAGACACCACCTTTATAACAACATACATTATTTCGGCAATCTAGTAAATGGTTAATAAAAGCAAAGGCTCGTATTTAAAGCTATTTAAAGTAAATGTAATATTTATATAATGTTATTGTAATTTTCTAGCCCTTGATTAAACTAAAGGCTTCAGAACGGAGTGCTATATCTGTTTCAAAAATTCCTCTTACTGCAGATGTAATCGTTTTCGATCCAGGTTTTTTAACCCCTCTCATCGTCATACACATATGTTCTGCTTCAATAACTACAGCTACTCCCAAAGGTTTAATTTTATCAACTATTGTATTAGCAACTGTAGTTGTTATACGTTCCTGCAATTGTGGTCGCTTTGTTACCACTTCGACAACCCTTGCTAATTTACTTAAGCCCGTTACCTTTCCACCAGTTGGAATGTATGCAACATGAGCCACCCCAAAGAAGGGAACTAAATGATGTTCACATAAAGAGTAAAACGGTATGTCTTTAACAATTACTAATTCCTCGTGATTTTCAGAAAAGATTGTATTTAAGTGCTCTGATGGGTCTTCATGTAATCCTGCAAAAATCTCCTTATACATTTTTGCCACCCTTTTAGGTGTATCAATCAGCCCTTCTCGATTAACATCTTCTCCAACTGCTTCAAGAATCATAGTTACAGCTTTTTCAATTTTGTTTAAATCAAACTTTTCCATATTATACTCCTTTATTTTAATCTGCTTTTTTATACTTATTATACAGTATACATATTCTAGTAAAAAAAAGAAAATTAGAAAAGCAGAGGCTCTATACCTCTGCTTTTCATTAATTCAATTGTAGTACTTGAATATGTAAATTCTACAAAAATTAGTTAACTGCATCTTTCAGTTGTTTCCCTGCTTTAAATGCTGGCATCTTGCTTGCAGGAATCTCAATTTCTTTGCCAGTTTGTGGATTGCGACCTTTTCTAGCTGCGCGTTCCCTAACTTCAAAGTTTCCAAAACCTATTAATTGTACTTTATCATTACTAGCTAGTGCTTGAGAGATAGCTTCTAATGTTGCATCTACTGCCTTACCTGCATCTTTTTTAGTTAATTCTGTTGCTTCTGCCACTTTAGCAATTAGTTCTGTTTTGTTCATACTATTTCCCCCCTTCCACAAAAGCTTAAGCATAATATTGCTGCTTATAAAAGCTTTGAATCAAAAATGATTATACCATAGACTTCATAAAATTCAACAAAATATGACAAAACCAGCAGTAAATCACTACTTTATTACCATAATAGAAAAAAGAAGCACGGTATCTTGTGCTCCTTTAGTACTTGCTATTTTAGAGTATAATAGCGATTAATCCGCCACTTCCCTCGTTAATAATTCTCTCTAATGTATCCTTAAATTTGTATCTTGCATTTTCTGGCATTAGTGATAGTTTAGCCTGAATACCCTCTTTGACCACATCAGCCAACGAGCGTCCAAAAATGTCAGACTGCCATATCTTCAAAGGATTCTCTTCGAAGTCTTGCATTAGGTATCTAACTAGTTCTTCACTTTGTTTCTCCGATCCTATAATTGGTGCAAATTCTGATTCTACATTTATCTTTATCATATGAATACTTGGTGCAGTCGCCTTCAAACGAACACCAAATCTTGAACCGTGTCTTATTAACTCAGGCTCTTGAAGTTCCATATCTTCAATACTTGGAGAAGCAACACCATAACCAGTTGATTTAACCATTGCTAACGCTCCAGCGATTTGGTCATATTCCTTCTTCGCATATGTTAGCTCTTTCATTAGCTTCAGAAGGTCGTCTTTACCTTGAATTTCTACTCCTACAATTTCTGTTAACACTTGGTCGTATAATTCATCAGGGGCGTATAAATCAATGTCTACGGAGCCCTGACCCATCATAAGGTTTGCTAAGCTCGCCTTTTCAACGAACTCTTCTTCTGCTAAAGCAGTTACAACCCGATCGACATCACGTATTCTCTTAATATCATTTAATGAATGGCTAATGCAATCTTCAAAATTTTTTCGGAGCCAATGGTCCTGATCCAAAACCATAACCCAGCTAGGTAAATTAACATTAACTTCTGTTACAGGGAATTCAAAAAGTACTTCTTTTAAAGTTCTGTAAACATCCTGCTTATCCATCATAGCACAACTCATAGCCAATACAGGTATGTCGTATTTTTCTTTTAGTTCACTTACTAATGCTTGTGTTTCATCGCTCAATGGTTTAACAGAATTCACAATCATAACGAATGGTTTGCCAACTTCTTTTAATTCATTAACAACTCTTTGTTCGGCCTCAATATAATTATCCCTAGGGATATCAGTTATTGTACCATCTGTAGTAACTACAACTCCTAATGTTGCATGCTCAGCAATTACCTTGCGTGTTCCAACTTCTGCCGCTTCATGAAAAGGAATTGGATCTTCATACCATGGTGTATTTGTCATTCTTGGGTTGCCCTCATCATCCTCATACCCTTTTGCACCTTCTACGGCGTAACCAACACAATCAACGACCCTAACATTAATGTTCAAGTTTTCTTCCACTTCAATTGTTATTGCATTGTTTGGAATAAACTTTGGCTCAGTTGTCATAATAGTTTTACCTGCTGAACTTTGAGGCAGTTCGTCTTGTGCCCTCTGACGACTTGCTTGGTTTTCTATCTTCGGTAACACAAGAAGCTCCATAAACTTTTTAATAAAAGTTGATTTGCCTGTTCTGACTGGGCCAACTACTCCTAAATATACGTCTCCACCTGTGCGTTCTGCAATATCTTTAAAAATATCAATCTTTTCCACAAATATACCCTCCTTAGCGCAAAATCCCATTCGCTAAAGTATATGAGGTATACCTAATAATAGAACAAGCTAATTAATGTTTTGCTAAGATTTTTTCAGTTTTTAATATTTGTATTTAGTTTTTATCAATAAGTTCGTATCCAATATCAATTGCTTTTTTATTTAAATTCTCTGTTCCAACTGGTACATAGCTTTTCATTGCTTTATATAACAATTCTTTACTTGCAATATTCGTTGCGCGGATTAAAGCTCCTAAAGCTACCATGTTCGTAACTATACTTTTTCCTATAACTTCTTTTGCTGTTTTAATGATTGGGACTTTGTATAGTGTTGTCAATTCATTCCTGAAATCAGAAGTATTTAAGCTGCTATCAGTAATTATGACTCCTTGATTATCAATACATTTTGCATACTTATCCAAAGCAGACTGAGAAAGTACTAATAAAACGTTAGGGAGGAGGACTTTTGGATAATCAATTTCTTCTTCATCTATTATTACTTCTGACTTACTAGAACCGCCTCGAGACTCAGGTCCATAGGTTTGTGTTTGAACTACATTTTTACCAGCTAGACTACTGGCGGAGGCTAAGATTACTCCAGCTAAAACTAAACCCTGCCCCCCAGTGCCAGACAGTCTGATTTCCCACCTCAATTTTATTCCCCCTTCATAACTTGTGTAATAAGCTTTTGATATTCATTAGTAAACTCAGGAACATCATTTATATTTCTAAATTCACCTATTTTCATTTTGCTATTATCATCTTTATTTTGGTTAATATCATTTACTGAGTTTGCCTTGACAGTAATTGTATTTTCTTTAAACCATGTAATCATATCTGCTGCAGTGCCTCTTTTATTTTTTCTTCCAAAGTAGGTCGGACATGTGCTTAGAGCGTCTATGACAGCAAAACCATTGTGTTTTATACCTTTCTCAATTAATTTAGTCAACTGTGTTTGATGATACGCCGTTCCTCTCGCAACATACGTTGCCCCTGCACCTATGGCTAATTCACAAATATCAAAAGGTCGATCTAGATGTCCATATGGTGATGTTGCAGCCCATGCTCCTGATGGAGTAGTTGGTGAATATTGACCGCTTGTCATTCCGTAGACGTTATTATTAAATATAACAGTTGTTATATCAATGTTTCTTCTAATTCCATGTATAAGATGATTTCCGCCGATGGCTGTGGCATCTCCGTCCCCAGTAATAACAATAACTTTTAGCTCGGGGTTTGCTAATTTGATACCAGTAGCGTAGGGGATTGCCCTTCCATGAACGGTATGAACTGTATCAAAGTCTAAATACCCTGAGGCCCTAGAAGCACAGCCAATACCAGCTACGATAACGGTCTTTGAAGTGTTAAGACCTGTGTTGTCTATTGCTTCAAGTAATGATCTTAATACTATCCCATGGGCACAGCCTGGGCACCATATGTGTGGTAACTTATCCTGGCGTAAGTGCTTTAAAATTTTTGAGTTCATCTATCGCACCCCCTTAAGCACATCTAAGAGTTCTTGTGGGGTAAATAGTTCACCATTGTATTTATTAACTGGTATCACTTCTATACCAGTAACAGACGCTTCGACTTCACGCACAATTTGACCTCTGTTTAGTTCTGGCACTATAATTTTTTTTATTGAAGAATGTTTTAACCCTTGTAAATGCTTTTTGGGAAACGGCCAAATAGTACGAGGTCTCATGATGCCTACTTTGATTCCCTGCTCTCTAGCTAACTTATATGCTTTGTAGCATGATCTTGCAGCAGATCCATAGCAAAAAAACAAATATTCACTATCTTCAGTGTCATGCTCTTGAACATCTACTATGTCATCATAATTTGCATGTATTTTTTCATTAATTCTTGTAATAAATTTTTCAATTGTAGTTGGATTGCTGGTCGGAAAGCCTTGTTCATCGTGAGTTAAGCCCGTGACATGAAACTTATACCCTGTGCCAAGAGTTGCCATTGGAGGGACTAAATCCTCTGTGTTCTTATATTGGATATGGTCGTCAGGAGTTTCAACAGGTTTTGCCCTATTAACAACGTTAACAGTGTCTGGCAGTTTTACATTCTCTCGCATATGGCCTATAATTTCGTCCATTAACACAATTACAGGAGTTCGATACTTTTCTGCTAGATTAAAGGCCCTGACTGTTAAATCAAAGCACTCTCTTACCGAATATGGAACTAATGCAATTATCGAATAGTCACCATGTGACCCCCAGCGTGCTTGCATCATATCTCCCTGGGCAGGAGTAGTTGGTAAGCCAGTACTCGGACCAGCCCTTTGTACATTAATTACTACACAAGGTGTTTCCGTGGCTGCTGCAAAGCCTATATTCTCTTGCATTAATGTAAAACCAGGTCCACTAGTTGCAGTCATTACTTTTTTCCCAGTAAGAGAAGCACCGATTATAGCTGCCATACTAGCGATTTCGTCCTCCATTTGAATAAACTTTTTTCCTAATGGTATTAGCTTTTGGGCAAATAGCTCGGTAATTTCTGTCGATGGTGATATCGGATAACCAGCATAGAAGTCTATACCAGCCTTCAAAGCAGCTTCAACGCATGCTTCATTACCCTGTATAAGCTCTATATCCTTCATTTAGCTTTTTCCTCCTTTATTTCAATGGCAAAATCCGGACAATGGTTTTGACACATCATACATTGGATACATTTTTCTTCTTTGGAGGCTAGCAACTTACCATCCCTTAACTCTAATACTGCCTTTGGACATAGATGAACACATATTCCACACTGTTTACACCAGTTATGATTGATAAATACTTTTTTATTAACTGACAAATACTCCACCTCTCTTCTAGTAATCTCTACGGCTTTATCAAGACTCCAATTTCAATAAGTGGGTTTTTAATATCCTATGTGTTTTTCCTTAAAATCGTTTGTTATTATTTCAAACTATCCATCTTAGCAGCTTCTAGTCTATCTACAATCTCGTATGGTAATTTTAACAAATTCAAAATAGAGCTTGTACCAATACCATGACAATCTGATCCACCTGTTTCTAGCAAAGAAAATTTGGTCGCAATATCTTTGTACTTTTCAGTTTTTCTATAGTCATGTTTACTGTGATAGACCTCAATTCCATCTAGCCCAAGTTCTGCAAAGTAACCCCAATCTATCGCATTATCATATAATCCAGGGTGAGCTACAACTGCTAGTCCTTTAGCATTATGAATTAATTCAATAGCTTCCTGTGGTTCCAGTCGTAACCTATCGACGTATGCAGCTTTACCAGGTGATAGTAATTTGTCAAAAGCTTCGTTGGTATTTCTAAAGTATCCCTTTCTAACTAAAAGCCTAGCAATATGTGGCCTGCCAATTGTTCCTATACCTTTTAAATTTATAACCTCTTCTAGTGAAATCTCGTAATTCAATTCCTGCAGCCGACATATTATCCTACTTGCTCTTTCCTCTCTCGACTTTCTAATGATTGACAGCTTCGATTGTAACCTATCATTCGAAGTGTCAATGTAATAACCTAGTATATGAATCTCTTCACCCTGCCAGCAGCTATTAATTTCAACACCTGGAATAACTTTTAGCTCGTAGTTTTCTGCTATTTTAATCGCTTCTTCAACCCCTAAAGTTATATCATGATCTGTTATTGCAATTGCTTTCATTTTTTTTGACACTGCTTCAAGCACGGTTTGTTCTGGTGTTCTTAGTCCATCTGATTTCGTCGTATGAATATGTAAATCTACTGTCATATAAATTCTTCCTTTGTTAATTATTTTCTGGTGAATTATCTTCTGGCAAGTTCTTTATCATAAATTGTATCCAATTTAAGTGGGTTATTTTATCAACAAGCTCCTTGCTATATATTTTAGCAAGCCTATCCTTTAATAAATATAATTTTTCTGGGTTTTCTAGTTCCTTTATTAACCTTGCACCGTCGTAATCGGAACCAATTGCTATGTTATCTTCTCCACCGAGCTCTAATATAAGGTCTATATGTTTAATCACATCCATAATACTTGCATCCCTTGCTGAATTATTTAAAAACATAGGTACAAAATTAATTCCTATAACACCCTGCATTTTTATAATAGCTTTAATTTGTTCATTCGAGATATTTCTTATGTGATTACATATTTTTGCACAATTTGAATGACTAGCTATTAACGCTGGCTTATTCTCTAAATTAACAATATCCCAAAATGATCTTTCAGACAAATGTGAAGCATCTATTATTCCGTTTTTTTTAATTAAATGATTAATAAATTCTTTACCCGCTAAAGATAACCCCTCGTTCGTAATTGTTGTACAGCTAGTGGCAAAATGATTATCTTTGTTCCAAGTCAGCCCAAATATCCGAGTCCCATTATCCCATAATATATCAAATAAATTATTATCGGGCAGAATTGTATCGCAGCCTTCTAATGCCAAAATTGCTAGCATTTTATTATTAAGATAGTGTTTAATATTCTTTAGTTGGTTGCTATATTTAAGTTGTATAACATTATTAGCATTAACAACATTTCGTTGAAATAACATTACTTGTCTCAATACTTTGTTAGTAGCTATTGATAGGTTTTTCTGTGGCTCTACAAATATAGCAAAGTTCTGCAGTATAATTTTTGAGCTTATTAAGTTTGGTATAGTAGCAACGGCTACCTCTTTATTATCTAACTTATACAAGTAGTCGCAATGTCCATCAGCAAACATCTAATCACCCCTAATAAAATTATATAATATAAAACAAAAAAAGACCTGTCTATTCATTGAAGTGAATAAGCAGGTCCTTTATGCTATTATCTAGGCTCTATAATTAATTTAATTGCTGTACGTTCTTCCCCGTCAATTATGATATCAGTAAATGCGGGAACACAAACTAAATCAATACCACTAGGAGCTACGAAACCTCGTGCAATCGCTACAGCCTTAACTGCTTGATTAATTGCCCCAGCGCCAATGGCCTGTAGCTCTGCTGCTCCACTTTCGCGCAGAACACCAGCAAGAGCACCTGCTACAGAATTAGGATTCGACTTTGCTGAAACTTTTAATACCTCCATAATTAGAACCTCCTCTAGTATGTTAGATATCTACCATTTCAATCTATATTCTAGTCACTTGACAATTATTCCTTCTTCTATAGCGTAAAAAACTCTAAATAATACAAATTTTGTGAGCATTATTTTTAATATTGCTTGATTTATGAAACTTCGTATATCGATTTAATTTCCCGAGCTGATGTTGAACCCTTTGCAAGCTCTATTATAACAGCTGAAAATTGCCATGAGCTAGAATTACTATCAACATTAATTTTTACTGGTATTTTTAATCTGAATCTTTTTAATACAGCCTCTGCTTCCATACCAATAACCCCAGATCTACACCCAGTCATCCCTACATCTGTAATATATCCTGTATGCTCCTTAATTAATTGAGCATCACTTGTTTGGACATGTGTATGTGTACCGAATACAGCACTAACCTTGCCTGCTAGATATCTACCCATAGCTATTTTCTCAGATGTCGCCTCAGCATGGAAATCCACTATAATATAGTGATCTTTTGGTATTTTTGCCAAAAGATCATCTATGGCAGCAAAAGGACAATTAAAAGAGTCCATAAACGTTTGACCACATAGGTTGATTACAGTGACGTTTTTATTGCCAAGTTTGACTGTTATATAGCTTCTACCAGGCAATGCTGTTGGATAGTTAGCTGGTCTGATTATATTATAATTTTTTTTATCAATAATTTCATAGATATCGTCGTGATCCCAGGTATGGTTTCCCATGGTTAATGTGTTAACCCCAATATTAGTTAACACACTTACTGCTTGCTTTGTGATACCACGACCATTTGGTGCACTATTCTCTGCATTTGCAATGATAAAATCAAATTGGTTTTTATCTTTTAAATACGGCAAATATTCTGAAACTGCTTTTAAACCCAGGTTTCCGACAATGTCACCTATAAATAAAATTTTCACCTTTAAGCCTCTTTCTAATAAATACTAATATTTATGGAAAAAAATAAAGTGACCTAAGCCACCTTATTTAGCATATTCAACTGCTCGTGTTTCGCGTATCACGGTTATTTTTATTTGTCCTGGATAATCTAAATCAGCTTCTACTTGCTTTTTAATCTCCCTAGCAACATTTACTGACTCAACATCGTCAATTCTATCTGGACGAACTATAATTCTTAATTCACGTCCAGCTTGAATTGCGTAGGATTTTTCTACTCCTTCGACATTATCAGCAATTGCTTCTAGCTTTTCCAACCTCTTAATATAAGACTCTAATGTTTCTCTTCGTGCTCCAGGTCTAGCTGCAGATAATGCATCTGCTGCTGATACTAATACAGCTGTAATACTTTCAGCCTCTACTTCACCATGGTGAGAAGCTATGCTGTTAATTACTTCTTTAGGCTCTTTGTATCTTTTAGCTATATCAATTCCTATTTCTACATGTGAACCTTCAGTTTCATGGTCAATTGCTTTACCGATATCATGTAGTAATCCTGCTCTTTTTGCTAGTTTAACGTCTACACCTAGTTCTGCAGCCATTAAGCCTGCTAAATGTGCAACTTCTGTAGAATGCTTTAATACATTTTGTCCATAACTAGTACGGAACTTTAATCTACCTAGTAATTTAATTAATTCTGGATGAAGTCCGTGAACTCCAGTGTCAAATGTAGCTTGTTCACCTTCTTCACGAATTCTTTCATCGACTTCTTTGGTCGCTTTCTCGACCATTTCTTCAATTCTCGCAGGGTGGATTCTACCATCAGCCACAAGCTTCTCTAAAGCAACTCGTGCAATCTCTCTGCGAATCGGCTCAAAACCAGATAAAATGACAGCTTCAGGGGTATCGTCAATAATCAAATCTATGCCTGTTAAAGCTTCTAGGGTTCTAATATTGCGACCTTCCCTACCAATTATTCGGCCCTTCATCTCATCGTTTGGAAGTGCAACTACAGAAACTGTCGATTCAGCAACATGGTCTGCAGCACATCTTTGAATGGCAATAGATATAATTTCTCTAGCCTTTTTATGTGCCTCTTCCTTTGCCTGTAATTCAATATCCTTAATCAACATAGCTGTTTCATAACGAATTTCGCTTTCAACTTTGTTAAGGATAATGTCTTTCGCTTCCTTCTGAGTTAATCCCGAAATACGTTCTAATTCAGTTATTTGCTCATCAAGCTTAGTCTGTATTTGTTCTTCCAATTCTGTTACTTTGCGCTCTTTATTAGCTAAAACGTCTTCTTTCTTTTCAACTTGCTCTACTTTACGGTCTAATGTTTCTTCTTTTTGCAATATTCTGCGTTCTAAGCGATCTAATTCTTTACGCCTTTCTCGCATGTCTCGTTCAGCTTCTGTGCGAATTTTGTGAGCTTCATCTTTAGCCTCTAGAATTGTTTCTTTCTTTGTAGCTTCTACTTCCTTTTTTGCATTTTCTAAAATATTTTTAGCTGCTTCTTCGGCGCTAGATATCTTAGCTTCTGCAATTGATTTTCTCACAAAAAACCCTATAACAAATGCTACAACAGATACTGCAACTAGTATTATTAGACCTATCCCTATTGGTATATCCATTAGGTCTAACCTCCTCCAATTACCAAACTTATAATAGGTATAAATGATTTGTCTTGGTAAAAGGTCGCATAGGATTTTTAAAAAACACTTTTCAAAAAGCTATTTTATCTTGAACTAAATTAAACCTAATATATAACACGAAACAGAAATACGCACCTTCATTGTATTATTTGTCACAATACTTGTCAAGAAATATAAATTTAAAGCCATTTTCTCTAAATTTGTTCTTGTAGCTCATCTTCTTCTGTCGAAACTGTTTGCAAATTATAATGATCTCTTATTCGCTTATTAATTTGATTAGCAATTGCAGGATTTTCTTTTAAGAAGATTTTAGCATTCTCTCTACCTTGCCCTAATCGCTCATTATCAAATGAATACCACGCACCACTTTTGTTAACAACATCTAAATCCGTTCCTATATCTAATAAGCTTCCTTCTCTAGAAATACCTTCACCGTACATAATATCAACATCTGCCTGCTTGAATGGTGGAGCAACCTTATTTTTAACTACCTTGATTTTTACTCTATTACCAACGACATCATTTCCTTGCTTAATTGACTCTGTTCTCCTTACGTCTAAACGTACACTCGAGTAGAATTTTAAAGCACGTCCACCTGGTGTAACTTCAGGGTTACCGAACATAACACCAACTTTTTCACGAATCTGGTTAATAAAAATTGCTAATGTTTTAGATCTGCTAATGGCACCTGAAAGTTTACGTAGTGCTTGTGACATCAACCTCGCCTGAAGTCCTACGTGCGAATCTCCCATTTCACCTTCAATCTCAGCTCTTGGCACTAAAGCTGCCACAGAGTCGATTACAATTATATCTACAGCACCGCTACGAACGAGTGCCTCTGCAATTTCTAGAGCTTGTTCTCCCGTATCTGGTTGTGATAAAAGTAATTCTTCAGTATTTACACCTAAATTTTTAGCGTAAACAGGATCTAACGCATGTTCTGCGTCGATAAAGGCGGCTTGTCCACCGTTTTTCTGTACTTCAGCAATTGAATGAAGGGCAACAGTTGTTTTACCTGATGATTCAGGACCGAAGATTTCAATAACCCTACCTTTCGGAAATCCTCCTATGCCTAAGGCAATATCTAAAGCTAAAGAGCCAGATGAGCTCGTCTCTACTTGACTAGAAGTAGATTCGCCCAATTTCATAACAGAGCCTTTACCGAATTGTTTCTCAATCTGCTTTAATGCCATTTCAAGCGCTTGCTTACGATCACTCATTCTATAACCTCCTAATATTCTCCATAATATGTATTTCCCACTATATAATCTGGAACAAAAGTTCGATACTTGTCTATTGTACACGATAATATATAAAAAAAAAAGTACAAATTGTACTTTTTTTGGTATTAAAAGTTATCCATGTTACTATCGATTAAAACTTCTCGGCTTTGCTGGCTCTACGTTGATTCTTTTGCCTTTAACCCTTGTATTTCTAAATGCCTCATAAACAAATGGCGCCTGATCTTCTGCAACTTCTACAAATGTGAAGCGGTCAAAGATATTTATTTTCCCAACAAAATTAGTATCTATTCCAGCATGTTCTTTTAATAATTCAATTACGTATTTAGGTGTGAATTCACCATTCTTGCCCACATTGATAAAGAAGCGAACCATACCCTTTTCGCCACCAGTATCACCAAAATCATAAGTCTGCATTTCGATTTTGTTACTTGTACTATCAACAGTTATTTTCATTGCAGCAGCAGCTACATTAACTGCACCATATCTATTTATTAAATCTTCCAAGCTTTCGATGTAATTCTGTAAATCATTTTTCTCAATGCAGTCGGTTAATTTCTCTTTCCATTGCTGTTTCTGCTTATTTGCAACCTCTTCTAACGATGGAATTTCTTTAGAATTCAGAGTAACCTTTGTTTGCTTTTGAATTGCTAGAAGCTGCTTAATTTCCCTAGGAGTAACCAAGGTTATTGCAATGCCTTTTCTCCCAGCACGACCTGTACGACCAACCCTATGTACATAAGACTCTGGGTCTTGTGGTATATCATAATTAATAACGTGACTTACATTCTCTACATCAATACCCCTTGCAGCTACATCAGTTGCAATTAATAATTCAATTGAGCCGTCACGGAACTTATGCATTACTTTATCACGTTGTGCTTGCGATAAATCACCATGTAAACCCTCTGCTAAATAACCACGATCCTGTAGGGTATCTGCTAATTCATCTACACCCTTTTTGGTACGGCAAAAGACAATTCCTAGTTCTAGCTCTTCTTGATCTAAAATCCTACAAAAGCTTTCTAACTTATCACGCTCTAAAACCTTATAGTATAATTGCTCAATCAAAGGCACTGTAACATCGCCTTTAGCGATAGATATATTAGTTAAATTTCTCATATATTTTTTTGATAAATGCTTTATCTCATAAGGCATTGTTGCTGAAAATAATAGTGTTTGCCTGTTTTCTGGAGTTGATTTTATGATTTTTTCTATGTCTTCAATGAAACCCATGTCTAGCATTTCGTCAGCTTCATCTAATATTAATGTTTTCACGTCATCTAGCTTTAGTGTATTTCTTCGTAGGTGGTCTAGTATTCTACCAGGAGTACCTACTACAATTTGTGCACCCTGATTTAATGCGCGTATCTGATGTCCAATGAGCTGACCACCATAGATTGGTAATGGACGGATGTTTTTTTGTTTTCCTATTTTACGAATTTCACCAGCAACTTGAATAGCTAACTCTCTTGTAGGTGTAAGAATTAAAGCCTGAACATTTCTACTTCTCTCATCTACCTTTTGTATTAACGGAATACCAAAGGCTGCAGTTTTACCTGTACCTGTTTGAGCTTGTCCAAGAACATCTCGTCCCTCAAGAACTATAGGAACGCACTTTGCTTGAATTGGTGTAGGCTCTTCAAAGCCCATTTCGTTTAACGCACTTAAAATTCTACTATCAATTCCTAAATCTTCAAACCTCATAGTCAATTATCTCACCTTTTCTTCTAATTGTTTCAGTAGTAAATATTGCGCAGCTTTAATTGCACGCATACGAATTGTTTCTCTATCACCATTAAATAAATGCTTTTCAGTCACTATGGTATTACCAGAAGACACACTTATGTATACCAAGCCTATTGGTTTCTCAGCTTCAGCGCCTGCTGGTCCAGCTAAACCAGTAATGCTAATGCCATAATCTGCCTGTGATTTCTTTCTTATTAATTCTGCTAAGCCTTCAGTGACTGGACTACTAACAGCCCCGTGTTCTTTTAACATTTCTGAAGTAATTCCAAGTTGTTGTTTAGCCTTATTACTATAACACACTATTCCCTGTATAAAATACTTTGAGCTATCAGGTAAGCTTGTCATAAAACTGCTTAGAAGACCGCCTGTACAGCTTTCTGCAATAGCAATTGTGCGTTTATATTGGAGTAGCTTCGTATGCAGAACATCAAGAAGGGTTTTATCATTATCAGCATAATAGTACTCAGCTAATCGCTGGGTTATTTCTTGTTTAATTGGCTCAATCAGTTCCTTAGCTTTTTCTAAGTTTACAGCCTTTGCTGTAATCCTAAGCGTGACCTCCATTTCACTGCATAGAGGGGCTATCGTTGGATTGCTCTGCTCTTTTAATAAATCATCAATTTTCTCTACTAGGGCAGATTCGCCAATACCTAAAAAGCGTAATACATGGGAATAGATTGTAGCTGTTTGTTTATAGAAAGTTGATCTTAGTAAATTAGGTAATAGCTCGTGTTCAAACATGGATTTAAGCTCCCGAGGTGGGCCTGGTAATAACGCATATAACCTATCGCTATGCTCATATAAAAGTCCAGGAGCAGTGCCAAGATTATTATATAAAGGAATCGACCCTTCAATAATTAAAGCCTGCTTAGTGTTAGTTGCTGGCATTTGTTTTTTTCTCATTAGAAAAAACTGCTTAATTTGTTCTAATGACTGCCCATGAATAACTAAAGGCTGTCTAACATAGCTTGCTAATGTTTCTTTAGTAAGATCATCATCCGTTGGCCCTAGTCCACCTGTCAAAATAATCAATTGAGAGCGGGCGCTGGCGATTTCTAATGCATCTGTTAATCTTTCGCTGTTGTCACCTACAACAGAATGATAGTATACATCAAATCCATATTCCGCCAATTTCCTAGATAAATATTGAGCATTTGTATTTGTAATTTGTCCTAACAATAATTCAGTACCAACAGCAATAATTTCTGTTTTCAAGAAATTTCCTCCACTATGATTTTTTTATAATAACCTGTCTGTTTTTATAAAAATAATCAATCCCTGAAACTATAGTTACAATTACAGCTACAAATAAAGATATTTGATCTAACGGTATTCCTATATGGTTAAATGGAAAATTATTAAGAATTAATAATACGATTGCGACAATTTGCGCTACAGTTTTAAGTTTACCAAGCTTACTTGCAGATATTACATGACCATCAGCAGCAGCAACTAGCCTTAACCCCGTTACTGCAAACTCTCTGCTAATGATAATAACTGCGACATATGCTTCTAGTCGACCCATTTCAACCAAAGATATGAGTGCTGCTGATATGAGAAGCTTGTCAGCTAAAGGATCTAAAAACTTCCCTAGGTTAGTAACCATTTTTTTCTTGCGAGCAATATACCCATCTAAGCCATCTGTACTAGCCGCTAGAATAAAAACTAATGCTGCGATAATTTCATTCAGTGCCGTAGATACACCGAAAATTGAAATCCTACCAAAATCGAAGCTAACTAGTAAAAACAGCATTACAATTGGCACCAAAATAATCCGGGTTAATGTTATTTTATTTGCTAGGTTTAACATATTGTACCTCCCCGGAAAAATCAAAATCTAGGGCATGGGTAATCTTAACAGGTACTATTTCACCTACCTGTATAGACTCACCCGTTACGTAAATTTCACTATCGATTTCAGGCGCATCATACTGCGTCCGACCGACAAAGGTATTACCCGCCTCTGCACGTTCTATCAATACAGGTAATACTTTGCCAATATGCCTACTATTCCTTAATTCAGTGATTTTACGTTGAATCTCCATAATTTCTGCTGCTCGTTTTTCTTTTATACCATGTTCAATATGTCCAGTAAGTTTAGCAGCTGCTGTACCTTCTTCTTTGGAGTATGTGAATACACCTAGTCGATCAAATTGTGTTTCAGCAACAAACTGTTTTAGATTTTCAAAATCCTCATTAGATTCATTCGGGAATCCAACTATGATAGTGGTTCTAATAGTTACATCAGGAATACGGTTACGCAATGATGAAATTAATTGCTTAATGTCTTTATTTTGACCTGGTCTATTCATAAGTTTTAAAACCTTTGGCTCGCTATGCTGCAAAGGTATCTCTACATATTTGCATACCTTAGGCAAATCAGCTATAGCATCGATAAGTTCATCGTCTAAATTGCCAGGATATGTGTACAATAAACGTATCCATTCGATTCCATCTATACTATTAAGTTTTCTAAGTAATTGTGCAATCTCTGGTTTCCCGTAGATATCGAAACCATACAGACTTGAATCTTGAGCAACAAGATTAATCTCCTTGGTTCCTTTTTCCGATAGTGCCACTACTTCTTCGTAAATTGATTCTATAGTTCTACTTCTGTATTCGCCTCTTAAGCTCGGAATAATGCAAAATGTACAATGATTATTGCAGCCCTCTGAGATTTTTACAAATGCGCTTGGGCCAGGTTTGCGATTTTTATGAAAACTAGCAAATTCATCATAGGAAACGGCCGGGTGCCCTGTGTATGCTGGACGCTTCCCGGCTTTACATTCTTCTATAAGATTGTGGATGTCGCTAAAGTTGCCCGTCCCAACTATGCCATCTATTTCTGGTATTTCCTGTAGAAGCTCTTCTTTGTATCTCTGTGCTAAACATCCTGCTACTATTAAATATTTCAACTGTCCTGTCTGCTTTAAGTCTGCTAAATCTAAAATTGTATTTATAGACTCTTGTTTTGCAGCTTCAATAAAGCCACAGGTATTAATAATTATAACTTCAGCTTTATTGGTATCTTCTTCTACATTATATCTATTAGAATTTAAAATGTCTTTCATTATGTCTGAATCGACGGCGTTTTTAGCGCAGCCAAGTGTGACTACTGAAACTGATAGCTGTCCCATACTTTTCCCCCAAAATAATATAAGCAATATCTATTCTTTTCACAGTATAATATATGCCTTTTAAAGTGTCAAAAACACCTATAAAAGGTGTTTATTGATTAATAAAGTTAAATTGAAAATTTCTAGGACTACTGGTCGCTTCCTTCTCTATCAGTTGGTCATTGATATATAAGTTTACATTGCCAGGGTTCCCTAAACGAATACGTGTGTTGTTGTCACTACCTACTATATCAGTGTTTCCATTTCTAAGTGTATTTGTAGCTGTTACTCCCCCTTGAGCATTAGGAGTACGAATTTCGTACCAACAATCTCCTTGTACTGCTTCTATTCTTATTTCTATCTGCTCCACGTTTGACACTTCATAAATATATGTTGTTTCTTGTTGTTCTACAAAATTTATTATTGATTGTTGCTCATCCGTAACTTCTGGCTCAGTAATCGGTTGCTCCTTTTCAGGTAACACCTCAAATTCGATATCATGATTTTGAGTATTTTCTTGTTGATTATTATTTTCTGATATAGCTTCTCCGTCTCCCTCAACATTAGATACATAGTGAATTATTGTAGCAATAACTGCAATTATCAGTATGATTACTAAAGATAAAGCAAAGAGCTTACCAAACCTATTTGCTTTAACTGGCTTTGTCGTTGTTGGCGCAATTGGTGCCGTTGAGAGCTGGTCTTGTTTTATCTCATGGTCTATATCCGCTAAAAAGGATGATACATCTACCTGTAAGACCTTAGCATAGCTGCGAATAAAACCCTTAACATAAAACTTCCCAGGCATCATTGACCAGTCGCCCTTCTCAATCCCTTCGAGATAGCGCACACTAATTTTAGTAATATCTGCAATCTCTTGCAGTTCCATTCCCTTTTCAATTCTTTTGCTTTTCAAAAAACCGCCTAGCTCTTTCACGACTTCACTCCTATCCTCCAAGCTAAATATTGATATGGAGTTTGCATTCCACCTTATTCTGTTATTCTACATTAAAAATAGGTTTCCTGCATTAAATATTTATTTGTTAGCATTAATTTTCTTCGAACATAACTCCCCTATTCTGAGTCACCCCATATCTACGTAAATGGGTCTCGACCTCCACCTGAAATTCTATTTCGCTAAAAACATCCTCCCAATTTGTTTCTATAGTACGCCACGCTTTTGGATGCTGTCTCCTAATAATTTCTCCTATACCGAATATATCAGCGGTTTGTTCCTGAGCTTTAGCCAGTGCCAGATTTATCTCTCTCTTTATTTCATCTGATACTTTCAGTTCAACTTCTCGTAATGATTTGATTTTCGATATATCTATAACATCCTTGACTTCTGTAATATTACCTTCTTTTTCCACATTGATGTTTACTCTAACATTTCCGTTTTCTACAAATGTATCTATAGCAGTCTTTGTTCTAATGATATCTGTAGATATACCATCTCTATACCCTTCCCAATCTATAGTAATTATACCTCCATTTACGTCTCCTACAACCCACAATATTCCACGGGTAGTTAGCTCATCATAAAAGTCAATTAACTTGTCATTCTTAAAAACAGCACTACCCGAAATCAGTAGCGATGTCTTATTGTCTATATCATTATAGGTTTCTATAGCAGAAGCAACTGGTGCCCTTGTGTTAATCGCAGAAAAGTACAAAAAATCACGCAAGTATATGGCAGCAGCTAAGGATGTTGCTGCCCTTGCTTCAATCATTGAGGCTACCTCAACTGCTAATAGCGACTCTAAATTAGGAGTAGCCTTCATCAAGGCCTCTACATCTGTGCCGTTTGCTACTATAAACCATGTGCGTAACCTATTTTCTGGTGTGCGGTCAAAAAAATCCAAAACAGGTCCAACACCCTGCTTTGCTAATTCCTCACTAACTATAATGATTAAGTTGTGTGACCAATAAAGATTTCTGCCAGAATATCTCGTTAAATTCCGTGCAGCGTCATTGACATTTTTACCTTCAGCAGAAACTACCCATGTAGCTTCTGCACCGTTTCCGCCACCACCTTCTGGGCTTCCAGCCACGACTCCAGGCTTAATAATTTGTACTAGCATTTTAATTCGATAGCCATTTTCATCTTCAACTAAGTCTACCGCTACGCCATTTACAATAGCTCGATCATTTATCTCTTCCATATCCCAGCACCCAGTTAATAATAGTCCACTTAACATACATACTAACAACACTACAGGGGCTGATGGTCTTGGAGACCGGTTCCGGCGTTGTTTGCGCCAATTAATAATTTGAGGTCTTAATTTCATACTCCACCAAGGAGCTCGTACAACCGAGTCCTTTAGTCCCTCTTTTATTAACGGGGCAAACGGAGCCATATAAGGTACACCATAGGAGCGTAACGAGCATAAGTGAATAAGAACTACCATACCCCCAAGAATTATGCCATATAAACCAAATATTCCTGCTAAAATCATAAAAGGAAATCTAATAAAACGTAAAGAACTATGTATACCAAAGCCTGGTATAGCAAATGAAGATATGGCTGTGCCAGCTACGACGATAACCATTGGCTGTGAAACTAATCCAGCACTAACAGCTGCTTCACCTAAAATTAGGCCTCCAACAATACTAACCGTCGACCCTATTGCTTTAGGCATTCTGGCCCCAGCTTCCTTTAGAGCTTCAAAGGTAAACTCCATTAAGAATGCTTCAATTATTGCTGGAAACGGTACCCCCTCCCTAGCTGCTGCTACACTAATTAACAAGGGCGTTGGTAGCATCTCTGGATGATAGGTAACGACCGCTATATATATACTTGGTAGTAAAACAGATATAAATAAAGCAAAAAAACGAATAAGCCTAATTGCTGTTCCACCCATATACCTATTATAATAATCTTCACTTGCGTGCAATAAATCTTCAAACACCATCGGTACACAAAGTACAAACGGTGTGTTGTCTACTATTATAATTATACGCCCTTCTAAAAGTGCAGCTGAGGCATCATCAGGCCGTTCTGTAGTACTGATACTTGGGAACGGCGAGAATGGATTATCTTCAATTAACTCTTCTATATACCCAGATTCTAATATCGCATCTATGTCAATACGTTCTATTCGCGTTTTGACTTCTTCTAGCACCTTTGGATTGACAATACCATTGATGTATACTAAGCATACGTTCGTCCTACTAGTCCTACCAACGGTTAAAGACTCTGTCTTTAAATTATGATCTTTTATCTTTCTTCTTAATAAGGCAGTATTGCTTCTTAATACTTCAATAAAACCTTCCCTTGGACCCCTAACTACGACACTCGATTCAGGTTCACCTATCCCACGGGTACTAAATCCTTCAACGCCAGCTACAATCGCAGAATCTACACCATCTATTAACATAACTGCCTGAGCATTCAAAACATTGTCCTTGACCTCTGAAATTGTATCACAAGTCTTTAAGTTATTTGCAGATAAAACACGTTGAATTACAGAATCCATCCACTCTTTACCATTAGAAAGGTTATCTATTTCGACGATGTAATCTTTGTGATTATCTAAGGTTACAATTCTTTCCAGAATATCTCTATTAATAACGTCACTATTTACAAGGCCTTCAACATAAAGAATTACACCCTTACGTTCCTTATCGTGTAGCCTAATGATAAACTCTCGAAATATTACATCTGTGGTGTTTTCAAACATTTCCTTAAGCACACCAATATTACGATCTAATTCTTTATGTATCAACCATGGCTCTATAAAACCTGTAAATCTCCGTGCTTTTTTTGGAACCTTCATGACAGATTAACCTCCCAAAAAATTATATCTTCATTATTTGTCTTAATTCATTAACTATGCATAGCCTTTTCATAAACCACCTAAACTTATTAGTCCTGATTGGTATAAAAAAAACAGGGTTATTCACCCTGTTTTAGCATGCATCCTATAAAATAGTTGATAATGTTAAAATTCTAGTCTTTAGCTATTTCCTCGTTAAGTTCTTCTACTATTTTTAATCCGTCAACCATTAGATTTACTTCCACAACTTCTAGACCCGTCATATAGTATATTGTTTGCTTTAAATCCGACTTTAGCTCTTTATATATGTCTGGAATCGAGTGAGCATATTCTACAATAATGTTAATATCAAAAACAACCTCAGACTCCTCTACTACGACCTTAATACCCTTATACTGCTGCTTATTACTTAATCGTTCAGCTATGCCATCAAAAATTCCACCACTTATTGAATAGATGCCTATAACGTCACGGGCTACAATTGCTGCAATATGCTTTATCACCTCAGGGTTAAAAGTAAGTCTACCTTTAACTCCACTAATTGATTGTATTTCTTTTATTATTTGTGTTGTCATTTATAACATCTCCTTGTTAATAGTTGTACAAATATCACTGTTGTTCAATCTTATGTAGACTATTTACAAGAAATGCTACTATTTAGAATTCTGTTGCTGTTGAATATGCTGTTCCTTCGTTATAAGTACTTCCCTAGGCTTACTACCTTCAAAACTCCCGACCACGCCCTGCTCCTCCATCGTGTCAATCAATCTCGCTGCCCGTGCATATCCTATTTTTAGCTTTCTTTGTAAATATGAAACTGAGGCCTGTCCTGCATCCACTACTAGATCAACTGCCTGTAAGTACAATTCGTCTTGGACGTCTTCAATCAAATCATTTATTGGAGCTTCCGTAAAATCTAATAATTCCTCCTGACTATTAGCTTGTTGCTGCGATTTTACATGGGTAACAATTTCTTCAATCTCCTGTTCAGATAAATAGGCACCTTGTAAGCGAACTGGTTTAGCCGCTCCAACTGGTAAAAACAGCATATCTCCTCTGCCTAGTAATTTTTCTGCACCACCCATATCGAGTATTGTTCTTGAGTCAGTCTGTGATGCTACGGAAAAGGCAATTCTACTCGGTATATTCGCCTTAATAATTCCTGTAATGACATCTACACTTGGTCTCTGGGTAGCAATAATCAAATGTATACCAGCAGCTCTAGCCATTTGTGCAATACGACAAATGGCGTCCTCAACATCACCTGGAGCTACCATCATAAGGTCAGCTAATTCGTCAATAATTACAACTATTTGAGGTAAGCACTCAAAAGAATCGTTTCCTTTAGAATGTTCTTCTTTTATTAAAAAGTTGTATCGTTCTAAATCCCGAGCCTTGCGCTCTGCAAACAAACGATATCTTCTTTCCATCTCTTGCACTACTTTTTTCAGTAAATATGACGCTTGACGTGGATCTGTTACTACTGGCGTTACTAAATGAGGTATACCGTTATATACGTTTAGCTCAACCATTTTAGGATCAATCATGAATAACTTCACTTCATCTGGAGTTGCTTTATATAAAATACTAGTTATGATCCCATTAACACAGACACTTTTACCCGACCCAGTCGAGCCAGCTATCAACAAATGGGGCATTTTTGCTAAATCTGCTACTATCGAATTTCCTGATAAATCCTTACCAAGTGCAATAGTAAGCTTTGATGATGCTTGTTTAAATTCATTACTTGATACGACTTCTCTAAGTCCTATTACTTCTATATCTTGATTTGGAACTTCTATGCCTATAGCTGCTTTACCTGGAATAGGTGCTTCCATCCTAATATCCTTTGCTGCAAGTGCTAATGCTAAGTCATCTGTTAAATTTAATACTTTACTAACTTTTACACCAATAGCAGGCTGAAGCTCGTAGCGAGTAACAGATGGTCCTTGGCTATAGTTTACAACTTTCGCTACCACACCAAAACTCTCTAAAGTTGCTTCAAGCTTTCTTATGTTCGAGGAAATGTTAATATCTACCTTGCGTTTTGATGAACGATTCTCTAACAATTCTATAGATGGGAATCTATAGCTGCCTTGTCTGTTAATGTCTTGGTAGCTAGAATGCTTATCATCCTGTGCTAGAACTGATTGTAAATCTGTTAATGAATCGCTTTTTTCTACTGCCGTAGCACTTATGTCTTTTTCAACTTCGTTAAAAGAAGTATAGGAAATTACTTTGTCATTATTTTTTTTATCTTCGCTTTGATTTATAAACTTATTATTGGCTTGTTTTAAGACTCTGGTTTCTTCCTGTAAAACATGCGAAGCCTTATTACTATTTGTCTCTTTTGTATCTGCTTCAGCTAAATCAGATTTTTCAGCTTGCTCAATTTTTGCAACATTTTTTGGATTTAAAATCCCCAATATATTTCCAATGTATTCCAACAAACGTTTGTATAAATCTTTGATTTGTGCTATAGCTTTATATAAAACATCACCTATTGTAAGTTTTGTTATTAATAAAATTCCAATTAACATTGCACCAATTAGAACAAGCCTCGTCCCACTTACGTCGAACAAGTATATGCTTATCCACAAGAAAACAGCACCTATTAAGCCCCCTCCTAAATCGATAGATTCTTGCGTATTCCTGCTATCAATTATAGCCTGATAGGTTGTTTGTATAATGTTGAATTCAGCACCCGTTCTACCTACTAGCTGTACATATAAATTCAAATGACTATATATCAAAAGTACTAAAAAAAATAAAATAATCCCGAAAAATCTTGAACTGTATTGAATTTGCTTTCTCTTAAATATTATGTATACTGCATAAGCACCAGTAAACAGAGGTATTAAAAATCCCCAATTACCTGCAAAAAGCCTTGTGATAAAAGATAATGAATTCCCGATTGATCCAAATTGACCTAATGCCAAAGCCGAAATTACTATGATAATGATACCAATAAGTTCGTATTTAATATTTCTGTTCAGTTCTTTAAATGCACCCATTGTCTTCGCTCCCTAATCTTATCTATCCTACATATAATAATCTACAATAGTTAATACTGCAATAAACATAAAGACATCTACTTAATAATTCTTGTAGATGCCTTAAGTTCCTTCTTACTCAGGTCTAAAATATATTATTTTTCCTGGAGTATAATTAGCGTTTAAAAAATCATTAGGATTACTGCTTATTAAGCGTACAATTTTAGCTTGATAGCTGTCAATCGACTCAACTATTACTTTTTTACCCTGGTAGTCCATTTCTGTATAGTTAGGTTCTTCAATATCAGTCTGATTAAGAACAGATTCTATTGGTAAAGGTGTATAGATTATCATTGTAATAACCCGCCTCCTTTATTTTGAGCAATTAGTTCGTTTAGCTTTTTAATTGCTTGTCCTAAACCACCGACTTCATCAATGATACCGTGGTTAACAGCGTCAATTCCAATAACGTTAGTTCCAATATCTCGTGCTAAATTACCTGTTTTATACATTAATTCCTTAAACTTTTCTTCACTTATGTTTGAATGCTTAGTCACAAACCTGACTACCCTTTCCTGCATCTTATCCAAATACTCATAGGTTTGTGGCACTCCAATAACAAGACCAGTTAAGCGAATAGGATGAATAGTCATCGTCGCCGTTTCAGCTATGTAACTATAATTAGAGGATACGGCAATTGGCACTCCAATTGAGTGACCACCACCTAAGACCAACGTTACAGTTGGTTTAGAAAGACTTGAAATCATTTCAGCTAATGCTAGTCCTGCCTCTACATCGCCGCCAACGGTATTTAATATAATTAAAATACCTTCAACTTTTTCATTCTGCTCAGCTGCGACAATTTGCGGTATTATATGCTCGTACTTTGTTGTTTTATTTTGTGGAGGTAATACCATATGGCCTTCAACCTGTCCAATAATGTTCAAACAGTGGATATTGCTCTCTACTTGTGGAATATTCGTCTGCCCAAAATTCTTGATTGTATCAATAATGTTAGGCTCTTCAAGTTCCTTCTTTTTACCTTTATTTTTTTGGGGTTTTGTTGGAGGTAATGCTGGATTGGGTTCAGATGTATCTGGCATATCCTGATTAATTAACCTTTTTCTTTTTTTATAATCCATTTCCGACATCTCCTTGATTAATTAGTTCAAACCGTATCTTTAAATAGTATTTGTCTTAAATAAAAATTCATACGGGACACTAAGATAACACAATTAAAACAAGCTTTAAGAAGCCATAACAAAGCCCTTGTTCAATTTGACAAGGGCCTAAAAATCAGTTTATTTTGTTTATAAGCTTTGCAACATTCGATGCAAAACGGGTTGTCGACTCTATACCTTCTGTATCTTTGAGGGCATCCCCTGGAGCTTTACCAAAAACAATATTCCAATACGATGATCCAGGTACTATCATTTCATTTATAAAATAAAACATAAGCATCTCTTGGTAGGTCGTCGATAATCCACCTCTTCTGCCGATAGCAACTGGGCCACCAACTTTCCAGGATAAAAATCTGTCCGTACCATAGGAAACCATACCAATTCTTTGTATAGCATTCATTAAGTCTCCCCTTGGTGTACCAAAGTACACAGGTGCTCCTATAATAAAGCCTTCGGCTTCTTTAACCTTAAAAAGAATATCATTTAATCCATCGTCGATAATGCACTTTTTTATTTCTTTGCATTTTCGGCAGCCTGTACAGCCTCGAATATTTTTACCTGACAATGAAATTATCTCAGCTTCTACATTTTCATTCTCAATACTTTTCTTGCATTCTTTCAATACATCCATAGTATTTCCTATTTTGTTCGGACTTCCTGATAGTAGTATTACTTTAGCCAAAACCCTTCCCCCTATCACAAATAATTCTCACGTTAATCAACTTTATGTTTTTTTTCGAGCTGTTTTTCAGATAATCGAATAATTTTTGCATCACAATGACCAGGAGTATTGCTATTTGCAGAATATACATGCACACAGTTTCTTCCTGATTTTTTTGACTCGTATAATGCTATATCCGCTTCTTTAAGTAGTTGGTGCCTTGTAGCTATATCTTCAGTCAAAGTAGATACTCCTAAGCTTATGGTAACATGCTCTCCTACTCTTGATTTTTCGTGTGGTATTTTTAGATTCTCAACATTATTTTTAGCTAATAATGCAATATTTTTGGCACCTTGCTCATCTGTATCAGGTAGTATAACTACAAATTCTTCCCCGCCATAACGAGCAACTAAATCACCAGGCCTTTTTACAATATCATTTAGTACACTGGCTATTTTCTTTAAACAGTCATCGCCAGCTTGATGTCCATAAGTATCATTGTACTCCTTAAAGAAATCAATATCTGCCATAATAATGGAAAGTTTTTTGTTGTTCCTTACTGCTCGCTTAAACTCTATCTCTAATGTTTCATCAAATCTTCTTCTATTTGCTACCCCTGTAAGGCCATCAATTGAAGACAATTCTTGCAATATTTTATTTAACTCTTTAAGCTCTCGTTCCCTATCTTTTCTTTTATCAATCTCATACTTTAAGTTTAATGCTGCCCTAACCCTTGCCAGTAACTCAAGCTTATTAAATGGTTTGGTTATATAATCATTAGCACCAGCATCAAATGCATCCTGTAAAGTTTTAATGTCTGTTTTTCCCGTTACCATAATGATGGGAATATCAGCCATTCCTTCAATATTACGTATTAATCTGCATGCCTCTATCCCTTCAATTTCAGGCATTATCCCGTCCATTAATATCAAATCTACTTCAATTGATACATCACTTGGTGACCCGCAAGAGTTCTTAAGAATATATTCGATAGCTTCCTTAGCAGATGATTTCATCACAATATCATCATAGCCATTTCCCATTAAAATATCACTCAAGACAGCTCTCGCTAGTGTTGAATCATCCACTATCAGGATACTCATGAAAAAATCACCTACCTTTATTTGTCACCAATTATAACTCACTATAATACTATAATATTTAATTATAAGTTTATTTGACACTATTTTCAATAACCAATGTCAAATAAACCAATTTACGGAATTATTACTATATTTGTAGTTACTCTCCGCTCTGACCCTGATGAAGGACGATTTAAAACCTGACCATCGTAAAAGAATGTGCTAGATCCTCCACCATCTAAGTTGTAAGCATCTCGCACATTAAATTCTAACAGCTTATCCTGAGCTTCTTCTAATGTTACACCCATACTCCAACCTTCTCGTCGACCGTCTATAACGATAAATAATAAGTCTCCATTTTCAAAATGACCAATCATAGTCCTTGGCTGCCTTGCATTAGCCCATTGGGCTGGTATCGACTGCTTAATACCATCTTTTAGTAAAGTAGGTAAAAAGCTGGCTCCATGTATAATACCAATTTGGTTTAATTGCTCCTCTGACTCAATTCTCCCGCCTACTAAGTTACCATTTTCATTAAATCCTATAACACTTAAATCTGAATTAGAGTATGTTAGAACTTCACCATCAATTACCGTGATACCTAATGGCCTAATTTTTCCGTCCTCACTCATAAAGCCACCTGCATTTACAGCTAGCATAGCACCAGAACGATTTGCTGCATTTCTAGTTGTTTCTCCAGAACTGAACACTTGGTCTTCTGCTAACACCATTCTAACTGCATTAGGGTTATGTAAGCGAACCTTCGCCATAAACCCACGGTAGCCAGCTTCTTCTAATGAATAAACTTTAATTCCAGCATTTTCTCCAAAGGTCTGCCCTATAGGTTGACCTAGCATCCTTGCTAATATCTGATCCAAAACATCCTCTGACCTTCTACTATTGTTTAAGCTAGCTTCAACTAATGCATCTAATTGAAATCTTTGTTGTTCATAAGCTAGCATATCTGTAAATGCATTATTACGTATCGCTTCAATTAGCATATTAGACATAGAAGCATAGGTGTAGGATTTTGAAATATCGAGGCTTAATTGGTTTATATCTTTTGTAAAAGCACTAATATTTTCGCTTATTTCATACTCCTGAATATAGAGCTGTGTTAATTCATCAGCAGATACATTAATACTCTTAAAACCCATGATAAAGCCAACAAGTGGGGTTATTAAAAGCAATAGTAATAATTGAATTTTAATAAACACGGGCAGCCTCCTCTAACCGTATTAGTTGAAGTCGTAATTCATCTAATTGTCGATCAAGGTCAGCAATTCTAGCTGTTAAGGCTTGACGAGTCTGATCACTACCTGTCATGGTTTGACCTGTTAACTCAAGCTCCTCTTGTATAAAACTTAATTGGTCTACAACAAGTACTATATCTTTATTAACACTTTGAATTTCTGCCTGTAACTTTACTAACTCTGCATTAAAATTGTCTATTGTGTTCATATTTGACTGATTAATACTGGCTATTTCTGCAGTAATTAGTTTTTGGCTTTCATTAATATAATTGATTGCATAGGTGTACCCAACCCAGAAAAGACCAGCCCATATTACTAAAACTGCTAAAAAACCAATGAAAATCTTCAAAGGCTTTTTCTTGTTATTTTTAGTAGCTCTGTCTAGGGAACCCATGGATTGTTGAGTACTTCTAGTTGCATATTCGTAATTATAATCTGACATTATCTAGCCCCCTAATTTAGTTTCATATATATATTAGTATAAAGGACATAGAATAAAATACAATCCTTAAATATACCTAAACGATTATTAGTACACTTAATGCAAAAAATCCGCCAATCGACGGATTTTAAAGATAATCTTTCCTCTTACCTATGCTAATTGCATCCACTGGCAAATTTGTAAGGTTAATTTTTAAATATAGATTGTTTTCTAATATGATTTCTACGTTAACCTCTTCACTATTATCGATGATTCTATAATCCAGAACCTTCTTCCCCTTTAAATCGTCTAATTTCACTGCCCCACCTCCCATGATGAATAGGTTTGATATTATTATTTTATGGGCTTTATATACCTTTTAGAACATCTATTCATCACAGCTGTGAACTAGCTCCTCGTCTTTTTCATTAAAAAAACTACTGTCTCCCAATCCGTCTATATCAACTTGATTTGGGTCAATTTTATCTTGATGCTCTGCAGAAACTTGCTTTAACTCTTTCGGGTCCATAGTACACCTCCCAGCAATAATGTTAGTCGTAATAAATACAAATAATTGTGTTTCTAGTATTTTGTGTACTGAGTTTATTTTTTAACCTAAATAGCATGAAAAAACCTGGAAAATTACTTTTCCAGGTTTTAAAGTGATTGATTAGTTTATTTATATTAGCTTATTTTATTAGCTTTATACTTCCATAATTATTGGTAGTATCATCGGTTTTCTTCTAGTTCTCTCAAATAAGAATTTACCAAGTGATTCTTTTACATTTGTTTTGACAGAAGACCAGTCACTCATTTTATCGGCATTCATTTTTGAAAGTGTGTCAGCAACCACCTTATTAGCCTCTTCCAAAAGTTTTTCTGACTCTCTGACGTATACAAATCCTCTAGACACAATATCAGGACCAGAAAGGACAGATCCATCTTTCTTACTTAAAGTAACAACAACGACTAAAATACCGTCTTGAGACAATAGCTTACGGTCTCGTAATACGATGTTTCCAACGTCTCCAATACCAAGTCCATCGATTAATACATTCCCTGAAGGAACCTTGCCTGTTATGCGTCCAGTACCTTGAGAAAATTCTACTACATCACCAATTTCCATTTTTATCACATGTTCTTCAGTAATGCCCACTTGCTCGGCTATATTAGATAACTCCCTCATCATACGGTATTCACCATGAATTGGAATAACATGCTTAGGCTTTACTAAATTCATCATTAGCTTAAGTTCTTCTTGGCTTCCATGTCCTGAAACATGCACCCCAGATACTGAGCGATATGTAACTGAAGCTCCACACTTAAATAATAAATCTATTGTTTTTGAAACAAGTTTTTCATTTCCTGGAATTGGTGTTGCTGCTAAAATCACAGTGTCTCCAGGCAATACTTCTACTTTACGATGTGCACCCCTAGCCATTCTGCTTAATGCTGACATCGGCTCACCTTGACTACCTGTTGATAAAATAACAATTTCGTCTCCAGGCAGTTTATCTATTTCATCAATATCTACAAGTACACCATCTGGCACGTGTAAGTAGCCTAACTCCATTGCAATTTGAACGACATTAATCATACTTCGTCCAACTACAGTAACTTTTCTCTCAAACTTTACAGCTGACTCAATTACCTGTTGAAGTCTATGCACATTAGAAGCAAATGTTGCAACTATTATTCTTTGCTGAGCAGAGCGGAAAGCTTCATCGATTGCTATCCCTACACTTCGTTCAGATAGTGTAATTCCTGGACGCTCTGCATTTGTGCTATCTACTAGCAAAGCAATAACATTCTGATTCCCTAATTCTGCAAGCTTTTGATAATTGGTAACTTTACCATCTACAGGCGTTTGATCAAATTTGAAATCTCCTGAATGAACAATTATACCTTCAGGAGTTTTAATAATAAGTCCTGTAGCATCTGGAATACTATGGTTAACATGGAAAAATTCAATTTCAAAGTGTTTTCCAAGCTCTATTTTTGCAGTGCTATTAACAACATTTAACTGTGCAGTTTCACTAAGTTGGTGCTCCTTAAGTTTGTTTCCAACTAGGCCTAAGGTTAGTTTAGTTCCATAAATAGGCAATGACGAGAAGTTTTTTAATAAATACGGAACTCCTCCAATATGGTCTTCATGACCATGGGTAATAACTAAGCCTTTAATTTTATCCTTATTTTCTATTAAATAAGTGTAATCAGGAATAACAATATCTATCCCCAGCATTTCCTCATCTGGAAATTTAAGTCCAGCATCTACTACAACAATTTCATCCTTATACTGGAATACAAACATATTTTTTCCTATTTCCCCTACTCCGCCCAAAGGGATGATAGAAAGCTTGTCTTGATTGCGAGACAATATCCCACCTCCATAAAATTATATTATTTTTTTGATTGTTTTTTTTGATTATTATTTGGTATAGTATTCGTTTGTTATGCTTACAAATAAAGGAAACCGCACCAATCACTTGTCCATATTATACATTAAGTGACATTAACAAACAAGTCAACAAACTGTTAATTAGTAATGTTTGAATTTTCAGTTATTATTGCTGATTTCCATATGTATTTATTGGCAATTTTTCCATACCAAGCTGCAGCCTGGGCTTGAAATACATAAGCGAAGGTTATTACAAACACCGTTATTCCACCAAAGGCAGCTATGGTAATACCTAAGGAAATTGTTAAATGTCTAATTGCTGTGCCATAGACTAATGCTATACCATCTTCTTTATTAAACCATTTTTTAGATATTATAGTAGCTATAGAAAATGTTAAAATGTAGAAAAATGTAAATGCAAATATCAATACGACAATTTGCTGCTTATATTGTATCAATCCTTCAACCTGTAAGCTTATATTTAAAAGAATGATAATAGATAACAGCCAGCTATTTATGTTTGGCAGATAGTAACCAGTAATGCGTTGAAAATTATCGTATTTATTATATGCTAGGAACTTCTGCACAACTTGAGATATTAATAATGGCAAAATGACCATTAGCACTATTGATAAAAAAACGTCTTTTAAAGGTATAGCTATAGTTTGTCCTACTATGAAAAATAAATAAATTGGTAGTAGAAACGAACCAATCAGTAGACCAACTGTGCTCATTCTCACTGCAGCCTGTACATTCCCTTTTGCAAGTACGGTCCATATGATACTCATACTACTAGTAGGTAATGCTGCTAAAAATATAAAGCCAATTGCCATTTCTGGTGTCAAAGGAAATATTGTTATTGTTAACCAGGCTACAAATGGTACAATAATAAAATTAATTACTAAGGAAATGCATAAAATTTTGTTGCCATGTCTATGAAATAAAGCTCTCCAAGGAAATCCCAACATTGCTGATACGACCATAACGAAGGTAAGGGGCAATATAATTGCTCTTAATTGTTCAGTGTTAACAAATATTCCTAAAAATACACCTAAAATCATACTAAGTGGGATAACAAGATGTAGATTTTGTGATGGAAAAGTGAAAAGCCGCTGCATTTAAGTCTCCTATTAACTATTATATATTTCTTTTATTTACTATTGTAAAAAAGAACCTGACATCGTATGATAGCCAAGCTCCTTTACAAATTATAACTGTTAAATGTTTTGATTTTCTAACTATTTGTTTTTATTCGCTTATTCTTGTAATAAGTTTTTTACAAACTGCTGTTGTTCTGGTGTCGCTCCCACTAATGGTGGCCTTACTGAACCTACTTCAATACCTTTTTGATTTAAGGCGGCTTTTACTGGCACTGGGTTAGAGGTGATAAACATGCCTTCAAAGATAGGCATTAACCTTTGATGTTCCTTAGCAGCTTTTTCAACGTTACCTGCTATATAATCGTTAATCATTGCTTTAATTTCGTTACCTATAACATGACCTGCAACGCTGACTACGCCATGTCCACCTACAGCTAACATTGGTAATGTATTTGAATCGTCACCGCTATAAACTAAAAATTTATCGTCTGTTCCTAATAATATATTAGTTACCTGCGCAAGATCTCCGCTTGCCTCTTTAATGCAGCATATATTTTCTATTTTAGCTAAACGGACAACAGTAGCTGCTTTCATATTTAAAGATGTTCTGCCTGGAACATTATAGAGCATAATAGGCAGCTTTGTACTCTCAGCAATTGCTTTGAAGTGCTGATAAAGTCCTTCATCAGAAGGCTTATTATAGTATGGTACTACTAGCATCGCTCCATCTACTCCAAGTTTCTCGGCCGCCTGTGTTAATTCTATAGATTCTTTTGTGTTATTACTGCCTGTTCCCGCAATGATTTTCAACTTGCCTTGTGCACGTTCTATTACTGTTTCAAACAGCTTAATTTTTTCTGCTTTTGTTAGGTTAGGGGACTCACCAGTAGTGCCTCCCACTACTAACCCATCGTTACCTTGCTCAATTAAATAATCTACAAGTAAATTCACTTTATTATAATCCACTTCTAAATCATCCGTAAAAGGTGTTACCATAGCCGTTATTAAACGTCCAAAATCCATAAAAATTCCCTCCCAAACATTTAGTAATCTTAATTATAAATTAAATGCTTTATGCAACGCCTTAACGCCTTTTGCCATATCATTTTCTTTAACTAAGACCCAGATTGTTGTGTGTGAGTCTGCAGATTGTAAAATTTTTATATTATTATATGTTAATGTTTCAATAATTTTCGCCATAACACCAGGGACGCCTGTCATTGCTGCCCCGATACATGATATTTTAGCACAATTACGCTCAATTTTCGGTTTTAGTCCTAGTGTACTTAAAACATTAGTTGCTAAATCAGTAACTCCATCAGCAACCGTATATGCTACACCGTTCATGTTTACGTTAATAAAGTCGACACTTATATCATTGTCTGCCATCGCACGGAAAACCTTCATTTGTAAATCGTACTGACCTTCATCAGCATGGATTTTAATTTGTGTTATTTTGTCTAATTGTGTGATGCTTGTAATTAATTGCTTTTGATTGTTATTTATATCTTGTACTTTTTGGTCTGTTATTATTGTTCCAGGCCCATTATTAAATGTAGACCTAATTCTAATTGGTATCTTTTTCTGCATTGCAGCTTCAACAGCTCTGGGATGTATAACTTTAGCGCCTTGGTAAGCCAAATTACATATTTCATGATAAGTAATAGTATTAAGTTTTTTTGCATCTGCTACAATTCTTGGGTCAGCTGTCATAACTCCATCTACATCTGTATAAATATCACAGTAGTCTGCATCTAGTGCTGCTCCTATGGCTGTAGCGGTAGTATCACTGCCACCTCTGCCAAGGGTAGTTATTTCTCCCTGTTTAGATACTCCTTGAAATCCTGTAATGATTACAATTTTATCATCAAATAGCTCTTTTCTGATTCTTTCCGTATTAATATCTATAATTTGTGCGTCATTATACTCCTGTGTTGTTTGAATTCCAGCCTGATAGCCAGTTAAAACTATCGCTTGGTGACCAGATTGTGTAAGCATATTAGCCATAACTGTAGCAGATATTATTTCACCACAATGAACTAATAAATCTTTTTCGCGTTTTTCTGGGCTGTTTTTGCCTTTGTAATGAAATAAACTTAGTAATGTATCTGTGGCGTATGGATCACCCATACGCCCCATTGCAGATACAACGACAACAACTTTCTTACCTTCTATTTTAGCTCGGATTATATGCCCTATTGCCTGCTCCCTCTTCTCAATACTTGTAAGGGAGGATCCACCAAATTTTTGCACAATAATACTCATATATATCCCTGCTTATGAATTATTTTTATTTCCAAACCTCTTTAGTTTTTGTAAGATATTCTGCAATTTGCACAGCGTTCCAAGCGGCACCCTTTAATAGGTTGTCAGCTACAACCCACATGTTAATGCCCTTCTCGTTATATAAATCTTTTCTGATACGTCCTACGTATACATCAAGTTTCCCATCTACATCAGTTGCTAACGGATATTCCTGTTCCTGAATATTATCTACAACTTGTAGACCTTCAAAGTTGGAAAGGGAAGCTACGACATCTTTCATGTCAAATGCTTCTTTTGTCTCAACATAGATTGCCTCCGAATGGCCGTTTACAATACCTATACGTACAGCCGTAGGAGTAACTTCTATTGAGGAGTCCTCAAATATTTTTTGAGTTTCATTTACCATCTTCATTTCTTCTTTAGTAAAACCGTTATCCTCGAATACATCAATTTGAGGTATAGCATTAAATGCAATTTGATAATGCTTTGGCAGCGATCCAACGGGTAGTATTTCTTTTGGAAAGTCTGTTTTGCCATCAAGTACAGCCTGTGCTTGAGCTTGAAGCTCTTTAACAGCTTCTACTCCAGATCCTGATACTGCTTGATAGGTGGACACGACAATACGCTTAATTCCCCACTTATCAAAAATTGGTTTCAAGGCAACAACCATTTGAATAGTAGAGCAATTTGGATTTGCTATGATTCCTTGATGATCTTTTGCCCTTTCGATATTAACCTCGGGAACAATAAGCGGAACATTCTCATCCATTCTAAAAGCACTTGTGTTATCAACGACAATCGCACCACTTTTAACTGCTGCAGGTGCTAACGCTTTACTTACACTGCCACCAGCACTAAATAATGCAATGTCAATGCCTGCAAAAGCGTTTTCATTTGCTTCTTGAATTTCTAGCTCTTTGCCTTTGTACATCACTTTTTTCCCTACTGATCTCTTTGATGCTAACAAGCGCAGCTCATCCGTTGGAAAATCTCTACTTTCTAACATTGAAATCATTGCTTGACCTACAGCTCCTGTTGCCCCAACAACAGCTACATTGAATTTTTCCTTTACCATAACCCTCTTACAACTCCTTTAACTTAATTATTTTTATTGTTTATTTTATATTGTTTATTTCTTCTTACTAAATACTTCAACTATAACAGGCTGAATTTGCTTGTATTCTAAAGCTTTTTCTATAGTCGGAATAATCATGCTCATATCAGCAACTATTGAATTCTCTTTATTAATTGGATCATCTTGACCGAAAGGTACCATGAAAATATTTTTAATAGCACATAATCTACCAATGTTTACTCCATTCAATCCTAAACCATCATTTGTTGATACTGCAATAACGACAGGACGTTGGTTTCTTAATTGTGCTTTAGTAGCCATTAAAACTGCTGTGTCTGTAATAGCATTAGCCAGCTTACCTATTGTATTCCCTGAGCATGGTGCTATCACAAGTACGTCTAATAGAGCTTTAGGACCTACTGGTTCAGCATCAACGATAGTACTAATACATTTGTTGTTTGTAATTTGCTCTATTTCTTTAATCCAATCAGCTGCTTTACCAAATCTAGTGTCAGTATCTTTCACCGATTCTGTGATAATTGGTATTACTTCAGCGCCTCTATTTTTTAATTCTTTTAAAATTGGCATTATTTTAGCAAAGGTACAATGAGATCCAGTAAATGCAAAACCAATTGTTTTTCCTGAAACATCCATTAATTTTCACCCCCAAGCTGATGTTTGTGTTCCGATAAAAGTCGTGCTAAAGCATTAGCAATGATTTTACCAGCTGTTTTAGGGGCAACGATTCCAGGCAATCCTGGAGCTAATATTGACTTAATACCACGTTTTTCTGCATAACGGAAATCAGTACCACCTGGCTTAGAGGCTAAATCTATTATTAACGCATGTGGTGGTAGCTTAACTAAGCATGAAGCATCTAGTACTAATGCAGGTATAGTATTATATACTATGTCAGCATGTATTAGATATTCTGGCATTTTACTTATATGAACAGGTGTAAGTCCCATCTCCTCAGCTCTAGCTAAGTCTTCAGGTTTTCTTGCTACCAAGTAGACTTTGGCACCTAATGCTTTAAGTGTTCTAGCAAGGGTGACACCTACTCTACCTAAGCCTAGAACGAATACACTTGAGCTGTGAATTGTAAAATCAGTATTTTGAATAGCCATTAAAATCGCACCTTCAGCAGTAGGTATAGAATTTGAGATGGCTACTTCATTTAAATTCATCAATTCAACTAATTTTTTATCTGTAATGCTACAATAATTCTTTAAACACTGATTGGCAATACCTGTAAATACAATTACATTTTTGTTTGCTTTTGCAAAATGCTCTTCTGTTAATATCAACTCTTTATTAGTAAAGCATGAGTCGACTTTTCCATCTTCTTGGATACCAGTAACAGGTAACACAATAGCATCAACATTCTCAAAAGAATTTGGGGTTATATCCTTCTTAATCGCACCTGTAAACTCGTTTTTTAAATTTTCAAATCCAAATAATAAAATCGAAGCATCCAAGTCCGAGCAATGTTGTATAACTTCGATTTGGCGAGCATCGCCGCCTATAAAAGCTATTCTAAATCCTGTAAGCATTGTCTAACCCCTTTCCAACATTGTAAGCGAAATCAAAAAAATATCAAGCATTATCTAATAAACAGTATAATATATTTTTGCCCTCACTGTCGTTACTGGTATCCTATGCTAATATACAATTACATGTTACATAAATAGCGCCTTCTAAGATTAGCTGTAATATAATAAAAAAACCTTATAATAAACAGTAAATTTATTTTAACTGTCTACTATAAGGGGAGTATATCAATATATATTTTGCGCCTGTTTTTAGTATTATTTATACACCTGTAGAGCCAAAGCCTCCACTGCCGCGGTCAGTTTCTTTTAGCTGTTCTACAAACTCTATGTTAACTTGATATATTGGCACAAAGACTAACTGTGCAATTCTGTCACCGTTTTTAACTTCTATCGGAGTAGGACCCTCATTTCTTATAAGTATTTCAAGTGGTCCACGATAATCTGAATCTATTACACCAACTGCATTTTGCAGCGTAATACCATTCCTATACGCTAGACCGCTCCTCGGAAATACCAGGCCTACAATATTTGTATTATCAATCTCCAGGGCTAAACCTGTTGGGACTTTCACCCATTTACTTGGCTCTATTATTATCGTTTCGTCTACGCAAGCTGCAACGTCTACCCCTGCTGAACCTTTTGTTGCATAGAACGGACTTGGTACACTATTGCCAACTTTTTCTGATAGCTTTTTAAAGCGTACTGTTATATCATTTTCCACAATCTATTGTCCTCTCCGTCTCAATTCTTCTAGTTATAATCTATGTCATCAAAAGGGCCAATCGCCGCTATTGTGCTTTTATCTTTGAATACTTGGTTGCAGACATCTTTAGCATGCTCTAGTGTAACTTCATTAATTTTCGCTATTGTTTCGTCTAAATCGATTTGTTTTTCTAATAGGAGTTCATTTTTACCCAATCTATTCATCCGGCTAGTTGTACTTTCTAGACTTAACATCAGCATTCCCTTTAACTGCTCTTTTGCTTTATTTAGCTCTTCTTTAGAAATACCATTATTGTGTAAGTCTTTATATATTGAAGTAATTACTTCAATGGCTTCTTTTACATGCTTAGGAGAAGTTCCTAGATATGATACATACATACCATTGTCATAAAAAGCAGAGTGGTATGAGTATACAGAATAAGCCAATCCCCGTTGTTCACGAATCTCCTGGAACAGACGTGAACTCATACTGCCACCTAAAATATTGTTGATTATTGCTAAGGTGTACATGCTTTTATCGCCAACGGCATAACCATTGTTTGCCAAACAAATATGGGCTTGCTCGGTTTTTTTGTTTAGTACTACTTTGTTTTTTAGTAGACTGATCTCGTTTTTGCTTGGTTTTGGTCGTTCGCCTTTTAATGAACTGAATAACGATGCGACTTTTTCAAAAACAGAGTCGTTAACATTACCTGCAATTGTAATGACTATATTATTTGCAGTGTAGTTCTCACTTATATAATTGACTATCATTTCTCGGTTGAGGTTATGTAATACTTCCCTGGTACCTAGTATTGTGCTTCCTAGTGGATGCTCTCCAAAGCTTGCTTGCCCAATTAAATCATGCACCAGATCATCAGGGGTATCCTCATACATTGATAGCTCCTCTAATACAACTCCACGCTCTTTATCTATATCTGCTTCGTCAAACTTAGAATTAAAGAACATATCCGCTAGAACTTCAATGGCCAAATCAAAGTGGTCATCAATCACTTTAGCATAATAGCATGTGTATTCTTTAGAAGTAAGTGCGTTGATTTGTCCTCCGATGCTATCAAAGGTTTCAGCAATTTGTTTTGCCGTCAACTTTTCTGTTCCTTTGAACATCATATGTTCAATAAAGTGAGATATCCCATTATTACCTTTAGCCTCGTGCCTTGAGCCTGCTCCTATCCAAATTCCAAGGGATACAGATCGTACCGTAGGAATTTTTTCAACTACTATGCGTACTCCATTTTCTAAAGTCTTTTTTTCAATCAATGTAAGTCCTCCAATAATTCTAAGATAATTATTTTTACTAATGAACAAATCTTGGTATTAAATATACCAGAATTCTCAAGGAAATCCAATGGTATCAGATTGTATTGCGATATCATTTCGCTGTGATGATAACAATTCACTTACAGTAAGTAGTTTATAACCCTTTTCTGACAATTTTGGAATCATAGTCTTTAATGCCTCTACTGTAGGTTCAGTTGGATGCATCAAGACTAACGCTCCATTTTCTGCTTTAGGCACTATTCTGTTGACTATTGTGCTAGGTGCTGGCCTTTGCCAGTCAATAGTATCTAAAGTCCATAGCACAGTATATTTATCCAAGCTATGAGCAACATCGACTACTTGCTGGTTAAAATCTCCTGACGGTGGTGCGAATAACCTAGTCGTAATATGCGGTAAGGTTTTTTGGATAATTTGATCGGTTTTTTGCATTTCCCATGCTAATTCTCGTTTGTCTAATGTGCTCATGTTTCTATGAGTATAAGCATGGCTACCGATTTCATGTCCTGCAAAATAGATGCGGAGAAGCATTTCATGATTTTTTTCTACCCAGTCTCCTGCAACAAAAAATGTAACCTTAACATTATTTTCTTCTAAAATTTCTAATATATTCTCTATCCATTCTGTTCCCCAGGAAACATTAATCATTAACGCCATTGCCTGTTTTTGTGAATTACCTCGATATATGGGTACTGCACCTAGGTCTTTAAGCTGTACTTCTGGCTCCCATTGACGATACTGAAATTGCACATCTTCATTTCTTTTAGCAGACAATGCTTTGTTCAAGGTCTTCTCTATATCTACTTCTATTCCATTGATACCTGGAATACCCTTCCATATAGAATCAATTCTTGCATTTTCTGCTTCAAACTTTTTTTCCCTAGCATAGCTTTCGATAAAATTACGAATTTCATGGTCTAAATGTCTTTGAATTGTCACTCCTTCTAATGTAACACCCATTGAGACACCAAATATTGACCGCTGTAAGCGATCTGAAACGTTCCATGTGCTTTCTATTACAATAATCATAATTATTAATGTTATGAAGGCTGCGATTGCTTTTTTAGGTAATTTAAAAGAGTAATATACATCCTTTCCCATCATATCACCACTTTTCCAGCATACTTTCTAATATTGTATGCGCTAAAAAGTCTACTATGAAATTGACAAAAGAAAAAAGCAAGCTATTTTATTCTGCTTGCTTTTTGATATTCTTTTCATCTTTTAGATAGGCTTTATGTGATATTTTCACTTTACCTTGAGCATCTATTTCTGTTACCTTAACCATTATTGTGTCGCCGACATTGACTACATCTTCAACTTTATTCACGCGATCTTCAGAAAGTTGAGATATATGCAGGAGGCCTTCTTTATTAGGTATAAGTTCAACAAAAGCTCCATATTTCTCAACCCTTGTTACCTTACCTAAGTATGTTTCGCCTATTGCAACCTCTCTTACAATATTCTCAATTAGTTGTTTAGCTTTCTGCCCACTTTCTAAATCTGTGGTTGCAATGTATATTTTACCATCTTGCTCGATATCAATTTTCACTCCAGTTTCTTCAATGATTTTGTTAATCATTTTACCACCTGGACCGATGATATCGCGGATTTTGTCAGGTTTAACCTGGAATGTGATTATCTTAGGAGCATATTTTGATAGTTCTGATTTAGGTTTATCAATAACCGATAACATTCTATCTAGGATATGATTTCTGCCAGCCTTTGCTTGCTCTAGTGCTTGAACAAGAATGTCCTTAGTAATTCCAGAAATCTTCATATCCATTTGTAAAGCTGTGATACCATCTCTAGTACCAGCAACCTTGAAATCCATATCTCCTAGAAAATCTTCCATACCTTGAATATCACTTAGAACAGCTACCTTATCGTTCTCCATAACTAGTCCCATGGCAATGCCAGCTACTGGCGCTTTAATTGGCACGCCCGCGTCCATCATCGCTAATGTACTTGCACATATAGCAGCCTGTGATGTAGAGCCGTTAGACTCTAATATTTCAGATACAAGACGAATTGTGTATGGGAATTCTTCTTCATTAGGGATTACAATCTCTAATGCGCGCTCACCTAATGCTCCATGTCCAATTTCACGTCTTCCCGGTGGTCTTAATGGTCTTGCTTCACCTACAGAAAACGGTGGGAAATTATAATGATGCATAAAACGTTTAGATTCTTCTAGTCCTAGTCCATCTAATATTTGTACATCACCTAACGGTCCTAGTGTACAAATACTAAGGGCCTGTGTTTGTCCCCTTGTGAATAGTCCAGATCCATGAGTTCTTGGCAATATGCCAACCTCACTGGTAATAGGTCGTATTTCTTCTTTTGACCTACCATCAGGTCTTATGCCTTCTTCAGTAATAAGTCGTCTAACTTCCTTCTTAATTAGCAAATCTAATACTTCTTTTACATCAGATAGCTTTGATTCGTCTTCTAAGACATCAGTAAAATGTTCCACAGTTTCTTGTTTTACTAGATCAATCTTTTCTTGACGCTCATGCTTGTCTTGTGTTTGAATTGCTACAGACATTTTCTCCAAGGCAAAGGCTTTAACCTGCTCTGAAACTTCTGCATCTGGCTCAGCTAAAGTAACTTCCATTTTTTCTTTGCCAATTTCTGCAATTATCTGCTCTTGAAATGCCACTAATTCCTTAATCTTCTCATGACCAAAAAGTATCGCTTCAAGCATTACTTCTTCCGATATTTCCTTGGCACCTGCTTCAACCATGTTTACAGCGTGCTTCGTGCCTGCGATAACTAAATCAAGGTCACTCATAGCCGCTTGTTCAATAGTAGGATTAATAATAAACTCATCGTTAACCCTGCCGACTACAACACCCGCGATAGGTCCATCGAAGGGAACATCTGATATCCCTAGTGACACTGAAGCCCCGAGCATAGCAGCCATTTCTGATGAACAGTTTTGATCTGCTGATAATACGTAAGTAACTATTTGTACTTCATTACGAAATCCATCAGCAAATAAAGGACGTATTGGTCGGTCAATTAAACGTGATGCTAAAATTGCCTTCTCACTTGGTCTACCTTCACGCTTAATAAATCCGCCTGGAATCTTACCTACTGCGTACAAACGCTCTTCATAATTTACTGTCAATGGAAAGAAATCAAGATTTTTCGGCTCTCTAGATGCCGTTACTGTTGCAAGAACAGCAGTATCTCCATATCTAACTAGGACTGAGCCGTTTGCCTGCTTAGCTAGTTTTCCACTCTCAACTGTTAGAGTACGTCCTGCTAAATCAATTGAAAAATTCTTCTCTGTTGCTTGTTCCATAATATGTATTTCCTCCTTTCACCCTAACGTATATTCTACATAAAATATAGTTTTCCCTGCAAGAATAAAAAATAAACTTAAAAAAGCGGGATTTATCCCGCTTTTTAATGCATTACTTACGTAAACCTAAGCTTCCAATCAAGCTACGGTAACGATTAATATCTTTGTTCTTTAAGTACGTTAACAGGTTACGACGTTTACCAACCATTTTTAGAAGACCACGACGTGAATGGTGATCTTTTTTGTGTGTGCGTAAATGATCGTTAAGATAGTTAATCTTCTCTGTTAATATGGCGATTTGTACCTCTGGTGATCCTGTGTCATTCTCATGAACCTTATAGTTATCTATAAGCTGAGATTTACGTTCTGTATTAAGGGCCATATTTTTCACCTCCTTTTTAATGTAAACTCCAAAAGCCCAGTATATCGTCGGAGTTGTCAATACCCGCGCTTAAGGTCTACTACTTGACGAAGTATAACACATAACATTCAGAAAGTAAACATATCTTTCGTTTTCGTTCATGCCATTGTTACATAACTTCGATTATTGATCTGTTAAATTAGAAAAATGCATATCCCGTTTCAACAATAAACAATAAATATACTAAAAGAATAAAAGTAATAAGCATCCATATATCCTCTTTTGAAATTTGAAACTGGTATTCATATAACTCATCCGTCTCAACCTGTTGTAAATATTCCTCTATATAATCCAACCGTTTAAAAGAATTTACTAAAAATGAAATTATAATATTAGAAATCCCTTTAATATTAATATTAAATATGCTTTTTTTATCAGCTTTCAGGGATTGCATACTTTCTGAAAATTGTTTTTTCATCTCTGGACCAAGTACCTTAAGTTCGTTAACTACACACATAATGACTTTAAGGTGATCTGAAATAGGTACTCCCAAACGTTTTAACGGAGATAACAACTTATCAAGCAATCCGATAAACGATTTCATAGAAGTTGATTGGAAATACAAACTTCCAACATACCATAACAAAAACAATTGAAACATCCTAAGTGCAATGTCAGAAATCTGCTGGTGATAAGCAAATACTTCATTGCCTGAAAACCAAAAAATAACCGTACTTATAAAAAAACCAAACATATACGGTAACAAGACTATAATGCTATATGCGGCAAAACTTGTTAAAATGGTGCGTGGACGAATTCGTAAGAGGATTGTAGTCACGAATAAAAAAACCGTTAGAATGACAAAACTATACGTGTCACGCAGTAGAAATGGAATGGTACTCATGATTAGAGCAATCAAAAATTTCAAACCACTATCAAGCTGTGGAGATACACGAATATAATCCGTTTTTTCATCTTTTATATTTTTAATATCTTTTGACAGTTCCCCTGTACTCATAGTAAGACACCCGACCTATGCTGTTTTGTTTGCTTCGAATAGTCCTTTTTTTCGTATTTCATCAATTGCAATTTCCGCTATACTCCCCGTGATGTATCCTGTTATGACGGATGAGACTAGCAGCACAGGAAGATAATACAATATAACAATTTGACCTAAGATAAATGACGCTACAACGACTTGTGACGTGCTGTGAACAATCGCCCCAACAATACTAATCCCTTTAATGCTAAACATATTCGAAAATCTCTTGTATAAGATAGTCATTACAATCGCACTTGCAATGCCTCCTGTTAAACTAAATGCCAACATCATCACGCCTCTTGTTAGCATTGCAACAACAATACTACGAACTGCAACTATAAAAAGAACATCTCGAAAATTCAAAAAAACAATCCCTATGATTGTTACAATATTCCCCAAACCTAGCTTAACCCCAGGAACAGGTACAGGAACAGGGATAAATGATTCTAGAAAGGAAATCAATATTCCATTCGTAACGAGTATAATAATGATTGCATATCGTTTATATTTACTCATATCGTCAACCTTTGCTAAGTATGATAAGAAATCAGTTGCCAATTTATCAATTCTACTAAATTACGATAGTAAACTATATTGTTACTATTGTTTTCGATGGTAGACAAGCAGCTAATTGTCCTTGCTGCGTTAGCCATCCAGTATGAACACAAACCTGGTCTGGACACTCTGATGATTGAAAACGAATCCTGCCTGGTTGCGCCTCAATGACAACAGTAATCGCTCCTTCAATCTGTACAATTTTAGAATCTTTTATCTTATGCAGGTCAATCTCTCGAATTAGCTTGCCGTCCTGTCTAATTTCAGCTATTAAAACATCATCTTGCTGAGCCATGCCTCTAGTAGAATTCCATAAAAACAAGGCACCAGCAACCACTCCTGCAAATGCAAGTGTAACGAAGTCTCCTCGTTTCATTTTCCTTGATGTTTCCATTGCAAATTGCCTCCAATTCTATTAAAAGCAGGATACGATTATCTCAATCTATAATTCCCATTCACGATTCTCAGTAAAAAGTGCATAGTTAAATAGATAATATCGAAAAAACTAGACTTCGTCAAGAAAAAAAGAGAACCCCTTCCTAAAGGGTTCTCTTTTTTATATACAGTTACTTATTACTCAGCAACCGTAATCTCTGTTACCATTTGCGCTCTTGGGTCACCCTCAGCTAGTGACGGATCAGCTGCGATCATAATCGTCTTGATATAGCCTGGTGTATCAGTCATAGTAGCTCCAGTTACTACATCAGCAATTACAGCGCCTTCAGCTCCTAATTGATCATAAGAAGCCTGTAATTGTGCTACTGTCTTGCCATCGATAAATGCTTCGATAGCTGCGATTTGATCTACGTAAATACCACCACGGTCAGCTAAAGATAAACCATAGTTAGCTCCGTTTAGTTTCTTAGAACTCATTACATAGCCTTCAACAAATGTTGGAAGCAATTTCGGTTCGTCAACTTCAAATACTACGTTAGTTCCGTCGTTCTCGAAGAAGTATAATTCATCAACATACGATTTAGCAATTACTTGACCGTTCATAACAGCCCATCCTAATGTTGGTGCTCCATGAGCATCGTAATAAGCTAGTTGAACTTTAACAACACTTGGGTTAATTACTTCAAATGCTTCATTGTTCAATGCATTTTCTGCTGCTAATACGATTGTTTTCAAGTATCCACCATTGTCTACAAAAGTTGCTCCTGTAGCTGCTTGAATATCAGCTTGAATGCTTTCAGAAGCTAATGCTTCATTCAATTCAGTAATTGTTTTACCTAATGCAAATTGTTCAATTTTAGCTAAGTTGTCAGCTGGCAATACTGTAGATCCAGCTCTTTCCATAGCTGCACCGTAGAGGTCACTATTTGTTGGATATTTCTTTGACGCTAAAACAAACTTAGGATCAACAAGGTAGTTAGTCCAACGTCTTTCGTTATCAACCGCAGGAAGCCCTACATAACCTTGCTCTATATTGCGCGGGAATAATTCATCCATGTAAACTGCAACGATTTTCTCGTCAGCATCTACAACAGCAGCTGCATGTGCCATTCCGCCATCATGAGCACTATAGAAAGCAACGCCAAGCTTAACTTCTTGTAAAGCAACTGGTTGTGCAAGTTTGTCACCTACAGCCAATGATGGATTAGCTGCAATCATTACTGCTTTAATATATCTCTTCGTATCGGTCATAGTAGCACCTGTTACTACGTCAGCTACTACAGCACCATCAGCATCAAGTTGGTCATATGCTGTTTGCAATTGAGCTACTGTTTTACCAGTAATAAAGTTTTCAATCGCTGCGATTTGATCAACATAGATGCCACCACGGTTAGCTAAAGAAGCGCCGTAGATTTCGCCATTTGTTTTCTTAGAGCTTAACACATGACCTGGTAATGATTTTACTTCAAACTTTGTACCCGCATCGGATACATCAAATACTACATCATTTTCACCAGTAAAATAGTATAGTTCATCGATAAGTGCTGCTGCAATAACGTTCCCATCAACAACTGCTGTAGCTATTGTTGGTGCACCATGAGCATCATAATATGATTGAGCTAATACTAAATTGTCCACATTGTTAACAGAGAAACTCTCGTTATTCATAGCATCCTCTGCTGCCATTACAATTGTTTTTAGGTATCTGTGGTTGTCTACAAAAGTAGCGCCACTAGCAGCTTGGATGTCTTCCATAGCTGTATCCTTCGCTAAAACTGCATTTAATTCATCAATTGTCTTTCCGATTGCAAACTCTTCAATTTTAGTTAAATTGTCTGCAGGTAATACAGTAGATCCACCTCTTACCATAGCAGCGCCATAAAGATCACTGTTAACTTCAAGTTTCTTTGAAACTAACGTGTCGTTAGGGTTTACTAAGTGTTGCGTGATTCTACTTGAATCTGAACCTGGCAATCCTAGGTATCCTTGGCTTAAATTACGATAGAAAAAATCGTCCATATAAGCGTTAAGGATCTTACCGTTCTCGTCAACTACCGCAACTGCTGAAGCCATCGCCCCGTCATGAGCGTTATAATACGCCATGCCAAGTTTTACTTCACCAGGGTTGCTAACAACTTCTGTTGCATCATTGCAACCAATTACGGTAAAAGCAAGTGCAAAAATAACTAATACTGCTAAAACTTTTTTCAAAACTCTCCCCTTCTTTCGTGATTAATGTATGTAGCTCAATAATCAGTTTAGTTGTTGGGACAAATGTAATCAATAGTCCTAAATAACTATAAAATCATAATAATTTCACTTTTTTTATATACTTTTTTTAAAATTTACACTCTTACTACTTTACATTTGTTGATTTTTCAGGCTTTTCATTGCATTTATTTATATCTAAAAAATATATTTCAAGCAATTTTGACATTTTTTTAACATTTAAAATGTCAAACAAAAAGAAAAACGTCACATTCATAAAGATGTGACGATACAAATAATCTGTATTTTAATCAATAGTTGCCCCTTGACTTTTCAGCATACTTCCCATTCCCATTGTGAATTCGATGCTATTGTCTGCTAATATCCATAATGCTTCTGCACCTTCATAATTTTCGATGAATTGCTTACTTTCTTCAAAAGGCAGTAAAAACGCTACAGTTGATAAATAATCTGCAACACCTGCATCTTCAGTGACAATGGTGACTCCTCGGTAATGATGGGTAGGCATTAAGGTATCTGGATTAATTAAGTGGTGATAAATTTGTCCATCAACAATAAAGTATCTCTCGTAATCACCACTAGTTACAATTGATAAATCGTTAAGGTATATTGTGTCTAAAATATTTTCTGCCGCTAAGATTGAAATCTTATCAGGGTCTTGAATCCCTACTGCCCAGTACTTATTAATACTATCTAAAGGCTCACCTACAGCACGAACATCACCACCTGCATTGATAATGAATGATTTAAAACCGAGTTTCTTCATCTCTTGGGCTACCAGTTCAGCAGCATAGCCCTTCGCGACAGCACCCACATTAAGACGTAGCTTTTCATCTGCTAAAAAAACAGTACTATTTTCCGCATCAACAATTACGTCATTAATATCCATATGCTCCGCAGCTTCTAACAATAATTCCATTGGTGGTAGTTCCGCATTCCTAGGATTATGCATCCCTTCCTTTCGATAATCGCTCCAAATCTCTAGTACTGAGCCCATTGCAATATTTAACTTCTTCTCACCTTCTTTATACCATTCTTTAGAAAGCAAGATAAGGTCTATTATCTCAGAAGCAACTTCAACCGGTTCTGTGCCAGCATTATCATTTATTGTTTTAATATTATTAACACCTTCATATGTGTTGTATTTATCAAAATATTGATGAAGTTCAATAAATCGCTCTTCAATTCGCTCCATATACTTTTGAAACTCTTCTTCTGTTTCCGTAAATCCTACGATATGCACTACTGTATCAAAAGTGTCAAAAAAACTCCCACGGAATCTTTCATATTGGAGTTCCTCTTCGTCCGGTTGGTTTACTGTGGACGGATTACACGCTGATAGTAACAATACCATACTCAGCAGAACTAACAGCAATTGATTACGTACATTCTTCATGCCTCTCCTCCTTGATTTTTGTTTCATAGGAATAATTAATCCCTCTTGAACATAAAATACCCCCAAATACATGAGGGATTACGATACACCTAGAATCGACGGTAATTATAACATACCATACAATAATTTGAAAATAGCACTAAAGTTTTTTGTAGATGTTACGTGCTTGTTGAATATCTGTGTTAATCTGCTCAATTAATTGTTCTTTAGAATCAAATCGCCTTTCTTCGCGTATGTATTCCATAAACTCAATTGATACATGTTTTCCGTATATATCCTCGTCAAAATCCAATATATGAACTTCAACAGATGATTCTTGCTTATTCTTGTGAAAAGTTGGTTTGCAACCAATATTGAGAACACCCAAAAATGCTTTATCGTTGTATATCACTTTGACTGAATAAACACCGTACTTCGGTAAAAGATAGTCATCCGATAAGCTAATGTTGGCTGTTGGAAATCCTAGTGTTCTTCCACGTTTTTCGCCATCAATGATATGTCCACGAATCTGAAGATCTCGGTTCAATAAATGTTTCGTTTCTTTCATGTTGCCTGCTAGTAGCAATTGCCGAATTAAGCTACTTGATACTTTCACGTCTCCATACATAACAGAGGGAACTGTTAAAACATCAAAACCATGCTTCGCTCCGTCTTCTAGTAATGTCGCTGCTGTCCCCTGTCCCGCTTTGCCATATTTGAAATCTTCACCAACAACAACATCAATAGCCTGTACTCGACGAATATAGTTTGTAACGAATTCAGTAGGTGTTATTCTTGCAAAATCCATATTAAAACCTACTAGATATATTATCTCAACACCTAAAGAGTTTAATATTTCTTTCTTCGTTTCCCATGGAGTTATTAATTTTTGATAATCCTTATTATCCATAACCACAGACCTTGGATGGGGATAAAAAGTCATCATTGCACAAGGTACTTGCTTTTTTACCGAGATATTTTTTGCCTCTTGAATTAATTTTTGATGGCCGATATGTACACCGTCAAAATTTCCTAATGCTAGGCAAGTTTTTGTAGCAATCGAATCTACGGATTCAGAATTAATACGAACTATCTGGGTGTCACTCATTTTCAATCACCTCTTTAAATACTTTCTCAGCTTTCCATACAGCATTCTCATCATTTATTTCTATTAATTTATAGAGAGCAAAGAAAGTACCACAATCGTCATAAACACGAAATAGCTGATTGACTTTTAATTGTTGTTGTTCAAAAGGATAGCTTCTCAGATTCGCCACATAGCGCATGCCATTTAAAACTTTCTTTGTCCAATCACTTGTTAAATGAATTGCTGGCAGGCGCAAAAGTGGGCGATCGATAGGAATTAAAAATTCACGATAGCACTTCTTGGCTGCAAATTCTTTTATTGCTTCCAGTGTAATGCTATCTTTAATAGTAAACTCAGCTGACTTAGTTCTGACTAATGAATGCATACATGCTGGTAAGCCAATTAATTCTCCAACTTGCACACATAACGTACGTACATACGTGCCTTTTGAACACGTAACTCGAAAAGAAATCAATGGATAGCTTATGTCATTAATCATTGTCGTTGTTATATCGAGTATTTCAAAGGAATAGATAGTTATCATTCTCTCTAAGCGTTCGATTTCAATTCCTTTACGAGCCAATTCATAAAGTTTTTTTCCCTTGATTTTAACTGCTGAATACATAGGCGGAACTTGTCCAATGTCGCCAGTAAGCTGATTGAATACTCGTTCCAAAGCATCTACGGAAGGAATTGCTGCATTTGTAACATTGTCTAATAGCTCTCCCGTAAGATCTTCAGTTGTGGTGCTAATTCCTAGTACCAGTTTCCCTTCATATGTCTTTGCTCCGTCCATAATTAGGTCAGTTAGTTTGGTTGCTTGGCCTATAGCAATAGGTAACACACCTGTCACCTGAGGATCAAGAGTTCCAGTATGACCGATTTTTTTAGTTGAAAGGACTTTCCTAAGAATCGCAACAACATCATGAGATGTCATATCCGTTGGCTTATTTACATTTACAAAACCATGAAGCTTCATTTTAACTCCCGATTATACGTATTTTTTTATCTCGTTAAACACAGTCTTTTTTACATTTTCAATTGAATCCATAATTGTACAGCCCGAAGCTCGTTTGTGACCTCCGCCATTAAAAATCTGTGCAATAACACTAACATCCACATATTTTTTTGATCGCAGACCGACTTTTACTTTATCTTGTTCAATCTTTTTGAATGAAACTGCTACTTCTACGCCCTCTATGCTTCTTGGATAGTTTACTAGTCCTTCACTCTCTAATACTTGAGATTGAGAGATTTCATCCGTTACAATCTCTATACTAGCAATCTTCCCTGTTTCATCTACTGTTAATGTTGCTAGGGAATTCTTAAGTACCAATAAATTATCTAAAGTATTAGTTTCAAAAACTTTTTCAGCCACTTCATAAACGTCAATGCCAATATCAATTAGCTCCGAAGCGACACGATGTACATCTGCTGATGTGTTCGAATATTTAAAAGAACCTGTATCTGTCATCAATCCTGTGTATAGATTGATTGCCATATTATAGGTTATATCGATGCCTGTCATCTTGCACATATTGTATATAACATAAGTGGTAGAAGCTGCATCTTCATCAATTATATTAATCGACCCATACTCATCGTTTGTAGGATGATGATCAATATTAATTATGGGTATGCTCAACTGAGAAAGCCTGCTTATCAAACTGGTTCCGATACGTTTGTAATCTGCACAATCTACTGTGATTACAACATCAATCGTCTCTTCTAATTCAGCAGGCATTCTAATCTCGTCAGCCATCGGTAGAAAAAGATATTTATTGGGAATTCTATCTTCATTGACAATCTGAAATTTCTTGTGTAATCCCTCCAACATATGAGCCATTGCTAGTGCCCCACCGATTGTGTCGCCGTCAGGGTTTACATGAGTGACAATTAAATAGTTGTTATTATCTTTTATGAAGTTAACACATTCATCGTATCGTTTTGGATCAATCGCCATAGCTATTAATCCTCATTCAAAATATCCGTCTTGATGTCCGATAGAATTCTCTCAATTTTATTACCATACTCAATAGAGCTATCAAACGAGAATACTATCTCTGGTGTATGTCTTAACCGAATTCGCCTACCCAGCTCCCTACGGATAAATCCTTGAGCTTTTTTTAGACCATCAAGGGAGTCCTGTTTTTGAGAGTCATTACCTAATATTGATATGAAAATTGTTGCCTGCTGTAAATCACCAGTAACTTCTACATCAGTAACAGTAATAAACCCTATCCGAGGATCCTTTATTTCATTTTGAATCAGTTGCGAAACTTCTTTTTTTATTTGTTCTGCTACTCTGTGAACTCGCACATTAGCCATGATTATCACCTCTAAATTAGGCTCTTTCTACTTTTTGCATATCAAACACTTCAATTATGTCTCCTTCTTGGAAGTCATTGTATTTATCGATTGTAATTCCACATTCATAACCAGTGTTTACTTCTTTAACATCGTCCTTAAAGCGTTTTAATGAACTCATTTCGCCCTCGAAGATAACTATTCCATCTCTAATTACCCTTGCTTTTTTATCTCTAATGATTTTACCATCTAAGACATACGAGCCAGCAATGCTACCTACTTTTGATACCTTAATTATTTGGCGTACTTCTGCGTGACCTAAGACTACTTCCTTATACTCTGGATCTAGTAGACCTTTTAACGCTGCTTCTATTTCTTCAATAGCTTTATAAATTATACTGTGTAAACGAATATCAACATTCTCATGTTCAGCTGTTTTCTTAGCATTTGGTTGTGGTCTAACATTAAAGCCAATAATAATCGCATTTGAAGCTGAAGCTAAAATTACATCTGATTCTGTAATTGCCCCTACACCTGTATGGACTGTTTTAACCTGAACGCCTTCGATGTCAATCTTCTCTAATGCTCCCCTTAATGCTTCAACTGAACCATGTACATCCGCTTTTAGTATAACATTTAAGTCCTTAACAGTACCTTCTTTAATTTGTTTATATAAATCATCCAAGGTTATTTTATTGGATATTCCTAGTGTCTCTTGTCTTTCTTTCATCTGCCTTTTTTCAGCTATGACCCTAGCAGTTTTATCATCTTCTACAACAATAAATTGGTCACCAGCATTAGGCACCTCAGACATACCAGTAATCTCCACAGGCATAGAAGGATCTGCAGTACGTACACGCTTGCCCTGATCATTAATCATAGCACGGACTCTACCGTAAGCATTTCCTATAATAATTGCATCACCAATTTTAAGTGTTCCTGATTGAACTAAAACAGTTGCTAAGGACCCTCTGCCTTTATCCAGTTGTGATTCAATTACCGTACCGCGAGCACGCTTGTTTGGATTTGCTTTTAATTCTTCTACCTCAGCCACAAGTAAGACCATTTCTAATAAGTCTTCGATACCCTGATTGTTTTTGGCAGAAATATTAACAAAAATTGTAGAGCCGCCCCATTCCTCAGGAATAAGCTCGTATTCTGTTAACTCCTGTTTAACACGATCAGGATTTGCATCAGGCTTATCAATTTTATTAACAGCTACAATAATTGGAACTCCCGCAGCTTTAGCGTGATTAATTGCTTCCACTGTCTGTGGCATAACTCCATCATCAGCAGCAACTACAAGAATAGTTATGTCTGTAATTTTTGCCCCTCTAGCCCTCATGCTTGTAAAGGCTGCATGGCCTGGTGTATCTAAGAAGGAAATCTTCTTATCATTTACTCTAACCTGATAAGCACCGATATGTTGAGTAATACCACCCGCTTCACCTTCAGTAACCTTTGTATGACGAATTGTATCTAATAATGTTGTCTTACCATGGTCTACGTGACCCATTATTGTTACAACTGGTGGGCGTATCTTTAAATCCTTTTCTTCATCTAACTCAGTAATTGTCTCAAACTCCTCTAAAGGCAGTTCTATCTTTTCTTCAACAGCAACACCATATTCCTCACATATTAAGGTAATTGTCTCTAAGTCTAACTCTTGATTTATTGTTGCCATAACACCTAAAAACATGAGTTTTTTAATAATTTCTGATGGTTCTTTTTTAAGTGCTTTTGCTAAATCACCAACAGTCATATCACCCTTGTATGTAATCTTTGCTGGTGTTTTTGGTGGTTCCGTGTTTACTTTTTTAGGTTGTGCTTGTTTGCCTTTATTATGTCTTTTTGATTTGTTTTTGCGAATTCCATTAATATCCCTAGTGTCGCTAAAACGATCCGTCTTTTTTGACGGCTTTTCCTTTAACGATTCATTTGGCTTATTATATGTTCTTGAGTCTTTCACAGCTTCTGTCGTCTTCGGCTTTTCGCTATGTCTTTTATTTGTTTGCTGCGATGTATTCTGTGGTCTGTTCTGTGTTGTGTTTTGTGCTCTATTATGTGTTGCATTCTGTGATCTATTATGTGTTGTGCTTTGCGCTGTGTTTTGTGATCTATTCTGTGTTGTATTATGCGATCTATTTTGTGATGTTTTTTGCTGACTATAATCACGTCTTTGATTATTCGACGTTCTTGTATCGTTATTTGTACTAGATTGTCTATTTTGTGCTGTATTATTAGCCGTATCGTTGTGTGCTGGCTTCTTATGTCCAGCTGATGCTGATTTTTTGTCAGTTTGCTTTGACGCAGTCTTTGATTTTAGTTGCTTCATATAGTTTTCGATGTCATTAATATCCGACTTATCTATGATACTCATATGATTACCTACTGTTTTATTAAGACGCTTCATGATTTCAATAATCTCTTTTGAACTCATGTTTACTTCTTTTGCATATTCATAAATTCGAATTTTACTCATGGGCACCACCTCCGTAATTTTCCTCAATCATTGACAGTAGTTTTTTTGCAAAACCTTTGTCAGTAATTGCACAAGCACTTCTTGGGCTTTTTCCGATAGCGTTACCAAGACAAGCCTTTGAAAAAAGCACTTTATATTTCACATTGTAATAACTACATTTATCGATAAACATTTTCTTTGTTTGTTCTGATGTGTCTTCTGCTATAATTAGTAATTCAACGCCGTTCCTTTGAATTCTCTTGATAACTGTTTCTTCTCCACTAATTACTTTTCTAGCTCTGTTTGCTAATCCTAGAAAGTTAAGCATTGCATTCATATCTCGTTATTTCCTTTGTTTAAAAGATTATAGCGTTTTATTGAGTAGTCTATTGTCTCATACATCTCTTTGTTAATTTTTGCTTTTAAGCTCTTCTCTAAGCCTTTATTTTTCATTGCTTTATTCAGACATTCCTCATCATAGCAAACATAAGAGCCTCTTCCACTTTTCTTGCCAGTAGTGTCAATGTGTGTTTCATCATCAGGTGTTATAACAACTCTTAGCAATGATTTTTTTGGCATCATCTCTTGACAGCCAACACATTTTCGCATAGGAATTTTACGCTTTTTCATTCCTATCACTCCTCTATAGCAAGCTCATTAGTAATTCCCTCTTCAGTAAATTGGTCCGTATCCGAATCAATTGGCTTCATTTTCCCTTCGAGTACTGCTTGCTTGTATTGAGTCTCACTCTTAATATCTATTTTCCAGTTTGTTAGCTTTGCTGCTAAACGAGCATTTTGACCCTCTTTACCAATAGCAAGTGATAGTTGATAATCTGGAACAATTACAAATGCTGATTTATCATCTTCATTAATTTCTACTTGAACAACCTTAGAAGGACTTAATGCATTAGCAACAAACTCTTTAGGGTTTTGCGACCAGCGAACAATATCAATCTTTTCACCATTAAGCTCATTTACGATTGTTTGTACACGCATCCCCTTTGGCCCTACGCAGGCACCAACAGCATCTACCTCTGGGTTATTAGAGTGAACAGAAATTTTCGAGCGTTGACCAGCTTCCCTTGCTACTGATTTAATTTCTACAGTTCCATCATAGATTTCAGGAACTTCTAACTCAAATAATCGCTTTAATAATCCCGAGTGTGTTCTTGAAACTATAATTTGTGGACCTTTAGTCGTCTTTTCAACTTTAGATATGTATACTTTTAGCCGGTCATTAGGATTGTACATTTCCGTTGTCATTTGTTCGGATACTGGGAGCACAGCTTCTGTTTTTCCTAGTTCAATGTATACGTTCTTTGCGTCTTTTCGTTGAATTAATCCAGTAATTATATCATCTGCACGGTCAGCGTATTCTTCATAGATAATACCTCTTTCGGCTTCTCTAATACGTTGGGTCACTACCTGTTTAGCAGTTTGCGCCGCAATTCTCCCGAAATCTTTAGGAGTTACTTCAACTTCAATAATATCTCCCTCTTGATAAACTGTGTTAATATCCCTGGCTGCATCTAGCGACATTTCCGTGTATGAATCTGTTACTTCTTCTACTACCGTTTTTCTAGCAAACACTTTAACTATGCCATTCTCACGATCTATGCTTACACGCACATTACTCGCTTGATTAAAGTTCTTCTTATAACCAGTTATAAGTGCCGCCTCAATCGCTTCTATAAGCACTTCCTTATTAATACCTTTTTCCTTTTCTAAATCTTGTAACGCGTCTAAAAAATGAATTTTCACCTATAATCACTCCTCTCTTAAAACTTGATTTCCAGTCTGATTTTATCTATATCATTGTATGGTATTTCTAACTGTTTTTTGTCAAGCTTAAGTGTCAGTATGTTGTTTTCAAAGTTTAAGATTGTTCCAACGAATTCCTGAGAATCTTCTATCGGCTTATTTGTCTTTACATACACATATTCATTAATCGCAGCTTGAATGTCATCAGCATTTTTCAAAGGCTTTTCTGCTCCTGGTGAACATACTTCTAGAAAATAACTTTCTTCTATAGGATCTAACTCATCTAGCTTTTTACTGACTTGTTCACTAATCCGACCGCAGTCATCGATATCAATCCCACCTTCTTTATCGATGATAACCCGTAAAAACCAATTAGCACCTTCTTGAGTAAATTCAACATCCACTAAATCCAGCTGTTCCTTCTCTACGATTGGCTTTGCAATGCTTTCTATTAGCTTAATTATTCTCTCTACATTTGCCATTTTAATCCTCCTGTAATTATTTCTATATCTACTTATTATTTCAAATACAGAGTTTTTTAGTTATTTTTGCAATATGTATAAACAAAAGAGTGGGAAATCCCACTCTTTAGCAGTTAAATATGCAAGTTCTTTATAGCATTATAGCATTGACACAGCACTTTTGCAACTAAAATAACTGTAGCTGATTGGTATTAGGTAAATCCTTCAAGCATCCTCTTTCTTTTAATAGCTCAAGAACAGTCTTTGATATTTTACTTTTTTCCTGTAAATCTTCAATCGATAAGATAGTACCTGATTCACTAGCAGCAGCGATTCCTTGCGCCGCCGCTTTTCCTACCCCTGCTAACGATGAAAAGGGTGGTATTAAGCCGTTCTCATGAATAATAAATCTTGTTGCATCTGAGCGATACAATTGAATATGGTGAAATACATAGCCACGTAACGTCATTTCATAAGCAACCTCAAGTACCGTGCAAAGGTTCTTTTCCTTCGTTGATGCTTCATTGCCTTTGTCTTGAATCTCTTTAATTTTAGCTTTAATAGCGTCCTTACCTTGGATCATAATATCTATGTCAAAATCGTCTGCTCTAACTGTAAAATAAGTAGCGTAAAATGCTAGCGGATGATGGACTTTAAAGTATGCAATCCTGACCGCCATCAACACGTACGCCACTGCATGGGCCTTTGGAAACATGTATTTTATCTGCTTACATGACCAAATATACCAGTCAGGCACACTATGTTTACGCATCTCTTGTTCATCTTCCTCCGCTAAGCCTTTTCCTTTCCTTACTTTTTCCATGATTTTAAAGGCTACACTAGGCTCTAAACCTTTATGAATTAAGTATACCATTATGTCATCTCGCGTGGAGATAACCTCTGCTAAGACGGCTTTTTTGTCACGTATTAGCTCCTGTGCGTTATTTAACCATACATCAGTACCGTGGGACAAACCACTTATACGAACTAATTCAGCAAATGTCGTAGGACGTGTGTCTTCTAGCATTTGTCGAACAAACTTTGTTCCAAACTCTGGTATCGCAAATGTGGCAACTGGTGAATTAAGCTCCTTAGGGCACACACCAATAGCGTCTGTACTACTAAATAGACTCATCGTTAATTCGTCGTCAGTCGGTATTTTTGTCGGATCCATACCAGTAATATCCTGTAACATCCTAATTACCGTCGGATCATCGTGACCTAGTATATCAAGCTTTAAGAGTCTACCACTAATCGCATGATAATCAAAATGAGTTGTGTAGTGCTGAGAGTCTTTAGCATCAGCAGGAAATTGAATTGGTGTGAAGTCATATACATCCTTATAGTTAGGTATTACCATCTGTCCACCTGGGTGCTGACCAGTTGTACGTTTAATTCCCGTACAGCCCTTTACTAAACGCTCTACTTCAGCATTCCTGAAAACAATTTGATTCTCTTCTGCATATTTCTGGACAAAACCATATGCAGTTTTATCAGCAACAGTTGAGATTGTACCCGCCCTAAATACATATTCTTTTCCAAAAAGCTCTTCAACGTATTTATGGGCCTTTGGCTGATAGTCACCAGAAAAGTTAAGGTCGATATCTGGTACTTTATCTCCCTTGAATCCCATAAAAGTTTCAAATGGAATGTCATGGCCATCTTTAATCATATTGTGCATACACTCAGGACAATCCTTATCTGGCAAATCAAATCCTGAGCCGATTGATCCGTCTGTAATAAATATGCTATGTTTACAGCTTGGACATACATAATGCGGTGGTAATGGATTTACCTCTGTTATATCAGTCATAGTCGCTACAAAAGACGATCCGACAGAACCCCTTGAACCAACTAAGTAGCCATCAGATAAGGATTTGGTAACAATTTTCTGAGAAATTAAATAGATGACTGCAAAACCATTTCCTATAATACTTTCAAGCTCCCACTCTAATCGTTCCTCTACAATCTTAGGTAATACTTCACCGTAAATCCCCTTAGCCTTTTGATAGCTCATCTGTCTAATTTGCTCGTCTGCCCCTTCAATGACTGGAGTAAATAAATCATCAGGGAAAGGTTTTAATGACTCAATCTGTTCGTTTATTTGCTCTGGATTATCAATTACTACTTCCCTAGCAGCGTCAGAGCCTAGGTAAGTAAATTCATCGAGCATTTCCTGAGTTGTTTTTAAGTATAAAGGCGGTTGGTCAGCTGCGTCAGAAAAACCTTTACTTGCCATTAAAATTTCTCTGTACTTAGCATCATTAGGCTGTAGAAAATGAACATCACCTGTAGCGATGACTAGTTTGTTTAATTTTTTTCCTAATTGATAAATTCGCCTATTATGCTCCTGTAATTCATGCTGACCCTGTACAAGACCTTTCTTAACCAAAAAGTCATTATTGCCTAATGGCTGAATTTCTAAATAATCGTAGAAATTAGCAATATCTTCGATTTCTTGTTCTGGTTTATTCAATAATATCGCTTGATATAGCTCCCCTGCTTCACAGGCAGAACCAACGCAAATGCCCTCTCGATGCTTAATTAATTCAGACCTTGGAATTCGCGGTGTTCGGTGAAAATATTTTATATGAGATAATGATATCAATTTATATAGGTTTTTAAGACCTGTTTGATTTTTAGCAAGCAAAATGCAATGATACGACTTTAGCTTCTGTATATCAACATTTACTACTTTTTTATTTAAGTCTTCTAAATCCATTATGCCTTGCTCAATAAGTCTATCCAACATAGCACAAAATAGCTTACCAGTGGCATGGGCATCAAAAAGCGCCCGATGATGATTTTCTAGTTTAACATCTACTAGCTTACATAATGCATCTAATCGATAGCTTTTTTGCCCTGGCATTAGATAGCGTGCCAATGCGACGGTATCAATTACAGGGTTTGTTAGTGGCTGATGATTAATTAATCGCAGGCTAGTATTGACAAAATTTAAGTCAAAGCTAGCATTATGGGCTACTAATGTTGCATCGCCAATAAAGTCAACAAACTGCTTTAGGATTGCATCTATTGGCGGTGCATTAGCAACCATAACATTTGTAATACCTGTTAGCTTTTCTAGCTTTTCTGGGATTCTCTCTCTAGGTTTTACTAGACTTTGAAATTCATCAATAACTGTATTACCTTTAATTTTAACTGCTGCTATTTCTGTTAAAGAATTCTCTATAGCAGATAGGCCTGTAGTTTCCGTGTCAAATACAACATAGGTTGTATCCATATCTAATGATTGTTTAGTACAATTATAGACAATTGGCACACCATCATTAACTAAATATGCCTCTACCCCATAAATTACTTTAATATTATTCTTAGCAGCTACCTCATAAGCCTCAGGAAAAGCCTGTACTACACCATGGTCAGTAATTGCAATTGCTTTGTGACCCCATTTTGCTGCTGTACTAATTAACGATTTAACACTACTAACCCCATCCATGGAACTCATTGGCGTATGTAAGTGAAGCTCGATGCGTTTGCACTCACTACGATCAGTTCTTTCTGGTAGCTTTATCAATGAGATGTCACGGGCCATCATTATTATTTGCTTCTCATAGGTATCGTATTGTATAAACCCACGGACTTTGATAGCAGGTTGTTCCTTAATATTATTTAGTGCCTCTACTTGGTTGTTATCTTTAGCAAAGACCTTAACTTTAATAGAGTCTGTCTCATCGGTAATATTAAAGCTAACTAAGGTTTTACCACTTTTAAGGGCTCTGGTATCAAAGGAGAAGGCTTTACCAGCTATAACCAACTGATCCGTGCTTTCGTTGATAGAATTAATCGGTTGTGCTTCTAAATCTAGTATTTGCTTACCCATAATTAATGATGTCTCTAGGTTTGTCGTTTTATTAAGTTCTTGTTTACTCTGTTCCTGTTTAAGTTCATGCACTACCTGTTGGACATAGGACTGCTCTAGTTGCTGTTTTTCTGCTAAAAAGTTCTCTAGGCTTTGAGTGCATGATTTTACCCTGATGCTACTAGGGATTTTGATAGATAGGTATTGATTAAGTAATGAATCAATAAGATTACATACATTTCTTGATTCTAGGGTGCGTTTACTGAGTTCATTCTCAGTATCAATATATAATTGCATATTTTCAAACTGTGTGTCAGATATAATACCTTTCACATAGGGCATTCTAGCAATTAATTGTGGCCAAATTAATTCCTGCCAATACTCTCTCGCATCTTGTTCTGCAATTGTATTATGCTCATAATAGAATTGCCATTGTAGTGTAGTTATAGCGGTATACCCTGTTTCAACCAAACTACAGAAGTCTTTTAAAATTGCCACAGGTAAGACCTGTGGCAATTTAATGTGGACAATCCATTGATTATTTCTTTTGTCTATCTCTATTTTTTCTAAGGACGCATCCGTAAAATGTTCTACTACACTGTTCATATGATCACTGTTAGCGTTTTTTATGAGTGTTATGAAATTCTTCTGTCCGTTGGTAATCATATAATTTCCCCCACAGATTACAATTCAGCTAAAATATCACTAATTATATCGTCAATACTGACATCTCTACTAGCTCCAGTTGTACGAAGCTTTAATTCAACTATACCTTCATCTGCTTTAGCTCCTACGACAACCCTTATAGGAATACCGATTAAATCAGCGTCTTTAAATTTAACTCCAGCCCGCTCTTGGCGGTCATCATATAAAACTTCAATTCCTTTAGCTAGTAACTGTTCGTATATTAAAGTAGCTAGTTCTCTTTGCTTATCATTTTTAACATTAACTGGGATTACATGAACTTGGAAAGGAGCGACCTCCTTAGGCCAAACAATTCCATTCTCATCGCTATGTTGCTCTACAATAGCAGCTACAGTTCTTGATACTCCAATACCATAACAACCCATTACCATAAGCTGAGAACTGCCATTTTCATCGAGATATTTAGCACCCATTGCTTCGCTATATTTTGTTCCAAGCTTAAATACATGTCCAACTTCAATTCCTTGACTAAAGCTAACTGCAGCCTGACACTTCGGACAAGGCTCACCTTCTTTGATGTTCCGTAAATCGGCAAACTTTTCAACTGCGAAGTCCCTTGGATAATTTACTTGCTTATAATGATAATCAACCTTGTTCGCACCACATACGGCATTATCTGCATATTGTATTTTATTATCAGCTACGATTTTGATTTTATCGATTAAATTAATAGGCCCTACATAACCAGGCTTGTCCCCTGTAATACTTTCAACTTGTTCATCAGATAATAATTCTATTAACTCAGCGTCAAATAAATTTTTCAGCTTTATTTCATTAAGTTCATCGTCACCACTCAATAAAACAGCTACGATATCGTCATCAACCTTGTACAATAAAGTTTTGATAACTTTACCAGCTTCAATACCTAGATATTCTGCAACCTCTTTAACAGTTTTTACATTTGGTGTTTCAACTAGTTCCACTGGTTCTACATTAGCATTTGTAGCTGTATCAGTACCTGAATTTAAGTCAATTACCTCTGCTTTTTCGATATTTGCAGCAAAACCACAGGCACTACAATGTACAATCGTATCTTCACCGATTTCCGACAATGCCATAAATTCGTGGGTTCCGCCGTGACCACCAATTGTACCTGCATCAGCTTCTACTGCTCGATAGTTAAGCTGACAACGGGTAAAAATTCGATGATAAGCATCATACATTGCTTTATAGCTTTCATCTAATCCATCTGTGTTTGTATCAAAGGAGTAAGCGTCCTTCATTATAAACTCTCTTGCTCGAATAACGCCAAAACGTGGCCTGCGCTCATCTCGATATTTTGTTTGAATCTGATACAAATTTACTGGTAGCTTTTTATATGAATTTACTTCGTCTCTCATTAATGATGTAAATACTTCCTCGTGGGTTGGACCTAATACGAAATCTCTTTGATGTCTATCCTGTAAACGCATAAGCTCAGGGCCATATGCATCCCATCTGCCAGATTTCTTCCAAAGCTCAGCTGGTTGTATCGCAGATGTAAGTATCTCCTGTGCACCACTTTTATCCATTTCTTCCCTTACAATAGCTTCCACTTTTTTTAGTACTTTATAACCTAAAGGCAAGTATGAATATACCCCTGACGCAAGCTGTCTAATTAAGCCTGCACGAAGCATCAACTTGTGACTCGCAACCTCTGCATCAGACGGAACTTCTCTCAAGGTTGGAATAAGCATCTTTTGTTGTTTCATCGAGCACTACTCCTTTATAATAAATCTAATTCTTTTTTGAATTCTTCGAGTAAAACATCCTCTTTTACTTTTCTTATAATTTTACCCTTGCGGAAAATAAGTCCTTCACCCTTACCTCCTGCAATACCGATATCTGCTTCTCTAGCTTCGCCAGGACCATTAACAGCACAGCCCATTACAGCAACTTTCACAGGTTTTTTAATCTTTTCTATTTCTTTTTCTACTTGGTTTGCTAGCTCTATTAGGGGTATCTGGCAGCGACCACACGTTGGACAAGAAATGAGCTCTGGACCAACATCATACAATTGTAAGCTTTTAAGTATAACTTTAGCAGCTTTAATTTCTTCCACAGGATCACCAGTTAAGGATACACGTATCGTATTCCCAATCCCTTGCGATAGAATTGAGCCTATTCCTACTGCTGATTTAATTGTTCCTTGATAAACAGTACCGGCTTCTGTTATCCCAACATGTAAAGGATAATTTCTTCTAGCTGCCATAAGCTGATATGCTTGAATACTTAATGGAACATTAGAAGCTTTTAACGAAATTACAATATCAGTAAAATCTAATTCTTCTAGCATTTGTATATGTTTTTCAGCACTTTCGACCATTGCCTCCGCCGTTGGGTGCCCATATTTTTGTAGGAGTTCCCTTTCAATTGATCCTGAATTAACACCAATCCTTATTGGTACATTGTTAGCTTTAGCTAATTCTACTACCTGCTTTAGCTTATCCTTGCCACCAATATTACCAGGGTTAATTCTGATTTTATCAACGCCATTTTCTAGTGCCTCTAATGCTAGTTTATGGTCAAAATGAATGTCTGCCACAATGGGCAACGGAGATAGCTTCTTCAATTCTTTAATAGCTTTAGCTGCCTCTATATCTAAGACAGCTACACGTACTATTTCGCAGCCAGCTTCAGCTAGCCGTTCAATTTGTGCCATTGTACTAGCTATGTCACGGGTATCTGTTGTAGTCATTGATTGTATAGTTACCTTATCGCTACCACCAATTTGTACATTTCCGACCTTGACTGCTAGTGTTTGCTCTCTTCTATACATTATTTACCACCTCTACTAACCTCAACTAAAGATACGAACAACATCTCTATATGTTACAACGATAATTAACAGCATTAGTAATGCAAAGCCTATAAAATGTATAAACCCTTCCTTATTTGGGTCTAGAGGCTTGCCACGCAACGCTTCTATCCCTAAAAATACTAAGCGTCCACCATCTAACGCAGGTATAGGAAACAGGTTAATAATTCCAAGATTTAGACTTAAGAAGGCTGCAAGATATATTAATTGAATAATGCCTTCATTAGCCTGGATTCCTATTATCTGAATAATTCCAACTGGTCCTGCTACATCAGCTTCTACTTGACCTGTAAACATTTCACCTAAGTGGGTAAACAGTAATATAGTAAGATCATACATTTGCCTAAAACCATAAACAAGACTCATAAAGCCAGCTTCTTCAGTCATTTGTTGAATACCAATCCAGCCTGCTCCCGCCTGTTCTGCTGTTGTTAATGATAATGTAATAGATTCAGTACCCCTAACTACCTCTACATTTATTGTTTGATTCGGTCTTTCCCTGACTTCCGTTACTAGTTGACTCCATGTTGTAACTGGTTTGCCATCAACTGCTACAATCTGGTCACCTGGCAGAATACCAGCTTCTGCAGCTGGATTATCTGGCACTACATCACCGATTATACTAGCGTTTGATGGAACACCCATCATAGCTATTACAATCGCAAATAAAAGTCCTGCAAGCACAAAGTTCATTAATGGTCCTGCAAAAATAGTAGCTGCCCTTTGTCCAACGGTTTTGCCATTGAACTTGCGATCATGGGGGGCAATTTGCATTTCGTCATTACCTTTTACAATCATTGCACTATCGTCAACTTTGTATGTGACACTTCTTTGCTCTTGTTCGATACGGATATACATATCTTTTTCTATATCAAATGATTCAATCTTACCAATTACATCGTACTTTGAATGAGGTTTCAAATCAATTTTAGTGACCTTATGCTCATTATCTAATTGTAGACCTACTCTTATGCCGTTTTTCATCTCGTAGGATTCCGGGTCCTCTCCCGCCATCCTAACAAAGCCACCTAATGGTAAGGCACGAATTGTATAAAGTGTCTCTCCCCTTTTAAAAGATATCACCTTAGGCCCAAAACCAATTGCAAATTCACGAACTAGAATGCCGACTCTTTTTGCTACGAGATAGTGACCTAATTCATGTATAAAAACTAGTACCCCAAAAACTATTATAGCAGCTATCGCTGTTTGCATAGTATTTCACCACCATTTAATATTTGCTCTCTAGCCCATAAATCAGCTTCAATAACTTCTTCAAGGGTAGGATTTTGCTTGACAGTATGTCTTAGCAATATTTCTCTAATTATATGCTCAATTTGTAAAAATTCGATACGCTTTTCTAAAAATAATTGTACAGCTACTTCATTCGCTGCATTCATAACAGCTGGTGCAGTCCCACCAGTTCGCCCTGCTTCATAGGCAATATTTAAACATTGAAAAGTCTCGGTATCAGGCTTTTCAAAGTGTAGCTTCCCCAACTCAATCAAGTCTAACTGTTTTTGTTGGTTGATTAATCTGTTAGGATATGACAATGCATACTGAATCGGCACTCTCATGTTTGGTGTTCCTAGCTGCGCAATCACTGATGTGTCTACAAATTCAACCATCGAATGTATAATACTTTCTGGGTGTACAACGACTTTAATATTATCATAATCAATGTTAAACAGCCAATGTGCTTCAATTACTTCTAAGCCTTTATTCATTAATGTAGCAGAGTCAATTGTAATTTTTGCTCCCATACTCCAGTTAGGATGCTTTAATGCTTCTTCTACAGTCACACCAATCAGATCCGTTTTCTTCTTACCACGGAATGTTCCCCCCGATGCAGTAACATGTAAATTTTTTATTGAGCTCATATCCTCACCCTGTAAACATTGAAAAATAGCAGAATGTTCGCTATCGACAGGGATAATTTTTGTATTATATTGCTTAGCCAAATCCATTACTATTGACCCAGCAGCTACTAGAGTTTCTTTGTTGGCTAAGGCAATTGTAGTACCATTTTTGATAGCTGTTATTGTTGGTAATAATCCTAATGTTCCCACAACTGCGGTTACTAAAATATCCACATCCTTTAATGCGGCAATTGTAATCAAGCCTGTAGCGCCATATAAAATCTCTACTCTAGGCCTAACATCATCAATTCTAATTGCTAATTCCTTTGCTAAAAGCTCGTTCTCAACTGAAACAATCTGTGGTTTAAGTTCACGAATTTGCTGTTCTAACACTTCTAGATTTTTCCCAGCTGCTAGTCCAATAACTTTATACGCATGCTTTTGCTCTTTCACTATATCTATTGTTTGTGTTCCTATAGAACCAGTAGATCCTAAGATAGCAATTTTCTTCATATGTCACCTCAAAAATTATCGTAACTATAAATAATATCTATATGTATAAAATAAATACATAGACAACAGGAAATACAAATAGCACACTATCAAAACGGTCAAGAATTCCTCCGTGTCCAGGTAGTATTTTTCCAGAATCTTTAATATTATAAGATCTCTTATAAGCAGACTCCACTAAGTCACCGACCTGCCCAATAATAGCAATGACAAATCCGAGTAAGATTTGTTGACTATATGATAGTGTCGGAAAAGCAACTGGAGTTAACAGTATAATCACGAGAACAGATAATAACGTTCCACCAACTGCACCAGCTACTGTTTTCTTTGGGCTTATAGATTCCCACAGTTTCGGACCTCTACCTTTTAGTAATGATCCAGTAAAATATGCCCCCGTGTCCGTTGCCCATATCGCTAATAATATCATAACTGTAAATAAAAAGGTTGTATGTTCACGCACTAAGAATATTGAATAAAATCCAATACCTATGTATAGCGCAGAAAAGTATGCAAAAGCCATTTGATCAAAATTAATTCTATTACTACTTAGAACAGGTATAATAAGTGCAATTAAAAGTGTTAATATAATTCCTTCCATTGTAAAAAAGTTATAATCTAATAAGCTTTGTCCAAATATTATAATTACTAGGGCAAAAGCAAATAAACTTGCAATAGAGGTTGCTTTAGCAAACTTCATTGTTTGGAGTTCATGCATACCAATTAATGCAAGTAATGTTATTAATAACAATAAATATATTTGTCCAACATAAATTATAGACAAAAAAGCTATACCGCCAATAATGCCAGTAATGATTCGCTGTTTCACAAGTAACCTCCTTAATTCAATCCGCCATACCTTCTCGCTCTTTTCATGTAATTATGTATTACCCGATAATATTCAGTAACTGAAAAGTCAGGCCAAAGGGTTTCTGTGAAGTAAAATTCTGTATAAGCTAACTGCCATAACAGAAAGTTACTCAATCTCATCTCACCACTTGTGCGTATTAGTAAGTCAGGATCTGGTAATCCGTTAGTCATAAGTTTACTCTCTAAGGTCTCTTCAACAACATCTTCAACATCTAGTAAACCGTTTCTTACTTCTACAGCGATTTCCTTAACAGCTTCTATAATTTCAAGTCTACTACCATAATTCAGAGCAAAGTTTAATACCATACCATTATTATGTTTTGTCTCATTAACAGCAACTTCGATAGCTTTCCTAGTGTAATCTGGAAGCTGAGTTGCGTTCCCAATCATTTTTACTTGCACATTATTTTTTATAAGCTCATTGAGTTCCGATTGTAGATATTCCTCTGGCAGTCTCATTAAAAAACTAACTTCATCATCAGGTCGCTTCCAGTTCTCCGTTGAGAAAGCGTATAACGTCAAAAACTCTATCCCTAAATTACTAGATTCTCGTGTTATTTGTTTAACTGTTTGCATTCCTGCTTTATGACCAGCCATCCTAGGTAAGCCTCTTTTTTTAGCCCAGCGTCCGTTTCCATCCATAATCATAGCTATATGCTTTGGTAAGAGATCTTTTTTTTCTACGAGTAACCCTTTTAGGGTTGTATCATCTTTTTGAAATTTGGCCTTAATTTCTTCAATATATTTTCTCATAATAGACTCCCCTAAACAAAACTTGGTATTCAGCAAGTCGATAGACGCAGGTGAAAAAAATATTTGTAAAAAACCCCCTCACCCATTATATGAGGGGGTTTTGCTTTATATTATACTGCTAATATATCTTCTTCTTTAGCCTGTAGCAATTCATCTACAGTCTTGATAAATCTATCAGTCGATTTCTGGATATCATCCTGGAGCTTTCTTGACTCATCCTCTGATATATCGGCGTTTTTCTCCATTTTCTTTATTTCATCGTTAGCGTCTCTACGAACATTTCTAATAGCAACTCTTGTTGCTTCAGCTGTTTTTTTAGCTAATTTAACTAATTCTTGACGTCGTTCTTCTGTTAAAATTGGTAGTGGTATACGAATAATATTACCATCATTCATAGGAGATAATCCAAGATCTGCTTTCTGGATTGCTCGCTCGATTTCAGATATTAAACTTTTATCCCATGGCTGGATAGTTAACAAACGGGCTTCAGGGGCTGTTATGTTTGCCGTCTGATTGATAGGTGTAGGAACACCATAATAATCAACCACAACTTTATCTAATAAAGATGGATTAGCCCTGCCAGCTCTGATTGTTGTAAAATCTTGTTTCAATACATTAATCGCTTTTCCCATACGCTCTTCAGCTTGAACAATTACATTACTCATTATTATTCCTCCTAACCTCAGTTCCTATTTTATCACCTAATACTACTTTTAATATATTACCATGTTTTGTTATATTAAAGACAATAATTTCTATTTGATTTTCCATACATAATGTAATAGCTGTTTTATCCATAACAGCTAGACCTTGATTGATGACATCCATAAAATCTAATTCGTCATACTTCGTAGCATTCATATCAATCGCTGGATCTGCTGTGTATACACCGTCCACATTATTTTTAGCCATTAAAATTACATCTGCTTCTATTTCAGCGGCCCTTAATGCCGCCGTTGTATCTGTAGAAAAGAAAGGATTACCAGTTCCAGCAGCAAAAATAACAACTCTTCCTTTTTCAAGGTGACGCATTGCTCTTCTTCTTATGTAAGGTTCGGCAACCTGACGCATTTCAATAGAAGTCTGGACTCTAGTATCAACTTCTTCCGTTTCAAGTGCATCCTGTAAAGCTAATGAATTCATCACCGTAGCTAGCATTCCCATATAATCAGCTGTTGCGCGATCCATTCCCTTTGCGCTACCAGCAATACCTCTCCAGATATTACCACCGCCTACGACAACAGCAATTTGAACATCATGTTTAACTACTTCCTTTATTTGCTGTGCTATAGATTGCATTACTATAGGGTCTATGCCATAACCAAGCTCTCCAGCTAATGCTTCACCTGAAAGCTTAAGTACTATCCTCTTATATTTTGGGCTTGCCACAGAGTGATCCTCCTTTTTATATTTTTGAAAAAAGGGAACACTAATCAAGGTGTTCCCTTATAACGCTTATTTTTAAATTTTTGATTGTGCCATAACTTCTTCTACAAAGTTATCTACACGTTTTTCAATACCTTCGCCTAATTCAAAACGTGCAAAACGACGAATAGATATTTTCTCACCAATTTTTGCAACCTTCTCTGTCAATAATTGCTCAATCGTTACATCAGGATTTTTAACAAATGGTTGTTCTAATAGACATATTTCTTTGAAAAATTTATCTATACGACCTTCTACCATTTTCTCAACAATGTTCTCAGGTTTACCTTCATTTAACGCTTGTGTTTTTAAGATATCTTTTTCTTTAGCTATTTCTTCTTGGGAAACTTCATCCCTAGAAACATATGAAGGATTTGCCGCTGCGATATGCATAGCAATATCTTTAGTTAAGTTTCTAAAATCGTCTGTTTTTGCAACAAAGTCTGTTTCACAGTTAACTTCAACTAATACTCCAATGCGACCTGCACCATGAATATAAGCTTCAACTAAACCTTCTGCTGCTATACGACCTTCTTTCTTCGCTGCTGCAGCTAGTCCTTTTTCTCTAAGAATTGTTGATGCTTTTTCCATATCACCATTTGCTTCTACTAAAGCTTTCTTGCAATCCATCATTCCTGCACCAGTTTTTTCGCGTAATTCTTTAACCTGTGCTGCTGTGACCATTACTGTACCTCCTTAGTTATGTATCAATTATTATCATTATTAAGGGTAGGTGGGCAAGTCCCTACCTACCCTATATTATATATTTCAGTCTACTGAGCAGCTTCAACAGCTTCTTGAGCTTCTGTAGCTTCGTCAATATTGCCTTTAGAACCTTCTATTACAGCATCTGCCATTTTCGCAGTTAAAAGCCTTACTGCACGAATAGCATCATCATTACCAGGAATAACATAATCAATTTCATCTGGGTCACAATTAGTATCTACAATTGCAACAATTGGAATACCTAGTTTTTTCGCCTCAGCGATTGCAATGCGCTCTTTTCTTGGGTCTACTATAAACAATGCTCCAGGCAATTTTTTCATACCTTTAATTCCACCCAAGAACTTTACTAAACGATCTTTTTCTTTGTTAAGCTGGATAACTTCTTTCTTAGGTAATACGTCAAACGTGCCGTTTGCTTCCATTTCTTCAAGCTGATGTAATCTTTGAATTCTCTTTTGAATTGTTTGGAAGTTTGTCAATGTTCCACCTAACCATCTTTGGTTCGTAAAGAACTGACCAGAACGCTCAGCTTCTTCTTTAACTGAATCTTGTGCTTGTTTTTTTGTTCCTACAAACAGAATTGTCTTGCCTTCTTCCGCTACTTGGCGGATAAAATTGTAAGCTTCTTCTACTTTTTTCACAGTTTTTTGTAGATCAATGATATAGATACCATTTCTCTCTGTGAAAATGTAACGATCCATCTTTGGATTCCAGCGACGAGTTTGATGACCGAAATGTACTCCCGCTTCTAACAATTGTTTCATTGAAATTACTGACATTTTAAAAATTCCTCCTATGGTTTTGTTCTTCCGTCCTCATCAACCTCAGAAGTGACCTTTTGGCACCTACTTCAAAGTCCGAGAGACGTGTTTTTTACACCGTTAATAAATATATCATAACCTATATGTAAATGCAATAAAATATAAACAAAAAACAAGCCTATATACTGTTTTTATTGTGTAGGCCAATAATTAACTGTGCCTCGCCGCACATTATATTTAACTCTTTTGCAATTTCTTCAACTGAGTATCCCTGCTTATATAAAATTAGTACCTGACTGTGAATCCCGTTCTCATCTGATTTATCATAATCAGAATTATCGTTAGATAAGTCTTGAGTTGATTCTGTGTCTATTGGGAGATATTCTGAGTTGTTATTTACATACTGCCTATGTGGGTAACGAGCTGATTGAGTAGGAGCTTCAATTTCATATTCATTTGTTGCATCAATTTTGACATCAATTTTTTTATAATTTTCTAGATTTCTAAGTTTTGCTTCTAAAGTATTAACTTTCTTATGCAAAAATGCGATGTCGCTTAGGTATGCTTGATTTTGTTTATGATTTTCCTCTTGAAGCTCTAGAAAATGTCTTTCGATGATTGATTCTAGTTCTTTGATTTCATCTGAATTAGGAGCTTTCTTAGAAATGTTTTTCCGTTCTTTACTAAATAGGATATAGGCTATACCCATAACTCCAACACCAAGTACCAGTAATACAAAGTCCATAACTACCCACCTAATTTATAATGAAATATCTACCGAGTGCCCTTTAAAAGGATGCTTCGTACTTTTCTGATTATCTTTGTCCGACTTGTTTTTCCTATTTTTATTTTGTTGTTGATTACTATTCTTATTGTGTTTTTCTTGATGCTCTTTAATTTTTTGGTGTTCTGTTTGTTGCGTTTCTAGAGTTTTTTGTTGCTCTTTCACTATATTCTTTTTCTGTGCATTTGCTAATTGTGTTTGGTCATTTTGTGGTCGTTGCTGTAGCTGTTCCTGTATCCTACCTGCATCCTTTGTTCTTGGGATTGCTACCTGTAATTCAATTGCCTTTAAACTCATCAGGATCACCTCGTAGGCATAAATGTAATTTCCTTATCCTTAATATAGAAAACTGACCGTCTTGTCTCTTCACGGATAAACTTCGTTTGATTACCAACCACAAATTTCGTACCCGGATAAACCACACTATTAACCTTAATTCGAGCCTTAGTTATGTCTTCTAATTTCATTTCTATTTCTTGAATGCGAGCTGTGCCTTCCAGTTTATATTTTTTCATTGCCTTTAAACTAGCTTCAATTTTCTCTCGCATCGCTTCTTTTTCTTCAGTCATTTTTCCAATTGCCTTCATTTTGTTCAATAATTCTAAAGCCTGTTCCGTTTTTTCTAAATTTGTAGCAATCTCTTTTAGTTTATCTTTTATTTCAGACAATTCTGTGCGTAGCTCGGGGTGAACTCCGACTTCAATTTCTGTTGGTGTGGCCATTGAATTACCAATAACCTTAGCTGAAACCTCTTCACCTGCGCGTAACACTCCGCCAACTATTAGCGCCTTAGTCCCATCGAGGATGATATTATTACCTGCACTTACTTTGCTATGCATAATACTATCAGAAACCAACACCTCATTATCAGCAGATACAATACCGTTTTGAATAAATGATGCCCTTAAGCTTTGTTTAGCTTTCACAAGTCCTTTATGATAACCGAATATACCACCAATAATCTCAATAGACCCACCTGCTTCAACATTTGCACCTTCAATATTTCCTTTCACACGAACATCACCATTAGCTTTAACAGAAAAGCCTGTTAATATATTTCCATGTACCAGAACTGACCCTACAAAGTCAATATTTCCTGTAGAAAAATCAACATCTCCATGAACTTCATATAATGAAAATACGTTTATTTTTCCACGCTCTGTTATAGCTACCTGACCATCTATTAGGGCATATATAGAAGTCCCCTCTTTGTTAACTACTACATTTTTCCCGACTGGAAAACGTGGATCTTTACCTGGCTTTGGCTTAATTTCGTTTCCATAAACATCTTTTCCTGGTTTTCCTTCGATAGGAGGTATCTTTCTTGCAATTTCTTCACCACGCATTACGGTTGGAATATCTTTAACTTGATAGAAATCAACTCTTCCATCTTTAAGTACCAAGGGTGCCTTTTTCTGTTGCTCTAAGTCATCTCGTATTAGCTCAATATAACCGTCAACACCATTTTCAGCTGGAAAACCTTTAGCAATCAAACATGACTGTCCTTTAAAAGCGGCTACATTTTCACTTATACTTTCTAATACATCTTCTTCAATGCCATGGGTGATTCGTGCTTTGATTAATGCCTTTTTTAGAATCTCTATATCGACAGTATCATCATTACATGTTCTGTCTATTTGTAAATATGCCTCTAGCTTATCGCGACTAGCTTTAATAGTTATACATTTATCCCAATTACATGGTTTTTTTTCTTCAATTTTAGCTTCGACTTCAGGTTCTGTAATATTCTCATTTTTTAGCTCAGTTTCATTGTTGTTAGATTCATTGGATGCATTGATTTGATTGTCTGCACTCATAATCTCACCCCTAGCTAACTAGAATAGTTGTTTTTTATGTCTACTTAAAAACCCGCGAAGTCGCAAAATTGCTTTAGTATGAAGCTGTGAAATTCGACTAGTAGAAACTGATAAAATTTTCGCTATTTCAGTTAATGTAAGTTCTTCGTAATAATATAATGCAACGACTGTTTTCTCTTTCTCAGGTAGTTTATCTAGTGCATTAATTAATACTTTTTTTGCTTCGCTAATATCTAATTGCTGTTCAGGTGACAACGATCGTTCATCTGGTATTAATTCACGGAATAAATTTCCTTCTTCACCTACTGATTCATCTATTGAAATAAATGAAACTGCTTGAACATCAATTAACAATTGATTATATTCGCCAATACTAAGACCTAAGAAATTGGCAATTTGTTCATCTGTTACTGGTTCTTGTTGACTGGATTGTAATTTTTGGAAAGCCTCTTCTAAATCCTTAGACTTTTTTCTTATACTTCTTGGTACCCAATCTGCTTTCCTAAGTCCATCAAGTATAGCACCTTTAATTCTCCACATTGCAAAGGTTTCAAATTTAAGTCCACGGTTAATATCAAACCTATCTAACGCTTCTAATAATCCGACGTAACCTAAACTTCTCAAATCATCTATTTGCACTGAGGGTGGTAAATTAATCGCAACTCGGTCTGCAACATAGTCTACTAGTGGCATATAAGATATAACGAGATTCTCTTTTACTTCCTCAGTTTTATTCTTATTCCAATTTTCCCAATATTCAGCTAACTTTTGTGTTGAATAACGGTTAGTCATAACATCATTCCTGTCCATTGACATCAGCGTATTGACGTTCATTGATAAAGTTATTTATCATCATCTTCTAAGTTGCGCAATATTTTGGCTATTGTTTCAGGGTCCATATTATCAACATCTATATCACCTGATTTCGTCTTAATACTATCAATTTTATCATAGTCGAGTGTTTGAAACTCTAAGTCCTCTTTACCATTTTCTATCTTCTCTTCCTTTAGACCTAATTTCCCATCTTTTTCATCTATTTCAGAGTCTGAGTTTTGCTGACTGCCTCTTTCTTGTTTGCCTAATTCTTGGTTATTATCTTCCTTAACAATTTTGTTATTTGTTTCTGTGAATAATTTCATTTCACGCTCTAATATTTTCTCCAAAATTGAAGCTAATATATAGAAAATAACCAATGCAAATATTCCCCGCTTAATTGATGTAAACAATATGTTGCTATTAATACTAACGATAAATGTGAGCAAGAAAGCTCCTAAAGATAATATCAGCTTAAATTTCATTATGATACTCCTATATATACAACTAATTATACACCTAATGATGTAAATAGTGTTTTAAACGACTCAGGGTCTGGTAGTAAGAAAAAGTGTCCTTCAATTTGTGTATTCGTTGCATGACCTGGTTCGATTTGTGTGTCAATTACTAATGCGTAATCACCACTTCTCCCAAGCTCAATTAAACCATAACTCAATATTGCCCCAGCCATATCAATCGCAAGAGCAGGTACACTAGGCTGTAAATTAAGTTTAGTTAAATCAGATAATGCTGTCAGATAAGATCCAGCTAAAATATTACCAACCTCCTGTAAAGCCGATAGTTCAATTTCAGAAAACATATCGCCTTCTTCATGTTCAATTGGTATTTTAATCATTTCAGAGACTAATTGCTTAGCTGCCTCAAAATTCAGAATAAAAAACATGTTTCCAGGAATATCTCCTTCAATTCTCAAAAAAACAGTAACAATCAAATTCTCTTCTCCGCCAACAAACTCTGCTATTTGTTGAAATGGAACGATTTGTACCCTTGGAACATTCATATCTACTTGCTTAGATAATAGTTTAGATAATGCAGTAGCAGCATTACCTGCACCAATGTTGCCAATTTCTTTTAGTACATCTAATTGAAAGGAATTAATATTTTTTAATGGATCCATTATTATCTGTCCCTATCTCATCAATTATTTTTATTTCATCTGAGCTTAGAACTTTATTCAAGTTCAATAGTATTAATAATCTATCTTCTAATTTTGCTACTCCATGAAGATAAACTGCTCTTACACCTGCTGCAATTGGCGGCGGCGGTTCAATTGAGCTAATAGGTATGTCTATAACATCATTTGCAGAGTCTACTATAAGACCGACCTCTACGCCGTCAATATTTACTATTATTACTCTTGTATTATCAGTGTCTTCTGTAACGGACAAGTTAAGACGTGTGCGTAAATCTATTATTGGCGTAACGACTCCACGTAAATCAATAATTCCTTTTACAAAATTAGGAGCTTCTGGAACTTTAGTGATATCTTGAACTCTTTCAATTGACTTAACTTGGTTAACGTCTACACCATATTCTTGCTCACGTAGTCGAAATACGATAACCTTGATTTCCTTACTAATATAGTTTTTCCCTTCAGTATTCAAGTCACTACCCCCTCAACTTATATAGTAATCAGTTTTTAGACTATTTAATTTGACACTTTAAATGTGCTATTGCAACAAGCATAGTTTGTATAGTTAATTATGTCAATTGATAATTTAACAACTTAATATTTAACACACTTTATTATTTCTTTAGCTATATCTTGTACAGGTACGACAATATCAATTTCACCCGTTTCTATTGCTACCCTTGGCATACCATACACTATACAGGTGCTTTGGTCTTCAGCGATAGAATGTGCATACCCAGCTTTTTTTATTGATACTAATCCTTTAGCGCCGTCCCCTCCCATTCCTGTCATTATCACAATAACTTTATTTGCATCATTAATTTTAGCTATAGAATGAAATAAGTAATCTACAGAAGGCTTATGCCCTGACATTGGCTCAGCCTGAGAGCTAGTATGTAGCTTATATCGATTATTGGCAGTGAAGACAACTCCCATTTGCTTGCCGCCAGGAGCCACATATGCACAGCCGTTTTGCAATGGCATATTGTCAGAAGCCTCTACTACATTAATTTCGCACAAAGTATTTAACCTATCTGCCAATGATTTAGTAAATCCTGCTGGCATATGTTGCACAACTACAATACTTGCGGGCAAATCACCTGGAAGACCTGCAAGCACTGTTTGTAAAGCTCTTGGACCTCCTGTAGACGTACCTATTGCTATGATAGTATTTACTTTACTAGCTTCGGTTTCAAAACTTTTAGTCTCTGAGCTATGCGTTTTTTGGTTCGCGCTACTTTGCTGTGGACTCTGATGTTTAATTTGAATTTTATCTCTTAAACTAGCCTTTGGTATCTGGGAAATTCTCACTTTATTTTTTCCAGCTAGTTTTACTTTAGTTATTATCTCATCTTGTACTTTATGTATATCAAGGGATATAGCCCCTGATGGTTTACCAATAAAATCGAATGCCCCAAGTTCTAATGCTTTAATTGTCTCAGTAGCTCCCTCATGGGTTAAACTGCTAAGCATTATAACTGGTAGTGGAAATTTCCTCATAATTTCCCGTAGTGTTGAAATACCGTCAAGTACGGGCATTTCAATGTCTAAGGTGACAACATCTGGTTTCAATTTCTCTATCTTAACAAGTGAATCTTGACCGTTACGTGCTGTTCCAATGACTTCAATTTCAGGGTCTAGTGTCAATATGTCAGAAATTACTTTTCTCATAAATGCTGAATCATCAACTACTAGAACTTTGATTTTATCTCTAAGCACCCTACTGTTCACCTGCCGATCAATTTACTTTAATAAATTCAGCATTTTACTCATAAAACTCGTTATTCCATGACTAGTTTCTTTTTCTACTTTAATATCTAAAAATATATTTGCTATGTCTTTTATCGCAAGAGAAGCTTCTGTATTAGGATATGTTAAGTAGAAAGGCTTTTGTCTTTTTACTGCTTTTTGAACGTTTTTATCATCTGGCAAGTTCCCTAGTAACGATAAATCTATGTTAAGAAATCTTTTAGTAACCAGTTGTAGCTTATCTGCTGTTGATTTTCCCTCTTGCTCATTTGCTACACGATTTATAATCAAGCGATAATTTATATCTGTTGATATCGAATGCACCATCTTAATTATAGCATATGCATCTGTTATAGAAGTAGGCTCAGGTGTAGTTACTAAAATAACTTCATCTGCTGATATTATAAACCTTGTAGTTTCCTTTGAGAGACCAGCGCCTGTATCAATGATTACAAAATCCGCATATTGGTTCAATGATTCTATTTGTGTGAAAAAATGTTGTAATTGTCTTTCCTCTAAGTTTAATAAATCATTTATGCCTGATCCACCGGATACAATATCTATTCCATACTCACTTTTATACATAACATCCCATATTGTCTTATCTTCGTAGATTATATTGGCTAGATTAAGCTTTGTTGAAACTCCTAATAAAACATCTATGTTAGCAAGACCTAAATCAGCGTCTAGAATGACTACTTTTTTCCCAAGTTCTTTTAAGCACAAGGCAAAATTAAGGGTAAAATTAGATTTCCCTACCCCACCCTTACCACTAGTTACTGTTATTACCCTTGCTTTTTTGTTCCGATTTTGACTTACAAGTTGTCTCAATTTAGCAGCTTGATCATTCATATGTGCCACCTACTATCAGTTTTGCTATTTTTCTTGGGTCTATAAACAATATGTCCTCAGGAACATTTTGACCATTTGTTAAGATAGCTAAAGATTTTTTATGTTTAGTTAACATGTTTAATATAGTGCCGTATGATGATGTCTCATCTACTTTTGTGAAAATAAAATTATCAATTCCTATATCTTTAAAGCAGTCAGTTATTTCATCCATATCCTTTTGTTTTGTAGTCATGCTGTGCACTAAGAATGTTTCATTCGGTTTTGCAATCGTCAAAAGGCTTCTTAGCTCTGTTACGTGCATTTCTTTTTTATAATTTCTACCTGCTGTATCAATCAGAATGACATCTCGCTCTTGTAAATTCTCAATAGCTTTCTTCATATCATCATGGGTAATTACGATTTCAACAGGAATATTTAGAATATTTGCATATGTTCGCAACTGATCTACCGCCGCTATTCTATAGGTGTCAGCCGTAATAAACCCTACTGAAATCTTTTTCTCTAATACATAATAGGCGGCTAATTTCGCTATGGTCGTAGTTTTACCTACTCCTGTTGGTCCTACAAATGCAAATATTTGTTGACTATCAATATTTTTATGTGGATTTGAATACTGTTCGATAATTTTAGTTACTTCATTTTCTAAAATTTCATAAAGATATGCATCTGCAACATGTTTAGGAGAACCAAGCTTTTCCATCAATGTGCATACCAAGTCATTAGCAATTTCTTCATCAATATCCTTGCTAACCAAATGTTTATAAATATCCTTTAAGTTTTCAGGAAATTCACTGCTATCACTTTTACACATCATTTTTACAAATAAGTTCTTAATTTCTTTAAGCTCTTCAGCCATCTTGTCCTGAGATTGAGTTGTTTTGAAATCTATTGATTCTCTAGACAAGCTGCTATTATGAATTTCATTTTGATTAGGATGATGGCTCTGATTGTGAGCCTCACCTACATTAGTCAGATTGATTTTTGCTGACTGTTGTTTATCTGTAGTATTAATTACTTTTTTGGGAGTATTAACAACATTATTTACTTGAGCATTGTTAACTTCTTTCTTAGGAGGAACAATTGTTTTTTTTGTTCTTGGCTCAATTGCCGCTATAACTTCTAATTTGTTTTTACTAAACAGGCCCATGAAGCCGCCAACTTTAATTTTCTTTTGGTCTAAGATAACAGCATCATGACCTAAATCCTTCCTTATTAAAAGTAAAGCCTCTGGCATACTATCGACTATATATTTCTTTACGCGCATTATAGTTCCACCATCCCAACACTCTGTACTTCAATCGTAGATTCTAGTTCATTGTATGATAACACGACTACATCAGGTAATACGGGTTCAATCAATCTTCGAACATGATAGCGAATATTAGGTGCTACAAGTAAAATTGGCATCTGCCCAGTTTCAATCAATCGAGCAACTTGACTATGAATAGCTTGGTATATTTGCTGTGAAGTCTCTGGATTTATTGCTAAATACGAGCTTTGATCATCTTGATGAATATTTTCAGTAATTATATTTTCTATTTCAGGACTTATAGTTACAACACGCAATGGCTCGTTACCATCCTTAAATTGATTAGTAATCTGCCTCTTTAGGCTTGCTCTAACATACTCAGTTAAAATATTAGGGTCTCGTACGGCTTGCCCATAGTCTGCAAGGGCTTCAAAAATTGTTGCTAGGTTTCTTATAGACACCTTTTCCCTTAAGAGATTTGCCAGTACCTTTTGCACATCACCAATAGTTAACACTTGAGGTACAAGCTCCTCCACAATAGCTGGATAGTTTTCTTTCACTTTATCTACTAAAGCTTTCGTCTCCTGTCTACCTAATAGTTCATGGGCATGTCTCTTAATTACTTCTGTTAAATGGGTAGCAACAACTGATGGTGCATCAACTACAGTATAACCAGAAAGTTCGGCCTTTTCCTTCATCTCCTCACTAATCCAGAGAGCTGGTAGTCCAAATGCTGGTTCTGTTGTTTCTATCCCCTGTACATCCTCATCATCAATTCCAGGACTCATAGCTAAATAGTGGTCTAATAATAATTCACCATCAGCTACTTCATTTCCTTTAATTTTAATTACATATTCATTAGGTTTTAACTGAATATTGTCACGTATTCGAATAACAGGTACTACTAACCCCATTTCTAAAGCAATTTGTCTTCTTATCATTATAACACGATCTAATAAATCTCCACCTTGGTTAGTATCTGCTATTGGAATTAAACCATAACCAAATTCAAATTCAATCGGGTCTACTTGTAATAAATCTAATACACTTTCTGGACTACGTACATCTTCTTCAGTTTCCTGTTGGTCATCTTGTTCTTCAAGCACTTTATCTTCTTGTTTTGCTAGTTGATCAAGTCTATAGCCACTGTATGCGATAAAGCTTGCAATTGGTAGCGTTAAAGCGACACCGATAGGTGTAGATAAACCCATCAGAAGAATCACACCTGATACGATGTATAATAACTTCGGATAACTAAACACCTGTTTAGCTATATCTTGTCCTAGATTTGAGCCTGTGGCTGCTCTTGTAACAACAAGTCCCGTTGCAGTTGATACTAACAAGGCAGGAATTTGGCTTACAAGCCCATCTCCAACTGATAGCAACGTAAATCTAGACATAGCTTCCTGGAAGCTAAGATCCATCTGAACCATACCTATAATAAAGCCACCAATTATATTAACTAATACAATTACAATCCCTGCTATGGCATCTCCTTTTACGAACTTAGCAGCTCCATCCATAGCTCCATAGAAATCAGCTTCTTTTTGAATTTTTTCCCTTCGCTCTTTGGCTTCTACTTCTGTAATAATTCCTGCATTAAGATCTGCATCAATACTCATTTGCTTACCAGGCATTGCATCAAGGGTAAATCTAGCAGCTACTTCAGCGACACGCTCAGAACCTTTGGTGATTACAAGGAACTGAACTATTACAAGAATTAAGAACACTATAAAACCAACAACGGCGTTACCTCGAACAACGAACTCTCCAAATGTCTCAACAACTTTACCAGCATATCCTTCTGACAAAATTGACCTTGTAGTAGATACGTTAAGTGCTAATCTATATATGGTAACTATCAATAATATAGATGGAAAAATTGAGAACTGTAATGGTTCTGTAGTCTGCATCGATACAAGAAGAATCATTAGTGCAAAACAAATATTTATGATAAGTAAGATACTCAATAACCATGTAGGTAATGGAATTACCATCATAATTACGATTCCTATTACTGCGAATATTATTGCTAAATCTGAAAAACGCACAAAATGATCTCCTTTCTACAATTTGAATGTTGTTATATTGTCATACTGCAACACTTATACTTTTCCTTTAAGTTTATATACATAAGCAAGAATTTCAGCTACTGCTTGGAATAGCTCCTCTGGAACATAGTCACCAACATCAAGAGTCTTATATAATGTTTGTGCTAATGGCTTATTTTCTACTAGAGGAATATCATGCTCTTCGGCAATTTCTCGTATTTTTAATGCTGTTTGATCAGTACCCATAGCAATTATCATTGGTGCTGACATTTCCTCTGCATCATATTGGATTGCTACAGAATAGTGTGTCGGGTTAGTGATAACGACATCTGCCTTTGGTACACTGCTCATCATTCTTTGCATAGCCATACGACGCTGAATTTCTCGTCGTTTTCCTTTAATTCGCGGGTCACCCTCAGAACGTTTATGTTCATCTTTAATGTCCTTCTTGGACATGCGAATTTGCTTTTCATGATCAAATTTTTCATAAACATAATCTGGGATAGATAGTATCAATAATAGTATTGCAACGCGCCAGCCAATTTCTATAGATAAATATGTTATAAAGCTGACAATATCTAAAATCTCCATACGATTTAAGTGAAATATTGTTTCTCTTTCGAACCATATCGACATATAAGCTACGATTGAAATAGCTGTAATTTTAAATATTGATTTAACTAAATTAACGATTGAACGTACAGAAAAAATCCTTTTGAGTCCTTTAATTGGATTGATTTTCTCTAGCTTCATTTTCAATGGGTCTGCTGTAAACATAAAACCAACTTGAATTAAGTTTGCTGCAATACCAGCTACTACTGCAACAATCATTACAGGAAATACAACTAAAAAAATTGAGAACAGTAATTCTGTGCCTATAACATGGATATTGTTCTCATTTACCTCCCACAGGATATATTCTGAAAATACCATATCGAAGATATTTAAAATACCTTTTCCCATATAAGGTCCAAAAAATTTTAATATTAAAAACGAAAAAAGCAGGACTAACGCTGTGTTAATTTCGTTACTCCTTGCTACTTGCCCTTTTTTCCTTGCATCTTGCCTTTTCTTAGGGGTCGCTTTTTCAGTTTTTTCATCAGCGAATTGCTGAAGATTTAGCGTAAGAAGATATTCTGGCATAATCTCCTTAACCCTCTCTATATTTAAATTTATGGTCTACTATTTGCAATAATATTAATCATAATATAAATACTCTCTGCCATCTCTACAAACAAAAGATCTAACATAAAAAGAAAGGTTGGTAGAGACAGATATATAAGCAATAGACCTAATGCAATTTTTATTGGCATACCGATAACGAACACGTTCATTTGTGGAACTGTTCTAGCCGTTATACCTAATGCTACATTTGTTAACAATAAACAGAACGCTACTGGTGCAGAAATCTTTACAGCAATTATAAACATACTAATAAATGCACTTGTAACAAACTCAGCGTATCTTCCATCTAAGAACAAATGTCCAACTGGTATAATCTGAAAACTCTCTATATAAGCATTAATAATAACATGATGTATATCTAATGATAAGAAAATTAATATACCCAAATAATACTTGAGAAATCCTATAATTGGAACCTGAGCTCCTGTTTGCGGGTCGATAACATTAGCTAGGAAAAATCCCATTTGTACATCGATAAATTGTCCAGCTACTTGTAGAGCTGCAAAAAACATCGATGCAAGAAATCCCATCATTAAACCTATGAGTACCTCTTTAACAACATAAAATATATATTCTCCACCAAGTGGTATGAATTGATTTTCTAGGTTTAATCCACCATATGCGATAATAGCAAGGAAGAAGGCAGTTCCTATTCGAAAGGGTACAGGAACTTGGTTACCACTAAAAAACGGAACAATCATAAACATCGATAGTATTCTAACGAACACAAGACTGAAAGCTGGTAATTGATTGATTAGTTCCATGTAAAATTACACACCTAACTAATAAATAAATGTAAATTTTCAAAGATTTCCAAAGAAAAATCTAATAACGTATTTAGCATAAATGATGAAAACACAACCATTGCTACTAAAATTCCGAATATTTTAGGAACAAACGTAAGTGTTTGCTCTTGAATTTGTGTTGTAGCTTGAAAAATAGCAATGGTTAAACCAACAGCAAGACCAACAGTAATCATCGGCCCAGCTACCTTTAATACAACAATTACTGCATCTTGCCCTAACCTAATAATAAAATCTGGAGTCATACTCTACATCCCCTTTAATAGAAGCTAATTAACAGCGACCGGACAACAAGATACCAACCATCTACTAATATAAACAGTAATACCTTAAAAGGTAAGGAAATCATAACTGGCGGTAGCATCATCATACCCATCGACATTAGCGTACTTGCCACAATCATATCCAAAACTAAAAACGGTATGAAAATCATAAAACCTATTTGGAAAGCTGTTTTTAATTCACTAATTGCAAATGCTGGTACTAATGCCTGCAACGGTATATCCTCTATTGACTCCGGTGGAGGAATGTCTGCATAGTTTAAGAATAAAGCTAAATCCTTTTGTCTAGTATGCTTGGCCATAAATACTTTAAAAGGTAGTGCAGCTTGTTCTAAAGCCTCTGTTTGTTCTAACTCTCCAGCTAAATAAGGCTGTAACGCTACTTCATTAACTTCAGTAAAAACTGGTGTCATAATAAAAAATGTAATAAATAAAGCTAGTCCTATTATAACTTGGTTTGGGGGCATTTGATTAGTAGCTAACGCATTTCTAGTAAATGAAAGTACAACCACAACTCTAGTAAAACTAGTCATTAATACTAAAATTGCAGGAGCAATTGATAGAATAGTCAGTAAAAGTATCAATTGCAAAGTAACTGAAACATCCTCTGGATTATCAGTCGCTCCTAGCTCTAAATTAATTCCAGGAATACCAGGTAACGGTTGTGCATATGACACACCTGGCATAAGCAGCATAGAAACTAGTAAAGTAACTATTATAATTTTTTTCATAGATACTCCCTCTCGTTTTCATTACGATATTGCGGGGAGACATCATTGCGTTTTCTAAACTCAGAAAGTTTATTTTTGAAAACACTATCAAATTGGTTAGCAAAACTGTTATTGTCTTCACTAGCCTCTTGTGTTTGTTCTTCAATTTGTTCATATAATTTAATTGAATCTTCAGGTGACAACTCTTTAATTAAATTAATGTTATCCCCTACGCCTAGTAAATAGATTTTTTTACCTATGCGAACAACCTGTAGTGTTTTGTTTTGTCCTAATGCATGTACACCTATGGTTTGCATATTTTGGCTGCTCTGAAAACGTCGTCTCTTCTCAGTAATAATTTTTGCTCCAAAATATATGATTAGAATTATAACTGTTGTGGCTACTACTAGTTTAATTAAAGCACTAATAAATAACCAAGTATTATTAGTGGTCGTAGTTCCAACTTCATCAGCCAAATTTTCATCTTGCTCAGTACCTTGATTGAAATAATCAAATACATTGCCTGTAGCATTTACGGAGGCAGGAATAAATACAGCAATAATTATAGCTAATAGCAGTATTATGACAGGTGTATTTACTTTATTGCTCACCGTTTCACCACTTTCTAATTTTAACTTAAGGTTTTACCGATAGCTTCTAAAACACGGTCCGCCTGAAAAGGTTTAACAATAAAATCTTTAGCGCCCGCTTGGATAGCATCAATAACCATAGCTTGTTGACCCATGGCTGAACACATAATAACCTTTGCCGATGGATCCATTTTTTTAATCTCTTTAAGTGCTGCTATACCATCCATTTCTGGCATTGTTATATCCATAGTTACTAAATCAGGGTTGTGTTCTTTATACTTCTCAACAGCTTGTGCACCGTCAGCGGCTTCAGCTACAACTGTAAAACCATTTTTAGTTAATATATCTTTAATCATCATTCTCATAAATGCAGCATCATCAACTATCATTATTTTGGCTGACATTCTATTACCTCCTTGATGTTAGCATTTATTGGAGTTTCTGTACACGCTCAATCTGACTTATTATATCTGTTACACGTACTCCAAAGTTCTCGTCAATTACAACGACTTCGCCTTTAGCAATAAGCTTATTATTAACTAGTATGTCTACTGGTTCACCAGCAAGGCGATCTAATTCTATAATAGATCCTTGGCTTAGTTCTAATATGTCCTTAATTTGTCTACGCGTTCTACCTAATTCTACAGTAACTTGTAGGGGTACGTCTAGTAACAAATTAAGGTTACCCTCTCCTGCATAGCTGCTTTTACTCTGATCAAAGCTTGAGAATTCAGCAGGCTGGACATTTGGTTGATGCAATCCTCCATAATACTCTGGCTTTTGTGGAGATGGTGGAGGCGGCGGGTACATATATTGAGGCTGTCCATAGCCTTGGGGTGGATACCCAGGTGGTGGACCATAATTATATGGTGCGCCTTGTTGTTGCTGTTGCTGTGGTTGCTCTTGATATGCTGGATATCCTTGATTAGGATATTGTGGCATATGTTGCTCTTGGTGCTGCTGATTCCCTTGATTAGGAGAAGCTGCTACTTTCTCTTCCACTGCATGTGGAGGTGCTTGCTGTGTAGTAGCTGCCGCAGCTGGTTGCTCAGGAGCTTGACTCTCTTCAGACATACCACCAGTCAATCTGTTTACCATATCCTTTGCAAAGTTAACTGGAACTAGCTGCATAATATAAGAATCTATTAAGTCACCAACTATTAATCGAAAAGATATTTTAATTAGTACATCCTCATCTGGTAGCATTTCCATAGAGTCTGTATCGTCAAAATCCAACACCTTAGTCTCTGGCGGAGAAATATTGACAAAATCATTAAATATAGTTGACATTGCAGTTGCTGCTGAACCCATCATTTGATTCATAGCTTCAGATACCGCGCTTGTATGGAGTTCACTCAATTCTTGCTCTTGGTCTGGACGACCATCTCCACCCATCATCAAATCAGCGATAATACGGGCATCACTTGACTTGATAACTAATAAATTACTGCCTTCAAAGCCGCTTGTATAACCAACATTTACAGCTACATGTGGCATCGGAAATTCATTGTTAACTTTTTCTACTTCTATTACTGAGACCGTTGGAGTTGTAATATCCACTTTCTGTCCTAATAAAGTTGATAAAGCTGTTGCCGCACTACCAAATGATATATTTCCTATTTCTCCTAATGCATCCTGTTCAAATGGTGATAAGTAATCATTTATATCTATTGAGACGTTTGTATTTTTAGAGCTATCCGTATCTAGAGCTTCGTAAGTACTTTCATCATCGTCTTCATCAGAGCCTCCAGCTTTTAATAAAGCATCTATTTCTTCTTGAGAAAGCATATCTCTACCCATTTTCTTCAACTCCTTCTTCTAAAACTTCCGAAACTTGTAAAGCTATACGTTTTTTCGATACACCAGGCTGACCTTTAAACTTCAACAAATTCCCCACTCGTATTTTCACTGGTTCTTCATATAGTGAGTCTAATTGAATAATATCGCCTACAGCTAAATTTAAAAACTCTCCTATTGTAAGCGGTGTTGAACCAAGCTCTGCTTTTACTGTTACTGTTGCCTTCTTAACTCGTTCTTGAATTTGTTGAATCTCTTGTTCCGATCTAGCCTTTTTCTGGGATGCAAGCCAATGACTTGCAGTTAGCTTTGGCATTATCGGTTCTAACACAACATGCGGCAAGCATAAATTTATCATACCAGTCGCATCACCAATTTTAGTGCTAAAGGAGATTACAGCTACTGTCTCATTAGGAGAAACTATTTGCATAAACTGTGGATTTGTTTCTAATACATCTAATTCAGGTTCTAAATCTACTACAGTTTTCCAAGCTTCAGCAAAATTCTCTAATGCTTTATTAAAAATTTTCTCCATTACAATTGTTTCAATCTCGGTAAGACTCCTAAATTTTTCAGCGCTAACCCCTTGACCGCCCATTAATCTATCTAGCATGGCATACGCTACATTGGGGTTAACCTCCATTACCAATCTTCCTTCTAATGGATATGCTTCGAATACATTTAAGATTGTCATCTTAGGAATTGACCTAATGAATTCGTCATATGGCAACTGGTCAACGGAAGCTACTGCAATCTGAACTAAAGTTCTAAATTGTGCAGAGAAATAACTCGTTAAAAGCCTAGCGAAATTTTCATGAATACGAGTTAAACTCCGTGTCTGATCCTTAGAAAATCTATATGCTCTTTTAAAATCATAGGTTTTTACTTTTTTCTGCACTTCATCCTTACGCATTTCCTCTGCATCTAATTCTCCAGAAGATATAGCGGTAAGAAGGGCGTCAATTTCACTTTGAGAGAGAACCTCACTCATTTTAAGACCACCCACTTTTCTTTTAACAATGTTATTTTAATGCGTTATTGTATTACCTTTTCAATATAAAATACGTCAATAATAGTACCACGTTCCATAATTTGATTTAATCTTTGAAGTAATAATAGCTTATAAGATTCTAAGCCTTCTGTTGTCTCAAAATCTTTCCTTGTTTGGGAGTGGAGTGTCGTGATAATTAAATCATTAACCTGAACCATTCTTTGCTGAAGTTCATCTCTTGAACGTCTATCTTCTGCTAACAATGATAAGGTTAAAATTATCATCCTACCGTCCGCTAGATTTGTTGTTATTTTATCAGTTTTAATTGCTAGCTCTTGTACGTCAGAACCCGATACTGGCCTAGGCTCATCATTATCATCTAGCGTTCCATCATAGAACAACATATACGCTAACACACTAACTATTGCTAATAATGAAAGCGCTATTAATATAATTAATGAGATATTTAATAACTTATTTTGAAACACAGGCACTACCTCCAGCTACTTTTCAATTTCCTGTTGTGCTTGGTATTGAATCACCACTTTTAGCCCACCAGTGTTTCTATAAAACTCAGTCAGTTTAGTAATGATCTCATCAGCATTCTCTCGCACAACAAGCTTTTTCCCATTTGTTAAGGTTATTACTACATCTGGAATAGATTCGAAACCTTCAATGTGTAATGGGTTTATATAAAAAGTACTACCATTTAGTCTTGATACTTCAATCATTTGAATCACTCCAAAGTAAAAACATATAATATAGGTAGTTGGTAGCGTTTCTTAAACGCTACCGACCAACTATATTATTAATAATAATATTTATCGTTTCAGATTAACTACTTCCTGAAGTATTTCATCAGATGTAGTAATAATTCTAGAGTTTGCCTGGAATCCTCTTTGAGTAATAATCATTTCAGTGAATTCGCTTGTAAGCTCAACATTTGACATCTCGAGGCGGCCTGCTACTAAGAAGCCCCTGCGTTCTTCACCTGGTGCTCCGATTTGAGGCTCAATTTCTTCATCAGCATTTCCTGTAATTCTAAACTTAGTACCACCTACTTTTTCTAAGCCCATAGGATTTCTAACAGTAACAAGGCCAATGATACCTGCTTCACCTTGTTCACCTTCACCATCAATGGTCGTTATCAATCCATTAGCGCCTATGCTAAATGATTCAACTTCGTCTTCTAACTGTATAGGCTCGCCACCTTCATCAAGAACAAAGTATCCGTCAGCGGTAACTAAAAATCCTAGAGCATCTAAAGTGAAGTTCCCAGCACGCGTTAATAGGATTTCACCATCAGCGCCATCCTGCACAGCGAAATATCCGTCACCGTTTATATATAAATCTGTTCCTACACCAGTTGTTTGTGGGCTACCCTCTGTATGAAGGGTATCGATTGCTGCAACACCTACACCAAGTCCAACTTGAACAGGGTTACGCCCACCTCTTTCGCCGTCCTCTGGAATTGTTGCTCCAGCGATTCTTTGACTAAGAACATCTTGAAACATTACTCTGCTTGCTTTAAATCCTACAGTATTAACGTTTGCTATATTATTACCAATTACATCTAATTTCGTTTGAAAACCTTGCATTCCCGATACACCCGAATAAAGTGATCTTAACATTTTTATGTCCTCCTCAATGTGTGTAACTTGCGTCAATCGTTCGGCAAGTCTGAGGCCCCCGTTAGGTCCAGCCCCGTTTTACAAAATTATTGCACTGTCAATGTTTGTAAATACGTTTTCTTTTGTTGATTTTTCATCCATTGCTGTAACTACTGTTTTGTTATTAACACTGACAACATATGCCACCTGATTCATTATTACTAATGCATCCTTAGAACCTTTTAAGGCAGCTTTTTTAATTGCATTGTCAAGTTTTGAAATATCTGATTCTGTCATATTTATACCACGCTCATTGATACGCTTCATCGCATGGGTGCTAAATTTAACAGGTTCGTTAGTTGTTTCTAGTGTTTTTTGGAACACATCATTAAAGTTTTTAGTTGGTTGCTGTGTACTTGTTTTTGGTGTGCTTGTTATTGGGCGTTTTACAGGCTGGATTGGTTGATGAAACCAAATTTTGTTGTCCATAAACGTCCCTCCTTACATTTAACTATAATTCGTCTGTTTTATTATTGTCATCAGTGCCTGCTTCCACACCCTCTGCTGTTTCCTCAGTATTATCAGGAATATTATTATCAGCTTCTTCTCCTGGTACTTCTGGCTGCTCTGTTTCTTTAGGTTCTTCAACTGGTGAATCAGGCTTCACTTCATATACACGTACAATATCTTCAAGTGAAATGTCTCTTCCGTTAACCCTTAAAACAGCTATACCATTCTTCATGCGAACTTCAGACACAACTCCATTAATAACTTGATTATCAGAAATACCCTCTAATCCTTTGCCAACTAGCTGAAATGCTTGAAATTGCTGCATCGAGTTGCTTTGCTTTTGCAATTCTGCAATCTTGGTCATTTGCTCCAATGAGCTAAATTGAGCCATTTGTGCAATAAATTCGCGATCTTCAAGCGGTTGCATTGGATCTTGATGCTGTAATTGTGTAACAAGAATTTTCAGAAAATCGTCCTTGCCTAACTCTTGTCTTATTTCACGTTGTTGAGTATTTGAAAAGGACTGTCTATCAATATTGATTGTGTTACCCATATAGTTCCTCCTAAGCAGTATAATTTACTGCTGCAGAATATCCATCATGACTTACAAAGCGCTTATCAAGATTATTGTCAGCGATAAAATCAAGTGCCAGTTCTTCTAATTCGTCAATGTCAAATCTACCTGAACTTTTTTGTTTCTTCTGCTGCTGCTCATCTTGGTGATCTTGGTTGCGTTTTTGCTGTTGTAAATGTGACTGTGCACCTGCCGACTGAGCTACAGATTGATTTGACTGATTCTGCTGTTGAATTTCCATTCTGTCAAGCTGAATCCCTGTATTGGCTAAAGCTACTCGAAGGTTGTTTATTGTGCTTTCGATTAACTCCTTAGTCATCACAGTGTCAGTAATTATACTAGCAGTTAACTGACCTTGATTTGCCGCAACTACTATTTTGATGGATCCTAGATTAGCTGGCTGTAAATTGACGATTAAAGATTGCTGACCATTTGGCTTCTTAACATACTTTGCTTGTTTAACAACAAGTTCTTGAATTTGCTTTTGAAGTTCGTTAGGGTTAGTGTAATTAAGTCTAACCTCGTTTGAACTTGAATTTTTTGTAGCTTCTTGACTTGCATTTTGACTGTTAGCAACAGCTATGGTATCTCTACTTTGAAGCTCTTTACCAGTTTGCTGCCACTGATGTTGGTGATTAATTGAGTTTCTTTCTTCAGTTACTGGTTGTTGTATATTAGCTTTTACTTCCCCAGTATTCACTGTTGTAGCTGCTTTGACTTCCTGACTTCCAACATCGCTTGCTTTTGATTGACTGTTCTTACTCTCTGTGTTTCGAGGAAGTGTCATATTTTGCTGTAGATGTAATGGAATTTGCTTAACATTTGTTACTAGCTGTTGATTGTTAGATCCTTCATGGAAAGATTTTTGTTCAGTCTTTGCTATAAGCTGCTTAAGCATGCTTATTAGTTCTCGAGCTTTATCTGCCTCTTTGCCCATAGTCTGTAATAAATCCTTTAACAAAGCATTATTATTCTCTAGCTTTGCAAGTATCTCCAGAGCATTTGCAGATAAATTAGATTTATTAGTGAGCTTATGCTTATGTTGAAATAAAGCATCCTGACTTGACGACAAAGAATTAGCTTTTGCTATATTCTTCTGAGAAGCGCCGATCAATTGTTGTAACATCACAAGTGCGATGTCCAAAAATCCAAATGCTTCAGATAACTTTGCAGTGTCTAATTCGCTTATTAGAGACTTTAACTCAACATCACCAGATTCAAAATCTGTACTTAAACTTTCCAAAAGACTCTCTACAAGCGTCTCGATAGCTTTACTTTCCTTCATGCTTAAACTAGCAAGTAAATCTTTCAACTCAGTAATATTAGCAAGGTAATCACTATTATCATTTTCCAGATTGCTGAGCTTCTCACTAACCATACTAGCTAATAAATAATCTGTGAATAACTGGTCACTAACTCCGAATTGGTCTTTACTAGTGTTAGAACCAACTAACGAATTGCCAGTATTAGCAGACAAAGCATAAAACATTTCAGCAAATTCATAGGAGAACAAGCTAGCATCTACAGTTTCACCTTTAGCCAGAAGGGTTTTATTCAATAGTACATCAGCAAATAAACTCCCCATGTCTGCGTTCTTTTTGCCCTTAGGTAGTAGTTGTTGCTGCATATCAAATTCAGCAAAAAATACGTTCATATTCATTCGTTTTCACCTCCTCTCAAATAGTAACATAAATCTTATAAATTTAGTTTAATAGTAGCTGGGTAAGCACCGCAGCCCTATTAGATGGCATAATTCCAAGGATTGAGCTTCGCTTAACGTCTGACATTTGCCTTAATATCTCTACTGCTTCAGCATTATTCATTTGAGCTATAACTTCTGCAGCTCGTTCCTCTGACACATTTGAGTATAAACTCGCAAGCTCCTGGGCGCGTTCTTCTCGCCTGTGTCTTTGATCTAATTGGTTATTTAACTGCTCTATTTTTGCTAGCAATACAGCTACCTCTTCAGATTCAGAATCTGGTCGAGCTGTCATTAGAGAAGTCAATGTAGCTGCTTGTATTGGGTTCATCTGTTCTAGAATTTTTGCTCTATCTGCACTATTCATTTGGTTTAATATCTGTATAGCCTCTAAGTCTGGTAGATTTGAAATTATAGGTGCGGCACGATTGGGCGGCATGCTAGTATACATCCTCGCTAGCTCCGCTAAATTCTCCTCCCAGGCCTGTTGATCTAACAGCTTGCCCTCTAGTTGCTTATTAAGTTCAGCAATCTGTTGCTCAAGGGCAGCAATTGTGTTGTCCCTAGTCTCTAATGAACTATTTAGTTCATTTATTATTGTCAGTTGGTTATCTATGTCATTTTCTAAATTATTAATATCCACTTGCAATTGTTCTATCTGCTCCTCAGCAGTTAATTGCCGATCCGGATCATCAGGAATATAGTTGCCAACAACAGGAACGGCTGAAAGAGCATTACGTATTGTTCCTGCTATGTCATATCCCAAAAACGACATAAACACCCCAGATAAAATTGCAGTAAATAACATCGGTAAAATTATAATATAGAACAACCACTCAAGCTTACTGTAATTTTTCTCTGAAGAATCTGCCATATTTCCACCACCTATGTCAATTGCACTAATAGCTGCTTGAGTTTATATATCTCCACTTATAAGTTATCGGCATATTGTTTTATTTTTTCATACCATATTGTCGTAAGCTAATCTCATCTAAATTCTCTTGATCTAATTTAGATTGTTCAAAAACATAGGCTTCTTTTTTAATCTCAGATAGCTTATCCCATTTCTTCTCTTCTTTATATGCTTGCATAAGCTCCCTATGTTTGATTATTAGAACTTTTTCTAATTCCCTTACTCTTCGCAATTGTTCTTCTCGCTGTTTTTTCAGCTTCAAGTAGTACTGATATCCATTACATAAAGTAAACGTTGAAGTAGATTGTACTTCAGCTAATTCCCTTTGTAGCGCTAATTCTTCGATTTTGTATTCCTCATATACCGCTTTAGCATCTTCTAATTCTTTAGCCGAACTGCTAAATATTTTTTTTGCAGTATCAACGTCCTTATGCTTGATATCTAGTATTTTCTGATATTGAAAATGAAAAGGTTTCATAACACTACTCCCTAATTAGTTGTGTTAAGCTATCAATCGACTCCTGCAAGGTTGTTTTCTCATATATCTGTTGCTGACAAAATTGATCTATTCTATCTTTAAATTGAATTGCTATATCGAGTTTTCGATTACTACCTTTTTTATATGCACCAATTGATATTAAATCTTCTGACTCTCTATAAATAGCTAACAATTCCTTAAGACGATTAGATACTTCTAGATGTTCTTTATCTGAAATATCATTCATTACACGGCTGACGCTTTGTAACACATCTATTGCTGGATAATGACCTTTATGGGCGAGCTTTCTCGATAACACAATGTGTCCATCTAGAATTCCCCTCACAGCATCCGCAATCGGTTCATTCATATCATCAGCATCGACTAACACGGTATAGAACGCCGTAATACTTCCTGTCGCTGATGTTCCTGCCCGTTCTAATAACCTTGGCAGTGTTGCAAACACTGACGGTGTATAGCCCCTAGCTGCTGGTGGTTCACCTACGGCCAAGCCGACCTCCCTACCTGCCATTGCATACCTAGTTAAAGAGTCCATCATTAACATAACTTGCTTGCCCTGGTCGCGAAAATACTCTGCTACAGCAGTAGCAAGCAAAGCACCTTTCATCCTAACGAGTGCAGGCTGATCAGATGTGGCAACTATTAGAACAGATTTTTTCAAACCTTCTGGACCTAAATCTTTATCTATAAACTCCCTTACTTCCCTACCGCGTTCGCCAATTAAAGCTATTACATTGACATCCGCTTCAGTATTTCGGGCAATCATACCTAAGAGCGTACTCTTTCCTACACCACTTCCAGCGAATAGTCCTATACGTTGGCCTTTACCTACTGTATGCAAAGCATCTATTGATCTCACACCAACAGATAAGGGCTGCGTGATTCTCGGTCTACTTAATGGATTTGGCGGAGTGTTATTCACGCTATATGTCTCTAAATTATCTGGTATAGAAGACTCGTCGATTGGCCTACCAAGACCATCAAGCACAGATCCAAGTAACTCAAATCCAACTTTAACATTGAATGGTTTACCTGTTGGTATTACTTGACTCCCTGGACTTATTGATCCTATCTCACTTAAAGGCATTAACAAAACTTTGTCATGTTTAAACCCAACTACTTCTGCATATATCGTCTGGTTTTGGGTGCGTGATTCAATTATACATACTTCTCCTAAGGAAACCGCAGGTCCTTTAGCCTCAATCGTTAAACCTATAACCTGAGTTACCTTGCCATTAACACGTATAGGATCTATCCTACGAATCAAATTAACACTTTTATTGTATATATGTGAGTGGTTAAGCTTCGGCAATCCCTTCACTTCCTAAGTCTAATGATTGTAAAGCTTTTTTGATTTCCTCTAACTGTGTAGTTACAGTCGCATCAATAGTTCCTAAGCTTGTATGCAACACACAACTACCTTCATCAATGTGTGTTTCTACTTGTATAACAATATCTGCTTTGCCATGAATAATATTTTTGAGATTCGGCAGAGCATCATTTACAACAGAAAAGTCCTTTGGATTTACATTAATTTCAACTTTTTCAGTATCCCTTACTTTTTCCAAGGACTTAGTCACTAAATCTACAATTTGTTCTTTTAAAACCTCTGGATTCTTCAAGAGTATTTTCTTAGCTACTTCAAAGGCTATATCTGTTACTAATTCTTGTGCTTCTAAAAGTTCATCAACCTTTTGTTTATTAGCTTCCTTAAGAATTATATTAACTTCATTAATTCTATGCATATAATCATCATGTGCTTGTTTATTCCCAGCAGTATATCCTTCTTCATAACCAGCCTGGAATCCATCTTGCTTAGCAGTTTCAAAAATTTTCGATGCGCTGTCTTCGATTTCTTTTAGCATTAAGTCTTTTTCTTGCTCTGCAGTCTGGTTAATATTTGTTGCACGCTGCTCTGCTAACTGCAATATCTCTTCAGCCTCTAGTTTAGCGTTGTTGATTATTTCCTGAGCTTCTCTAGAAAGTTGGATTTTATTATCGTTCTCAGCTTCTTGTGCTTCTATATTGTTATTTTGATTTTCAATTTTTTTAAAAGGAACAGGCTTTGCTTCAATTACTTTAGCTTCTGTTGAAGGTTTCACAAATCCAGCTTTGAAGATTCTACTAGACAATGATTTCATCTCCTCCGCCACGAGCAATAATGATTTCGCCCTCTTCCTCAAGCTTTCTAATAACGGCCACTATACGTGTTTGAGACTCTTCTACATCACGCAATCTTACAGGTCCCATGAATTCCATTTCCTCTTTAAAATTATCTGCCATACGTTTAGACATATTCTTAAATAATGTCTCCCTAACCTCTTCACTGGCTACTTTTAATGACAGTATAAGATCTTGGTTTTCAACTTCCCTAATAACTCTTTGAATAGAACGGTCATCAAGGGTAACAATATCCTCAAATACGAACATTCTCTTCTTAATTTCTTCAGCTAATTCAGGATCTTGTATTTCTAGAGCATCTAGTATTGTTCTTTCTGTTCCTCTATCTACGCCATTTAATATCTCAACTACAGCTTCTATTCCACCTGCAGAAGTATAATCTGCAGTAAGGGATGATGACAGTTTCGTTTCAAGAACCCTCTCAACCTCTGAGATAATATCAGGTGATGTTCTGTCCATTGTCGCTATCCGTTTAGCGATATCTGCTTGTTTTTCCTGCGGTAGTGCTGACAATATCGCTGCCGACTGCTTAGACTCTAGATATGATAATATCAAAGAGATAGTCTGCGGATGTTCATTTTGAATGAAGTTTAATATCTGCGTCGGGTCTGATCTTCTTGCAAAGTCAAATGGCCGCACCTGCAACGAAGCTGTTAATTTATTAATTACTTCTACCGCTTTATTTTGACCTAGTGCCCTCTGTAATATATCCTTAGCATACTCAATACCACCTTGTGATATATATTCCTGAGCAACACATATTTGATGGAACTCGTTCAAAACAAGCTCTTTATCTGCTGGGTCTACTTTTCTTAAATTGGCAATCTCTAAGGTTAATTGTTCTATTTCATCCTCGCGTAAATTCTTAAATATCTGTGATGAAACTTCAGGACCTAGAGATACCATTAATATTGCTGCCTTTTGTTTTCCAGTTAATCCTTGAGGACTACGGGCCATTATATCCCTCCTAATCTTCCATCAACCAAGTGCGAAGTAATTTGGTGAAATCATCTGGTTTCGATCTAGCTAGTTTCTCTAACTGTTTCTTAACTTGTTGTCCTTCTTCGTTTAGCTCTATATCTTCTTCGGCAACTGGCTGCGAATCTAATTCCTCAGACTCTTCTGGCTGCTGACGACGTCTCCATACTACATACGCTCCACCAGCCACTGCAATCGCACCGACAACAGCTCCTGCAATATATAGCATCTCAAGTGGCGATAAACCTCTATCAGCAAATTGATCTGCCAATGTAGTGTCAAAATGATAAGCTAACACAGATATTTTCACATCATCATCAGCTAGGCTCTGAGTAGCTGTTGTTAATACAATGTTTCTAGCCATTGTATTTATTTGATCAATTAATTCTTCTGGTATTGGTTGGTCTTCTCTTTGATTCAGTAAAATAGAAATAGAAACATCCTCAACTTTATACGGTTGAGAAACAGTCTCAATTTGAGTTCTATTTACTTCTCTATTTTCAATCACAAAGCTTCTATCGTAAGTACCCGTTTGACCGTCGCCTGATTCATAAGTAGCAGGGTCATTCCCAGTAAAACCAGGAACTCCACCATCTCCCGAACCAGTAGTAGATGATTCAGTTTCTTCTTGCCTACTTATAATTATTCCTTGATCACCAACTACAGGAGACACTAAGTCCTCTATCCTACTCTGTTGATCAAAATTCATCTTTGCCACAGCATCAACTACTACGTTTCCAACACCCATTATCGACTCAAGGGAGTTTCGTAAGCTTCGTTGTATTTGTGTCTCAATTTGACTTTTAATATCTATTTGATTAGTAAAAACCTGTGCTAAAGAATCAGTGCCTGATCCATTTGCAACAAGTCTTCTTCCATTTTGGTCTATCAAAATAATTTTTTCCCTGGCGATTCCCCCAGGAACACTCATCATAACAAGTTGCTCGATCCCTAAGATTTGATTTTCATCTAAGTTAACACCAGGTCTTACGTTCAAATAAACAGCCGCTGAAGCATCATCCTGTGAGTCACGTACCCAAACAGAAGGTTCAGGGATGTTTAGGTGGACCCTCGCATCTTCAACGACTACTATTTTTCTTATAGTTTTTTCTAGTTCGCCTTCTAATGCACCTTTTCTTAGAACTGAGAATTGATCTTTGGTCATGCCAAAACCAGTATCTGTAAAGATACCGTAATCAATTGATCCACTTTTAGGATATCCACTTGCAGCCAAATCATATCGAGCCCTAGTTGCCCTAGACTGCGGTACAAGAATAGAATTCCCTTCCAAGCGATAAGGAACTCCCAAATTTTCTAATTCATTTATTATTTCCCCTGCCTCTGCATCAGAGACATTAGATACTATGCTTGTATATTCTGGAGTTACGGCCCATATAGATAATAAAATAAAGGCAGTCAAAATAAAGGCTGCACTCGAACCTAATTTAATCTTTTGCTTCTTATCGAGATTTTGCCAGTAGCTGGTTGCTTTTTCTAAGTATTCTTTAAATTTTTCGCTCATGTATTCACCTCACCTACTAGCTACAGACAAAATTAAACTTGCATGCGCATAACTTCTTGATAAGCTTCAACTGCTTTATTTCGCACTTGAACTGTTAATTCAACAGCAATACTTGCTTTTTGGCCAGCAATAACAACATCATGTAAGTTGTCAATTTTGCCAGCTGCCAACAATTTCCCCATTTTACTTGATTCATTTTCTAATTTATTCACTTGATTAAGTGCTTGCTTAAGTGTATCACCAAAACTAACACTATTTGTTGACTCAGTTTTATTAGTTACTGGCTGTAACCGTTGTAGTTGATTTATTCCTATATTTAAACCATTCAATTTATCAACCACTATTAACCCTCCTAAAACATTAATTATTATATCAAAAAACTAATTATTATCTTCCAATTTCTAAGGCCTTTAAAGCCATTGATTTATAAGCATTAAGGGCAGTTACGTTTGCTTCATATGCCCTAGTAGCCGAAATTAAATCTACCATTTCTGTTGCTATGTCTACATTTGGCATTCTTACATAGCCATATTGAGGAGAGTTAACATCCCTTATTGCATCTGGATGATTCGGATCATAAACTAACTTCCAAGGCGATTGGTCTTCAATGATTCTACTCACACGGACACCAGAACCTATTTGCGATTTCATTGAGTTATTCAATGCTGTTTGGAATGTCTTGCTAGGTTCAAACACAGCAAGCTGCCTACGATATGGAATAGATTCACCGTCTTGAACCCTTGACCTTGTAGTACTAGCGTTTGCAATATTACTAGATATCAAATCCATGCGCAGGCGTTGAGCAGTTAATGCAGAGCCACTTACATCTAGACCCCTAAACATTTTTACCTACCTCCTATGGCAGTTCTTAACTTGTTAAATTTACCATTCATGTTAGTAGATAGTGCGTCATACCAGATTTGGGTTTTTGCTAAATCTGTCATCTCAGCATCAATATCCACATTGTTCTTGTTGTTATTTATCTTTGAATCCTTGTGCGTAATTACTCGCGGCGCAACATCTTCAAAACGACTAGAACCAATTGGCATGTGACGAGCATCTGTTCTAAATCCAGAAATGCCTTTCCGTCCCAATGCACTACTAAGGTATTCCTCAAACTTTACACTAGATTTTTTAAACCCAGGGGTTGTCGAATTTGCTATATTATTAGCTATAACATGTTGACGTAGCTGAGCTGCATCTAATGCTTTATGGACACTAAGTATAGAAGGATTGTTGAAAATATCCAATTACTTCTCCTCCTTAAATAAATATTTATAAAGTCTCTATCTAAACAATTTTCGACATAAACTACTAAATTCCTTTTATATTCTATCATTTTTCAAGAAAGAGCACACTTATTTTTAATATTTTTTGTCAGTTTAATTTTAAAACCATACTATATATATTTTATATCTACATTAAAATATATACAAGTATGCAAAAGGGTTTATTTAGAACCATTTTTTCCAATATTGATTAATAAAAAATGAGCCTATGATCGTAGGTCATAAGGCCCTTAAATTATTATCTTTAGCTTATTTTTATCTTTTAGTTTTTGTTATTTGCGAATTTTGTCTATTTCTGCAATTAAATTATCGTTTAATATTTTTATATATGTCCCCTTCATTCCAAGGGAACGGGATTCGATTACACCAGCGCTCTCTAATTTCCGTAGTGCGTTGACTATAACTGATCGTGTTATCCCTACACGATCGGCAATCTTGCTGGCAACTAGCAAACCTTCATTGCCATTTAATTCATCAAATATATGGTCGACTGCTTCTAGTTCACTGTATGACAATGAATTAACAGCTATTGATACAACAGCTTTTGACCTAGCTTCTTCTCCAGCTTTGTTAGCCCGCTCATGTAACATTTCCATCCCAACAACTGTCGCTCCATATTCTGCAAGTATCATATCATCCTTATCAAAGGAACCTTGAAATCTCGCTAATACTAACGTACCTAGGCGATCAGCACCACCAATAATTGGCACAATAGTTGTGTGTTTTGTTTCAAATATACAACTAACCTCACTAGAGAAAACGCATTCAGGACTTAAATCTTCGACATTATCTTCAGTCTCTGTTATCTGTAATAGTTTTTCATTGTAGTCTCCCGGGAATTCTTTTTCGTGTAATACTTGCTCCTTCATAATTTCACATTCAAACTCACGCATTATTGCATAGCCTAGTATCTTCCCACTATTACTAATAACATAGACATTAGCTTCAATTACGTCTCTAAGAACCGCAGCCATTTCCATATAACTTGTTGCTTGCCCTGCTGCCTTTTGCAACAGTTTATTTATTTTTCTGGTTTTATTTAATAGGTCCATAGCTCCTCCTACAGAATGTACTGACTCATATTTTGGTCTTTAACAATCCCTTGAAGCTTTTCATTCACATACTCAGGTGTGATTATAATTTCTTCCAATGTAATTTCTGGAGCCTCAAAGGATAAATCCTCCAAAACCTTTTCTAATAAGGTATGCAGTCGTCTAGCACCTATATTTTCCGTTGTTTCATTTACTAGTGTCGCTAACTCTGCAATTCTATAAATTGCTTCCTTTGAAAAATCAACTTTAATACCTTCTGTTTCTAATAAGGCAATATATTGTTTCAATAATGCATTTTTAGGCTCTGTAAGAATCTCAATAAAATCTTCTTTAGTTAAAGAACTAAGCTCAACTCTAATTGGAAAGCGCCCCTGCAGCTCTGGTATTAGGTCTGATGGCTTTGATAAATGAAATGCACCTGCACCAATAAATAAAATATAATCTGTTTTTACAGCACCATATTTAGTCATTATAGTGGAACCTTCCACTATCGGCAGTATGTCTCGTTGGACTCCTTCACGTGATACGTCTGGACCACGTTCTTTGCTTGCTATTTTATCTATTTCATCTATAAATATTATACCTAAATCCTCAGCTTTTTTGATAGCTTCACTGTTAACTTCATCCATATCAATAAGCTTATGGGCTTCTTCTTGTGTTAATATTTTTCTAGCCTCTTTTACTGGCAAACGGCGTTTCTTTTTCTTTTTTGGGAGGATGTTACCTAACATATCCTGCATGTTAACACCCATTTGTTCAACGCCTGACCCAGAGAATAAATCAAACATTTGCGGCGTAGAATCATCGACCTCGATTTCTACAATATGCTCTTCCAATTTGCCCATGGCCAATTCATTCCTGATTTGAGAGCGCTTCATATCAAGCTCTCTTAACTTGAATTCCTCTTCTTGCTTATTTTGATTAGTTTGGTCTGACCCTCCAAATAAGCCTAGGGCTTCTAACGGGTTTTTCATTTGTTTTTTTATAGGTGAAGGCGCTAAGAGATGAACCAAGCGTTCGTTAGCATGCTGCTTAGCTACATCTTGTACCTTTTCCATTTTTGCTTCTTTAACCATACGAATTGACGTCTCCACCAGGTCCCTAACCATAGATTCAACATCACGTCCAACATAACCAACTTCGGTAAATTTAGTAGCTTCCACCTTCACAAAGGGTGCTCCAACTAGTTTCGCTAATCTTCTTGCTATTTCAGTCTTACCGACACCTGTTGGCCCAATCATTAGAATGTTTTTCGGTATGATATCTTCACGCATTTCTTCATCCAACAAGCTTCTTCTGTATCGATTTCTTAAGGCTATGGCGACTGAACGTTTCGCATTATTCTGGCCTATAATATATCGATCTAGCCTCTGTACAATTTCCTTTGGTGTGATACTGATGTCTTCTCTATTCTTTTGCATCCTCTTCACCTCGTAATTTAATTTTTAAAGGTGCTACATTTTAGATTTTTCATATAATTTCTACATTAATATTATCGTTTGTATACACACAAATCTCTGCCGCAATTAACAATGATTGTTTTGCAATCTCCTCTGCTGTTAATTGTGAGAAGTTTTTGAGTGCCCTTGCTGCAGATAAAGCATAGGTTCCACCAGAGCCAATGGCTAGTATCCCATCATCTGGCTCAATTACTTCCCCACTACCAGATACCAATAATAATTTATCCTGATTCATCACAATTAGCATAGCTTCTAGTCTACGTAATACGCGATCCATTCTCCATTCTTTAGCCAATTCTACTGCAGCACGTTCAAGATTTCCATGATATTCCTCTAGCTTAGCTTCAAATTTTTCATATAATGTAAATGCGTCAGCAACAGATCCAGCAAATCCTGCGACGACTTTTCCTTTATACAAACGACGAACTTTTTTTGCTCCGTGTTTCATTACCATTGCATTACCAAATGTCACCTGGCCATCGCCTGCCATGGCAGCTTTACCATCTTTATGTACAGCTAAAATTGTGGTTGCATGAAAACTATGTTCCATGTGGCACCTCCGAAATAAAAGTTTTGCGTTTTATACTTTGTCAATCAAAATTATATGTACTTCAACAATACAAAAGAAGTGTTCTCTCAAACACTTCCTAAACTACATAATTAATCATTCTATTTATAATCAAAACCATGTTACCATAGCCATATATTAATTTCAATATAATTAAGTCTCACTAGTTTTAATTTTCTGAATAGTCTCTTTTATTATTTCTAAGGATCTATCTGCATAAACTTGATACCGATCTTTTTTATTACGTATTCTCTTCTCGAGTGCTGGTAGTATGCCAAAGTTAACATTCATTGGCTGAAAGGATTTTCCTTCAAATGTTGCTATATAGTTAGCTAAGGCCCCTGTAAGTGTTTCCGTGGGGAAGGTAATTAACTCCTGTCCTGATAGAAATCTCACGGCGTTAATACCTGCAACTAATCCTGAATTTGCAGATTCAACATAACCTTCAACACCTGTAATCTGACCAGCAAAAAACAAATTTTCCTTTGTTCTATAGTTATAGGTTGCGTCTAATAAGTCAGGAGAATGTATATATGTATTCCTATGCATAACACCATAACGCACGATTTCAGCGTCTTCTAAGCCTGGAATTAATCCTAAGAGTTTTTTCTGCTCGCCCCATTTTAAGTGGGTTTGAAATCCTACTAAATTGTATATGGTGCCTTCTTTATTGTCCTGACGTAGCTGCACTACAGCAAACGGCTCTTTTCCCGTCTTCGGATCAGGTAACCCTACAGGCTTCATCGGACCGAATAGTAGAGTTTGTCTGCCTCGTTCAGCCATAACTTCAATTGGCATGCAGCCTTCAAATACATGTAGCTTTTCGAACTCTTTAGTAGGTGCTCTGTCTGCACTAATTAAAAAATCATAAAAAGCATCAAACTCATCCTCACTCATCGGGCAGTTAATATATGCAGCTTCTCCTTTATCATATCTAGAAGCTATATATACTTTAGAGAAGTCTATAGATTCTTTAGTTACTATGGGAGCTGCTGCGTCATAGAAGTACAAGTGTTCTGACCCTGTCAAATCAGCTATTGTGTTAGAAAATGCGTCGGATGTTAGTGGACCCGTTGCGATTATTACTACCTCGGCTTCTGGAATTGATGTAACTTCTTCATTGATGACTGTGATGTTAGGATGATTTTTAATTTCGTTAGTGATTTGTTCAGCAAAATGAGTTCGATCAACTGCCAAAGCACCGCCTGCAGGAACCTGATTTTCATCAGCTGATTTTATTACTAATGAGTCTAACTGCCTCATTTCCTCCTTCAATAACCCCACAGCGTTTGTTATGCTATTAGCCCGCAATGAATTACTACATACTAACTCTGCAAATAAGTCAGTGGAGTGGGCAGGAGTTGTCTTCTTAGGCCTCATCTCATAGAGCTGAACCTTATATCCAGCGTTTGCAATATTCCAAGCTGCTTCAGTTCCTGCTAAACCTGCTCCTATCACTACTGCGTCAATACTCATTTTAGCCTCCATTTATGTTACGTTCTCATTATATTTACATTCTTCATCTATACACTCAACGACATTCTTTTGGTTTTTACCTTTGCCTGTGCTTTTTTGGACCATAATATTGCCACATTTTGGACAGGGGCGCTGGTCTGGTTTATTCCAAAGAATAAAATCACAGTCTGGATACTCTGAACAACCGAAAAATGTTTTCCGACGCTTGCCCTTACGTTCAACTATAGCGCCCTTACACTTAGGACATGCTACACCTGTGTCTTTTAAAATTGGCTTTGTGTTTCTACAGTCTGGAAAACCTGGACAAGCTAGAAACTTACCGAATCTACCTAGTTTATAAACCATCATCTTTCCACATTTATCACAGGGTTCATCCGATACTTCTTCCTTGATTTCAACCTTTTCCATTTCCTTTTCAGCAACTTCTAGATCCTTCTTGAAATCAGAATAAAATTCATCTATTACTTTAACCCAATTAGTTTCACCATCGGCTATTAAGTCAAGCTGTTCTTCCAAATTAGCAGTAAATTGGACATCTAATATCTTAGAGAAAAACTCCTCTAGCATCTCATTAACGATTGTTCCTAGCTCTGTTGGTAAGAAATTCTTTTGTTCCTGTGTCACATAGCCGCGCTTTTGAATAGTTTCTATTGTTGGTGCATATGTACTCGGTCGACCTATGCCTAATTCTTCAAGGGTCTTAACTAGTCTCGCTTCTGTATAACGTGGCGGTGGCTGAGTAAAATGCTGCCTCGGCTCTATATTTGTGTTTTTCAGTTTATCCTGTTCCTGTAACTCAGGTAGAAACTTTTCTTTATCATCACTAACATCATCTGAACCCTCAATGTATAAGCTCATAAAACCAGGAAACTTAATTTTCGAGCCTGTAGCCTTAAATATAGCATTATTGTTTTGTATTTTAACTGACATAGTATTGAGAATTGCTTCTGACATTTGGCTTGCGACTAAACGCTCCCAAATTAATTTATATAGCTTATATTGATCCTTAGACAGGTATTCCTTAATACTATCAGGCGTTAGCGTAACAGCTGTAGGTCGGATAGCTTCATGGGCATCCTGTGCCGCTTTTTTCGTATAATTTCTTGGAGATTTAGGATAATATTCTGCACCGAAATTTTCTATGATATAATCCTTCGTCTCATTTTTAGCAGTATCTGAAATTCTTGTGGAATCTGTACGCATATATGTAATCAGACCCACCGTTCCTTGTTTACCAATTTCTACACCTTCATATAATTGTTGGGCAGTACGCATTGTCCTTGCAGAACGAAAATTCAATTTTCTTGCTGCCTCCTGCTGGAGTGTAGATGTGATAAACGGTGGTGCAGGATTTCTTTTCTTCTCGCCATGTTTCACTTCTTTAACAACAAACTGTCCATCTTTAATGTGTGTTAATAATTCCTTAACTTGTTCGTGATTTTTTAGCTCTGTTTTTTTATTATCATAACCATGGAATTTTGCTTCAAAACTTTTTGTACCTTTTTTAAAGGTCGTCGTAACTGTCCAATATTCTTCAGGCTCGAATGCAATTATTTCTCGTTCACGACGAATAATTAGGTTAACAGCTACTGATTGTACACGCCCAGCACTTAGACCTTTTTTGATTTTTTTCCATAATAATGGACTTATTTGATATCCGACTAGTCTATCTAATACCCTGCGCGCTTGCTGTGCATCTACTAAATCCATATTTAACTTTCTAGGAGTTTTAAACGCATCCTTTACCGCTTGTTTTGTAATTTCATTAAAAACAACACGGCAAGCCTTGCCTTCATCTATATTTAGTGCTTGTGCTAAATGCCAGGCTATAGCTTCACCCTCACGGTCAGGGTCAGCGGCTAAATAAATATTTTTAACCTTTTTACCTGCATCTCGTAATTCCTTAAGTATACTTCCTTTTCCTCGTATCGTAATATATTTAGGCTTATAGTTATTATCTATATCAACACCTATTTGACTTTTCGGTAGATCAATCAAATGCCCAACTGAAGCTTTTACGATAAATTTTTTCCCTAAATATTTGCTAATTGTCTTTGCTTTTGTCAAAGATTCAACGATAACTAATGATTCTGCCAATGGGGCTCCCCCTTAAAACATACACTTTTTAATATTTACGTTATATTATTGAACAAGTAACTATATATTGTCAAACATAACTTTTCTATAAATTAACTTTTATACCTATTGAAGCCTAACGTAGTATTGACCTGGTAATGCTTCAATATAGTTTTTAAGTTGCAGTTGGATAAGCAAAACATAAACATCTGACTCTAAATATAATTTCAACAATTCATCTATATGTATTTCTTGAAAAGGTATAACACTTAAAAGCTTGCGCTCTTCATTAGTAATATCATGCTTGTTAGTTTCTTTTATACCCAAATTTAGATTTTTAATTACATTGTTTTCTTGGAAGCATTGTATTTCATCAAATATATCCTCCCATTTCATCAATAGCTTAGCACCTTGCTTTAATAAATAATTTGTTCCTACACTTGTCGGGCAATTAATATTACCAGGCAGTGCAAATACCTCTCTATTTTGTTCTAAGGCTTGATCAGCCGTAATTAATGCTCCGCCCTTTTCCTTAGATTCCACTACAACAGTACCTAATGACAAGCCACTAATAATACGGTTTCGAGCTGGAAAATGTCCTGGTCTCGCTTTCGTATATAATGAATACTCAGATATTACGCATCCACCAGCTTCAAGTATATTATCATGCAATTTCCTATTTTCAGCAGGGTAAATATAAGCTAAACCAGTAGCTACAACTGCTATGCACTTACCATCATAATTCAAAGCTCCTTCATGTACAAAACGATCAATCCCCTTTGCTAATCCACTAACTATGGGTACTTGATTTTTTGCTAAGTAAGCACCTAATTCCTTCGCTGCCCACTTACCGTAATAAGATGGCTCCCTCGTTCCAACAACACTAATAAGATTTTTATTTAATAGTCTGTAATCCCCTTTTACAAAAATAGCATATGGAGGATCAAATATTTCTCGTAAAAGCTTAGGATATGCTTCGTCTTTAATCGTAATTATATGTATTTGTTGTGCTTGATGTTCTTTTAACAGCTTTTCGTATAATTGTTCTCCGTTAACCTTAAGCTCGCTAATCTGTTGAATAACGTGTTCACGAATACCGTTTCTTTTTAAATCATCTGCATCTGCTAGCAGTACGTTAGCTAAACTACCATAGTCGTTGTATAGCTTTCTCATCGTCACTGAACCAACACCATCTAATTGATGAAACAATACAATATAATCTCGTTCCTCCATAATTTAGCTCCCTTACTTTTATTTTTGTTTTTTATTATTTTTGCTCTAGTGTGTTGCCTAAAATGGAAATAGCAACAAGGCATATATCATCTTTTTGATGTTCTAATGAGATAATTCCATCAAAAGTTTTAATAATGTCTTTGCTAGACATTCCCTTACATTTAAGTAATGTTTTCTCTACAATATGTATTTTATTTTCAATTATATTGCTTTTATTTTCATTATCATTAGGATTGTCTGTCTTTATTGCTTCTAACATGCCATCAGTGTATATGCAAATGTTAGTTTTTCCTTTATAGCTAATTACTCCATTATTAATAGGAGGAGCCATTAGTACACCACAAGGAATACAACCATCCTCTAAACGTGCATAATGTCCATCACCAACTAGTATTGCAGGTGGATGTCCTGCGTTAACGTATTCAATTCTATTGTTCTCAACATCAATAAGGATATAGATTGCAGTAAAATAGAAGCCCGCTAATAAATCATTATCTTGAAACATATTATACGTATGGTAGTTTAGCTCCTTAATTACCTTTTGGGGGTCTTGAAATTTAGTAATAATCCCCCTTAATAACGACCTTATAGACATTGTTATCAGTGCCGCTGATATACCATGTCCCATAACGTCATATAATATTATTCCATACCTATTGCCAGGAAGTTCATACCAAGCACACATGTCACCTGATAATCGTTCTGAACTTATGTGTAAGCCGTTTATATTAATTTTCCCTGTATTTATCGGTTTACTTATGGCGCCTTTCTGAACTTGTTTTGCGAGATTGGCATCTAACAGTAGTTGCTGCTCCCTTTCTTTTCTATCGGTTATGTCTTGTTTTATAGCAATATAGTGTGTATGAATACCATACTCATCATATAATGGAGTAATTGTCATCTCTTCGTGGTACTCTTTACCACATTTGCGCCTATTAATCAGCTCTCCCCTCCATACCTTACCTGCTGATACCGTATCCCATAAATGCTTATACCCCTTTGGGTTTTGTTTATCAGACTTTAATACACTAGTGCTTGCACCAATAGATTCATCCTTAGTGTAGCCAGTTAATTTACTGAAAGCTGGATTTACCCATTGAATGATACCGCTTAAGTCTGTAATTGCTATAGCATTTGCTGTGGCTTCTAAGGCCCTAGATTTTAAATAGGTGTTTTTTCTAATCTGTTTTTTGTATTGCATATGCAGATTGACTTTATTTAAAAAATCTAGCCAGTTTATTGGTCGGAAAACATAGTCAATGATTGTTAATGTGTTTACCGATTTCACTGGTAAATCGTCAAGGGAATCTATTACAAATAGCATGACTAATTCCTCTAAATGGGAATTATATATGGTGTAATCAAGAAATAATTCCATTTCCGCAATACTATAGTTTTCTATATCTATTACTACCATATCGTAAGCTTGAGCATAACCTAAGAAGCTTTTATTAAATGACTCTAGGACAAGCTCATGTGAAAGACTATAATTATCTTCATCCGATATATAAACATCAAGGAGTCCAAGCTTTTTTTCTGAATCACTACATATATGTATTTTCATAGTTTAAGCCTCCATAATATCTAATTGCTAGAATATCAACCTACAAGTTTTCCGCAGCTATATGAACTTTAATATTTGTATTATACATGATTGTATCTATTTGATCTATAAAAACGTTAACATTTATGTAAAAATTTCTTCTTTTCTATATCATAAGTTTTTGGTAAACTATAATTTAGTCATTCTAGGGGAGGGTAGAAACATGTCTACCATACAAAAAGTAGTTAATCATAAGTATTTTTCAAATATAGTTATTAGTTTAATATTACTAAACGCAATTGTTATTGGAATTGAGACATACCCAAATATTTTTGAACCTAACAAAGGTTTATTTCACAAAATAGAGTTGATATTTTTATGGGCATTTACAATTGAAATTGCCTTAAGGTTAATTGCAACTAAGCCATGGTATAATTTTTTCAAAAGCGGATGGAATGTTTTTGATTTTGTGATAGTTGCCGTCGGACATATATTTATTGGCGGACATTTAGCATCCGTATTACGAATTATTCGTGTGCTACGTGTACTTAGGGCGATAACCGTAATTCCATCACTTCAAAAATTAGTAGCTGCATTATTTAGAACAATTCCGACCATCGGTAACATAATGATTTTATTAAGTCTTATATTCTATGTATTCGCAGTAATCGGCACCACTTTATTTAGAGATATATCACCTGAGTATTTCGGTTCGTTAGGTCACACCTTTATAACTTTGTTCCAGGTAGTAACACTAGAATCCTGGGCAAGTGCTGTTATGCGACCAATTTTAGTTGACGCACCATGGGCTTGGTGGTATTTCGTATCTTTTGTATTAATTGGTACATTTGTTATCGTTAACCTATTCGTTGGTGTTATTGTTAATAACGTACAAGAAGTTGCTGTCATCTGTGAAAAACCTGAATTAGAAGAAACAGAAGAACAACAAGAACCTGTTTCTTTAGAAACAGAAGTATCCAATCTCAGGAAAGAGATAGCAGAATTAAAAGATATCATAGTTAGTCTAGATAAAAATAAAACGCAGGCGCCATAAGCCTGCGTTTTTGCCTATTTAATGAATTTCAATACTTGATCTAACGAATGTTCGTCTTTAAATATAAATAGATTACCCAGCTTTTCAATTCTTTCTATTGTATTAAATATAGTAAAATCCTCAGGCTTAAATCCTTTTTCTACCTCTTCCCAGGTAACTGGCGTGGAAACAGTTGGTTGCTGTCGGGCCCTAACACTATATGGCGCTGGCAGGGTTTTACCTCTCCAGTGCTGTAAATAGTCTATATAGAGCTTTGTTCCTCGTTGCTTCACTAATCTTTCCGTCGTGATAATTTTCGGATATTTATTTTCCATATACTCTGCAATAAATTTAGCAACTTTTCGTGTTTGTTCATACTTATATATTGGTTTGATTGGTATGTATATTTGTATTCCTGTAGCTCCCGATGTTTTTGCTATTGAATGCAACCCTATTTGTAATAAATTATCGTTTAAATACAAAGCTATTTCTAATACTTGATCAAACCGATCAGTAACGGATGGGTCCAAATCAAATACAAGTTCTGTTGGATAGTCTTCAGATTGCCAATAGTTGAATGACACATGCATTTCTAAGGCAGCTAGATTAGCAAGCCATACTAGAGTAGCTTTGTCATTGGGCAATATATAGTTAGTTCCATTCCAATTTTTGCTCGTTATCCATTCTGGTGCGTGTGCTGGCACGTTTTTTTGGTAAAATGATTTGTCATCATCTACTCCGTTAGGATAACGTATTGTCGTAAGTAATCGGTTTTTCACATATGGGAGCATATAATCTGCGATTTCATAAATGTATTTAATAAAATCTAATTTAGTTACGCTGTTAGGCCATAAGTATTTATCTGGATTCGAAATAGATATAACTTTCTCATCGACCTTTAACTGATATCCCATATTTAATACACCGCCTCCTCTAAGGTACAATCCTCAGGTGAGATAGCAAGAAAGCCTTCTATAGTTGGATGTCTTAAACGGCCTTCTTCCGTAATCTCTAGATAGCTTACCTTTAAGGTCAACTTAGGTTCTACCCAAAACTGATTTTTTGCAGCTTTAAGGTTTGTGAATGGCGAGCTATCCCTTTGCAATTTCACAAGCTCTTTGGTAAGCATTTTTATTTCATCCATATTTAAACCTGTAGCTGCATTTCCTAAATAAAATAAGCCTCCATCATTGTACGCACCAACTGATAAGGAATTAACTAAATTATTTTTATATGTGTAGCCACCTACAACCACATTTAAATCGCGGAAGTGCTTAACTTTAAACCAATCCATATGTTTTTTCCCTGCTTTATACGTGCTATTTTTATGCTTCGATACAATCCCCTCAAGGTGTAAATCTTTAGTTACCTTAAATAATTCATGTCCTGTGTCTATATGATTTGTGATTTGAAAAAAATCGTTCGTTTCTACTACAATATTAGTTAATAACTCTAAGCGCTCTTGCAGTCCCATATCCATCGTCGATTCGCCATTATAATACAATAAATCGAAGGCCATATAGGTTATTGGAATAGTTTTTTGTAGCCTGTTTGCTGTTTCTAGTGTTCTTACAAAATCACGCTTCATCACCCTATTAAAGCTTGCTCTTCCATCAATTATAGCTACAACCTCTCCATCAATAACTATACCGTCACCAGTAATAAAATTATTGAGACGATGTAGCTCTGGGTATGTTTGAGTCCGGTCATTTAATTTACGATTATGAATCCTAACTGTTTTGTTTTCTAAATATACAAGTTGCCGGACACCGTCCCATTTGACACTATGTATATAGTCACTACCACTGGGAACTTTTTCTGCACTTAACGGTTCCATCGGCAGTATAGAGCAAGGTAATATCATGCCCTTTCCCCTCATTTTCAGGTTATGTATTTACTAATTGCTCTGATTTTTTTCTTGTGCGTGTTTGTTTTTTCTTACCCTTTGTCTCTTCTAAGCTAGCCTGTAAGGCTGTCATTAAGTCCACCACATTAGTTCGTTTTGCTTGCGGTGCGAGTTTTGTTTCTTTACCATCTATTTTTGCTTCAATAATTTCTAAGAGCTTCTGGCGATAATCATTTGAGTATTTCTCAGGTTCAAAGCTTGTTGAGAGATTTTCAATTATTTGCTTAGCCATCTTTAATTCATTTGCATTAACATTATCTTCTTTTTCAGGGATACCAGGAACCTGTGTATAGTCACGAATTTCATCTGGATAAAAAATTGTCTCTAGTACAATGCACTTTTTATAGATTCTCACTGCAGCTAAAGATTCTTTAGCGCGAATAATAATTTTTGCAATTGCAATCTTATTCATTTCATCCATTGCACTTTTTAATAATGCGTAAGCTTTAGTGCCAGTCTCTCCTGGGGATAGGTAATAGGTCTTATCAAAGTAGATTGGGTCAATTTCTTTTAAATCTACAAAATCTAAAATTTCGATCGATTTTGTCGCTTCAGGCTCTAACTCCTTCAAGTCGCTTTCTTCAATAATCACATATTCACCAGGTTGATATTCATATCCTTTAACAATATCTTCATTATTTACTTCTTTTTCGCATGCTTGACACGTTTTCTGGTAGCGAATTGGCGAATGATCTTCTTTGTGTAATTGCCGAAAGCGTATATCCTTATCTTCAGTAGCTGTATACATTTTAACTGGAATATTTACTAGGCCAAAACTTATAGATCCTTTCCACATTGTATGCATTTTTACACCACCTCCAGTGTTTACGATTAGCTTTAGTTTGTGCAATTAAAAACCCGCTATTCGATAATAGCGGGCTAGTTATTTTAGTTAAAACAGATTTTGACTTATATAACCTATTTTAATTTAAAGAATTTAATTTCTTCATGTAGTTCATGGGCTAATTTTGCTAGATTTTTAGCGGAAAGTGAAATATTATCTATTGCTGTAGTCTGTTCTTCTGTCGTCTTAGTCATTTCGGAACTTGTTTCAGCAACTTGTCTAGCTATTTCTTCAATTGTATTTATAGCTACAACTATATTTTCACTACCTTTAGCTAATTCGTCCGTAGCAATTGATACATGGGATATTTGTTCAGATACAATATTTATATATGTCCCAATTGTTTGAAAAATATTTGCTCCCTCTGCTATAACTTGATTACCGTTTTCTACAACTTGCCTGTTTTCATTAACTGCACCTACAGCATGTTGAATCTGTTCTTGGATAATAGAAATTAAGCTTGAAATATCTTTTGTTGCCTTTTGAGATTGTTCGGCTAGCTTTCTTACTTCATCCGCTACAACGGCAAAGCCTTTACCATGCTCCCCTGCCCTTGCTGCCTCAATAGCTGCGTTTAATGCTAATAAATTCGTTTGCTCTGCAACCGCATTTATTAGCACAACAATTTTGCCAATTTCTTCTGATTTCAAGCCTAATTCATGTATTAAATTTGATACTTCTTGTGTGGAACTATCCATGTTTTGTATTTCCTTCATTGCAAGTTCCATAGTTTTATTGCCATCTTTTGCTATAGTGGTCGTGCGTTGTGCTGACTTAGTTACTTCTTGAATCGTTGCAGATATTTCTTCTATCGAGGCTGAAGACTGTTCAACAGTTGCCATCGTATCATGTAAATAATTATTTTGACGTTGTATACCAGTTGCTTGTTCCTGAGCAACTGCAGAAATCTGATCCATAGCATTTTTATTATCAACAATTGTTTTAGAGAATTCCTGAGAGTACGCAGAAACCGTTTCAGCAGACTGGGAAACTTTTGAAATTAAATGTTTAAGGTTGTCTACCATCTTATTGAAGGCAGTACCTAGAATACCAAACTCATCCTGGTTATTTACTGCTATCTTCGAATTCAATTCTCCATTAGATACCTTTTGCATACCATCGATAAAAGTATCTAGTGGTCTTTTTACTAAAACATTAAATAATATATAAATTATTAATGACAGGACTCCAATTATCGAAAGCATGAGCGTAACATAAAATACTTTATTCGTTGCTAAAAATTCCAGATGGCTCTCCATAGGAGTATATACGCTTATAGCACCACGTAGCTCCCCAACTTGATAACCTTCCTTTGGATATCCTGACATGTCTAGTTCTCCAACTGGAAATCCATGGCACGTCAAACAGGATTCGTTAACTTTCAGCGGTAACATATAACGGTAAACCTCTTGCCCATTTACCTTCCCTCTACCAAATATACCATCGCTATCGGGATTTTGTTCAAATACATGCAACATTTCCCGCTCCCAGTCGTCAGGGGCATTACTTGGCATCCTGTATTGCAAGCTTGTTTGTTTCATGGTAATACCTGTTAATTTTTCAAATTCCTCAGCAAAGAGTCGAGCCCCTGCTGCAGGATTTAGTCCTTTAAATTCAAAGTTGCCTTCTGAATCATAATTTATTTTTCCTTGATTCTGTGCTAGGAATGTTCTTACCGATAAAATTTGTAATGCCATCATTTCAGTTATGTCTTGCAGCTGTTCTTCTGATTGCTGCGCAGTCCTTTTATCTAAAAAATAAAATACTGAATTTAGCAAAACAGCTAAGCACAAGCCAATTACAATCATAAACTTTAATCGTAGAGATAATTTTTTTGTCAGCATGAGTCCCGCCCCTAGACATTATTAGTCATCAATATGTATGACAGTATAATTATCTCAGAAATCTATTGTTTGTTCAGTGATTTGCATCACATAATTTGTTAACATAATATGTGTTTACATTCTTACATCCACTTATGTCACGCTTAAATTGTATGTACTCCCTTTTCTAATGCAACTTCTGCCGCTTCCATTATCATCTCAGATAAGGTTGGATGAGCATGGATGGTTTCTGCGATATCCTCTAGGTGCATTTGATTTTCGACAGCAACTGCTAGCTCAGCTATCAAATTCGAGGCCTCTACTCCAACAATTTGTGCTCCTAATATAATTTTAGTACTTTTGTCAGCCACAATTGTAATTGATCCCTCAGGCTCATTCATTGCTAAGGCTCTTCCGTTAGCACCATAACTAAATCTGCCTATCACCGTATCGAGACCTTGCTCTTTTGCTTCTTTTTCTGTCATCCCTACACTTGCAAGCTCTGGGTCAGAGAATACAATAGAAGGAATCGTTCGATAATTTACTTCACTAGCCATGCCAGCAACTGCCTCAGCAGCAATCTTCGCTTCATAGGAAGCTTTATGTGCTAAGGCTAACCCAGAAACCACGTCACCAATAGCAAATATATTATTAACAGATGACCTTCCTTGTTTATCAACCACGATAAAGCCTTTATCATTTACTTTCACTGAAGTATTATCAAGTCCTAAAGAGTCCGTATTAGGTCTACGTCCAACTGTTACTAGAACATATTCAGCAGCAATCGTCTGCTCCTTGTCTTTAGCTGTAAAATTAACGGTGGTTAAGTTATCGTGTACGTTTACACTGCTTGCTGTAGCATTAGTATAGACCTCAACATTTGCTTTTTTGAGGTTACGCTTAACAAAACTTACTAACCTAGCATCAAATCCAGGTAAAATTGAACTTGCTCCCTCTAGTATTGTTATGCTCGTTCCAAATTTAGCGTACACCTGACTTAGCTCAATCCCGACATATCCACCTCCAACGACAATCATGCTTTTGGGAATGGTGTTTAAACTCAGAGCTTCTGTAGATGATAAAACTGTTTTGGAAAATGGTAGAGTAGGAATCTCAATTGGTCTAGAACCTGCCGCTATAATACATGAGTCAAAGCTTATGTGCATAGATGTATCTTTTGAAAAGACGCGCACTTCTGTATTGTTAATGAAAGTAGCTTCACCGTGCACTAGCTCAATATTATATTTCTTAAAAAGTTTTCTAACCCCGTCTGCTAAACTATTTATAACATTTTGCTTCCATGCTTGCGTTTTTTCGAAATCAATCGACAATTGTTCTATGTTTATACCCAGCTCTTGTACATGTTTAAAGTCATTATATTTATGTGCAGCAGATACAAGCGCTTTTGACGGGATACAACCTCTATTCAAGCACACTCCGCCAATGTTTTCTTTCTCCACTACAATTACATTTTTCCCTAGCTGCGCCGCCCTAATTGCTGCTACATATCCGCCAGGTCCAGATCCTATAACTAATAATTCTATACTTCGACTATTCTGTTGATCCATGCTATCTCTCTCCTTTAAATTATGAAGACACCACTAATAACATGGTGTCCTCCATATTAAAAAATTATTATATTTATCCTAAATTACAACCTTCGACTTTAGGGATACGTATAATTCCACTATACTATCGTTTTGCAACTTTAGTGGAACTAATAAAATAACCCCAGCAGCAGCATACATCTCTACTTTTCCAACATTAAACATAGGTGGAGTAATATCTATAGTGTGAGGTGGATCTATTTGCAAAAACTCTTCTGCCGAGTGTCCGCAAACCCAATTAAAGAACTCTTGAATGGCACTTCTAGCCATGTCATCAATCTCTGCCACTTCCATCCCCATCATCATCGTACTGCATATGTACTTAGCTGCATTTTCTTCCATAGCAAAAATAATCTGCCCTGACATATCTGTAGTTATCCCTATTACTACAGATATGTCATTAGAAATAATAGGTGCTTTTGTAAGCGATATTTGGCCAATCTCTACTTCTTGATTGAACTGTGTTTTGAAAATCCTTGAGAATGACTGTATAAACGGATTTATAAATTCTGCTTTCATTCGAACACCACTTTTGCGATATATTTAGTTGATTCTTGTCTATATTTCTTCTATATAATATTCTTCTCTATTATTTTATCATATCCTGCTTATCTGGTCATATTTTTCCTCTTGACCTTTATGTAATGTCATGTGATTCTATTTAAGTAGACATAACTAGCAGACATAATAGAAAGGGAGAGATTATGAATTCTTCAAAAAAAGGGTACATGTTACGGAGTTTAGATACTATAGAAACAGTTGGTAATAAGCTTCCTCACCCCGTGACCCTGTTCTTTATCTTTGCATTATCTGTAATATTATTTTCTGCTTTTTTCTCAGCTATTGATTTAACTGTAGACGACCCAAGAAATCCTGGAGAAATTCTAGAAGTAAAAAATCTTCTTAGTGCCGAAGGTATCCAGTATATACTAACAAGTGCTGTTGGCAACTTTGTTAATTTTGCACCTTTAGGCACTGTATTAGTAACAATGCTTGGTATTGGTCTTGCAGAGCGTTCTGGCTTGATTAGTGCTATGCTACGTGGATTGGTAACATCTGTACCAAAGCAACTTTTAACTGCCACACTTGTATTTGCAGGAATTATGTCAAGTATGGCTGCTGACGCTGGCTATGTTGTACTTACACCGCTTGGAGCTGTTTTGTTTGCTGCCTTAGGAAGACATCCTTTAGCAGGGCTTGCCGCTGCATTTGCTGGTGTATCAGCAGGATTTAGTGCTAACTTATTCCTAACATCATTAGACCCATTATTAGGCTCAATAACTATTGATGCAGCAGCAACATATGATGAATCCTATGCTGCGTCAATGAACCTTGCTATGAATTACTATTTCATGATAGCATCTGTGTTTATTCTAACAATTGTTGGAACTTATGTAACAGATAAAATTGTTGAGCCTAGGCTTGGAAAATATGATGGAATGGTCGACTCTGATTCCCTCACCTATCTTTCCAAAGTAGAAAAACGCGGTTTAATTGGAGCAGGTATTACGTTTTTAATTACTTGTGCTATCATTTCCTTACTGATTGTACCTGAATGGGGCCCAATGAGAGGAGCAGAGGGACAGATTATCCAATCACCATTCTTCAGCTCTTTAGTTCCAATAATACTAATTGTATTTTTTGTACCTGGACTAGTATATGGTATCTTGACGAAAACTATTAAGAGTGATAAAGATGTTGCTAATAAGCTTTCAGATACGATGGCGACCATGGGATCATACATTGTCTTAGCCTTTGCCGCTGGACAATTTGTCGCTTACTTTGCTCATACGAATATGGGTATTATAATGGCTATCCAAGGAGCAAACTTTATTGAGTCAACTGGCTTCTCTGGATTACCACTAATAATAACATTTATTGCTGTGGCAGGCTTTATTAACCTATTTATTGGTAGCGCCTCAGCTAAGTGGTTGATTATGGCCCCAGTTTTCGTGCCAATGATGATGCACCTTGGGTATTCACCTGAACTTACACAGGTGGCATATCGTATAGCAGATTCTACGACTAACGTAATATCTCCTTTAATGCCTTACTTCGCGATTGTTATTGCTTTCGCGCAAAAGTATGATAAAAACACTGGTATTGGAACCTTGATTTCTACTATGCTACCATACTCAATTGCTTTCAGCATAGTATGGATTATTATGCTAATTGCTTGGTTAACATTAGGTATCGACCTTGGACCTGGTTCAGGTATTCTATACCAAAGATAAATCCAACTAGCTTATTATAATATAAACTCTTATAATTCTTATGTAGGAAGTCTTTAGCTAACCTAAAGGCTTCCTGTTTATTTTTTTAATACATAGCAGTATAAGAATCTCATGGTATAATTATAATTGATTTTCGTTGATTATAATTTGAAGGGTAGAACAATTTATGAGCTTACTACATTGGTTTATAATTAACCCACAATCAGGAAATGGTCGGGGTCAATTAGCTTGGGAATCTATTAAAGAACTAATAGATTCTAATAAGATTTGCTATGAAAAATTTATTATTAATGGAGAACTTACGTCAAAATTAATTGAATATGACAAACTACCACCAGATAGAATTTGGATTGTTGGTGGAGATGGAACTATCCATCAGGTAATCAATATGCTTTTCAGTTTATTTTCCGCTTCTTACAAAGCTCTACCACCTTTATCAATCATTCCAGCTGGCTCAGGCAATGACCTAGCACGGGCATTAGATATATCTCTATCACCTGCAAAAGCTTTCAAACAATCTATAGACGGACAAATCGTTGATTTAGATTTGTTAGAATTAACAACACAAGCATCAAACAAAGTAAAATATGGTTTAACAGTAGGTAGTGTAGGCTTTGATAGTGAAGTAGCTGCAAGATTCTCAGCTTCTTTTTTAAAGCCTATATTGAACAATTTAAATCTAAGTCGCTTAGCTTATATCATTACAATAATCCATACACTAATATCCTACAAGTCGCAAACAATACAACTAGTCATTGATGATAACGAGTATACCTTCGATAAGGTATGGCTTAGTGCAGTAGCTAATCTTCCATATTACGGCTGTGGTTTACCAATTGCACCTAAAGCAACTGGTACAGACAACAAACTTGATATCTGCATTATACATAGTTGTAGCAAGTGGTTATTCCCTATTATTTTTTACTCAATTATCAAGGGTTCACACACTAACCTCAATAATGTAAGTATTTTTAAAGGAACAAAGGTTCATATTAAACCTAAGCAGTCTTCCCTTGCACAAGCAGACGGAGAAGTCTTAGGACAAGTACCGTTAACAGTGCAGGTATTACCTCAAGCTATTCAACTTATTTATTAGGTATTTATTAAAAAAGCTCAGTTATTAGGAACCTATACTACTTTCACAAATATCTTTCGGCTCCTTGGACCATCGAATTCAGCGAAGTAAATTCCTTGCCAAGTACCCAGCTTTAACTTACCGTTATCAATAATGACAGTAACACTACTACCTAGGATACTAGCCTTAATATGTGCAGCAGAATTGCCTTCCATATGCTTATAATTATTGTTCCATGGTACATTCTGGTTGAAATATTCAACCATATCACTAACCACATCAGGGTCGGCATTTTCATTTATAGTTATTCCTGCAGTCGTATGAGGAACATAAATCACACACACTCCTGATAAAACATTACTATCAGCTAACATTTTTTGTATTCTACTAGTTATATCGATGAAATCAGATTGGTACTTTGATTTTATTGATATCTCAAAAATCATTTTTATCACATCCTATTTAAAATATAGCGAATTAAAACAGCTTAAAAACTGTTCTTTAACCTCTTTGATATCTTTTTGGGATACATCATGTTTTAGGACTGTAGCTGGATTATTATCATAAATACTTACTCCCATTAACTCCTCAAACTCATAATGCAATAAAACATCATCAATTTCTTGGACCAATAATAAATCTTTGTCGGACACATCTTCTAATCCAAACTTCTTATAGATAAGTTTTTGTAGTCTTTCTTCCATTGTTATGTAATCAGGGATATTACGTTTAACAGGTCTAGTTAAATCTGAAATATAAGCTTCACTAGCATCATGTAATAAACACCCTAATTGTATTTGTTTTGAATAGTTGAGATTCTTAGCTTCTAAATAACAATTTACAGAATGCTGGGCAACTGAGTAAAAATGTTTAAAATGACCATTAGCCCTAGCCATCTGCGCCAATGAATGAGCTATATCTTCTATCTTAATATCTTCAATCCTTGGCTTTAGCGGGTAAAAGATTGTTTTTGTGTACGTTAGTATGTAGTCAGACATATCAGACCTCTTTTTGTTTTTTTACATTATACTATAACAAAGTAACCTTGACATGGGTTAATAAATATGCGTTGAATGCTTAATCCTTGACAAATTGAAAATTTATGGTAATATATATAATTAGTGCTTTAATTGTACGGTGTGAACAAAGAAGTGCTCATTAGTAATAATCATGATATTTTGCGTTGTTTAGTTAAGGAATTATTCACCTGGATCGGCTTCGGAGCCGTAAGAATGTTTGAGAGGTAGGGCTTACATCGTTTAATTTTCAAATGCAGTATGTGAAATATTTCGCGGCAATTATTACAGTAAATATGGCGAAAGTAATTATGAATAATAATTACTTTCGCCTTTTCAATTTATAATTTTTATTGTAGCGAGCTTTTAAATTATTATGTAGTTTTAACATAACCATTGCCACATAAGCTAAAAACATTAAATACCACAAAACTTCAAGTGTATTATACAATTGTATAAATGTTCCTACCGATATGCTATGTATAAATGCTATTGGAAACACTAAATAATTAGCCCGATGTATCCGCTTCCATAAGTAAGCGGATACATTTAATTGATTCCTAAATATAGTCGTTAAAACTGTTACTACTAATATACTAAAAGCTATCAGCCCATAAATTATATACTGGTTAATATAGCTTACTACATTTATTTGGTCATAATATATAAAGACAATAATAGGATGCAGTAAAATTAAAACAAAACCTATTATCCCCATCCTCCTATGGGCTTTCAATAGCTGGGCTTTACTAATGAATTTGATAATTTCAGCTATATTGCTACTAGTTACAAATTGCAAAAATATTATAATAAACCCAACTATACCTAATATTTGAGCTAATTGAAGTATCATTATAGTAGAGTTCATCACGCACCACCTATAACGTTATTTTTTATAGCAAGCCATGTATTACGGTAGCGTTGCTGAGTGTTAATATCCTCACTCTTCTAATACTTCTAATAATACTTTTCCATTGATCTATATGTCAAAGTTTCTGCTAAGTGATTTGAATAAACATAATCTACACCTTCTAAATCAGCTATTGTCCTAGCAACCTTTAATACCTTATGATACCCACGCATACTGAGTCCTAGTTTTTTATAAGCTTGATTTATAAAAGCTTCTGCCCCATTATCCATCTTGATATAATGTTCTATTTCCTTACTGCTAAGTTTACTATTCACCTTACCCTGGCGATTTAACTGGCGCTCCCTTGCCTTTAATACACACTCTTTCATATCAGCTGAAGAAAGGTTAGTAAGCATATCATCAGACTTGTTCTTTGTTTCCTCAATATCTACTTCCCTAACCTCTATCTGTAAATCAAAACGATCTCTTAAAGGTCCAGATATTTTATTTATGTAGCGTTTACGCTCCCAGTCTTTGCAGGTACATTCCTTTGTCTTAGACCCATAAAATCCACAGGGACATGGATTAAGGGCAGCAACTAAGATAAACTGTGCAGGAAAGTGTATTGATGTCCCAGCTCGGACTATTATTATTTTACCGTCTTCCAGGGGCTGTCTTAAAAGCTCAAGTTCACTCTTTGAAAACTCCGTAAGTTCATCAAGAAACAATACTCCATGGTGGGCCAGTGTAATCTCACCAGGTTTTGGCGGATTCATGCCACCGATTAAACCAGTAGCTGTAATCGAGTGATGCGGAGCACGAAAAGGTCTAGCAGCATTTAGTACATTAGTTTGTAATAATAGACCTGATACACTTTGAATTTTTCTAACATCTAAGGCTTCATCCTCATTTAATGGAGTTAATATACTTGGTATTCTTTTAGCGAGCATTGATTTGCCCGTGCCTGGAGGTCCAACCATAAGTAAATGATGGGAGCCTGCAGCTGCCACAAGCATTCCACGCTTTGCATGAGTTTGTCCAACAATATCAGTAAAATCATTGACATGTTCAGTATTCGATACGTTAATATCATCATTATCAAAATTCTCCTGTACAGGTGCACCTTCAATTATAGCAACAAGTTCCCTAAGAGTCCTTACTCCAATTGCTTTAATATTCCTTATAAGTTTAGCTTCATGAATATTAATGGCAGGTATATATACTAATTGCTTACTATTATTCTTAGCAGCCTCTACAATTGGTAACGTACCCTTAATAGACCTAACTGTACCGTCAAGGGCTAATTCGCCAGCGATTAGAGCGTTTAAAGTGTCATCTGCTGTGGAAATCTGCTTTGAGCTTAAGAGAATGCCAATTGCAATGACAAGATCAAAGCTTGTGCCTTCTTTTCGAATATCTGCAGGTGCCAGGTTCACAATAATTCTGCCAAGAGGAAATTCATAACCAGAGTTTATAATTGCCGACCGTACACGTTCTTTAGCCTCACGAATTGTTGAATCCGCTAATCCAGTAATTTCAAACTTTGGCAATCCATTTTGTATATCAACTTCAACAACGACTATGTTACCTTCAACACCAATTACAGATGCAGATTCTAATCGTATATAATTAGACATATTCTCGCCTCCTCTATACAAGCATAGATAGCGCTTACTGCACATTCAACAAATACATAATATGTTGTAAATATTTCTATATTTATTATTGATTTCCTTTATTAATTTACGATTTGTAAGATATTTTTTTCAATTAACGGATTCTTTTAGTATAATAATTATATAGATTGCAAAAAGGAGCTTACCATTGAATAAATTCAAAATTGGAAGTAGAACTATAAAAACAGGGATTGCTATTACATTAGCGCTTGGCATATGTCATGCATTAAACATTGAACCTGCAATTTTTGCTGCTGTTTCAGCAATCGTCAACTTGCAGCCAACCGTATATCAATCATATATTAATGCTTTGCAGCAAATCGGCATTACTGTAATAGGTGTCATGGTCGGGCTTACTTTAGCTTTGACTATAGGGAACTCTGCTATCGTAGTTGGTGTGTCAAGTATCATCGTAATACTAATTGCGCTACGATTACGTTGGAATTCTGTCATATTAATAGGGTTAGTAACAGTCATTTTCATTATCGATACTCAAGGGGATTTTTATTTAGAGAATACAATTGCAAGAGTATCAGTGATTTTAATTGGCTTAGTTGTAGCACTTGCAGTAAATGTAGTTTTAGCACCTACAGATTACCGCAAATTTACTTTAGAAAAGCTAAAGCAATTTCACATAGACGTTACTAATATTTTTCATAGAAAAATATTAGATTTTATTTATATGAGAAAATCTAGTGAGCAAGATGATAAGAATCTTATTAAATTATTAGAGCAAACTGAGTCATTACGGGCATCACTTGATATTTATAAAAATGAAATTCGCGTATTGCCATATTCTACCCAAGCAAAGGAATTGGTTGATAGTGTTAGTTTACTGGAAGAATTATACCGTTATGACGAACAACTACTACATAAAATATTACTAATTCAAGATTTTGAAAAAGAACGTCTTAACCGCCTTGCTATTAGGGACGTTAAAAACTATAGCGATAGTTTTCAACAGGTTATTAATGAAATCAGTAAAGGCAACGAAAAAATCCTTAAAAACTCCCATGTGCTACAGCAAGGGATTTTAGAACAAGCTAGTCTTGAAAGCTGGATAGATTATGATATAGCAGATCGGGAAGTTGATGAGAAACTTGAGGGATGGTATCAAAAGCACGGAGGTAACCCCTATTATATGAGTGCCTTAATGGAGATAAGCATTATTGTTTATGAAATGCGCTGGATTGCCCGTGAACAAACTCGTATTTATGATAAAGTAAAGACCTATAAGTAGGGATTTGTTTTAGACCCCTTTTATGTGGGTAATATTCGTGGCTAGTCCTCTTTCTTTATCATAATCTACGCTTACTACGTCAATACGGATTTGATTATTTCTATATTTATGATTTTTAAGTATAAACATATTAATCAACTGGTGTATAATTTCTAGCTTATTGGTGGTGACTGCTTCCAAACCTGTCCCTTTGCTATGTGTGGTACGTAATTTGACCTCCACAACGACTAAAATACCTTTAGGGCATTGTAACACTAGGTCAAGTTCACGATGACGGTACCGCCAATTTCGAGCCACAAGCTTATATCCTTGGTTTTCTAGATACTTGAGAGCAATTGCCTCACCAATGTTGCCAAGCTCTTTATTATTCATCTCTACCCTCTTTTCAGTAAATAATAAGTGGATAAAACTTAAGCTATCGGGGTTGTTTTTATTATGAAAAATAGTTTGTTTGTAGCCTTAGGAGGGGCACTAGGCACCCTCTTTCGTTATATATTTAATCATTTAGAATATTTTACCGTCTTCCCTTATTGGACAATTGCAGAAAATGTAATTGGTAGTTTTTTATTAGCAACGTTAACTGGTTATGTAATTACTAAAAAAGTACCCCTTCACTGGCGAAATGGACTTGGACCAGGACTGTGTGGTAGTTTCACTACCATGTCTACCTTTGCCTATGATAGTGTATTTGTAGCAGAGTATTTTTCAATTTATTTTGCTTCTTTGTATATTAGTGTTAGTTTATTGTTTGGAATTACCGCTGCCTTTGCTGGTCTAAGCCTCGGTAAACATATCGCATGTCAGAGAAATAAGGAAGTTGATTCAGTATGATGTTATTAGAAGCTCTAGCAATAATTTTTGGCGGCTCCTTAGGTGCACTTTCAAGATATCATATTGGTATCATGATTATGGCGCGTTTCCCACACCCTCCTATACCTTTTGCCATGTTAGTGATTAATGTACTAGGTAGTATTGCATTAGGTGTTGTCTTAGGCTTAAATCTAAACTCTCAGCTTCTATTAGCAACTTTGGCTACGGGCTATTTAGGCGCTTTTACAACATTTTCTACATTTAGTGTTGAGGCAATTCAACTATGGGAGAAACAGTATTATCGGCAATTTTTCGAATATATAATTCTAACCGTCAGCTTTTGCATTATTGGTTACTTAATAGGCTTTAGCTTGTTGGTTTAACTTGCGTATATACACGAGTACCTCCGCCACAACCTGATATAACTCCACAGGAACTTCTTCTCCAATATCTAGCTTCATTAAAGCTTCGATTAACACCGTGTCTTCCTGTAGTGGAATATTATGCTCTTTAGCTAATTCGAGAATTCGTTCCGCTTGGGTACCTGTGCCTGTTGCTATTACCACTGGAGCTTTATGGTTATCTGGGTTATATTGAATAGCCGCTGCTTTTGCGATTTTCCTATCTTTTTTCACATAAACACTTCCCTAGTATAAAAGAATAAGCTCCTATTGCTTTAAACAACAATCTCGAAATTTTCTATATACGAATGTCAAATCCAGTTTGCGGTTTCTGAGCGTAATTTGTAATTGTCTGTTTATTTTTACTATTTTCACTGATGCTGTCGAGGGGTTCTACTTTAATATAGGACAACTTATAGCCCTGTTCTGCTAGCCCTGCTCGTAATATAGCTTCTGTTTGTTGTGTTAACTGCTTCAAAAACTGATACTCAGATAAAAACTTTACGGATACAACCTTATTTACAATATGAATGAAAATCCCTAATTCGCCAAGATTAGGTGGTGTCAATTCAATATATATAGAACAGTTATCGGGGTCTATTGTTCTTTTTTCTTTTCGCCCCTGTATTTGCAATTTGAGAGTATCCTGTTGATTTTCTCCCCAACTCATCGGTATTTGAATCATGACACTTTGATACAAAGTGTTAGAGTCCTGAGGTGTAGAAAGTAATTGTTGACCATTTATATTATTTATCATTTGTGAAGCGAGCTCACGTATAGCCGTAGGATAGCTTGTGCTGTTAGATATTTGTAGTAACAATTGTTTTATATTGTCTGAGTGCTGTAGGTTAGCTAATTGACTCTGTTGTTCATGTGGCTGTTGTATGTTTTGAAATAATGATTGTAACTGATTTTCATTCTGATAGCCCACTAATTTAAAAATAGCCGCAAGAATATGTGTGTCTGTTTTAGTCACTTGCGGTGAATTGTAAGCAGCCTGATTCGTACTATTCTGAACAGTCTCAAGCATTTGCTGTAGCCTTATGATATCACGAATACCCGCTAGAGTGGTTCCTGTTTGTTGGGGATTTCCCTGCGGTATAGTTAAATTTTGAACATTATCTGGTCTATTATTAGTTGTGGGCTCTTGATTTGTTAGAGGTTGATTAATTCCAATCAATTGTTGAACTAACGCAGCTTGTGTTCTACTATTAACCGCTGTTAAAAGCTCTTGCACTTGAGCGCTTTGCTGCCTATTCGTACTTGTTGTTAGTGGGTTGTCTTGTACTAGGTTTTGACTGTTATTTGAGATTAAGGTTTGAATATTAAACGATTGTTGATTGATAGTTTGATTATTAGTTGGTAGTTGTTGGTTGTTAGTAGGTATGCTAGATGGCATGTTAGATGGAACGTGTGTACTAATGTGTTGTTTTAAAAATTGATTAGCTGCTGCCTGAAAGTTTTGGACTAACTGATGAATTGGCTGACCATACAACAGCTGATGAACAGATTGAAATGTAGCTTTATTAATCGGTAGTGCTCTTTCTAGCATAGCTAGCCATGTTTGTTGTTGTTCTCTAGTTGGTTCCTTACCAAATACATCTATACCGTTTTGTAAGATTTCTGGTAGTAAGGGTATGTTTCTAGTTATTAGTTGCTGTGCAAGCTCTCTCCAAGCTGAATTTTGCGGTAGATTCATATTTTTTAATAAATCATTTATGTTTGATATGGGTACATTCGTATTCGCTGCACGCTTCTCATTTTTAGTTATAACTTGCATGTTAACAGTACCATCATTAAAGCTTTTCACTTGCATAAAGGTATGCTCGCCTTTAGCTAGTGGCGTTTCTAGCTTCGCCCTAACAGTTTGACCTTGGATTGATATTTTTGCGTCTCCATTTGGAAACATATCTAAAAGCGTTGCGTTGACAATTTGCCCATGACGCAACACTAAATACTGGTGTTGAAAATTTGCTGGTGTAAGAGACTGGAATACCTGAAATATATTCATGGTCTATAGCTCCCTATCCTCTTTCTTGCTTAAGAATGTAATTCTATGTAACGGAGTAATCCCATATTGTTCAATAAATTGCATGTGCTCTGGAGTACCATAGCCTTTGTGCTTTTCAAAACCATACTCCGAGTATTCACTTTTATACTTTTTCATTGTATCATCTCGATAAACTTTTGCTATTATTGAAGCTGCAGCAATCGAAGCAGACTCACTATCGCCACCAATAATATTTTTTTGCGCGATAGAAATACCAGGAATCTTAAATGCATCTACTAATAAATAGTCCGGAGTGAATATTAGCTTGTCAAGAGCTTGCCTCATTGCCTCAAATGTAGCACTAACAATTCCTATCTCATCAATGCGTTCTGCGCTCACTTCACCTATGGCATAATCAATCGCCTGATTCCTTATTTCCTCTGCACATCTGTCCCTTTGGTCTGCAGATAATTTTTTTGAATCATTTAAGTTTAATATCATCGGTTCCATTGGCAAAATAACAGCTGCCGCTACTACTGGGCCAGCTACACAGCCTCGACCTACTTCATCAATCCCTGCAACAGTCGCTACACCTTGACTCCATAGACTTCTTTCCCATTTATATAATTCTTTAGTACGTGCTACCTCTAATTGCATTTTCTCTTTTTTTCGCAGATATTTATTTGCGATATTTTGAATTCCTTTTCGTTCATCTATCCTACATTTTTCAATTAATTTATCAATATCTTGCGAAGGCAAAGCTAGAATGCGTTCTTCAACTTCCCTTACTTTATACTTATGTAAATTATCTAATAATTCTTTTACTGTGTCCATCTTTTCACCCCATCTAGCTTTGCTAAAGTTTCAAAAAAACCCTCTGATTCGAGGGTTATTCTGGAAATTCCAGCGTTATTTTGCCTAATTTCTGACTTCTATAGTCTCTCAGTAATATCTCGCCTGCTAAGGTGGTATCTACCACTCCACCACTACGCAAACAACCACGCTTCTTACCAATTTCCTGTAAAATCTCATAAGGATCATCTGATAATTCTTGCAATTTATATCTTTCCTTCAGTAGCTCACTGTATCTATCTTTTAAAAATTTAATTAAATAATACCCTGCAGCTTCAAAATCAAACACTTCTTCTTTAATCGCTCCACTTACTGCCAAGCGATACCCTATTTCTTCATCATCAAATTTTGGCCATAAAATACCTGGTGTATCTAACAATTCCATTTCTGTTCCTACTTTAATCCATTGCTGCTTTTTGGTCACACCTGGCTTGTCACTCGTTTGTGCAATTGTCTTATTTGCTAGTTTATTTATCAACGTTGACTTACCGACATTCGGGATACCAATAATCATTGCTCGAATAGCTTTAGGGTTAAAACCTTTATCTAATAATTTTTGTGATTTATGCTCCATCAGCTTTTGGGCTTCTTTTGTAATATTTTGCAGCCCATCACCTGTTTGTGAATTAACAGTAATAGCAGTAATGTCAATCCCTTTAAAATATTCAATCCAAGCCTTATTACCCTGTGGATCAGCTAAGTCAGCTTTATTTAACAAAACTATTTTCGGTTTATCTGCTATAATCTCTTGAATCATCGGGTTTTGACTAGCTAAAGGTAATCTAGCGTCAAGCAATTCAATTACTATATCGACTAAGTTTAATTTTTCTTGAATTTGTCGTCTCGCTTTGGCCATATGGCCTGGAAACCACTGGACTGTCATAATGATACTCACCCTTCTGTAAGTGTACTACTGCACTCGTCCCATATGCGTTAAAGGCCAAAACACAACCTCTGCTCTACCTACAACTTCATTAAGATCGATAAACCCTATATCAGGCATACGGCTGTCTGCACTCTTGTTACGATTATCGCCCATGACAAACAAATGGTTTTCTGGTACTAGTATCTTCTGATAATTATTATAAAATTCCATTGGTTCATTTATATATGGTTCGTCTAAAATCTGACCATTTATATAAACTGTGCCATTAACAATTTCAAGCTCGTCACCTTCTATGGCGATTACACGTTTAATGTAATCTCTAGTAGGGGTTGCATGAAACACGATTATATCTCCATGTTTTGGATCATCTAGTAAGTACACTGCCTTATTAACTACTAACCACTCAGAATCTTCTAATGTAGGATACATTGATTCCCCATCTACAATAAAAATTGCAAATAAAAAGTGTCTGATTAATAATGCAAGAATAATTGCAACACCCAGGGTTATAACCCAATCTATGAACTCCCTCGTAGCACTTTTATCTTCTCTACCTGGATTCTTCTGATCTATATTATTGCCCTCTACGTGGCTCGATTCTATATCTTGCATAACGTAGTTCCTCCTCAGCCAAAAAAGAAATTCATTAACTATAAAAATCCATTAATGTTATGTATTAAAAAATCACTGACTTTATAATCATAGCAAAAAACCAGGTAATAAACAAATAAAAAACTTAGACAGCTAATTTTTAGGTGTGAAAAAAGGAGCTGTTTCCAGCTCCTTAGTTTGCTTATAAAATTTCTTTAATACGTGCTGCTTTACCTGTAAGATTACGTAGGTAGTATAACTTAGCACGACGAACACGTCCACGACGCATAACTTCGATCTTCTCGATCTTTGGTGAGTGGATTGGGAAAGTTCTCTCAACACCAACACCGTAAGATATTTTGCGAACTGTAAATGTCTCGCTGATATCTGCACCACGTCGCTTAATAACTACTCCTTCGAAAACCTGAATACGCTCACGAGTTCCTTCAATTACTTTTACGTGTACGCGCACTGTATCCCCAGGCTTGAATGTAGGAATGTCATTTTTTAATTGCTCTTTTGCAATCTGATTAAGTACGTTCATTTTAAACGCTCCTTCCTTCACAGATGTTCATGCGTTTAAAGCCTTTAGCGCAGAGGACCATCGTAATCAACAAAAGTTATTTTATCATAACCGTCATTTAGAATCAAGGTGTTTTTTTATAAACTCTTGTTCATCTACAGTTAATTCAACTTCTTCTAATAATTCTGGACGGCGCTTCGCTGTGCGTAATAATGATTGCTGCCTACGCCATTGTTCAATCAATTTGTGATTCCCACCTATCAGGACATCAGGAACCTTCATATTACGAAACTCACTCGGTCTTGTATAATGGGGGTGCTCTAATAGTCCAGTGCTAAATGAGTCTTGTACGGCTGATGTCTGATTTCCCAGAACTCCTGGTATTAAGCGCACGACACTGTCAATGACAACCATTGCAGGTATTTCCCCACCAGTAAGTATATAATCTCCAACAGATATTTCATCAGTTACCAGTTGCTGACGTATTCTTTCGTCATAGCCTTCGTAGTGTCCACAAATGAATACCAAATGTTCTTCCTGACTCAGCTCTTCAGCCTTCCCCTGGCTATACGGAGTTCCCTGTGGACACATAAGAAGGATGCGTGTTTTTTCTGCAGTTTTTAGTGACTCAATGGCATTGAAGATTGGTTCTGGCTTTAGGACCATTCCTCCACCGCCACCATATGGATAATCGTCAACAACTTTATGCTTGTCGGTAGCATACTCCCTGAAATCTATAGTATTAAATTCAACCAGTGCTTTCTCAGAAGCGCGTTTTAAAATGCTCGACTCGAGTACACCCGTGAACATTTCTGGAAAAATCGTTAAAACATCAATTTTCATTACATCACCACTTCACTCTAATCCTGGCATAACATGAACAGTTATTATTTTATTTTCAGTGTCAATGTCTTTTACACATTCATCGATTACGGGAAGTAATAAATCCTTTTTACCCTCACGCTTCACTACATAAACATCATTAGCACCGGTTTGTAGTATGTTATCTAACACACCAATCTCTTCAGCTTCCTCAGACTGTACTTTGCAGCCTAATAATTGATGAAAGAAATATTCTCCCTCAGCTAATGTAGCTAGATTATCTTCCGTAACAAACAATTCACTGCCCTTCCATTTTTCCACTTCATTAATGGATTCGCAGCCTTGAATTTTTATAATGATAAAATTTTTATGGGGTCTAGCTTTCTCTAGTTCTACCTCATTCATCTCGCCACTTGCATTTTTTATTATAAATAAACTTTTAGGTTTAAAGCGGTCAGGAAAATCTGTCGTTGGCACTAGTCGCAGCTCGCCCTTAATACCCTGTGTATTTACAATTTTACCAACGCGAAAAAGTTTTTTTCCTTGGTACATATTTGTCATTATAATCACCTTGTACATTCTTAATTTCGAATTTCTACAACTATTCCATCCTTCAAAACAATTTCCACACCTTCAACTAGTGTATCCCATTTGTCTCCTACTTTTACATTTACATAACTATCAACTGTACTATGTATTATTTCTACATCATCAGGAAGCTTAAGATATTCCTTAATACGTATTTCTAAACGCTCTAAACGTGAAAGGCGGGTTTGCTTTTCCTTTTTAAACTTTAGGTTAACCTGCTCTGCGTCTAGTTTTTTTCTTTTTGCTTCGAGCACTAGTTTTTTATTTTGGAACTCTAGTTGTTCGAGCTCTAGGCGAATTTGTTGTAATTCTCCTAAATACTCAGCTTCAAGTTGTTTTCTAAGCTGGGGAGTCATAACCATTTTAACTTTTACAGGCCGTTTTATGAGCATATAAGCACCACCTAGCTGGTTTTCTAGAAGGTCTAAAGTATGGTTAAAAAGGGTTGGAAATATTCCAACCCTTAAGTTTTTGAAGTTGCATAATTCATTATATGACTTCAACCATTACTTTTTTGTTTTCTTTAACAGCTGCTGCATTAATAACAGTACGTAAAGCTTTCACTGTTCTACCCTGCTTACCAATGATTTTACCCATATCTGTTGAAGCTACACTTACTTCGTAGATAATTGTATCATCATTAGTTGTTTCTCTAACAACTACGTCGTCAGGGCTGTCTACCAGAGACTTAGCAATTACTTCTACTAATTCTTTCACGGGAACTCCCCCTCTGGTTACTATTTTTGTTTTGCTTCATGATTCTTTTGCATAATACCTAACTTGCTGAATAGGTTGCGAACTGTATCTGAAGGTTGTGCACCTGTTTGTAACCAATATAATGCGCGATCTTCTTTAACGTTGACCTGAGCTGGTTGAGTTACTGGGTTATATGTGCCTATCTCTTCAATAAAACGTCCATCACGTGGAGAACGAGCATCTGATACTACTACACGATAGAACGGAGCTTTTTTTGCACCAATACGCTTCAAACGAATTTTAACTGCCACTGTTATGTCACCTCCCTTTCTTAATAACTATCTTATAGAAATTTCATTTATATTTTAAAAGAAAGGAAGCTTAAACTTCTTTTTGCCCTTTCCTTTTTGTGAACCTGTAAACTGCTTCATCATTTTCTTCATATCGCTAAACTGCTTTAAAAGTCGATTAACTTCCTGCACCTGAGTTCCACTTCCAGCAGCTATACGTTTACGTCGGCTAGCATTTATTATCTCAGGCTTTTGCTTTTCTTCTTTTGTCATGGACTTAATAATTGCTTCTACATGAGTTAATTGCTTCTCATCAACCTGCATATTTTTAAGACCTTTGATTTTATTAGCTCCAGGCATCATACCTAAAACCTGATCTAATGGACCCATATTACGTACCTGCTCCATTTGATCTAAAAAGTCGTCAAAGGTGAAATCGGCATTACGCATTTTCTTTTCTAATTCTTTGGCCTTTTCTTCATCAATATTGGTTTGAGCTTTCTCAATTAATGATAGAACGTCACCCATACCTAATATTCTCGAAGCCATACGGTCGGGATGGAATGGCTCTAGAGCATCTAGTTTTTCACCCATACCTGCGAACTTAATTGGACAGCCTGTAACTGATTTAACAGATAATGCAGCACCACCGCGTGTATCACCGTCCAGTTTTGTTAAAACAACCCCCGAAAGTGATAGTTGTTCGTTAAATGATTCGGCAACATTAACGGCATCCTGACCTGTCATTGCATCTACCACAAGCAAAATCTCATCTGGAGATACGTTGTCCCTTACTGCAACAAGTTCATCCATTAGTTTTTCATCGATATGCAATCGACCTGCCGTATCTATAATTACGTAGTCATTGCCATGGTGCTTTGCATGTTCTACGGCTGCTTTTGCAATATTCACTGGAGAGTTTTTGTCTCCCATGTTAAATACAGGTATGTCTAGCTGTTCCCCTAATACCTGCAGTTGCTTAATTGCGGCTGGGCGATAGATATCACATGCCACCAATAAGGGCCTGCGGTTTTGCTTTTTAAGATGATTGGCTAGCTTACCACTAGTCGTTGTTTTACCTGCACCTTGTAAACCAACCATCATAATTATTGTTGGTGGGCTAGAGCTTATTGCGAGCTTGCTTTGGGTGCCCCCCATTAACTCAGTTAACTCTTCATTAACCAGTTTTATTACTTGCTGTCCTGGAGTTAAGCTGTTTAATACTTCTTGTCCTACTGCTCTTTCTTTAACTTTATCTATAAATTGTTTTACAATTTTAAAGTTTACGTCAGCCTCTAACAGTGCAAGACGCACTTCACGCATTGCTTCTTTTACGTCAGCTTCAGTTAACTTACCTTTTCTCTTCAATTTGCTAAATGTTTGCTGTAAACGGTCGGCTAATCCTTGAAATACCATTTGGCCGCCTCCTCAATCATTCATTTGCAGTTCCTCTATCAGTTGCTTCACTTGTTTTTTTATGTCATTCTTAAGCTCCGAAGCCTCAATTAACGTACGTATCTGTATATAGATTTTTTCTTTGTTACAGTGAGCATTGTATAGCCCAAGCTTACTCTCAAAGTCTTCTAACGCTTTCTCAGAACGTTTTATGTTATCATAAACTCCTTGTCGTGAAACCTGATATTTCTCTGCTATTTCACCTAATGACCAATCATCATGATAATATAATTCGAAGAATTCGCGCTGTTTTTCTGAAAGAAGTGTTCCATAAAAATCGTAAAGCAGGTTAGCCCTGGTTGTTCTATCAAGCAAGGAAAAACCTCCTTCTAGCAAGCTAAATGAAAACCCTTAAGTATCATACACAAAAAACAAACTAGTGTCAAGGAAAAATCTTGACACTAGATATTCCCCAAATATATTGTTTATAGGTCAAATTTATTTACCTTCTTCGTTATTCTCTACTGGAACTTCTTCGGTAAATAGATCTGATGAAAACAAGGCTTCGATAAATGTATCTTGATTAAATTCCTGTAAATCTTCCGCTTTTTCACCTAGACCTACAAGCTTTACAGGTATCTTCAGTTCTTTGCCTATAGCAATAACAATTCCACCTTTGGCAGTACCATCTAGCTTTGTTAGTACTATCCCTGTAACCCCAGCAGATTCGCCAAACGTTTTAGCCTGTTGCATCGCATTTTGTCCCGTAGTTGCATCTAATACTAAGAGCACTTCATGTGGTGCCCCAGGAATTTCTTTACCAATGACTCGGTACACTTTATTTAATTCATTCATGAGATTTGTCTTATTGTGTAGTCTACCTGCTGTATCACAAATTAATACGTCAGCTTTCCTAGCTTTGGCAGCATGAATCGCATCGTACATGACGGCAGCAGGGTCAGACCCTTCCTGCTGGGCAATTACATCAACACCTGTGCGCTGACTCCAAACCTTTAACTGATCAATGGCAGCAGCCCTAAAGGTGTCACCAGCAGCTAAAACTACCTTTAAATCCTGTTGTTTAAATTTATGCGCGAGCTTCCCAATCGTCGTTGTTTTACCAACACCATTAACCCCAACTATAACGATTACCGTTAAATCGTTTTCTTGAAAGTTTATCGCAATATCTTCTTGTTTACCTAGGATTTCTTTCATTTTCTCGATAATAATTGGTTGCAGTTCCTTAGCATCCTTTATTCTATTTTCTTTAACCTCTGTGCGCACTTCATCAATGATATCCATTACTGTAGCTACACCGATGTCAGAAGAAATAAGAATTTCTTCTAGCTCCTCATAGAAATCTTCATCAATACCTTTACTACGATATAATAAGTCTTCCATTTTTCCAACAAATGAATCTCTAGTTTTAGCTAGCCCGTCTTTGAATTTCTGACTAACCTGCTCGATGTCTTGCTTGGTTCCTATTAATTTATCCTTGATTTTACTAAATAATCCCACTCTGATACTCCCTTTCTATGAAGCTTCTATAGCTTCTCGTTCTATGTCTAAGTCAATTACGTCCTCTAGTTTAACGGATACCATTTTTGATACTCCTGAACCCTCCATTGTCACACCATAAAGAACATCAGCTGACTCCATTGTACCTTTACGATGTGTTACAACTATAAACTGAGTTTGATCACAAAATTTACGCAAATAGTTTGCAAATCTGGTCACATTTGCTTCGTCTAGGGCAGCCTCGACTTCATCAAGTATACAAAACGGCACTGGACTTACCCTTAATATTGCGAATAATAGTGCTATAGCTGTCAGCGCCCGTTCCCCGCCAGATAATAACGATAGATGCTGCAGCTTTTTACCTGGTGGTTCAGCGAAAATTTCAATTCCTGTAGTTAAAACATTTTCAGGGTCTGCTAACTTAAGGCTGGCACGTCCCCCACCAAACATTTGTTGGAAAACCTTAGAAAAACTATCTTTTATTAAATTAAAGCTATCTAAGAAACGCTTTTCCATCTCTACGTTCATTTCTTTTATAACATGATTCAATTTACTAATAGCTTCTAACAAATCTTCTCGTTGATGTTTCAAGAAATGGTACCGCTCATCAACGCGCTGATATTCTTCGATTGCACCTGTGTTTACCTCGCCTAATGCAACTATTTTACGCTTTAGTTCCTTAACTTTCGTTTTTATAACATTAGGATCTTCAGTCAATGGGAACTCATTAATAGCACGTTCAAAGCTAATTTCATATTCTTCCTGTAATTGGTTAAGTGCGTTGTTTAATTCAACATCAAATCTATTAGTCTTCACTTCTATTTGATGAATTTGTTTTTCTAATTCCTTAGTTTTCTTAGTCAAGTCAGCTATAGTTGCTTCTTGCTTCGTTAATTGTTCCTGCATACGCTGACGAGATACTCTTTCTAGGTCTATTTGTCGCTGCATATTAGCTTTTTGCTCATTATCTAACTCAATAGTTTCCTTCAATGAATTAACTGTAGTGTCTATCTCCTGCTGCTGATTATTTCTGGCTAATATATCATCAGTTAATTTCTGGAGACGTTTTTCTAACTCTTGAATTTCCGTAATGTCCCTAGCGCGTATTTCATCTAATGTCTTTAGTTGCTCTTGATACTTTGTTAGCTCTATTTTGTAATCTGTTACCTTCGAGCTAGTTGTGTGCTGCTGTGCCCTTTGCTCATTCAACTGTTGCTGATGGGTATTTAACTGTCCTTCTATTTGTTGTTGCTCGTTTTTTAATTTTACCAGCCTTTGCTCCTGCTCTAATTGGGTCAAATTATATTTTTCTTGTTCGTTATTATAATGATGCTGCTCCTGTTCAATCATTTGTAGGTTTTCATTTCTGTACGATAGCTCTTGTTCTAGTTTTTGCAACTTAGAAGCTAACTCGATTGCTTTATTTTGCGTCTGGTCTAAAATAGCTTTTTGCTGCTGGATTTGAGCTTGTAGGGATTCTAAGCCTGACTTGTGCTTATTATGCTCAACACTCTTGCTATTTACTACGTTTTGTAGATCATTTATTTCCTTTTCAAGGGATGTAATTTCATTTTTCCGGCTCATAAGTGATGATGTTTTCTTCTGCTGACTACCACCAGTCATTGAACCACCAGGACTAATAAAATCCCCCTCAAGAGTAACGATTCTGCCGCGATAGTCCACTAGTCTAGCAATATTCGTTGCTGTTTTAATGTCTTTAGCAATCAGAACATTTCCAAGTAGACTATCTATGATGCTTCTATAGTCTTGGGCTACGTTTATTAGCTCGTTAGCATAACCAACAAATCCTTCTACCTGTTCTACATTTCGGTAACGTTTGGCTTGTCCTTTTATTATAGAAATTGGCAAGAATGTAGCTCTACCCTTTCCCTTCTCTTTAAGATACTGTATACAAGCCTGGGCATGTTTATCATTATCAACTACTATATTTTGCAACGCACTTCCTAAGGCCGTTTCTATAGCTACTTCGTATTTTTTAGGAGCTTTAATTAAATCTACTAAGGCACCCCGTACCCCCTGGAATTGACTGGCGTGTCTTTTTTTAGCTAGTAAGATTTCTTTCGTCCCTTGAAAATATCCAGCAAATTCAGCTTCTAAATCTAAAAGTAGCTTTTTACGACCTTTTTTCGATTCAAGTAATTGATTGGTGTTTAATAATTCTTGATAACTATCATCTATTACATTCTGCTGATTTAATATGCTTTGCTGAGTATTAGTTACATCTTCTTTTAATCTCAACAACTCTTGTTCATTATTAGTGATTGTAGTTGTTACTTCAGTGATCTGCCTAGCTACTGTTTTGAGATTTTCGTCAATAGTAGCCCTCTGTGTAGCAAGCTCAGATAGTTTTTTTAATGTTGCTTCTTGTGCTTGCTTTATGTGCTGAATCTGATTGTTCGCACTCGTCTGCTGGTGTAATATTTCTATATGTTCTGCCTTTAAAGCTTCAGTTTGTTCATCCTGGTTTACCAATCTGCTCTCATAATCTTCTAATCTATTGATTTCACTCTTCAATTCAGCTTCTTTACTTTCAAACTGTTTTTTTAAATCGTTATAATTTTCTTCTTTATTTTTATATAAGTGCGTTTTTTGTTCTATACTTAGGCGAAGCTCTTTCGATTCTAGTTCTAGACTTTCAATCAGTGAAGTGTTGTTACTTTTACGCTCCAAGAGTACTTTTTCATCACCTAAGGCCTTCTCTAATCTAGTAGATAGCTCAGTAAATTTTTGTTGGAGCGAATCTATTTGCTGGTCACATTTTGTTAATTCCCACTTTAATTCTGTGTGGCTAGCTTCCTTACTATTTAAGACAGCTACTGAGTTAGCTAATTCATCATCTAATACTGATTTGTCCTCGTCAAGCTGCTTCCATTCACTATCTATTTGTTGAATCTGGTAGGCAAGTAGTGATATATCTAAATACTTCAAGTCAGATTTATAAGCTAAGTATGTTTGAGCTTTTTCAGAGGCTTCTTTCAATGGCTCAATTTGGTCTTCAAGCTCATTCATAACATCATAAACACGCACAAGGTTAGCCTCAGTTTCTTCTAAACGCTTCTCAGCTTCACGTTTACGTGCCTTATACTTTATGATACCAGCAGCTTCTTCAAAGATTCCACGTCTTTCCTCAGATTTAGTGCTTAGAACTTCTTCTATCCTACCTTGTCCAATAATAGAGTACGCTTCTTTACCTAAGCCTGTATCCATAAACAGTTCAGTAATATCCTTTAGACGGCAGCTTTGATTGTTGATAAAGTAATCACTCTCACCAGAGCGATATACTTTTCTAGTAACTGCTATCTCTGTGTAATCAATCGGTATCGTTTGACTCTCATTGTCTAGTACCAGAGTAACCTCAGCATAATTTATTGGCTTACGACTATCACTACCAGCAAATATAACATCCTCCATTTTTTGCCCACGAAGAGACTTGGCACTTTGCTCCCCTAGCACCCAACGTACAGCATCGGAAATATTACTTTTGCCACTTCCGTTTGGACCTACAACAGCCGTGATTCCCTTTGGAAATTCTAATTCTGTTTTATCAGCAAAGGATTTAAAACCACGAATTTCTAAACGTTTTAAAAACATTCTCCAACCTCCATTAGGCTCATACGTTTTCATGTAGGGTTATAAAATTTCTTGGCTGTGCCAAATCTTTTATAATGCTTACTTTACATGAATATCTCTCTGTAAATTTCTTAATATTTATATTGCTCTTGCCACGAACTGCCGTTTCATCTGCTGGATGAATAATTATACTAAGGTCCTTATGTTTTTCCCCATTTCGATCCTTAAATAAATCATCACCGATTTTATATAAACAGCTGAGATAATACTGACTCTCAATTAATTGTCTGATATTCGGGCGGTGCGGTCCCGCTATGATTGTGCCAATCTTCTGTAAATCCTGGTTTTCTTGAAGTCCCAATCGAATAATGGGAATATCTGCTTCAAAAAATAGTGGTAGAATTTTAGCTATATTATTAATAGTCTCCTCTACTGTCCAAGGAGTGTATTGCCCTTGCTTGTACCAATCCGCCAAATCAGTGCCTGCTAGAACTAGGGTAGGATAAATTCTTACAAAATCAGGCTTAAGAGTAATAACCCGCTCTGCTGTATCCAGCACAGATTGCATAGAATCACCAGGTAGACCTGTCATGATTTGGATGCCTAGCTTAAAACCTGTGTTTTTAATAGCTTCGACTGCATCATATACATGTTGGCTAGTGTGTCCCCGCTTGCTCAATTTTAGCACATTATCGTCTAAAGATTGTACCCCAAGCTCAATGGCTGAAATAGGGTATGCTTTCAAATAATTAATTATATCAGGTGTAACATAGTCAGGTCGAGTAGAAAATCTAATTCCTAATAATTTGTTTGCTTTTACATAGCTTTTCGCCAATTCTAGTAGTTGTATTTGATACTCGATTGGTAAACCAGTAAAGCTACCTCCATAAAACGCTATTTCCACATGATTCTGATTACAATTAATAGTGGCTAACTGATTTTCAATGTCTGTCTTGATATCAACCATCGATCTAAATAATGCTTTCTTATGGCCTGTAATTTTTTCTTGATTGCAGTAAGCACAATCATGTGGACATCCTAAATGGGAAACAAAAATCGATATGATTTTCTTTTGCATATTATCTTATCCTTTGCAGTGTTACATTAGCAGCCTCTTGTTCTGCCTCTTTTTTGGTTTTACCTGAACCCTGTCCAATCGGTTGTCCATCAATAAACACTTTAGATATAAATGTTTTTTGATGAGCAGGGCCTTCTTCGCTAATAATGCGATATTCAATTGGACCTATGTTTTTCTCTTGCACAAATTCCTGCAATTCGCTTTTATAGTCGTTTGTTCTTATAAATTTGCCTTCTGATATTAATACAAATACATTTCTTTCGAGAAATGCTTTTACAGCGTGAATACCTTGATCTAAGTATAGTGCACCTATAAAGGCTTCAAAAACATCTGCTAATAATGCTGGTCGTTTACGACCACCAGTGTATTCTTCTCCTCTGCCTAGCAGGATAAAATCGCCAAATTTTAGATTGTTTGCATAAAACACTAATGATGGCTCACATACAACTGCAGCGCGCAGCTTAGTTAGCTCTCCTTCCTTCATTTTAGGATGTGTTTTATACAGGTATTCGCTTACCGTTAGCTCGAGTACTGCATCACCTAAAAATTCTAGCCGTTCATTGTCTTCTTTTAGCTCCCTGCGGTGCTCATTTATGTATGACGCATGGGTAAAGGCCTGATATAACAATTTTCGATTATTAAATTGTATACCTAAACTATGTTGTAATTGCTCAAACCTTTTCAACTTTATTCACATCCTTATTGAAAATGAGGAAGTACAATATGTACTTCCCCGGAAACTCTATCTATATTTTTTTATACAAATTGATGCATTATGCCCACCAAAACCTAATGAGTTAGATAATGTTGCCTCTACTATCACTTTTCGTGGTTCATTAGGCACATAATCTAAATCACATTCTGGATCAGGAGTTTCATAATTGATTGTTGGAGGTACGATATCTTCTTGTATCGCCTTTACGCAAGCAATCGCTTCTATACCCCCTGCTGCCCCTAATAAGTGACCTGTCATCGACTTAGTTGAACTTATTGGTAGCTTTGCTGCGTGTTCTTTAAAAACAGTTTTTATAGCCATTGTTTCAAATTTATCATTAAAGTCTGTTGAAGTGCCATGTGCATTAATATAACTGATTTGCTCAGGTTTTAATCCTGCATCTGTAATAGCCATTTCCATTGCTCGTGCAGCACCTTCACCTTCAGGAGATGGGGCTGTTAAATGATAAGCATCACCACTTAAGCCATAACCAGCAATTTCAGCATATATTGTAGCTCCACGTTCTAGTGCATGCTCTAAAGTTTCTAATACTATTACGCCTGCTCCTTCACCCATAACAAATCCGTCACGATCTTTGTCAAAAGGCCTACTCGCTTTCTCTGGCTGGTCATTCCTAGTTGACATAGCTCGAGCTGCGCAGAATCCCGCAAATCCTAGTGGTGTTATACTTGCTTCAGTTCCACCTGTTATCATTACATCTGCTTCTCCACGCTGAATAATCTTAAATGCATCACCTATAGAATGGGTACCAGTAGCACAGGCAGAAATAGCTGCACTGTTAGGACCACGGGCACCTACGTGAATTGAAACAACTCCAGAAGCCATATTAGCAATCATCATTGGAATTAAGAATGGACTAATACGCTTAGGCCCTTTTTCAAGTAGAACTTTATGTTGGTTCTCCCATGTTTCTAGTCCACCAATTCCAGAGCCTATATAGGTTCCAATTCTGTGACTATTCTTGTCATCAATTGTAAGTTTAGCATCTTCAATTGCCATTTTCGCTGCTGCTACAGCAAATTGAACAAAACGATCCATACGCTTAACTTCTTTACGGTCAATAAAGTCACTAGGCTCAAAGCCTTTTACCTCTGCGCCAATCTTTGTCGGGTAATCAGTAGTATCGAACTTTTCGATCAATCTAACTCCAGAGCGACAATTCATTAAGCTATCCCAATAACTATTAACATCATTTCCGATTGGGGTAAGTGCACCCATACCTGTAATTACAACACGTTTTTTCATCTACTCACCTCTTTATTGGTGTTTATGGAAATTATATTTCTACATAATCTATATCATTATATGATAACGAATTATATTAATTCGGACTTTATACACAAGCTGGTTTTTAGTACAAAGTCCCGCAATTTTTGATTACGGGACTCTATGTAGCAGTATATCATTATTTGCTTTCAATATACTTAACTGCTTCTCCAACTGTAGTGATCTTTTCTGCATCTTCATCAGAAATTTCCATACCAAACTCGTCTTCTAATTCCATTACAAGTTCAACAACATCAAGAGAGTCAGCATTTAAGTCATCCTTGAAAGAAGCTTCTAATGTTACTTCAGATTCATCTACACCTAAACGATCAACAATAATTTCCTTAACTCTATTAAATACATCAGACATGAGTTCACCTCCTCTCAAACATTATAATTACATCACCATGCCACCGTCAACTACTAGAACTTGACCAGTGATATATCTTGCCTTATCTGAGCACAGAAAACTTACAGTATTAGCTATGTCTTCTGGCTGTCCCATCTTACCAAGTGGGATTTGCTTTAGAATTTCTTCCTTAACTGATTCAGGTAGTTTGTCCGTCATGTCAGTCTCGATAAATCCTGGTGCAACAGCGTTTACCGTAATACCTCTCGCTGCTAATTCTTTAGCAGCTGTTTTTGTCAAACCTATTACTCCAGCCTTTGCCGCAACATAGTTTGCCTGACCAGCATTACCTGCAATGCCTACGACAGAGGAAAGGTTAATAATGCGACCAGCCTTTTGCTTCATCATTGGACGAGTTACTGCCTTTATACAATTGAAAACACCCTTCAGGTTAATGTCAATTACTTCGTCCCATTCAGACTCCTTCATTCTCATTATGAGAGTATCTCTAGTTATACCAGCGTTATTGATTAATATATCAATTTTCCCATATTTTTCAATAGCAAAGGAAACTAAATCGCCAACATCTTCAGAATTAGCAACATTAGCTTTGAATATTTCAGCCTCTCCGCCCAATTCTTCTATTTGTTTTTTTACTTCTATTGCCTTATCTTCACTGCCTGCATAATTAACTACTACCTTTGCGCCTGCCCTTGCTAGTTCAATTGCAACTGCTTTACCGATACCCCTAGAAGCGCCAGTAACAATAGCAACTTGTTCATTCAACATAAGAACCCTCCTATGAAAAAATTAATTTGATAATGATTTTTTTAGTTTTTCTATGGAGTCTAAATCTTCTACATTATAAATATTAAGATCGCGATGAATTTTTTTAATAAGTCCTGATAAAACCTTCCCAGCACCAACCTCAATGAACGTATCTACACCTTCATCTACAAGATGACGTATTGAATCTTCCCAAAGAACGGATGATGTAAGTTGTTCGAGTAAAAGTTCTTTGATATTTCCAGACCTAGAAACTTGCTTAGCATCGACATTAGCTACTACTGGTATATCAGTATCATTAAAGCATATTTTTGAAATTGCTTGTTGTAAATTTTCTTTTGCTGGCTCCATCAATGCAGAATGAAAAGGCCCACTAACCGTTAATGGAATTACACGTTTAGCACCCTGTTGCTTAGCTAATTCTCCCGCTATTTCAACGGCACCCTTATGACCAGAAATCACAATCTGACCAGGGCAATTAATATTTGCAAGTTGAACAACATCGTCTGGCTTTGAAGCTTTAGAACAAATATCTTGTAAAACTTCTCTATCAAGTCCAAGAATAGCTGTCATTGCACCTTTTCCTTCAGGTACAGCTTCTTCCATAAACATTCCTCTTTTTCGAACAAGTGCTACCCCATCCTCGAAAGATAAACCACCTGCAGCGACAATTGCCGAGTATTCCCCTAGACTATGCCCTGCCATATAATCTGCTTTAATATTTATGCCTGATAGTTCCATCGCTTTCAATACAGCCATGCTTGTTAATAATAGCGCTGGTTGTGTATTAAAAGTTTTTCTTAATTCATTATCAGGTCCTTCAAAGCATAGCTTTGTAATATCTTCACCTATAATCTCATCTGCTTGTTTGTAAAGCTCGCGTACTTCTGGAAATTGGTCGTATAAGTCTTTGGCCATTCCAACATATTGAGAGCCTTGACCTGGAAATACAAATGCTACCTTTCCCATCTTTAATTTCCTCCTAGTTTACTGCACGTACTCGCTCTAAAGTTGATTTCGTTGTAGCCATTATATCTTCTATAATCTCTGCTACAGATTCTTGCTTAGTTACCATCCCTGCAATTTGTCCTGATAAAATGGATCCATGCTGAATATCACCTTCTACAGCCATGCGATATTTACCAATACCAAATGACTCTAATTCCTCTTTAGATGCTCCACTCTTTTCAAGTTCTTGGTATTCCCTAGTTAGCTTATTACGAATAACACGCACAGGATGCCCAGTCGGACGACCTGTTACGACTGTGTCACGGTCACTAGCTTTTATTATTGCCTCTTTATAGTTTTGATGCGGAGCTGTACATTCATGTGCAACAATAAATCTTGTTCCAAATTGTACTCCTTCAGCACCTAGTGCTAAGGCTGCTACTAAACCTCTACCGTCAGCCATTCCTCCAGCTGCAATAACAGGTACATTTACTGCATCCACAACCTGTGGGACTAATGCCATCGTTGTCAGTTCACCAATATGGCCTCCAGCTTCCATCCCTTCAACAATCAGCGCGTCAACTCCAAGCTTCTCTAGCCTTTTAGCAAGTGCTACAGATGGTACAACTGGTATAACCTTAATGCCAGCTTCCTTAAATCGTTTCATGAAAATCCCTGGATTACCAGCACCTGTAGTTACTATTGGAACTTGCTCTTCGATTACAACATCTACTACATCTTTAGCGTGAGGTGATAAAAGCATGATGTTTACAGCAAAAGGTTTATCTGTTAATGACTTTACTTTCTGAATTTCTCCTCTAACCCATTCTGCTGGAGCACTACCTGCGCCAATAGTTCCTAAACCGCCTGCTTTAGACACAGCTAAAGCTAAGTCGCCATTGGCTATCCAAGCCATTCCTCCTTGAATAATTGGATACTCAATACCTAATAGTTCAGTAATTTTTGTTTTCATTCATAACCCTCCAATAATGTACTTTTTTTACATCGTTACAACAGTTGCACCCCAGGTTAAACCTGCGCCAAAACCAACTAAGATTACAGTGTCACCCTTTTTTATCTGTCCAAATCGAATCGCCTCGTCTAAGGCAACTGGAATAGAAGCTGATGACATATTTCCATATTTATTTAAATTTATATATACTTTATCCATACCTAGGCCGAGGCGCTTCATAGCTGGTTCAATAATTCTAATATTTGCCTGGTGTGGCACGAAAAAGTCAATATCTTCTTTACGCAAACCTGATTTTTCCACTGCCTCTTCCGAGACATTCCCCATTACTCTGACAGCAAACTTAAACACTTCACTTCCAACCATTTTTAAAGTGTTTGCTTTTGCTGCAATTGTCTCTGGTGTAATTGGTTGCTTTGACCCACTAGACGGCTGACTTAACAATGCTCCTCCACTACCATCAGAGCCTAACACAAAGGACTTAAATCCTCTCTCATCGTTTACAGGTCCTAAGACACAGGCACCTGCACCATCACCAAAAAGCACACAGGTAGAGCGATCTTCCCAGTCAAGAATCTTAGTAATAGTTTCTGCACCAATGACTAAAACATATTTATAAAGTCCAGATTCAATAAACTGTGCACCGCTAGCAACACCATAAATAAAGCCTGAGCAAGCAGCAGATAAATCATATGCAGCTGCTTTTTTAGCACCTAGTTGATGTTGGATTATACACGCCGTACTTGGGAAGGTGTAATCAGGTGTTAGTGTAGCAACTATAATTAAATCTATTTCCTTAGCGTCAACGTTAGCATCTTCTAAAGCCTTTTTTGCAGCTATAATCCCCAAATCTGATGTTGATTCACATGCTTTTGCAATGCGTCTTTCCTCTATACCAGTTCTAGAGCGTATCCACTCATCAGTAGTATCAATTTGTTGCTCTAAGTCTTTATTAGTAACTATTTTTTCTGGCAAATATGAGCCCGTGCCTAGAATTCCAACATTTATGTTATTCAACAACTTCACTCCTGTTCGTAAGCTCCCTAGTCATTTCTTCAAGTGTATTATTATTGATAAACGTCATCGTTTGCTCGATTGCATTCATGATAGCTCTACGGTCAGAAGATCCGTGACTTTTAATACACGCACCATTTAAGCCTAATAGTGGTGCACCACCATACTCATGATAGTCGAGTTTACCCTTAAGCGTTTTAAAGGTAGGAAGCAAAATAAAACCACCTATTTTAGCAATTAACGATTTTTTAATTTCACTTTTTAAAGTTCCAAATATTGTAGAAGCTACTCCCTCAGCCGTCTTTAATAATATGTTTCCCGTAAATCCATCACATACAAGCACATCACATTTATCTGCCATAACATCACGGGCCTCAATATTCCCAACAAAGTTAATAGATGCTTGTTCTAATAATTGATAAGCTGCTTTCGATAACTCATTACCTTTACCAGCTTCGCTTCCTATGTTCACAAGGCCCACCCTTGGTGATTGGATTCCTAGCATCTTATTCATATAAATACTTCCGAGAATTGCGTGCTGTAGTAAGTATTCGGGTTTAGCATCCATATTAGCACCAACGTCCAAAACCATCGTTCCCTTTCCACCTTTAGATGGAAATACTGGTGCTAGAGCTGGACGAGCTACTCCAGGCAGTCTTCCAATAACTAAAAGTCCAGCAGCCATAAAGGCGCCTGTATTGCCTGCAGTAATCATTGCCTGAGCTTGCTTCTCTTTTACAAGTTTAGCCGCTACCACTATGGATGAATTTTTTTTCTTTTTCACAGCCCTAACAGGTTCTTCATCAACTTCAATTACTTCATCAGTATGATGTATCGTAATGTTTTTAGGTAATTCATTTATATGCTCTTTTATTTTATTCTCATCGCCTACTAAAGCAAATAAAACATCTTGATGCTTCTTAGCAGATTCTATTACGCCATAAACAATCTCTGCAGGTGCATAATCTCCACCCATAGCATCTATTGCAATTTTCATAATAATAGATCCTCCTATTTTCCGTCTGTATATTTAGCTACTTTAAATTCGCCACTAAATACCTGTTCATTTTGCACGAAGGTGTCAACCTTAATAACAAATACACCTTTAGTATTAACTTCTTCAACCACATAAGCCTTAGCTACACATTTTTCCCCAAGGAACACAGGACGTAAAAATCTTATATTAGCAGTGGCTGTCAATACTACCTCAGAGTCAATTACAGCAACCGCTAGCGAATTTGCTTGGGCAAATAAGTAGTGTCCCCTTGCAATCCTTGTTTTTTGAAAGATATGCTGGCGTTGAATCTCGAATATCGAAATACCACTCGTGTTTAACTGTAAATCTAAAACATCACCTATAACCTCATTGATATGTAATGACTTTACTTTTTGAAGATTTGCTTCTGCTACTGTTTTAATTCGTCCCCTTAGCTCAGGAATCCCAAGCTCTAAACGATCCAAACGTATTGTTGGTATACTTACTGACAATTCTTCAGCCAAGTCTTCATCTGTCAAAAATGGAATCTCTTCAAGTTTTTTGCGCAGCAATAAATGCCGTTCCTTTTTGGAGAGCCTCATTAACTAACCCATCTTTCCTTAGAAATTTGTAAAGTTATTATTATGTTATTCTATTATCTACATTTTATTACTAGGTCATAAATTAGTATATATATTTATATAAAAAAAAGCAAGTAAAAAAGCAAAGGGTTAACTTTGCTTTTACTTGCTTACGACTTCACGATCTTTATAATATCCACAGCTTTTACATACACGGTGGGATAATTTCATCTCGTGGCATTGTGGGCACTCTACCATACCAGGTATAGAAAGTTTAAAATGAGTACGACGCTTTCTCTTGCGTGTTTTCGATACTTTTCTAAAAGGTACTGCCATACCTTCCACCTCCTTAATACTAACTATCAAAATGGTTCGACTATTTTTTAAAAAAGTCTGCCAAATCTGCTAAGCGCGGATCAATACGTTGCGTGTTGCAATCGCATGATTCTATATTTCTATTAACACCACATTTAGGACAAAGTCCTTTGCACACTTCTTTGCATAGCGGCTTCATGGGTAAGCTTAGTAAGATTTCTTGTTTAATAAATGGTTTTAAATCAATTACTTGTCCTGCTATGTAATTGAATTTGTCATCTGATTCTTCAATTGCACCAGATTCAAAATCAGTCATTTCAGCAAGTACAAATATTTCATCAAGGGTAGAATTTACATTAACTTGTAAATCCTGCAAACAGTTACCGCATATCAACCCTATCGTTGTTTTTACTGAACCAGATACTTGATATTCTCGCGGCTTAGTATTGACAACTTCAATATCTACAAGAACTTCAGTAATATCATTAATCAATGAATCGTCTGTTAATTCCTGTAAATCAATTGTAGTCTTAATATACTGGTGATCCTTTGTAATAGGATATTCCTTTTCAATACGTATCTTCATTTGTCTCACCTCATATAGACAACAAAAGTAATTATAACGGTGTAACAGTAAATTGTCAACTATGACTTTTGTTGTTATACTTACAATATTATTTTCGTAATTTTAATTATTTATTTTATTAAGTGGAGCGTAAAAATTTTCTTAAATGGAGCGTAAAAAAATGAATGCCACTGGTATAATAGTCGAATATAACCCTTTTCATAACGGTCACGCTTATCATATAGAAAAAAGCAAACAAGCTACTAATGCAGATACCTTAGTTGCTGTCATGAGTGGCAACTTCCTACAGCGCGGTGAACCAGCTATCACCGATAAATGGACACGAGCCGACATGGCCTTACGTGCTGGTGTTGATATTGTATTAGAATTACCGACCGTATATGCAACCCAAAATGCTCAAGTGTTTGCTTATGGTGCTATAAGTATACTACATCAATTAGGTTGTGTGAATTCTATATGCTTTGGGAGTGAATCTGGTAGCATTGACGCTTTAGACAAAATAAGCTCCATATTATTAAATGAATCTAAGGATTTTAAACACTCAATAAAGCAACAGATGCAATCTGGGGTCTCATATCCTAAAGCTATGGAAGCCGCTTTATTAGCGGAATATCCAGATTTAGAAAGCAATATTAGATTGCAAGCAAACAATACATTGGGCTTAATGTACATGCTTGCGCTAAAACAATTAGAAAGTTCGATTACACCATACACAATTAAAAGAACTGCTGCCGATTATCATGCTACAACTATAACTGATAAAGCGATTGCAAGCGCCACAGCAATCCGCAAATTAATTGAGACTGAAACTTTTGACGCAATTGCTCCCTACGTTCCTGGTGTAACATTAGATATTCTAAGGACAACCTACAAAGATATATTAACATTAGATGATTTCAGAAATATGTTATTCTCTAAGCTTTATCCTCTAAAAGCAAGCGATTTGCAGTGCTATGTTGATATAGACAAAGGCCTAGCTACGCGAATTACAAAGTATTGCAAAAATGCACCTACTGTTTCAAGCTTAATTAGCCAAATAAAGTGCAAAAATTATACTTGGACACGGATTCAAAGGGCACTGATACATATTTTATTGAACATGATGAAAAAAGATTTGGAACAATTGAAGCCTGCTCAATACGCCCGGGTTTTAGGTTTTAATGCAAAAGGGCAAACATTTCTACAACAAGCTAAAAAGTCCAGCTCAATTCCAATAATCACTAACTGGGGTCGTGAGTCGTTTTTATATTCTGATTATGATATTACTGCAACAAGAATCTACAGTTTAATCGAACAACAGAGACGGAAAAACGAAATATCTATGTCTGGATTAGTAAATAGAGATTTCACACTTCCACCCATTCGTTTTTGAAGAGATTACCGCGCAGGTAATCCTTCAAGGTAATCTATAGCATCTTGGATATGCTTGATTGGTACGACTGTAATTGGCTCGTCAAGCCTCGCATTTACAGTGTTTGCTTCCTGCTCGTTTGTATCATAAGGATGTATATCCATTGGGACGAAAAATATATCTGCATTAGCCCTGCGGGCAGCTCTTACTTTGTGTTTGACGCCGCCAATTTGTCCAACATATCCGTCAGCGTTTATTGTTCCCGTACCAGCTATATAATACCCTTTGGTAATATCTTGCTCTACCAACTGATTATAGATTTCTAAGGTAAACATCATGCCTGCAGAAGAGCCACCTATACGTCCAGTAGAAATTCTAACATCACGATTCGTCACTAACTCCCGATCTGTCATAATCATGATGCCAATCCTAGCTTCATCAACTTCTGGATGAGTCATTAGCATGATATCCGCTTCTCTGCTCTCCCCACCCCTTTCGTAGACGATATGTACCGTGTCCCCAGGTCTTTGGTTTCTAACATACTCAATCATCTGTTCTGAGTTCTTCACTTCAAAGCCATCTACCATCTTTATACTATCTCCAGGGCGTAGAATGTTAACTGCCATCGAGTCTGGGGCAACGTCCCTAACCAATACGGCATTTTCAATAAATTCAACATCCTCATTAGCTAATAAAAACGCATTATATACCGCTTCCTGCTGTGATTGGCTCATATATAAAAGCATAATCTGTCTATATAAGTCGTCATCCATGTCAAAGTGGCCTAAAACCTCTTCTTTCTCCTTAATTTCGATTTCATACAACCCAATCCTATTGCTTATGTTGGCAAAAGTATAAAAAAGCATATTGCCAGGAATTGAAGAAACTGTTGTTAGCATAAATTTACCCTTTTCATCACTAAGTTCACCGTCAACTTCAATTATTGGCCTAAGATGTTCAGCAGTTCCAGGCATCATTAAGTAGTAATCGACGTCAACCACATACCCAAGCCCCGCTACTATAATAAATATTATTGCTATAACTTTAAGAACAGAAGAAATATCTATTCCTTTTTTGTCGTATTTATAATTCATTGCTGTCTCCTCTCTTGTTCTTCAGTAAACTTATAATTTGCTGTTCCTTTTCATACGCTGCTATGTAGCCCGATTCTATACACTCTTCTACTTTATCAAAAGAAGCTATTCCAATATGCCCAACCTTTGGCTGGATTACAACGTCAGCATCTAATAGTCGTAGCTTTAATATCTCTGCTTCTAGAATATCTATAGTTTGTGCAATCACATCAAACATAGTACTAATTTTTACCTCGCTTTTTTTGGGAGCTACATCAACGGCGATTGTATAATCTGCGCCTAGATCTTTTACTACTGATGTAGGAACACGATCAATAACTCCACCGTCAACTAGGATATTACCATTAACTTTCTCAGGAACAAAAATCCCTGGTATTGAGCAGCTCGCCCTCACTGCTTGATATATAGGTCCTTTAAGAAAAACAACACGTTCGCCTTTTTCTAAATCTGTAGCTACTATTGCAATTGGTATGCTCAAATCCTCAATATTTTTATTATGTGTTAATAATTTTACTATTTCCTTGAATTTATCTCCAGTAACTAATCCTAATCCAGGAACACATAAATCTAGCCAATGCTTCCTGTTTAACGATGCCAAAAATTTACCTACCATCCGCAAATCCATTTTATTTCCGTAAAAGGCAGCTATCATACTACCTATACTGCTTCCAGCTATACAATCTATCTTAACATCCATTTCTTTCAATGCCTGCAGTACCCCTATATGGGCTAAACCTCGCGCTCCGCCAGCCCCTAAAGCAACCCCTAATTTTTGCCCTCCCACCAAATTCACCTCTTTTAAATGTATAAAGTGTCTATTTACTAAATATATTCTTTATAACATGTACTATACGACGGAGGAGCAAAATGCTATATTACATTTCAAATAAATCGTACTGGAAAACAGGTCTGTTAGGGTTTACAACATTTATAATTGTCATTTCTTTAATTAAATTCCCGGATATCTCCTTCCAGTCCTCTTTGCGGGGCCTAACTATATGGTGGGAGGTTGTTTTCCCAGCATTATTACCATTTTTTATTCTATCTGAAATACTCATGGGACTAGGTGTAGTTCATTTTATGAGTGTGTTACTAGAACCTTTGATGCGTCCACTTTTTAACGTACCAGGCTCAGGCGCATTTGTTATGACTATGGGGTTTTCTTCTGGTTATCCTATAAGTTCAAAAATTACTACCAGACTTCGCGAGCAGGGTTTAGTAACTCGTTCCGAAGGTGAACGTTTAGTAGCATTTACTACCACATCTGATCCGTTATTTATGTTTGGTGCTATTGCAGTAGGTTTCTTTTACAATCCCACACTAGGGGTCATCATCGTAATAGCACATTACCTATCTGCAATCATAGTTGGACTATTAATGAGAAACCACGATGTTAGAAGTACTAACACACCTAAAAGCATGAAAACAAAGGATATGATTTTATTACGTGCTTTGAAAGCAATGCATCAGGCTAGGATTAAAGATCGACGCCCACTTGGGAAGCTGTTAGGTGATGCCGTTACTAGCTCAATCAGTACACTAGCCCTTATTGGAGGTTTTATAATTCTAATGTCAGTACTAATCTCGATCTTAGGTGCTCTAAAAATCACAAATTTATTTGTGTATATAGCTGCCTTCGTGCTTTCTCTTGTTGGATTTGCTCCAGAGCTAGCAACTGCTTTTATTTCTGGAATTTTCGAGGTTACTATAGGTAGTAAGGAAGCAAGTATAAGTACAGAAGTAACCTTCTTGCAAAAAATTTCAATAGTAAGCGTTATTCTAGCTTGGGGAGGCTTAAGTGTCCATGCTCAAATAGCCGCAATTTTAAGTGCAACCGACATACGCTATTGGCCATTTTTCGTTTCAAGGATTTTCCATGCGCTAATAGCTGGCGTTTTAACATTAATTATTTGGAAACCATCTAATTATTTATTAAGCCATCATGCTATACCTGTATTTTCATATTCCCAGGCTCCAATCGAATTCAAGCTATGGAATTACTGGGTTATCATGGCTACAATGAGTCTTTCTATCCTAACATTTATGTTAATGATAAGCCTCCTGATATATGCAAGACAGCGATTTATTAATCGTAGATTTTTTTAAAAGCCTCTAATACATTTTCAGGAACTAAATCACTAATATCTCCACCATATTTTGCGACCTCTTTTACGACGCTTGAGCTTAAAAAAGAATAATTATTGTTTGTCATCATAAAAAATGTTTCAACTTCTGGCGCTAGCTTCTTATTTATTGACGCCATTTGTAGTTCATATTCAAAATCAGAGACGGCTCGTAACCCTTTTATTATAGCCCTTGCATTTATGTGTAGCATATAATCAGCTAATAACCCATGGAAGCTATCGATTTCTACATTACTTAAGTTCGAAGTTGCCGATATCAGTAGCTGCTTTCGCTGATCAATAGAAAAAAGGGGATTTTTATTTGGATTTTCTAAAATTGCAACGACAACCTTATCAAAGATTTTTGCTCCTCGCTCAATGATATCAAGGTGCCCGTATGTAACTGGATCAAAACTTCCAGGGTAAACTGCTATGTTCACTTTAATTGCCTCCCAGTCTATAGAGTACTGTTATTCCTGTATTACCGTACTTATAATGTTGCTGTTTGAATAACTCTGCAGATATTAACGGCATATTATATTTATTCTCATGCTCGCAAACAATAATCGCATTTGTGCATAAAAGATTTTTTTCTTCTAATGCTGTCACAATCTGAGGTATTTTTTCTTGAAATTCAACGTATGGTGGATCCAGAAATACATAGTCAAATTTCATTTCCCTCTTAGCAAGTTTGTCTATGGCTGTTTTCCAATCAGCTTTATAAACTTCTGCGCTTTTTTGATATTCAGTTTGGGCCAGGTTCTTTTTAATGCATTTGATAGAATTAAATGAAACATCAATAAAAACAGCGAATTCTGCACCCCTACTTAGTGTCTCTATACCTAAGGCGCCCGATCCAGCAAACAAATCTAATACTTTCCCACCATCAATGTAGGGTGTAATTATATTAAATATTGACTCCTTTACCCTGTCTGTAGTCGGTCTCGTTTTCTGGCCAGGTACAGCTTCTAATGAAATACCTCGCTTGTCTCCTGAAATAACTCTCAATTTTATCACGTCCATATTATTGTATCTATCTTTTTATATAAATATCAATATAGCATAAGCAATGATGTAGGTAAATGTCCGACAAAATAAAACAATCTCGAATGCGCTACTCTAATTATTAGTATAAAATAGTAAAATAAATAACAAATAATGTATACTTATGGTTTTATCGTGCATACTATATCTGACAGTAACAAATGGTTGCTGTCGGACAACCGCGGAGAAGACTTTTCCCCATAAGTTCTTCCTCCGGTTTCTCCTCTCCCATTAGGCAAATGAATTATCATTTGTCAATTTCCCTAGAAAATAATCTAGGGACTTTTTTTTATTTTTTCTTGTCTTTTTTTGTGCACATATGTTAAAAGCGGACCCGTTAGGGTCCGCTTATACTATTTCTACTCAATTAGAATGTTGTAGATGATCCTTTTTGGTTCATTAATTGTTGCTCACCCATTTGAACCAATTTACGAGTCATATGGCCTCCAACGGCTCCACAATCACGAGATGTCATGTTACCCCAGTAACCACTGCTTGGCGGTTGAATACCTAACTCACTAGCAACTTCATACTTGAATTTATCCATTGCTTGGTAAGCTTCAGGCACTACTAACCAGTTACTAGAACGCTCTTGTCCAACTCCCATGTTATCACCTCCTTAGCCTTAGGTTGTCCCGATATACAGTTCTTATGCCAGGAAGTTACTTCCTGTAATTATATTATCTAGACACACTTTTTCGGCTAAGGTCTCATCGTTAACAAGCTGTGCAGCCTCCATTCTCGCCACTTCCATAATCTTCATATCTAATATGACATCACCAATTTTAAATGTCGGCAAGCCACTTTGACGTTTTCCAAGCATTTCCCCAGGACCCCTAAGTAATAAATCCTGTTCCGCGAGAAAAAAACCATCATTTGATTTTTCCATTGCATCTATTCGAGCCTTTGACGACTCAGTAGTACTATCAGTAATTAGATAACAGTAAGCTTGATATGAACCACGACCTACCCTACCCCTAAGCTGATGCAATTGAGCAAGTCCGAATCTTTCAGCATTATATATGACTATAGCTGAAGCGTTAGGTACATTAACACCAACCTCGATTACTGTTGTTGCAACGAGTATGTTGATTTCTCCAGCTATGAACTCTAACATAATATTCTCCCGTTCAATGCTGGTAAGTCGACCATGCAATATACCTATTTTATATGAATCGAAGTAGTCAGAGAGTCGCTCTGCTATTTCATATACATTCTCCAAATTTAGCTGTTCCGATTCTTCGATTAGTGGACATACGATATACAGCTGCTGTCCATTATCTAAAATATCCTTTAATTGTAAAAATATTTTGTTTTCATGTTTTAATGGGTCGGACTTAGTTATGATTTTTTTCCTACTTGCTGGTAATTCATTTAAAACCGACATGTCGATATCACCATATAAGGTCATGGCCATCGTTCGCGGAATCGGCGTTGCAGACATTAGCAACAAGTCAGGCAATTTACCCTTCATTCTCAAGAGCTCTCTTTGATGAACACCAAAACGATGCTGTTCATCAATTATTACTAATCCTAAATCTGCATATATGACATCTTCTTGAAACAAAGCATGGGTTCCGATTATAATATCGAACTCTTTATCCTGAATGCCCTCGATTATATTATTTCTTTGGGATTTAGTATACTTACTTGTGAGCAAACAAACATTTATCCCCAAATGAGCAACATCGCTACAAATATTCTTAAAATGCTGCTCAGCTAAGATTTCCGTCGGAACCATTAAGACACCTTGATAATTACTTGTCCAATTTGCTATTAACGCTAAAGTAGCAATTATCGTTTTCCCAGACCCTACATCACCATGAAGTAAACGATACATAACTTTATTACTACCCATATCAGTTAGAATTTCCTGAAGACTATTTTTTTGAGCGTCTGTTAATTGAAAGCTTAGACCTTCAATAAAATTGTTTAGTATATCATTGTCAAACTCACGGGTTTTATCCTTAGTATTAACTTTATAAAACTTACGAGTCTGCTGTATTTTTAATTGGTAATAGAAAAACTCTTCAAATATAAGCCTTCGTTTGGCCTGCTTAAGCTGATAGCTATTTTCAGGAAAGTGTATCCATTTGTATGCCTGATACCTATCGATTAATTTATAGCGCTCACTTAAATATTCTGGCAACGCTTCCGCAACTTCTACTTGTGGCATAAATAGTATGCTTGCAATCAATTTTCTGATTTTATTCGTATTCAATGATTTTGTTCCAAAATAAATAGGAATGATACCATTACTGTGTATCATTTCCCGATTATCAGCCCTTATTTCATAGCTTGATACTGTTATTTGTTTATGCTGCTCTGAATACTTACCTGTAATCGTTATTTCCGTATTTAGTTTAAGTTTGCTAGCTAAATATGGCTGGTTAAACCAAACACATCTAATTTGACGTGAATCACCTAACCTAACGGTCAAAATAAGACGAGCAGTTCTTCCCCTTCGTTGTATATATGGATTTTTAATTACTTTTCCAGTAAAAGTTATCGTTTGCCCATCTATAAAGCTCTCTTCATTCTGGATACTTCTATCTTCATAACGAAAGGGGAAGTAGTCTAATAAATCCTTTACTGTATTTATACCTAAGCTTCGAAACTCCGAAGACGTTTTCGGTCCTATACCCTTTAATTCCTCTAAGGGCTTTGAAAATATATTTATCATCTTCTACTCACTCAATGTATTATTATAGTTTTGCTAAGACTTTAAATTTTTCTCGTGTGCAATTACTCCCCAAGCCCCTGGCCCCACATGTGTGCCTATAACTGGTCCTATATCAGCAATCATAATGTCAGCAATATTTAATTCTTCTTTAAGTATTGAAGAAAATTCTTCAACCGTATCTATGGAGTCGGCATGACAGAGAGCAACTGACAGTTCTTTATCCCCGTATGTATTTTTTAAGATTTGGAGAATTGCCTTCTCTGCTTTCTTCTTGCCGCGAGCTTTATCTACAGACATTACACCACCATCGATATCTAAAGACAGGATTGGTTTAATGTTTAATAATGATCCTATAAGTGCACTTGCCTTACCAATTCTTCCGCCCTTTTTAAGATACTCTAAGGTATCAACCATAAATAATGTCCGTTGATTATCAATAATTTTTTCAATAAGTGCTAAGATATCTTCCTTCGATTTTCCGTGTTTTGCTGCTTCTGCAGCTGCAATTGCAATAAACCCAGTACCACATGTAGCTTGCTTAGAATCGACTACTGTAATATCATAATTTTCTAACATTGATTTTGCTAAAACAGCTGATTGGACTGTACCACTTAATTTAGCTCCAAGATGTATTGATATAATTGAGTCATCTTCAGTCGCTATACTTTTATAGAGATCTATAAACTCAGCAGGTGAAGGCTGTGATGTAGTTGGAAGCACCTCAGAATTTCGAAGCTTCTGATAGAACTCCTTAGGTTTAATATCAATCCAGTCTCGATATGTCTCATTCTTAAAGTGAACCTTTAAGGACACACGCTCGATTCCGTATTCCTGTAATACATCATCCTGTAAATCACATGTGCTATCGACAACAATTTTTATCCCCATATAGCCACTCCTCTATTCTACGGAAATGATAAAATAATACGTAGGCTGTAACCCGCTTTTAATCTCGATGTCAAAATCATCATATTTTGCTTCAATAATTTCCTGTAATTCAGCTATTTCTGGCTGTTTCACTTCCTCTCCAGTAAAAATTGTAATAATTTCATGTTCATCTTTGTCTACCATATTTTCTAACAAATCAACAGTTGTTTGAACAAGATTTGTTCCATTAACTACAATTTCACTTCCAAGAATACCCAAAATATCCCCTTCTTTAATCGTAGCTCCATTAATTTGTGTATCCCGAATCGCATACGTAACCTGTCCGCTTACTACTGATTTAGCAGCATCCTTCATTACATCAATGTTATCTTCAATATCCTGCTCTTCATGAAAGGATAGAATAGCAGCTATTCCTTCAGGGATTGTTTTTGTTGGTATCACGATTATTTGTTTATCTTCAACTACACTTGCTACCTGTTCAGCAGCTAATATAATATTTTTGTTATTAGGTAAAATGATAACAGTTTCTGCATTAATCTTCCTTACTGCATTAGCCAAATCTTCCGTAGATGGGTTCATTGATTGTCCGCCAAAAACTACTTCGTTAGCTCCTAATGACATGAAGATATCCTTGATTCCTTCCCCATTAGTAACAGATACAATTCCATAAGGCTTTAACTGGCCATCATGAGCTTGACTGTAATTGCTTTGTTTAACTACAGCACTAGTTTCTTTATTTGCTTGTGTGTGTTCATGTTGCTCTGTCATGTTATCGATCTTAATTCTATGTAAGCTTCCAATCTGCAAGCAATGAGATAATACTTGGCCCGGATCTAATGTATGGATATGAATTTTAACAAAATCTTCGTCATGTACAACGAGTAGAGAGTCACCCATATCCGATAGGGTAGATCTTAGGAAAGTTTCATTAACTGGCTCAGTTAAATTTTGAATAATAAATTCCGTGCAATAACCAAATTCCTCCGAAGCTACAACTTCATGTGAAGTTGACTGCTGTTTAGTAGCCTTCCGTTCAAATGTTAATTGTTCACCTGTTAACGCTTGATACATACCTTTATATATGACAATTAACCCTTTGCCTCCAGCATCAACAACGCCAACTTCCTTCAATACAGGAAGCATGTCTGGTGTTTGTTCTAAAGTTAATTCAGCTTGGTCAATTGCCGCTTTGAACACTTCATCTATCGACGGGTTGCGCTTACTAGCACGGACAGCAGCTTTAGCTGATTCCCTAGCAACTGTAAGAATAGTGCCTTCTACAGGCTTCATTACGGCCTTATAGGCTATTTCTACACCTTTGTCCAATGCAAGGGCAAAGTCTTCTGAAGTCGCCACTTCCTTGCCTTTAAGTGCTTGTGACATGCCGCGGAATAATTGCGATAGAATAACACCTGAATTTCCTCTAGCGCCCATCATTATACCTCTAGCAAAACTACCCATTGTGCTGCCTAGTGTGTCGGTTTCAGAATGGTTTGATTCCATTTCTTGTATTCCAGACTGGAAAGATAAGTTCATATTTGTACCTGTATCGCCATCTGGTACGGGAAAAACATTTAGTGCATCTATTTCAGATACCTGTTGTTCTAGTGCCTTCCCTCCAGTGTATAGCATTGCATACATTTCTTGGCTGCCTATTTTTGACGGCATAATTTGCTTCCCCCTATTCTGCCAAAACTTTAACCCCTTGAACTATTACATTCACTTCTTCCACTTTGACGCCAATTTGATTTTCTAAAATATATTTAACTTTTTCTTGAACGTTTTGCGCTACCTCTGAAATTTTAACTCCATAGCTAACAACGATATGTAAATCAATATATACTTTTTCATCTTTTGTATAAACTTCTATACCTTTTGACAAATTATCTTTTTTTAATAATTCGGAAATACCATCTTTAATCTGATGTCTACTAGCCATCCCAACAATTCCATAGCTATCGATTGCAGCCATACCTGCGATTACGGCAACTACTTGCTCTCCAATATCTATCTTGCCTTTTTCATTAATATAATTTATGGTCATTAAGCAACACCTCCAAATTGATTATAATATATTTTACTATAGTTTATGCAATATAAAAAGTCATCAATAATTTTTTTCAGTATTGCTTTGCAATTTTTATTATGATATTATAATTAAGTGTTTTTAATTGAGTTATGCACGGTTGAACGTAAGGAGGTGCGAACAACATGGCAAAGCGTTGTGATATTTGTGAAAAGGATTCTCGCTCAGGATTTCATGTGAGTCACTCAAATAGAAAAACAAAACGTGAATGGAAACCAAATATTCAAAAAGTTCGAGCAGTTATGAACGGTTCTGTAAAACGTATTAACGTTTGCACCAGCTGTATCAGATCAGGTAAAGTTACTCGAGCTATTTAAGCAAATTATCAAAAAAAGACTTCTGCCTAATTATTATAATAGGCGGAAGTCTTTTTTTATTACCCATTTTTCTGAAACAAGCTGATAAAAGATTTTACGATTCCTCCTAAAAACCTCGGCAATTTAATCGTATAAAAGCGCAAGCCTAACCCCTCCTTAAATCGTCTTGCAATAAATCATGCGTTATTATACATGACCCATCCTAAACTAATAAGTCCAACACCAGCTACTAGCGGCCATATCCATCCTGGTAAGTAATTAGCTAAAATCCCTAGTCCAATAACAGCAATAACAAGACCGATACTTTTTCGTAGAACTTTGTTTTTTTTGCGATTTTGAAAGCTCATGGAAATCGTACCCCTCATTTAGGCACATTTAGTTATTACATATATATTCACAACTTTTAAAAATGTGCCCTAAACTTGTTCATTTATACAATTTTACTCATGACCAATAAAATTATTCCCTGTTTTACTTTTATTTCTGCTTCTTTTCCTATAAATTCATTACTTATTCCAATAGGATTATCTGCTTCAAGGATAGCTGGCAGCTGATACTTTAGTCCAGTAGCAGTTGCCTGCGCCGTAGGGGTAAAAGGTAGGATTGAAACAAAGGCATCGCATTTAGTTAATGTAATCTGTGTATCAACTAAACATACCTGATTATATTTGCCGACAATCCTACAAGGAATGTTCTTTTTTAGAGGCTTTAGAAGGAGGTATACTAATGCTATTGCTTGATCAAATCTTCCTGTTAAATCGTTATAAATGGTTATTTCACCAGGCTGCTGTAGATATGCCTGCTCTAATGCTAGCTCTGTATCTACTTGATCCTTTTCACTAGGAAATTTAATTATATCTACACCTTTATCTACAGCCCACATAACATCTTCCTCTGGGGCTGAATCTAAATCTCCTACTAGGCAGTCAGGGGTAATTAATTGCTTTCTTAATAAGCTAATACCACTATCAACTGCTATGATATAATCATTTGCTACTTTATCAATTTGTGTATTAGCGTAACCAGTAACGATTTTCACATGAATATTTGAGTTAGCCACGTAACAATCTCACCCTATTATCAATATCTTCATGTCCAAATAAATAAGATCCTGCAACTAGAACATTTGCTCCAGCATTAATTACTTCTTTAGCTGTTTTATCGTTAACGCCGCCGTCAACTTGAATGTCAATATTTAAATTCTGCTCATCTATCATCTGCTTTAATTGCTTAATCTTAGTTATTGCACTTGGAATAAATGACTGGCCACCAAAGCCAGGATTTACAGACATGATTAGTACCATATCTACATCTGGTAAAACGTATTCTAGTACATTTAATGGAGTAGCAGGATTTAAGGAAACTGCTGCTTTAACTCCATGACTTTTAATAAGCTGTATCGTCCGATGTAAATGTGTACAGGCCTCAGCGTGTACTGTAATAATATCAGCCCCAGCTTTACAAAAGTCCGCTATATATAAATCGGCATTCTCAATCATTAAATGTACATCCAGCGGTAATGATGTAATAGGTTTAATGGCTTTTACAACTAATGGTCCGATTGTAATGTTTGGCACAAAGTGACCGTCCATAACATCAATATGTATCATGTCAACTCCAGCTTTTTCTACTAATTTTATTTCATCGCCTAATTTTGCAAAGTCTGCCGACAGTATTGAAGGTGCAATTTTTATTGACATTTATTTATCCTCCCATTCTAATACTTATTTTTGTTGTAATCGTTTATTTCTTCTACAAGTTCCGTATAATGCTTGTATCTCTGGGCATCTATTTTTCCTTGCTCGACATATTCAATAACTTTGCAGCTATCTTCTGCAGTATGGGTGCATCCTCTATATTTACAATGCTCACCAACTTCGTTTATCTCTCTAAAAAATTTAGCAATTAAGGAGCTGTCCCCTATAATAGATAGATCAATTTGGCTAAAACCTGGGGTATCAACCACATAACCTCCGTTTGCTAAGGGGAAAAGCTCTACGTGGCGCGTTGTATGCTTACCACGTTTAAGCTTATTACTTATATCACCTGTTTTAAGCTCCAAACCAGGATCTAGCATATTAAGTAAGCTAGATTTCCCTACGCCTGATTGTCCAGAAAACATTGAAATTTTATCCTTAAGAGCATCTAATAGTTCTGCTTTCCCGTCACCAGATTCAGCTGAAGTTAAAATGACTCTATACCCTAGCCCCTCATAAAGTTGTCGATTGGTTTCCATATCCAATTGTTGTTCTTGATTAAGCATATCAATTTTATTAATCACCAATACTGCCTCTACATCTACCGATTCTGCCATAACGATAAACCGGTCCAATAAACGTTGATTCCATGCTGGCTCAATATGGGTGAACACTAGCAATACTTGATCTACATTCGCTACCTTAGGTCTGAAAAATTCGTTCTTGCGAGGCTTAATCTCCTCAATGACACCTTGATTACCTGGTAACGAGGTGTAGTTGACGTAGTCGCCTACCAATGGTGACACATTATTTTTCTTTAGAATTCCTCGACCTCTACACTCATATATTTGTTTGTCTTCATCATCTTGAACGTAGAAGAATCCACTTAATGCTTTAACGATTGTACCTTCTGACATGTATTTCACCCTCTTTTGCTAGAGCCTAAGATTTTGTTGACTAATAGGATACTGCTTTCGAATCTACGAAAACACCATTTAGATATACTTCTATAACCCCTATAGTATTTGGTGCTAATACAATTTGAACTGTAAATAATTCCTCATCAGCAATTGTTCGCTCATAGAATATCTGGTCTCTACCCCTGGCATCATTAACTTTAATAATTACATCCGTATTTTGACCAGGCTGTGTTGGTTGGACAAAAATTGCCTCTTCATAAAAGCGTGCTTCATTAGGATAGCCACTGGATATCCAAATATCTATAATCTCTCCGCGGGTAACTTCATTACCTTCTGCAAACGGAGCTTGGCGTGTGACTTCACCTTTCTGAACAACATAGCTCGACTCTTGATGTATAGTTCCACGTACTAACTGATGTTCCTGGAGAACACGCTCCGCTTCATTCAGAGATTGCCCAACAAGATTTGGCATAGAAAACGCCTCTAACCCTTTACTTACATAAAGTATTACCTCTGTTTCATCTGGAAAGACTTCAACATATGATCTTGGCATTTGATCGTACACTTGTCCCTCAGGTACATTCTCATTGAAGCGCTCCTCAATAGTGACCTCAAAATTACGTTGTTCTAATAATTGCTTAGCCCTTGAAACGGTCATTCCAACTAAATCTGGCATCTCAGCTGGCTCTTTTCCAAGGCTTACATATAGTACAATTGGTGAAAAATTAATTTTTAGTCTACTGTTTGCAGAAGGATCCTGTCTGATAATTTGTCCTTCTGGTACTAATAAATCGTAACGAGGCTCCTCAATAATGTTCTCAACATTAAAACCCGCTTCCCTGATTTCAACTATAGCATCGCTTAGTAATTCACCTTCGACTGCTGGCATAGTTGTTTCTGGTACATATAAAATCTCAACAAACGACTTATATAAATAAAATGAGATAGTACTTATTAATACGATAAAAAATATCGCTACACCGGCTTTGAAGGCAGGGTGGTCGATAAGACTTCGCGTCTCTTCTTCATCCACATCGACTTGTTTTTGTATATCTTTAGAATCCTGCTTTGCTCGCATTGGGGTGTCTTGGTCTTTTATTATCGGTATTACGCGGGTTGGCTGCCCTTGTTCATCTGATTCACGAAATCTGTGAATCTGAAAATTGCGATTTAGAGCTACCTTTAAATCCCTAAGCATCTGATTAGCAGATTTATAACGATGCAAAGGGTTCTTTGCCAGCGCCCGTAGTACAATATTTTCTAAATTACTTGGTATCTCTTGATTGTAAATTGATGGTTCAGTCAGCTCGTCCTGTAGATGTTTTAAGGCGATGCTAATCGGACTTTCACCTGAGAAAGGCAATTTTCCAGTTAGCATTTCATACATTACCACGCCTAGAGAATAAATATCAGATGTAGCTGATGCTACACCTCCTCGTGCTTGCTCTGGTGAAAAGTAATGCACAGATCCTAAAACTGTATCAGCTTGATACGTGATTGTTGACGATGTAACTGCACGGGCTATTCCAAAGTCAGTCACCTTAATACTGCCAAATTTATTGATTAAAATATTATGTGGCTTTATATCTCTGTGAATAATTTGATTTTGATGGGCGTGTTCCAGGGCATCACAGATTTGTTTTGCGATTTCAATTACCTCAGCACTCGGAAGTGGTGCACGCTCTTGTATAACTTCTTTAAGGGTTCGACCATCAATGTACTCCATGACGATAAAGTGATCATCGCCATCTTTGCCAACATCAAATATATTTACGACGTTTGGATGGGATAAACTTGCTGCTGCCTGTGCTTCATTTTCAAAGTTTTTTACAAATTCAGGGTCATGGCAGAATTCTTGACGAAGAAGCTTAATTGCGACTGTTCTATTTAGAATGTTGTCTGTTGCCTTGTAAACAACAGCCATTCCACCTCCGCCAACTTTCTCTAGCAGGGTATATCTATTTACAAGAGTTTTATTCTTGCTCACCTAATTCACCCCTTCACTATCAACCTGAATCTGTCTTTTTCTTACTGCTACGATTGTAATGTTATCCTTACCATCAACTTTTAAGCTTTTTTCTAGCAAATAGTTAACTGCGTCTTCTACCTCTTGCTTCTCTATAAAAGCTGCTAATAATTCTTCGCCGGATACAACACCACTTAAGCCATCAGTACATAGCAGTAATACGTTGTTGTCAGTCCAAGATACCTTTTCTATATCTACACTAACCTGAGCATTCGTACCCAAAGCCCTAGTTATCATATTGCGTTGCGGATGCACTAATGCTTCTTCATTTGATATTTTCCCTTGCTTGACAAGCTCATTTACTAAGGAATGGTCTTTTGTAAGTTGCTGGATATTAGCATCACAAACTAAATAGGCACGACTATCCCCAACATGTCCAATGATAATTTCTTCGTCAAGCAACAAAGCAACCACTACTGTAGTTCCCATCCCAAGCAGATCCTGATTCTCCTGGGCATGTTTAAAAACCTTTTCGTTAGCGTATCTTATAGCCCGCTTTAGGATTATTGCAGGATCAATATCAGAACTACTTGCATCACGATCATCTGGATAAAATTGATCTATACCTTCTATAATTGAATCAACTGTAATACTACTTGCAACCTTACCACCTTGATATCCACCCATACCATCTGCCACAATAGCAATCGCAGGCTTTCCAGAAGTTATTCTTACTTTGTAGCTATCTTCGTTTGATTTTCTTACTAGTCCTACGTCGCTTTTAGCTGCCCATTCCATACGTCATCTCCCACCTCTTCGGCTATAATTTCTCTATTTGTGCTCTAAGTTGTCCACAGGCAGCTGATATGTCAGCACCCCGTTCCCTTCTGACAGTAACAGATATTCCACCTTTTTCTAATATCTTTTTGAATTTTTCTATTTGTTCCAAAGATGACTTTTTGTTATTTCTTTCTGCTACTTCATTTACTGGTATTAGGTTAACGTGACACATTAATTGTGACAGTAACTCCACCATTTCCCTAGCATGTTTTGGCTGGTCGTTCACACCAGAGATAAGCGCATATTCAAAGGTTACGCGCCTCCTTGTTTCACTAACAAAATCTCTACATGCTTGTATAATATCTTCAAGCCTATGCTTCTTATTTATTGGCATAATTTCAGTGCGTAGCTTGTCGTTTGTTGCATGTAATGAGACAGACAGGGTAACCTGCGGTGCGTCTTTTATTAATTCATAAATTTTCGGAACGATTCCACAGGTAGAAATAGTAATATGACGTTGGCCGATGTTAAGTCCTTTTTCGTGATTAATTGTTTTAATGAATTTTATCGTTTCATCATAATTGTCTAATGGTTCACCTGAACCCATAATAACAACATTACTAACACGCTCGTTCTGATGATCTAGAAAACGTTGAGCGTGCAGTACTTGTTCAACTATTTCTCCTGCTACTAAGTTACGCTCAATTCCACCTAAGGTTGAAGCACAAAATGTACAACCCATTTTACAGCCAACCTGGGTACTTACACATACCGTATTTCCATATTTAGATGGCATCAGCACTGTTTCAATTGTCGCTTCATCAGGTAATGCTAATAACCATTTAATAGTCCCGTCCTTTGATATTTGCTTTGCTACTTGTTTAATGCCAGGATACACAAACTCCTGAGACAGTTTGTCTTGAAAACTTTTTGAAAGGTTTGTCATAAGTTCAAAATGCTTAACCCGCTTTTGGTAGATCCATTCAAATAATTGAGTGGACCTAAACTTTGGCTCCCCTAGCTGCTTGATTCTGTCAATCAATTCATCATATGTATAGTCTGTTATAAGGTTTTTCACTATTATACCTCCGTTAATTTTTGCTATTAATTCTTTTCCAGTTTAGCTATATAAAACCCATCGGAGTTCATGTAGTTCGGTAGCACTTGAACGCTATATTCATTGTGCATATGTTTATGTAATTCCTGCGGTAGCAATTCCTGAATACTCTGCCCCTGAAAATCTTTATTATCAGCTAGAAAATCTTCAACGACGCTATTGTTCTCTGCACGGTTTATGGTACATGTTGAGTAAATCAATGACCCACCTGGTTTCACAAAACTCCCAGCATGACGTATAAGTCGTTTTTGTAGTTCTACTAAAGAATCGATAGCCGTCTGAGTCATTCTCCATTTAAGCTCTGGTTTTCTGCGGATCACCCCTAGCCCAGAGCAAGGAGCATCTAGTAAAACAAAATCGTACTTACAGTTTTTATCGTAATTCAAAAAGTCCCCTATATTCTTATTAACACTTTTGATGCCTAATCTATGAGTCAATTGCTCAATAAGTTTAACTTTGTGTGGATGTATTTCATTGGCAGTTATTTGGCCTTTATCCCCTTGCAGCTCCGCAATATGTGTGGTTTTCCCTCCAGGTGCAGCACATGCATCCAGCACAGTTGCAGTAGGAAATGGATTTAAAACCCGAGCTACAAGCATAGAGCTTTCATCCTGCACCGTGAACAACCCTGAATTAAATATCTCCAGCTTAGATACATTACCTACCCCTTGTATAATATAAGCTTCTTCGAGGTAAGAACTATTTTGCCATTTGATTTGAAGTTTATCTAAGGACTGTTCAAATGACTGTTTATTAGTCTTCAACGGGTTGTATCTAATAGTAAATGGTGGTGGATTGTTTATCACTGTTAACATATCTGTCAACTTGTCTTCACCTAAATCCTCCATCCATTTCTTTATTAGCCAACTAGGTAATGAATGCTTTAACGACAAATGCTCTATTTTGTCTTTAGAAATTTCAGGTGTAATTGGAGCTTCTGGACTTCTAATGATGTTGCGGACGACTCCATTTACAAATGAAGCTATGCCTTGATGTCCTAGTTTCTTAGCTAATTCAACAGCCTCATAAGCAACTGCTCGATTAGGTATTTTGTCTAAATACCTAAGCTGGTATACGGATATACGTAGAAGCTGTCTTAACCATGGGTCTAATTGCTTGACTGTGCGCTTTTTTAAAAAGGCATTTATAACATGGTCAATTGTATTTTGACGTTGGATTGTACCATAGACTATTTCTGTTACTAGCCCCTTATCCCGGGCATCTAAATTAGTATTATTCAGCTCATGATTTAACAAAAGATTACTAAAGCCATCCTGCTCTTCTAATTTAACTAAGATAGTGACAGCTAGCTCCCTTGCATTTGCTGGTTTATTTGTTTGCTGCTTGCTCTGCTTCATTTAATTCACTCCATGTAGGCGGGTAAGCCTTAAATTGCTCAATAGCCTTCTCAATCTCTTCTATAATTACATGTGTATTGAAGCATGGTCCATTAGGTCTTACATTTAATATTCCATAAACAGGCAATGGCATACTATCAATAATTCCACTTACTAAATCTCGTTCACAAGCAACTGCGAGGATTACTCTTGGTCGTAAGGACTTCACAATCTGTCTGGCTAATGTGCCACCAGTTGCAACACGCATATTAATACCATGCTTGCTACTCAAAGTTATTAAATCATTCACTGGGCATTTACCGCATAACTTGCAGTTATCAATATCTCTAGTGATTTTATATTTACAGTTTGCATCTTGTACGCAGTGTGGTAACAGCATTAGCATGTCTTCTGCTGGAACCTTAATTTGTTTTGCTAGCACCATCTGGTTATTTACTTGTATGAATGACTGCATGATATGGTTTTTCTGTATGCGTAGCACCTTTCCTATTTGCATAACAATTGGGAAGAAATAGCCGATAGTGATACGCATTAGGTTTTGTAAAAGTGGTACTGACATCGTTTGTGCACGTAAAATTGTTACAACCATACTGCCTAATACAACACTAATAAATCCCATGACAATAAAACCTGAGACAATAATTCCCGTAAATAAAAATCGATAAATAGCCGTTTCTTGATTAGTACCAAGATGCCATAAATAATACATTAGTGTGCTAAATAGCACTACAAATGCTAATATCAGACCAAGAAATATGCGCTTTGGAGCGTATGAGTTAATGTCCATGTTTGCTTAATTCCTTTCTACTATGTTCCAAGGCTCGTCCCTTGTAATAATTTACCATTGTTCACATAGTTAGTAGCTGGCATTAATTTCTTGCCTGCTGGTTGAATTTCTTTAATCAGTAATAAGCCATTCCCAGTACTAATAATTGGTCCTTCTTTAACAACTTTAACAACTGTTCCTACTCTATCATAAGAATTATTAATGTTATCATTAAATTCTTCGCTTGACCAAACTTTAATAATTTGTCCTTCTAATGTAGTATAAGCTCCTGGCCACGGTGCCAAACCCCGCACCTGATTATATATTTCCTTTGCAGGCCGTCTCCAGTCAATAATTTCGTCTTCACGACGAATGTTATAAGCAAAGGTTGCTTGTCTATGATCTTGCTCAACTGGACTACAACGCCCATTTATTAATTCTGGTAGGGTTTCTATTAGCAATGTGGCACCAGCCTTAGTCACCTTGTCATATACAATACCTGTTGTATCGGTGTCAGCTATTTGCACTGTTTTTTGACTAATCATTGGTCCTGCATCAAGTTTTTCTACCATATACATTATGGTGACACCAGTTTCCGTCTCGCCGTTAATAACAGCCCAATGTATTGGAGCACCACCTCGATATTTAGGTAGTAAAGATGCATGTACATTAATACAACCTAGTCTTGGGATTGCCAAAAATTCTTTCGATAAAAGTTGTCCAAATGCAGCTGTAATCACTAAGTCTATTTGCATGTCCTTAAATTTATCAGTTTCATCATTATTTGAAATTTTCTCAGGCTGAAAAACAGGTAAATTGTATTTTTCAGCTACAACTTTAACTGGTGGTGGAGTGAGAACCTGTTTTCTACCCTTAGGTCGATCTGGCTGTGTAACAACTCCTATAACATTGTAGTTATGTTCAATTAATGCCTCTAAACATGGAACAGCAAAATCTGGTGTTCCCATAAATAGAATTCGCATGAGTTGCCCCCTATTTCTTTGTCTTATACACTTTGTCTGTATGGTCAAGAAACACTACACCATTCAGATGATCTACTTCATGCTGCAGTGCCCTAGCCATAAGTCCTTTACCTTCGATGCAAAACTCTTCACCTTCACGGTTTTGTGCCTTAACTTTAACATACTCAGATCTGCAAACATCACCAACTAGACCTGGAAAGCTTAGACACCCCTCCGACCCCTTCTTATTTCCAGCTGATTCAACTATTTCAGGGTTTATAAGCACGATTGGACCGTCTCCAACATCGATTACAATAACTCGCTTAAGAATGCCTACCTGCGGGGCAGCTAAGCCTACACCTTCTGCATCATACATCGTCTCAAGCATATCGTCTATGAGTTTTTGCACATTTTCATTGATTTTTTTTACTGGTTTGGCTGCTTCTCGTAGGACTGGGTCTTCATTTTTTCTAATAATACGGATTGCCATATATATCACCTTTTCTAATCATATTACAAATAATAATTTTTTTCTATAATAGCATTATTCTATAATAGCATTTGTGGATTCACATCGATAGTAATAATAACGTTGTTTTTATATACTTCGTTTTCAATTACAGATAGTGCTGTTCGCAGAATTTTAGATGCTTCTCCCCAAGCGGCATATTTTATAATTAAGCTATAACGATAGCGATTTTTTATTTTTGATAAAACCGCTTTATTGGGTCCTAACAGATATATTGCAGACGCATTTTGCCCGCATTCTTTTTTCATTATAAAGCTAAATTTCTGTGCGAATAGCCTTGCTGTTTCTTCCTGTGTGTGACTGAAAGTGCAGTATATGAGTCTACTAAAAGGAGGGTAGCCTAGCTGCTTTCGCAAACTTATTTCCCTAGTATAGAACAATTCATATTCATAGTTAATAGCGTGTTTAATACTATAGTGGTCTGGGTTATGACTCTGTACTATAACTTTACCAGCAACTTGATGCCTACCAGCCCTCCCACCCACTTGGGTAATAAGCTGAAAGGTGCGCTCTGTGGCGCGGAAATCTGGTAAGTTCAAAGCAACATCAGCAGATATAACACCTACTAACGCAACGTTAGGAAAATCAAGCCCCTTAGCTACCATCTGTGTTCCTATAAGAATGTCTGCTTTTCCAGCTTTAAACTCTTCAAGGATTCGTTGATGTGCACCCTTTTTCTTTGTTGTATCTACATCCATTCGTAAAACTCTTGCATCTGGAAGTATTTTGTTTAGTTCCAGCTCAATTTTTTCAGTACCTATACCGTGTAGATGCATTTCATCACTTTTACATTTTGGACAAATTTTTAGCTCATGCTGATGATAATTACAGTAATGACATTGAAGTCGCTGGTCTATCTTATGATACGTTAGCGATATGTTACAATATGGGCAATAGCTTACTTCTCCACAGGCTCTACACATGACAAAGTTAGAATGCCCTCTTCTATTAATAAACAATATAGATTGGTGATAGCTTGTAAATACCTGCTGCAGTTCATCCTGTAATTCCTGGCTAAAAATACTATAGTTATTGTTCTTTAACTCTTTTTTCATATCTACTACGTGCATTTTGGGCATAGCTTGTTTGAAAACCCGTTCCTTCAAGCTTAATAACTTATATTTATGATTCTGAGCATAGTAATAGCTCTCAATTGAAGGAGTTGCACTTCCTAAGACTATTGGACACTTGTGCCACTTTGAACGATAGAAGGCTATTTCTCGAGCATCATAGCGCGGTGTCTCCTCTTGCTTGTAGGAGCCTTCATGCTCTTCGTCAATAATTATTATACCAAGATTTGAACATGGTGCAAAAATAGCCGATCTAGCTCCGATTACAACAGAAGCATCGGCGCTTTTTATGCGCCGCCATTCGTCATAACGTTCTCCGCGACTTAAACGACTATGCATGACTGCAACCTTATTTCCAAAGAAGCCCTTAAATCTATCAACCATCTGTGGTGTTAGTGATATCTCAGGTACTAACACAATTGCTTGTAGACCCTGCTCGACTACTTGATGTATAGCTTGCATGTATACCTCAGTTTTTCCACTACCCGTTACCCCGTGTAATAGAAACACGTCAGAGGTTTGATTTGCGATACCCTTTGAGATTTCCTGCAAACAATCTTTTTGTTCTTGCGTTAAATCAGGTCTTACGGTATCACCTAAATCATCAAGCCCTCGAGCTGGAGTACGGAAGCATTCCATTTCCACGATGTCGATAATACCCTTATCTTTAAGAGACGTAATAGATTGTCTACTTGGTCCGAGCTGCTTTTCTAAGTCTATAGCTGCTATGCCTACAGCATTATTTTTATGTGCTTCGTATACCAGCTGAGCTATTTGTATTTGCTTTTTTGCATTACCTAGGCTTTGCAAAACACTTTTAATATCATTTCCACAGGACCATTTAATATATTTCAGTGTTTTAGGCTTAGCCTGTATAGCAAACGCACTTACTTCTGTGATATATTGCTTCTGTTTTAATTCTGCTATAGCAGATTCAGCAGCTGGATACTTATCTAAGATTTGTGTTAGCTTGACCTGTTTCTCAAAGGCTACGTACGTGAGTATTTCTTTTTCTATCGCAGTTAATATAAAATCATCAATTTCTTCTAAACCTATGGTGCTTTTAATTAATTTCTGTTCTGTTGTCTTTATCCCAGCTGGAAGCATAGTTTGCCAAGCATTTATTGTTCTTGTGAAATACCTTTCAGCCATCCATTTCCCCAGTTGTAAATGTTCATTGCTAAGTACAGGGTCTGGGTCAATAACTTTACTTATAGGTTTAATCGCATCAAGCTTAATATCTTCATTAATAGCATTATTTTTATCTAACACTATGCCTTCAACCTGTTTTTTGCCGAATGGAACTATCACCCTTACACCTGGTGCAATTATATTCTGAAATACTGCTGGCACAAGATAGGTGAAGCCTTTATCAGATTGTTTAATCGGTACATCGACTACTACGTTAACTAACATGTTTATCACTCTTTATGAATTAGTAATTTCTTTTAGTATTTCTACAGCTAGTTGCTTTTTATGGAGCTTAGGAAGCTCCTTGATGCTCCCATCCTTATTACAAATAATAACCTGATTATAATCAACATCAAAACCACTATTACTTTTAGAAATATCATTAGCTATAATAAAGTCTAATTTTTTTGTTTGGAGCTTCTTTTTTGCGTTTACTAGTAAATTCTCGCTTTCAGCAGCAAAGCCTACAATTATTTGCTTAGCTGATCTATGCTTGCTTACTTCTGTTAAAATATCTGTATTTTTTTGTAGCTCTATTGTCAATGAATCGTCATGTTTTTTTATTTTATGTTCAGCTACCTTCTTTGGACGGTAATCTGCAACTGCTGCAGCTTTTATCAATAGATCAGAATTGGATAACTCCTGTAAAACAGCATCTAACATCTCCTGGGCATTGGTAACCTTAATCAAGTTTACTCCCGATGGTTTATCTAAGGAGGTTGGACCACTAATTAATGTAACACTTGCTCCGTAACGTACTGCCGCTTCCGCTAGTGCGTAACCCATTTTGCCACTGGAGTGGTTAGTTAAATAGCGCACGGGATCGATTGCTTCTCTAGTAGGCCCTGCAGTAATTAAAATATTTTTCCCTGATAGATTTAAGTGATTATTAGCTTCACTATTAATCATAAATTCTACGGTAGATAGAATTGTCTCATCATTCGCTAGACGGCCTTTTCCAGTGTAGCCACAGGCTAAATACCCTTCCTCAGGCTCAATAAAATGATATCCATATTGCCTCAGTGTTGCTATGTTATTCTGTACTATTGGATTATCATACATGTTAACATTCATGGCAGGTGCAAAAACAACAGAAGCCTTTGTCGCCATAACAATAGTTGAAACAAAATCATCTGCAATACCATTACTAACTTTTCCTAGTATGTTTGCGGTAGCAGGTGCAACTAAAACAATATCAGCCCAGTCGGCCCATTCAATGTGACTAACACCAGCCTCTGGCTTCTCAAACATATCAACAATTACTGGGTGATTGGTTAGTGATTGAAATGTTAATGGTGTAATAAACTCTGTAGCTGACTTTGTCATCATAACACGAACCTCATGTCCATTCTGCCTTAGCTTGCTACAAATGTTAGCTATTTTATATGAGGCAATGCCACCAGTAATACCAATTACTATTTTGCTCATAATAATTACCTCCATAAAGTCCAACTCTAATATAAATAACTATAATTACAGTATTAATTAAACCTAATTTACAGTCTAACATAATTTTATTGTAAATTCTTATATGACGAAAAAAGACAACCTATGGTTGTCTGTATAGCTTATTAATTGTTTGCCTTTGTCTCATGGTAGCAATGTAGCTTCTTCTCGTAAATTTCTTCCAAACCAATACCAACATTTTTCTTATTTTTAGTAGATAGTAATAATGGCTCTTCACCTTCATTTAAGCGGCGCGCTCTCTTAGAAGCTGCAATTACTAATGTGTATTTGCTGTCAACCATAGTTAACAATTTATCAATTGATGGATATAACATTTATTTTCCTCCTTAGATTTAAAGCCATTGCTCATACTTGATTTTGTTGCGTTCTACTCGACATGACTCTGCAGTAATAATTGCTTCAATTTGTTGACAAGCATATAACAAATCATCATTTACTACACAGTAATCATAATGCTGTATTAATTTCATTTCCTTTTCCATTACTTTCAGGCGTTGATTCATAGATTCATCAGTTTCAGAAGCTCTTTCTAATATTCTACGCTTTAGTTCTGCTACATTTGGCGGTACTAGAAAGATAAAAACTCCGTCTTTTCCTATTCGCTCACGGACTTGCATGGCTCCTTGAACTTCTATTTCTAAGATTACGTCATGGCCTTCTTTTAACTGCTCTTGTACATAAGAGTAAGGAGTTCCATAGTAGTTCCCTACATAGTTAGCCCATTCTAGAAACTCATTATTTTGAATCATTTTTTCAAATTTATCTTTACTTTTAAAAAAATAATTCACTCCATCGGTTTCGCCAGCCCTTGGCGCTCGTGTTGTGGCCGATACTGAGTATTTTAAATTTAATAGTTGTTTACGAAGCTGTGTACATACAGTACCCTTACCAACTCCTGAGGGCCCTGACAATATGTACAATACTCCTTCTCGTTTATTCATATATATATCCTCTATTATTCTTCGCCATTTTCGTCGGCTGGAACTGCTGGAGCTGTGTCCTTCGACGTTAATCTATGGGCAACTGTTTCAGGCTGTACTGCAGATAGAATCACATGATCACTGTCAGTAACTATTACAGCCCTTGTTCTACGGCCATATGTTGCATCAATTAACATACCTCTATCGCGCGCCTCCTGAATAATTCTTTTGATTGGCGCTGATTCAGGACTTACAATAGATATAATTCTATGTGCAGAAACAATATTTCCAAAACCAATATTTATTAACTTTATGTTCATTTAGTGTTCCCCCCAACTAGTATTGACAAGCCTATTGTTAACATTATTTACATATTTTACTCAATATTTTGAACCTGTTCACGAATCTTTTCTAATTCACTTTTTATTTCAACAACGTAATTACTAATATTAGTGCTGCTAGATTTTGAACCTATAGTATTAACCTCTCTATTCATTTCTTGAACTAAAAAATCTAGCTTCCTACCAACGGTTTCGCCCTCATCTAAATACGTATTAAATTGACGAACGTGGCTTTTCAAACGGGTTAGTTCTTCATCGATATTAGATTTATCAGCATAGATAGCTACTTCTGTAGCAAGTCTGGTCTCATCAATTTGTACATTATCTTTTAAAAGCTCCTGAATTCTTTTCATCAGCTTCTGATGGTATTCATTTAATACTTCATCAGCATGGTTACTAATATTTTCACACAAGCCTTCAATCAATTCAAGTCGATTGCTACAATCCTTAGCTAGCTGTTCTCCTTCAATTCTACGAAAACGCACTAACTCCATTAAAGCTTGCTCAAGGGCTTTCTCCAATGTCGTAATAATAAGATCGATATCTATACTTTGCTTGTTAATTGAGAATACATCTGGGATTGTTAAAAGCTCTTTTACTGTAATATCGCCATTAATCTCTGGAATATCCTGCTGAATTTTCTTTATGGCATTTAAATAACCTAAAAGCGTATTTTCATTGACAGCAATCACTTCTTCTATTTGTTGATCTTTTTCCATTGTTATGTATACATCAACACGTCCGCGATTTATGTATCTATTTACAGTTTTCTTCAGCTGCTCTTCAACTGCCAGCAATTCTTTAGACATGCGAAAAGCTAGCTCTTTATAACGATGATTTACAGCTTTCATTTCCACTGTAAACGTATAGCCTTCATTACTTTGAACGGAGCGACCATATCCAGTCATACTCTTAATCATATGAAACCCCTTCTCTCAATTCCTTATTCTACTTAAAAAACATCAGCGATACAAGTGTTTTTTAGCATAATCGGCGATATTCTCGCAAAAACAAGAAAAACCAACCATTTTGGCTAGTTTTTCTTATTCTTACTCCACTAGCTTCTTATAGAAAGCTTGTACCTGTAAAAACTTCAGTAGCAGGACCTGTCATGAAAACAACGTCCTTATCTTGATCCCACTCGATTATTAAATCTCCACCCTTAAGATGTACTGTAACCTGGGAATCTGTCCTACCAGTAAGAGCAGCAGCTACCCCAGTAGCACAAGCTCCAGTCCCACATGCCAAGGTTTCACCAACCCCACGTTCCCATACATACATTTTAACTTCTTTACTATTTATAACTTCAACAAACTCGACGTTTATTTTTTTGGGGAAATAGCTATGCTTCTCTATGATTGGCCCTAGTTCTTTTACTAATGCGTCCTCAACTTTATCAACGAAGATAACAGCATGGGGATTACCCATAGATACCGCTGTAAAAGCTAGTATTTGTCCATTTACTTCAATTTCTTTTTCTTTAACAAGTGTTTCGTCAAATACCGTAGGTACTTGTAAACCATTTAATATTGGTGGCCCCATGTTAACACGTACCGCTACAGCTTTATTGTCTTCAGCTGTTATTACAACATGCTGAATTCCTGCTTTTGTTTCAATACTAATATCGGTACTTTCTTTCAACTTATAGTCATATATGTATTTAGCAACGCAACGAACAGCATTACCACATTGCTCTGCTTCAGTACCATCTGAATTGAAAATTCTCATCATAAAATCTGCTTTATTAGAAGGTAGGATATATACTAACCCGTCTGCACCGATACCAAAGTTTCGATCACAAACTTTTATTGCTAGAGTAAACACATCCTCTGGTACGCTACTTTCTTTCACGACTACAAAATCATTTCCTAAACCATGCATTTTTGAAAATTTCAAAGCTATTCCTCTCCTTTTACAAATTTGCGTATATTATCAGTTATTATATATACCCCAAATCAATTAAGTCAAACCATTGCTATTCCATTTTGAATTTCTGTCTAATGTACTCCTGTAAGGCAAGCTGTCTACTTAGTGAAGTTCCGGTCAAGATACAGCCATATTTAAATTTCTCATTTGGAACGATAATGTTTACACGGATGATTTTGCCAATCAAAGGAAGTATTCTCTTTTCCGATGGTACTGTTATCTGCACAAACATATCCTCAGCCAACGGGTAGCTAGATATAATACCTAAGCCTCCTTCAGAAATATCAGCCAAGGTTCCTTCAATTTTTTGTCCTTTGAAAGCTCCATCCCCCTCCCATTGATGAACCTCTAGCTCGACAGGGATATCCATATTATAGCGTTCGATTCTTCTTTTCTCCATACAAGCCCCTCCTACTAAAGTTAATTATTATCTTTTATTAATAAATACTATACAATGTGTAAAAAGTGATTATATTTACAAGCATACACAAAGGTATACCATAGGTGAATGAACGATGGCGTGTTTTATGTCTAAATATCCGCATCCCTAAAATAATACCTATTGAGCCACCAATCAAGGCAATTAAAAAGAAATGGTTTTCTTTGATTCTACGTTTATCTCTTATTGCTTGTCTTTTATCAATACCCATACTTGTAAAAGCGTATATATTAACCAAAAGTATGTACATTACAACAATTTCCATAATATTCTATTCCTTGTCTTTATTCTATAGCGCTATCCTTTTTTTGCAACTACTTCTAGCTAACTATGGCATTATTTATTTATATAATCTATTTTCGCAGTTAACTTATTAAAATCCTTTAATTTTTTTAGTATTTTAATAATTTTTTCACAAATATACGTTTATTGCACTCTTATTGCTATATTTAATATGATTTGTTGTCAATCATTTCGAAATATGCAGTTTTACATGCTATAATGTTAGAGCATATGAGTATTACTGAGGAAGGTGACATACATGGCCTTTGATGGCATAGTTATTAGATCTGTTGTTCACGAGTTATCAGAAAAACTAATTGGCGGACGTGTTGACAAAATATATCAGCCACTAGCAAAGGAATTAATTATACGCATTCGTACCCGTGGTGAAAATCATCAGTTGTTTTTGTCTGCTGATCCTACACATCCACGAATTCATCTTACCCAACAGAAGTTTATTAACCCTGATATACCACCAATGTTTTGCATGTTATTACGTAAGCATTTAGAGAATAGTCATATAAAAAAAATTAGCCAATGGAATCTAGAAAGAATTATTACCTTAGAATTTGAAACTACAAATGAGATTGGAGACCCTGTTACTTATTGGTTAATCATAGAAATCATGGGTCGACATAGTAATATTATATTTGTAAACCCTGAAAAGAAAACTATTATTGATTCTATTTATCATGTTAATAGGCAGGTTAATAGCTATCGAGAACTGCTTCCTGGAAAGGACTACTTTACGCCACCTTCTCAGGACAAGCTTAACATGCTAGCTACACCAGTTGAATCTATAGACCAAATACTAGATAGCTGGAAACAACAGGAATCTTTAAATAACACTGTTGAGTGGGATAAATTCTTCTTATTAAACTTCCAAGGAGTAAGTCCCTTAATTGCAAAAGAATTATGGGCTAGGACTAATAAATCACCTACTAACATCATTAGTGTTTACAAACAATTTGTTACTGAATTAAAAGAGCATAATTATAAGCCTTGTATAGTTTCTCAGGACAAAAAATTCAAGCATTTCTCAGCCTTAGATGTTAGTAACTCACAGCCTAACTCGGATATACAATTTTATAGTTCAATCAATGCTTGTATTGAAAATTTTTACACATACAGGTCACACCAGATATTTGTACAAAGAGAGGCACAGGATTTATTACAAAAGGTTGTTTCCTTAAACAAAAGAGCTACAACTAAGCTTAAAAAACTAAAAAAATCGTTACAGGAAGCTGATGAAGCAGAACATTATAAATTGCTCGGAGAGTTGCTTACTGCTAATTTATACAACACAAAAAGAGGACTTACTAATATTAAAGTTGTAAACTATTACGATCCAGAGCAAGCACTTATTGAGATTCCCTTAGATCCAGCGAAATCACCAAACGAAAACGCCCAAAGTTACTTCAAAAAATATAACAAACAAAAAAATAGTGTTCCTAAAATTAACGAGCAAATCGAATTAACAAATAAAGAAATAGCGTATTTCGAATCAATATTACAGCAGTTGGATAACGCAGAGCTTCCAGATGTAACAGAAATTCGCCAGGAGTTAATCGAAGAAGGTTATGTCATTAACAAAGAGCAAGCAGCAAAAAAGAAAAAGAAGGCTCATAAAAACACTTTAGAACCGCTAAAGTTTCGCTCTTCTACTGGGTTAGACATCTGGGTCGGCCGCAACAATAAGCAAAACGACTTATTAACTACTCATATTGCTAGCAAAAATGAAACATGGCTACACACTAAGGACATTCCAGGATCTCATGTTGTTATTCGTCACCAGGACTACGATGAGCAAACCTTGATAGAAGCAGCCTCCATCGCTGCATTCTACAGTAAAGCCCGAGGTTCAAGCCAGGTTCCTGTTGATTATACATTAGTACGAAACGTGAAGAAGCCCAGTGGTTCGAAGCCTGGATATGTTATTTACGAGCAGCAGAAAACACTATATGTAACTCCTGATGAGCAATTTATTAAGTCATTGCATACAAATGTGTAAAATAGAGTATTAGAACAAACATAACCTGCCCTTATTTATTGAAAAGGGCAGGTCAACACATGCGCTCTATTTGAATATATAATTTATAGTCTCGTCTTTAAGCATTCTATTCATAACTGAGGCAAACTCCGCTCTACTAGTATAGTGCTTTGGCCTAAAGCTTCCCTCGTGTCCTAGTAAAATGTTTCTCTGTGCTAGGATAGAAATGCTAGGATATGCCCAATGACCAGTATCTAAATCAGCAAAGATTGGACTTAACACTTCAGATAAAGCTATCGAGCTCTTATCTTCTTGTACCGCAGGTATTACTCGCGTCAATAACTCAGCTAGCTCTTCCCTAGTTATAAATGCACGTGGTGCGAATTCGCTGTCTGACCTACCCTTTACTAGCCCATGCTGGTATGCTAATTCTATCTCCTGTTCTGCCCAATAACCATCAATGTCTTTAAAATTAGATTTAGGCAACAGCAGATAATCAATACCTAAGGCTCGTACTAAAATGGTCGCTACCTGAGCACGTGTTAAATTGGCATTTGGAGAAAAGTGATTCTTAGAAGTACCAATCATCCATTGCCTATCAATCATTTCTAATATATCATCCTTAGCCCAATGATTTAAATCGACATAACCTGTCCCCTGTAACCAAGCATTATAATAATCCCAGATATGAACTGGCGCCTGATTTAAGCTCCAGCTACCTGTACCCTTTAGATTATATTTATGGACTAATTCAATCTTCTTCTCTATCGATGCTAAATTCTCAAACCAGACTACATAATTACCAGGACCTAAATCACGGAAATTAAGTCTAGTTACTGGGTCTCCTGGTCTAATAGTAAAAGTAGCATATGGAGATTGTATTTCTTTTCCATCGATTGACTCCACAAAGAAAACTTCTCCATTGTACCTCTCAACTAGAATATCTACAGTGTTAGATCCTATACCAAATCCGCCCTGCGTATGGTGTAAATCCGTGTTCCAATACCTAGCAAAAAACGGTATACCTAATACTATTTTGTCAGGTGGTACCTGCTGATTTAATAATTGTTGTATGGACCTTTCTACAAAAGAAATACTCGCTACTGGACCTGGCAAACTCCTTTGATAGCTCTCATCGTAGGTCATTACCATCAAGTAATCGCTATATTTAGCCAGTGCTCTATAATCATATGACCCATGCCAACCAGTTTGCCAATTATTAGGGTTCGCTGCTACGGCAACAGACACTTCCTTATCAGCAGGTAGGTATTGACGTAATAACCTTACAAGGTCAGTGAAATTATCTTTATCAAGATGTGTTACATTTTCAATATCAATATTAACACCGTCTAAGTTATAATCTAGTACCACCTGTGTAATCTGTTTTGCTAAATTATGACGATTTGCTAAAGCCTTTCTGCCTAACTCCCTATCCCAATGATTACTTAGAAAAGGAACAACACGCACACCCATTTTATTCATTTCTGTAACAAATGCTGGGTCTATTTTATTATGCAACGAACCATCAGGACGTAAATCAAAATAGCTGGGAGCAACTGTATTAACTGCACCATTAGTATTTTTAACTTGCTGAATATATGAAGCGGTATTTCCAAAGTATACATAGCTCATATTAAATTTCGGGTCAGTTTCTGTCGCAAAACTGCTAGCTTCATAGCCTAGTAAAGAGAATAATAATAGCGTTACTAAAATTAACTTACCTACATAAATAGCAGAGTCCCTGAATTTCCTTTTTGTCATCGATGATTATCCCCTTTTACCTTAATGTTTCCTAAGTGGCTATTTAATTTTATTTTCTTCTAAATCTAGCAACTATTCAACTATCAAATACTGGTTAAGGGGTGGACTGAATGCTATTTTAATAGATTACTAAGTGCCAAATTAATATCAGCGTACTTAAACTTATAATTATGCTTCAATGCTTTCTCTGGTATAACCCGCTGACCCTCTAGGACAAGCACACTCATCTCTCCTAATAACAGCTTTAATATAAAAGCTGGCGTAGGCAGCCAATGGGGTCTATTTAAAACTTTAGCTAAAGCACGCCCAAAGTCTTCCATCGTAACTGGTGTCGGAGCCACAGCATTTACTGGACCTCGAAGCTGATTAGTTAATATGGCAAAATAAATTAATCCTACAACATCATCAATATGAACCCAAGAATACCACTGTTCACCAGATCCTAATGGACCGCCTGCATAAAGCTTATACGGTTGAACAAGCTTAGGCAAAGCCCCTTCACCCTTACCTAAAATTAAACCAAAGCGAGTGCATACAACACGCACACCGTATGCTTCTGCCTTAAGTGCTTCCTGCTCCCAACGTGTCACTACAGATGCTAAAAAATCATCTCCTGCAGAGTCAGTTTCTTCAGTAAACGTTCTATCTGTTGACGTTCCATAATAACCAATAGCTGAAGCATTTATAAGTACCTTTGGCTTCACGGGACTGTTCTCTATTAGATTGATTACTTCCTTAGTTGCTTCTACCCTACTGCTTATAATTTTTTGCTTATAATTTTCAGTCCATCTATTGTTGATGGATGCACCTGCTAAATTAACAATCGCATCTATAACAGGTAAATCTGCATGACCAGTATCAGATAACCACTGAATGTACTCCACACGGGAATCTGATTTTTGTAGCGGTTTTTTACGTGTCAAAATAACAACTTCGTGACCATTGTTAATTAATAATTCAGTTAGCGCCGTTCCAACAAAGCCTGTACCACCTGTTATCGCTATACGCATATTTCTTACCTCCAGACTATTGTTTTCAATTTTTGTATGCTATTCTAACTATATACTATAGCAATATTAGCGTAAATTATTTTAACGCTAATTCGTGGTTTGAGGTGAGAGTATTATGGCTGTGATAGCGACAATCGAGCAGCAAAAAAAACAGCGCGAGCGCTATAACATTTATATAGAAACGAATGATGAAGTAACCTTCCTAGCAGGAGTTGACCAGGATATAATTATTGAATACTCCTTAAAAATAGGTACTGAAATCGACGAAAGTATGCTTATAGAAATCATCAAACAAGACAACATTAAAAAAGGTTTGCAAAAATGCTTGCGTTATTTAGCACATAAAATGCGAACCTGCTTTGAAATCACTAATTATTTAGAATCGAAGGAATTCGATGCTCAAGCAATAGATGCTATTATAAATAAATTACTATCCTACGGTTACATAAATGATCACGAGTATGCAATGACCTATACAAAAGAACAAGCACGCATTGGTAATAAAGGGCCTATATATATTCGAAATGAGCTAGCAGCTAAAGGTATAACAAAAGACATTATTGAACAATCCTTACTTCTATATAACTCAGATCTACAATTAGAGAATGCACTTAAATTTATAGAATCTAAAGCTAAATCACTAAAAAACAAGTCGGCGATTCAAACAAAAAATACCTTAGCACAGACTTTATTAAAAAAAGGTTTTCCCATTGAAATTATTAATGATGCAATCGAAGGCAATCTTTCTATATTAAGCAGCTCAGATAAGCAAGCAATTCAACACCAGGGAATGAAGGCCCATAGACGTTTATCTAAATATACGGGAAAAGAGTACGAATTACGTATGAAGAGACATCTCTATAATAAAGGATTTCAATTAGATGAGATTGAAGAATTTATGCGGACAATAACTTTAGATAATAATAAATGATCTCCTAATAATAAATGTTTTTCTTATAATAAATGATTTTCATTTGAATCCATTTTTTGCTATAATGCTCTAGAAACGAGGTGTAATCATTGGCTATTTACGGGATTAGTGACTTGCATTTATCATTTGGCTCTGATAAACCAATGGATATATTCGGTACACAATGGAAGGATCATCACGCTCAAATCTATACCGCCTGGCTGAGCACAATAACCGAACAAGATACAATTTTAATACCTGGAGATACATCCTGGGCAATGACAATAGAAGAGTTCATGCCAGATTTAAAATATCTGCAAGGGTTACCTGGCTATAAAATCATCCTCAAGGGTAATCATGACTATTGGTGGACTTCAATTGGAAAAGTTAGAAGTCTATTAGGAGAGCGCTTTTACGCAATTCAAAACGACAGTATTTCTTTAAATAATGGCATCACAATTGCCGGCACCCGTGGATGGGTATGTCCAAATGACCGCGATTTCAGTGAGCACGATCGTAAAATTTATATGCGTGAAGTAAATAGGTTAGAGCTTTCTTTAAAGCACGCACAGCAAGCTAGCCCCACAACAGTATGGGCCATGCTTCATTATATGCCTACCAACGACAAGCACGATCGCAATGAAATAATTGAGTTATTAGAGGCTTATAAAGTAGAACGGGTTTTATATGGTCATCTTCATAGTTATGGCCATGACATAAAAATAGAAGGAACCTATTGGGATATAGAGTTCCAACTAATCTCATGTGATTATTTAAATTTCAAACCTAAGCTATTATTACCTTAATTAAAATTTGTAACTGGCGGGATTTTAATTACAGTACCTGAAACAATCAGCCTCGGGTTTGTAAGGTTATTGTACCTTGCCAAGTCATCCACATAGCGGCCAGTACCGTAGTATTGCATACTGATACGCCAAAGCGTTTCCCCTCTCACAACACGATGCTCTTTGTATTGATTTGCAAGGGTTATCTGTTGAATCTGCTCCTCCAGCTGAGCTACCTTTGTCTCTAACTCTGTAAAACGCTCTTGATTCGACCTATTTTGATCCACAAATCTAATCTCCATACTGTGGATTGATTCCCTTTGCTCTGTTAACCTAGCATTAATTACCTGCGTATCTTGCTTTATAATCTCTACTTGATTAGAAGTATACATGTTGTCTGGTGACAGATGCTTAACAAGGGCCTCCCCATATAAAATAGAAATAACAATGGCCATTCCAACTACGAGTAGGCTTAAACCAATTTTAAACAAACCATTATCAGTATCCCTGTACTTTAGAGCCCGTGATTTTGCTTCTTCTTGCATTTTTATTGGAGCTTGCATCTTTTTCACCCACAGTCATATTATAAAGATTAATAAAAAGCTTAATCAGTATTCTTTTCGGCATAAAAAGTTAAAATCCTTCTCTTACAAGTACATAATCTAAAAAAATCATATTCCTATTGTTGATTTAGCATAACATGTGTTTGTGGTATTACACGAACATCTGTCAGGATGCCTATTGCAGCATTCATAAGTACTAATAACATATCAGGCGCAGGTGCTTGCACTTCTTTAGTAGGTGTTACTGGCTGCATAATTAATGGAATTGATTTGCCCTGCTTTAATATAAGCTTTGCCACCTGTTCTACTTCCTCAATCGTTGTTTTATTAGACACTACAATTTTTACAAACACCTGTTTTTGTTTAGCTATTTCTAAGAACGTCTCATGCTCTGTCCACTTAGTAGCCTCCCCAGTAGCACTCTCAAGCTTTATATCCATCCCAATCAAATCTAAATTAGATATTATCGATTTAAGTTGTCTATGTAATAACCCATTAGTTTCAAGATAGCTTTTAATATTATGTTCTATAAGCTGATTTGTTAAGTCTTTGAGATAGCTAGCGTGTAACAATGGTTCTCCTCCAGTAAGACTTACTGAGTGGTGCCTAAGATGTTGGTACATGCTTAAAATATGCTGTACTAGCTTGTCCGCAGATATTGGGTTGTGCCAACGGGACCAATCCCTATGTCCTGGGGTTATTTCAACCATCGCATGGTCTTTTTCTGTGAAATTAGTATCACAGTAGTTACATGCAAGCTGACAATTTGAAAAACGCACAAATATTTGCCTATAACCTACTATTGGACCTTCCCCTTGTATTCCTGAGAAAACCTCTACAATATGAGACATTTAATTTACCCTACACCTTTCTATTATCACAATACTATCAAATCACAATACTTGCTATTTTACGCCTCGCACCTTACATCTCGCTAAGTATATTCCTTCAATTTCAGATGTATATTCATCTAAAACTCGCTTAGCAAATTGTTCTGGTTCAATTTGTAAATCCCTTAGTCCACACGTAGGCACTGGCGTGCCTTCACTTGAAACATTAATACCGAAATGAATTAATGAACTCACTGGACTTAGCGTTGCAATTGACACTGATAGCTTACGATTCATTATAAATAAATCATCACCGCTCCGTATAACACGTTGGACTTCACTTCTTTCAGAAAACTCAAGCTCTAAAGCTTCTTTAACAATAGTTGTTAAAAGTCGTTGATGAAATACTGCCTTTTCAAGGTCAATGACAAATTGTTCTACAATAAAATGCAGCATGTCTTTGCTTTGAATAAAAGCCTTATCTTTAACATCTGCAATATCTACCATCTCATCTATTGTCACGTCACATTTTCCTCTAAAAGCTACAATACTGTCTCCTTGCACATTAAAGCTTTTGTAAGCAAATAAGGAGGATAGTTGTGTACCATCATAATCTATTCTAGTATGATGCCAATACTTTTTCATTCTGTCACCCCATTAGAAAACTTTATAACATTAGTTAAATCCCGATGCGGCTTTAGTGCCCTATACAAACGTTTACAAGATTCGCAGGTGCCGCACATCCTCTGCCCGCCATAGTAGCAGCTCCAAATTAATTCTAATGGTACGTGTAGCTCTATTGCTTGTTCAATGATTTCATTTTTATTTAATTCCTGCGTCAAACTTAGAACCTGAACAGAGTTAGCAGTTGAATATTTAAGTGAATTATTTATAGCTTGTACAAACTCTACCGAATTATCTGGAAAAGTACTAGCTTCTTCAACGTTAAAGCCTGTGATAACCCTGCTACAACCTAAGCTCTCAGCAAACATTGCAGCCAAGTTAATTAGCAGTCCATTGCGGTTAGGAACCCAAACCTTCTCTGCAGTTTTACTCGCTATTTCAAAATTATCCAGCTCTGACTCATCTATGGCTGGAATTGTTCCAGTTAATAGTCCAGAAGTTATATCAGCCATCATGGACTTTATGTCAATAACTTTATGTTTTAGTCCATAATGCCTCGTTAATAACACAGCTTGTTCAATTTCCTTTTTAGCAGCCACTTGCCCATAATCCACTGTTATGGTCAGCTCTACATCATATCCTTGGTCCAATGCCATCGCCATCGAAACTACTGAATCTAGGCCAGATGACAATAACACTACGGCTAATCTAGATTTTTCCGTTGACTGTTGCCCTTGTTTCATACAATATTCCCCTTAAAATAATATTTCTATCTAGCTAAATAAGTGGCACATGCTTTCGGAGACTCCCACACAGCTACTTTACTTACCTCGACATCTAAATGCCCCAGTTTTTTTACGAGTTCATCATATATGTACTTACTTAAATTCTCTGCAGTTGGATTCAATTCTTTAGCCTGGAAATCAGGTAGATTATTTAAATACTGATGGTCTAAGCGTTGAACTATTTCGTTCGTATACTTTTTTACGTCTTTAAAGTCTACGAGCAAGCCTAGTTCATTTAACTTATCACCCACAACATATACTTCTATTGTCCATGTATGTCCATGTAAATTGGCACAATCACCTTGATAGCCCTTTAATGAATGTGCTGCATCGAAGCTTGAAATAATTTTTAATTCATACATTTGTTGTCCTCCAAAAATTTTATATTGTTATTATAACCTACTGTTAGGCTAAACCCAACAATAATTAACATATATTGTACAAAATAAACCGCCTAAACTAACAATGTCAGCTTAGACGGTTTTAAAAAGCTAATTCACATTACTTACGCTTTGTAGAGTGCTTTCCTGTTCTTCTTTACTCCCCACTGGATTACGTTGATAATCTTTAAGTAAATTCCAATACTCCACATCTTGATTCCAATACTTATCTAATAGCTTCTGGAGCGTATTATTATCCCAAACCTCTACTTCTAGCTTACTCGCCATTTCTATTGCTTCCTTCGAGAATTCAGTGTTTGCAGCTACTATGCCTGCGTCACAGCCCCAATAAGCTTTGCCGGCATAAGTTTCCTGGATGGTTTTCACACCTATTGTTCCTTCTGCAGCATAAGCATTCTTAATAGCAATTTTCTTGCCTGCCTTTTTCAAAATAAAATCAATACCTTGCACAGAAGTACTAGGCTCCCTCACTTCATAGCCCATTCGATTAAATAGCTCCTTTAAATCGTCCTCCATAGCTTTGGATCCCTGTTCTAGCCAGCTTTTTATATCTTTATGGGCAGATGGCATGATTTTACCATGAAGAATACACCGCATTGTATTAACTCTACGTTCCCGTTCAATGTTATTAGAAAATCTTTGTAAAGCTGATTGAATACTTGATTTTGCTTTATCATACGCCGTTAAATCAATTCCTAATTGCAGTTCAATGTCCTCTGTTGAATATTTACTAACTAAATAGTGTAACAAATAGTCAATTGTAAAAATCTTATTTATATATTGCATTTCTGCTGCCGTTTTACCAATTTGTTTTGCATATATTTTAATTGCCTGATGAGGATTGTTCTGATTTACTAACATCTCATCAAAATATTCTTCGAATTCACGGAAGCGCATTTGATCAATTTTGTAGTTTATATATAATTGTACAACGTAGTCAGGTATATCAATGCCCTCGTCCTGTAATAACTCCTTAAAATGATAAAATGGTTCCTTTAATTTATCCTCTGTAAGTTCGTTTATATTTTCACGTACAACATTCCCTTTAAAATCTATCATCCATTGTAATGGGAACTTAGTATTAAACGTTGAAGCAAAACGATCTATATAATATTCAGATTTTTTCAATTGTTGTTGATATTCTTTTAACTCTTTCTCTAATTTGTCTTTCGCAAAGTTAGATTGCACTTTATAAATAATAACATTAGCCCTATCTGGATAGACAAACCCCCAACCACTCAATGCAATCCCAAGTAGAGCTATTAAAGACAAAGCAATATCATAGGTAAGTAGGCCTACAAGTAATAGTATCGCAGAGATAGCAAGGCCTATATTTTGAACTTTCATTGAAAATACCCCCTTTATAACATTTTTAACGTTTATAAATGTTTTATACAGTACAACAAGGGGGATAAATAAAAAACTATGTACACATATAATTATGTGCACATAGTTTTATTTAGTCTATTTCTTAAAAATACTCAGTTATTACCTTAATTGCATCCTGCTCAATGATTGGTTTAGCATATTCTAATATATATTCATTAGTAAATGATGAAGCAGTTCCATATTCCGACAAAATTGCAGTTATGCTATCATAACTGTCTGCCGCGAACTCACCCTCTTTTAAAAGCAGTATATAGCTTCCATTATAAAAGTACACGCTACCTTTTTCCTGAACATATTTCTTCAGGTTATTAGCAGCATCAATCACATAATCAAAGTCGGCAAAGGAAAAAGCTATATTATTATTCTGTCCAAGTCTAACATCCACTTGATATACTGCGTGCTGCTCTCTGCTGACATCCTCACCACGTGTTATAATTACTATTACACCCTGTGTAGGTAATGCATAGACTTCAATTGCAACAGAACCAAAAACCTCAAAACCTAACTCATCATACACTTCATCCATCATTTCGTTTAACAACTCATGAATCTCTGGTGCATCGCTCCATATATCATCTCTAGCAACACCACGTTCTGTTAAATCTTCATAGCTCATAAAGATTTTAACCTTATCTTTATTTAATCGCTCAACACGCATTTGCTTCCCCTCCTTAACGTAGCGAAAGTCCTCTCACTGTTTATTCTAGAATATGCCTCATATTTTGAAAAAGTGAGCACTAATAAAAAATATAAGTTGTAAAATACTCATTTGCCTTTACTTCCATCATATTCAATATACTTGTCCTTATATTCATTGTACACAATTTGTATGCAAAAAAGAAATAGAAATGTTTGTAAAGAATAATAAATTATATTGTATCTGATTATTTTAAGCAAATCAACTAAAGATATTTACGTTATTATAATACCGTACGTATTTAGGAACACTATAAGTAAACTAAATACTCATATCTCATTTAGCTACGAAAGAGGTGGTAACATGCTTTTTGGTAACAAAATAATCTGTACTGTTGTAAATTGTAAGCATCATACTACTAAAGATACCTGCGGAAAAAGAAAGGTACATGTAACAACACACGAATCAATCGCCAAGGATTTTAGAAGCACAGATTGCATGAGCTTCGAGCATATGGATTGACAATAAGGGCTATCGCTAAACGTATTTAAACATTCGTTTAGCAATAGCCCTTTAAACATTCATAAATATACGCTTATAGTTTGTTTTGCTCGTTATTATTTCTTTACTTTTTCTTCTGCTTGAATCCATCTGATGCTAAAAACGCTTGTACAAGTGCATCTGTTTTAGCCTTATCTGACTTAGTCTGAAATTTGTGAGATGTCTGCGGCTTAGATTGTATTTCACCTATTTCCATATCTCTAACAGCCTGTGAAGCATCTTCTATTGTATTATTCACGGTACTATACATACGTTCTTGAATATTATCCCATGTTTCTGTTGCATTATCACTTGTTTGTTCAGCAAAGTTCTTTATATTTTTCTTAGTATCCTCATATGTTCTTTCAAACTCTTCTCTCATTTTATGGCCTGACTTTGATGATATAAACATCCCTGCAAACATACCAATAATGCTTCCTATCATAAAACCAGTGCGCATACCACTCATTCTCATCATTCTAAGTAACCCCACCTTCATGATTTTTGTTTGCCTTTTATGTAGCAACAACCTTTGATATGGTTACTTATATTTTGTCACTGGATATTACTTTTATGCAAAATAAAAAACTGTACATAAGTACAGTTTTGGTGGAGCCAAGCGGGATCGAACCGCTGACCTCCTGCGTGCAAGGCAGGCGCTCTCCCAGCTGAGCTATGGCCCCATGTGGTGCGGGTGGAGGGACTTGAACCCCCACGTCGTAAAACGCTAGATCCTAAGTCTAGTGCGTCTGCCAATTCCGCCACACCCGCATATGAAATTACTCTTACTACTTTTAATTAACTTTACAGTTATGATAAAAGTGGTGAGCCATACTGGATTCGAACCAGTGACACCCTGATTAAAAGTCAGGTGCTCTACCAACTGAGCTAATGGCTCATATGGCTGGGAAGGTAGGGATCGAACCTACGCATACCAGAGTCAAAGTCTGGTGCCTTACCACTTGGCGACTTCCCAACAATGGGGTGAGTGCCACACCCACCAGAATATGATTAAATGGCAGGGGAGACAGGACTTGAACCCGCAACCAACGGTTTTGGAGACCGCTACTCTACCAATTGAGCTACTCCCCTAAAAACAAAAATGGTGGATGGAGTAGGATTCGAACCTACGAAGGCGATGCCGGCAGATTTACAGTCTGCTCCCTTTGGCCAGCTCGGGCATCCATCCAATTGGTGCCGCCGAGAGGACTTGAACCCCCAACCTACTGATTACAAGTCAGTTGCTCTACCAATTGAGCTACAGCGGCATGATACTATGGTGGACGATGACGGGATCGAACCGCCGACCCCCTGCTTGTAAGGCAGGTGCTCTCCCAGCTGAGCTAATCGTCCATTTTGGTGACCCGTAGGGGAATCGAACCCCTGTTACCGCCGTGAAAGGGCGGTGTCTTAACCGCTTGACCAACGGGCCTAATGTGGTAGCGGCGGAGGGAGTCGAACCCACGACCTCACGGGTATGAACCGTACGCTCTAGCCAGCTGAGCTACACCGCCACATGGCTCCTCAGGTAGGACTCGAACCTACAACCTACCGGTTAACAGCCGGTTGCTCCACCATTGAGCTACTGAGGAATATTTTTAACACTGTAATGCATATTATATTATAATTATCTACATCTTGTCAAGACTTTATGTTTTAACAGCGACATTTGTTATAATAACACATGCAGTTCATTTGTACAACAGAATAATGCAGCAATAATCTTGATTATTATTGCTGCATCATCTTATTTTTCATTCAATCTCTTTATTTCTTTATTTTTTGTTAACTTATATTTTCTATAAAGATTATTTTATATAGCCTGCTCATTTTTGTTTTTGTCGATAAGCGGCAATACAAATTCTCCAATTCTCTCTAATGCTTCTGTTATTTGAGAGTATGAGGTTGCATAGGAGCAACGGATAAAACCTTTTCCTCCTTGACCAAATACAGACCCAGGCACTACTGCTACCTTCGTCTCTTTCAATAGCTCCTCTGCAAATTGGTGATCTTCATATCCTGTAGCTTCTATGTTAGGAAAAGCATAAAATGCACCCTTAGGGATATGGCATGATAGACCAATCTCCTGGAAACCTTTAACAATCAACTTCCTTCTTTGGTCATATTGTTCAATCATTTTATCCATTTCGCATTTGCCATTTCGCAGTGCTTCTAACGCTGCGATTTGACCCATAATCGGAGCACAAAGGATTGTATATTGATGAATCTTAAGCATAGCTGCAATAATCTCTGGATGGGCCATTGCAAACCCTATCCTCCAGCCAGTCATGGCAAAAGATTTTGATAGTCCACTAATCAATATTGTGCGATCTTTCATACCCTCAATATTCGCAATACTAGCATGTTTTTTACCATAGGTTAATTCAGCATACACCTCATCTGAAATAACAAGCAAATCATGTTTTTTTATAATGTCGGCAATTTTTTTCAAATCTTCTTCTTCCATAACCCCACCAGTAGGATTATTCGGGAAACACATAATAATCGCCTTAGATTTAGGTGTGATTTTAGACTCCAACACCTCAGGCATAAGTTTGAAATCATCTTTTTGATAGGTAGGTACAGATACCGGTGTAGCACCAGCTAAAGTAGCACACGGACCATATGAAACATAACAAGGCTCAACAATAAGCACCTCATCACCCTGTGACGCAATAGTTCTTAAAGCTATGTCAATGGCTTCACTAGCACCAACAGTTACCATTATTTCGTTGTTTGGAGAATACTTCAATGCAAACGTTTCATCCATATAACGACAAATCTCTTCACGCAGTTCTAATAAGCCTGAATTTGATGTGTAGGATGTCATACCCTGCTCTAAAGAATGGATAGAACTCTCCCTCACGTGCCACGGGGTAACAAAATCTGGTTCTCCAACCCCTAAAGATATAACTCCCTTTGTTGCTACGACTAAATCAAAAAACTTACGGATTCCAGATGGTGGAATTTGTTTGACTTGGGGCGATAGCTTTTCTTGAATGTTCATGGAGAAACCACCAAACGCTGATCTTTTTCTTTGTCATTAAGAATAACGCCATTTTCTTTATATTTCTTTAGAATAAAATGAGTAGTCGTAGATACCACGTCTTCTAATGGTGAGAGTCGTGCACTCACAAATTCAGCAAGTTGTTTTAAGTTATTACCTTCAACTACAACAGATAGATCATAACTACCTGACATTAAGTAAACAGATTGCACCTCTGGGAATCTATAAATTCTTTCTGCTAAGGCATCAAATCCCTGCCCTCGTTTCGGAGCTACTTTAACATCAATCATTGCAATAACCTGCTCAGAAGCTACTTTTTCCCAGTTGACAATAGCAGTATATTTTACTATCGTACCATCAGCTTCCATATCTTGAATTAGCTGCTCAATGGCTTCAACTTCCTGATCTAACATACTTGCTATTTCTTTGGCTGTAATTTTGCTGTTTTCCTTAAGTAATTGTAGTACTTTCAATTGTAGTTCTGTCATAATCTCACTCCCCTAAATTCGTTAATAAAATCAGCTATTTTATGGGGTAGCGTATTATAGTTCCCATCTAATGTCAAGGCCTTTTTATTAACGTTTTTCTTCAAGTAAAATTTCTTTTAAAATAGCTAATTTTTTGTCGTTTACTTTCTCAAAATCCATTGCTTCAATGTAGAATCTTTCCTTTTCTTGATGTAACTGTTTAGCTTGCGCTATTCGATTCGTTCCTGCTGTCATTAATTCATCATATTTTAATTGTAGCTGCTTTGTTTTTGCGCTAACTTTATTAATAAATTCACCATTTAACCCTTTAGTCAAATCTATAATAGTATCACTTTTGCGAATATCAATATCATATGAGTTATTACCTGCGTCAATTACCGCTATACCCAAGGGCGGTATGATAACAATATCTATATCATCTGGATTAAGGGCACAGCGATATACCTCTACGTCAAATCTAATTTCTTCTGCTTTTTGTGCGATTTTTGCCAGCATTGTAGATTTCCCAGCGCCCGGAACACCTTTAAGAATATAGCGTTTCTCAATGTTTTTAGTTATATTATCTATATATTCAACAAATCCTTCTGGCGAATTAGCACCAAAAAACAATTGACGCACATATGGAGGTTGATAGTTTTTAAACAAATCAGCGATGAGTTGTTGTGTCACTCGGTCAACATCTTTATAATCCATATCATCTATAAATTGCTTCTTTATTTCATCCTTAACTACTTTAGCTTCAGCGAAAATATCATACGCTTTAGCAAACTGTTCTTTAATTAACGATGTAATTTTTTCAATCTCCCCTTTGTATGGCAGAAGTTTATTCCTATCCCAGCAATCACCTAGGTTAATAATTTCTTCTACAATTCCTGGGTTTACAGGTTCAATTACATGCGGAGCTGTACCATCTACAATGCCAATACTAAGCTCCCTAACAATTACACCATCTAACGAATTGGGATCAGATGAGCAATGTAAATGCTCTACATCATAACCCCTGTCCGTTAACTCTAAGCTAATATTTCGCATAATTGTTGACTTGCCTGTTCCAGGACCGCCTTTAATAATAAAAATGCGCCCTAAATTAGCTAGTGCCGATTCATATAATGAATAAAATCCTTTGAAGGTATTCCCGCCTGCAAAGTATCTTTTTATATTTGCTACCATTTATATCACCTCATACAATACATATTATAAACCCACTTAATATGTACTATAGTCCAGCGAGGCCTGTTTTGTGCATGACCAGTAGCTCCAGGCTCTGTGTAAAAAAAAGAGCTAATAATTAGCTCTTAAACTACAGTTTCTAAATTGTCATACAAATCGTATTTTTTAACCTTTGATAGTAGTTGATAAATTGGCTCTATAATCTTCGAGTCTAATCCACACTTACTACAGGTATGATGTTGACCTAGTAAAACAGCACCTTCTGTTCCATACCCATATGGGTTTAGAATCACTTGAGGCGAGAGGTGAGTTTCACCACAACCAGTACATTCAACCTTAACAAACTCAGTAACAACTTCATCATGTGTGAATAACAGTTCGTTGAATTGTGTTATTTCATCAATATTTTTAAGCATTTTACGAGCATAATTTTGGTCATAAGCTGGCATTTTCATGTTGTTCCCCCTCCATTCAGCTTAATATATAAAAAAGTAATTATATATGTAGCTTTACCTGTTATTTATATAATATAACAGTTTTGCGATAATATCAAGGTTGTTTTATAACAATTTAATGATGAAATAATTGGATGTATATGATAATTCAGATTCAGCATAATAAATGTTGTAATAAACAATCTATGCTGGGAAGTCGCCAAGTGGTAAGGCACCAGACTTTGACTCTGGTATTCGTAGGTTCGATCCCTGCCTTCCCAGCCAATACAAATAATAATTCGCACAATCCTTAATTATTTATCTGCCTCTCAAATTCAGAAATATTGATATTAAATCGTATATATCTACGACTTGACTGCGGTTAAAATCATGTTTTTCTGTAGTATCTCCCCTAATATAGTCACTAATAAAAATGCCTATATCCTGCAAATTAACCTTGCCATCACCATTTAAATCATATCTATAGCTTATCTTATCTAGCAACATATTCTGGTCAAGAAATATCAGTTCAATATTAGGAGCAATCTGAATTAATTCTTGATATTCTTTATTTACAAGCTGAACAAAATATTGCTTATTATTAACATAGCCATCGCCTGACTGTTCACTTATAGCTACGTTCACCTTTTTATCAATCCTATTAGCATACATAGTTTCATTCAGAACCTGTGATTTAAGGCTTGTATGCGTTTTTGGTATAATCGCCAATACGTCAGCTAAATCCATAATGTGGTACGTAGCCCTTTTCGAATAATTATTGTAAGTAACTCTATAATTATCACTCTCAGAGATAGCAGGGATAATCCAACCAACATCAATATTTATATTTGTGTCTTTACGTTTATTATCTATATAATTAGTAGCTTCTACTATTAAGTTTAAGTAAGATTGCTGATAACTAAGGAATTCTTCTGCTGATGTTCGAATTATAAAATATAAATCTATGTTAGACTTCTGAAATTCATTATAAATTTCTTCTATTTGCTCTAACGTATCAAGTAGTCCTAAGCTGCCAGGAGATTGAACATTATACCAGTAACCAACCTGAATACCATATGTCTTAAATAACCCCTCTGCTTGTTTAATGCGTTGCTGTTTTGTGGCTGGCGATAATTCTAGGTAAACTTTTCTAATAGCATTTTCACGACAGAGTTTTATTGTTTGATTAAGATTTCTTTTACTACTATACTCGTTTTCCTGTAAGAACAACGATTTATTCATCATAGCGAAATTCGGATTTATATAATAAAAGCCTTCTTGATCTTCTACAGCTTTATATAGACCTGTCCAAAGGGATAAGAGAACCAAAAGCAGCGCAATTGCAATAGCAGTCATCCTTTTCATGATATAACCCTCCCAAATTGCAATATTGTAATCATTATATTCAGAAAAAATATTTATTATGTTTCGGCTATTTAGACTTGACGAATCAACCGCCCCGTGTTAAATTTTTGTATAATATAAAATTAAGAATTTAATAAGCAATAATAAATAAGGGTGGCACCACGGAGGCTAAGTCCTGCGTCCCTTTATGTATTTAACATAAATGTGGATGTATGGCTTTTTTATTTTATGTAAAAATATAATAGTAAGATAATTAGGGAGGAGAAAATCAATGTTTAAAGTTCTAGTAAGTGATCCGATATCAAACGTTGGACTGAAAACCTTAATAGAGGATTCAGAAATTGAATTAGATGTTAAGACTGGTTTAGAAAAAGAGGAGCTTTTAAAAATTATTGGTAATTACGATGCATTGCTGGTTCGTAGCCAAACAAAGGTAACTGCTGAAGTTATTAATGCAGGCACTAACCTGAAGGTTATCGGAAGAGCAGGAGTCGGTGTTGATAACATAGATTTAGATGCTGCCACTGATCATGGTTTATTAGTAATCAATGCCCCTGACGGTAATACAATATCAACTGCTGAGCATGCTTTTGCTATGTTAATCTCTATGGCACGTAACATACCGCAAGCCCACGGTAAACTTAAGCACGGAGTATGGGATCGTAAATCCTTTACTGGTGTAGAGTTGAACAAAAAGGTACTAGGTGTTGTTGGTGTTGGACGTATTGGTGCCGAGGTTGTAAAGAGAGCAAAATCCTTTAACATGGAGATACTTGGATATGATCCATTCATGTCACAAGAAAGGGCTGAAAAATTAGGCATTACCCTAGCTACAGTTGAAGAAATTTTTGCTAATGCTGATTTCATCACTTTCCATACTCCATTAACTAAAGAAACTAAATATATGCTAGATAAACCGCAGTTCGCTACAATGAAAAAAGGTGTTAGGATTGTTAACTGTGCCCGAGGTGGAATTGTTAATGAGGTTGCATTATATGATGCTATTAAAGAGGGCATCGTTGCAGGGGCAGCTTTAGATGTGTTTGAAGAAGAGCCAGCCGTAGGTAACCCACTGCTGGATTTACCGCAGGTAGTAACTACACCTCACCTAGGTGCTTCAACCGAAGAAGCGCAATTGAATGTAGCTATTGATGTTGCTGAAGAAGTAGCAAACGTACTTAAGGGTAAAGGCTTTAAAAACGCGGTTAATTTACCAATATTACCTGAAGAAGATTTTGCTGAACTTAAACCATACTTAAAATTAGGACAAAAGCTAGGTCAGCTTGCTGCACAGCTTTGCTCTGGTATTATAGAAAAATTAGAAATTACTTATGCTGGTAACATTGCTGATTTAAAATGCGAGCCATTAACAAGATACATTGTTAGAGGTTTACTATCTTATCACTTAGCAGATGACGTTAATTATATCAACGCATTAAAGATGGCAAAATCAAAGCATGTTGATATTATTGAAAGCAAAACATCAACAGCAAAAGGCTTTGCAAACTTAGTATCTATAACTGTAACAACCTCAAATGACAAAGTTAAAGTTTCTGGATCATTATTAAATGGCTATGGGACTAGAATAGTTAATATCAATGGCTATACAGTAGACGCTAACCCAGTTGGTCATATGCTTATAGCCCAACATACAGATATGCCTGGTATTATCGGTAATGTTGGTACAATCTTAGGAGAAGCCAAGATAAATATTGCTACAATGCAGGTAGGACGAAAAGAAATTGGTGGTAACGCTATTATGGTTCTAGGAGTTGACAAGAGCATCTCTGAGGATGTTATAGAGTCTCTTGAGAAGATTGATGGCATCAAGAAAATCTTCAATGTGGACTTACAGAACTAAGCATAAACCTATCAGAAAACAAAAAGCTGAAAATTAGTCTTTACTAACATTAAAAACCCCAGGATGTCCTGGGGTTTTATGCTATATGAGTTTAGTGCTATCTGAAGTTCAACAACTGATACTTCCTCTTATTAAATATTGCAAGTTTGTCATAGCCTACCTCTGCTATCAGCGGGATTACATCTTCATATCCAGAGCCAACATCTTCTGGTGTATGGGCATCAGAAGACAGGCAAATAGGTATATCTTTCTCATAAAATTTACTTAACCACTCGGGCTTAGGATACAATTCACGCACTGGCTTCCTGTAACCTGCAGTACTAACTTCAACAACCAAATTATTAGTCGCTATACTGTCAATAACCTGATCGATTAATTGGAACAAGTCATCTCTCATCTCTGGCACGTGACCAAAGATCTTTATAACGTCAAAGTGCCCTACAATATCAAACAATTTACTTTCGGTAAGTTTTAGAAGTGTTTCGAAATATACTTTATAGACATCAGTAACATTTCGCTTACTCCACTCGTCCTTCATCTCACTTAAGTCAAATCCCCATTGATCAATCCAGTGAATGGAGCCTATTACATAATCCCATGGATATTTTTCAAGAAAGTTCTGGATTGCTTCTTCTTTTCCTGGAATGTAGTCCATTTCTATTCCTACTTTAATATTAATACCATTTTCCCTAGCAGTAAACAACATATCTAGGTATTCATCGATAGACTCTGTTTGACGTTTAGCAATCCACGGGTTGTATAATATTTCTTTTGTTTCCTTAAATCTATAGGCGTGTTCACTTATACCTAACTCAGTGATACCTTCTTCTTTTGCTTTGTCTATAAATTTCTGCAGCCATTCTAATTGATATTTTCCCCGTTCTACATGAACGTGATAGTCCGTAAGCACCGTTTAACACCTCATTTTTTATAGGCTATTTATACTATTCTATACGAAATCGTAAAATCCTTTTTTTTGCTAAATTTAAGAAGCTAATTTCGGTAGCTCAATTGTAAACGTTGTGCCTTTACCAACTTGGCTTCGTACTGAAATTTCTCCGCTATGAGCTTCTATAATATTTTTACTAATAGCTAAACCGAGACCTGTCCCGGATTTAGATCTAGTTCTGGCCTTATCAGCTTTATAGAATCGCTCAAATACAAATGGAACATCTTCCTCTGGTATCCCTACACCATTATCAGTGACTTCAATAATTATCATATCATTAAGAGCTGCTTTGATTTCTATCTGACCTTTTTCATCTGTATGGCGAATAGCATTATCAATCAAATTAATAAGCACTTGTTCTATTCTTGCTACATCTATATAGGTATATATTGGTTTATTTCCTTGAATAGTCAAAGTAAAGTTTTTATTTTCGTGTAGTTTTTTATACTTTTTTATAAGGTTGTCAAGTATTTCGCCTACTTCTACTGTTTCTTTCTCTAATTCTATTTGTCTAGCTTCGAGCTTAGCTAAATCTAATAAATCGTTTACAAGTCGCTTCATTCGAATTGACTCGTCATAGATTATACCAGCCAGCTCATTTCTCATTTTAGGATCATCGGCTATATCATCTAACAATGCTTCACTGTAGCCCTGCAGCATTGATAGAGGTGTCCTAAGCTCGTGGGATACATTAGCAACAAAATCTTTACGTAATTTATCCATTCTCTTTTCTTCGGTTACATCACGAAGCACTACAACAACACCGTTAATTTTGTTCATATGATACAGCGGGTCTATAGTAACTGCATAAGAACGACCATCCATAGTAGTATCATAATATGTTTCTTCCTCTTTTGTAAAAGCATCTTTGAAAATCTCTACTAATTCCTGTGGCAATCTATCTATTGGATATTTATATCCTGTTCGATAGTTTAATATCCATCTTTTTAACAACTTCGTTGCTGGTGGATTTGCAATTACTATTTGTTGATTCTTATTAATAGTTATTACAGCATCTGACATACTGCTTAGAATACTATTTAATTGTTCTTTTTCTTTATTTAATGATTGTATTGAGCTATTAAGCTCTAAAGCGAGAACATTCATTGTCCTACCTAGCGTACCTATCTCGTCTTCCGTCTTAACTTCTATATTACCTGTGAATTTACCCTCAGCCATGCTTTGTGCAACTTCATTCATTTGTAGTAACGGATCGGATATCCGCTTAGTTAAATAAAACGCTAATACTATGCTTAATAAAAATGCAATTGTAAAGGTATACACAATTAGCATTTTAGCTTCATTAATAATTTCCGTTATTTGCTGCGCAGGCTTATAAACCATTACAACACCAAATATTTCTCTTCTTTGATTTACTAGTGGAACTGCTACAGATAAAATTTCTGTTTGGGTATCTACTATTGTTCCACGCTGCGTCACAGAAAAACCGCTATACACCAACTCGATATCTTCAGCGGAAAATCTCGCTTCTTCAGGTATTTCATCAATTCTTGGTCCAGTTGCAATTGTACCTATTGATTCCCATCGTGTGTCTATCACCACTGATGCGTTAATCTCCCGGGCTAATTCCCATATAATTTCAGTAGCAAGCTTCTTATCTTCTCTAAAGACTACTACCTCTGCTATATGATTAGCTTTAGATAATAGACTCCTGATTTCAAACGAGTAGTATAAATCATCGAAGTATTTACCTAAGAACACCCCTAAAAATGCTATCGCTACTAACATTAGTATTAAAATCGAGAGCCATAATTTTAATATAATACTTTTTCGTATCATGCTAGAACCCCATCGTTTAACTTTCTATTTTTCCAGGCTTGAATTTATAACCGACACCCCAGACGGTTGCAATTCTCTGCTCAGCATCTGGAGATATTTTCCCTAGTTTCTCTCGTAATCTTTTAACATGGGTATCTACTGTCCTTAAATCACCAAAAAAATCATAGTTCCAGACTTCTTTAAGTAATTCTTCCCTACTAAAAACTTTATCAGGCTTTCGTGCTATATAATAAAGTAAATCATATTCCTTTGGAGTTAAGCTTACTTCTTGGCCATTAACCTGTACGGCATGTGCATCGTGGTCAATTATTATATCAGGAAAAATCAACACATTAGCAGACTGATTTCCAGTTTCTAAATATGCTGTAGCTGATGACCTTTTTAATAGAGCTTTAACACGCATCACTACTTCACGTGGACTAAAGGGCTTGACAACATAATCGTCAGCGCCTAGTTCAAAACCATGAATTCTATTTTCTTCTTCTCCCTTTGCTGTTAATAATACAATTGGTAATGTCATCGTTTCCCTGACTTTTTGACATATTTCCCAACCATCCATACCTGGCAACATGATATCTAATAGTACAAGATCATAATTGCCGTTAAGTATTTTATTATAGGCAGTTAAACCTTCGTCAGCTTCTTCAATAATAAAACCTTCTCTTTCTAGGTATAATTTCAATAATTGTCTAATACGATCTTCATCATCTACGATAAGTATCTTCTTAGTTTCTTCCAATTTTGCACACCTCATTTTTTAAATATCTAGCATTCTTTTTAGTTCAATAAGCTCTTCCGACTGTAATTGTCTGTACCGTCCAGGCTTTAGTCCCTCTACTGACAAAAACCCAATTCTTTCACGACTCAGTCTTAATACTGGATGACCTATTGCATCTAACATCCTACGTACCTGTCTATTTCTTCCTTCATGAATTGTAATTTCAACTACAGCGTTATTATTTTCAATTTTTATTATCCTAGCATTAGCAGGTGCTGTGATTCCGTCCTCTAGCTGAATTCCTGACTGTAATTTTTCAAGAGCTGCTGCATCAGGTATACCTTTAATCTTAGCTAGGTAGACTTTATCAATTTCATAGCTAGGATGGGCAAGTCTTTGAGCTAAATCCCCATCATTAGTTAATATCAAAAGACCACTTGTATCAATGTCTAATCTGCCAACAGGATACACACGATGCTGTACGTCCTTTAATAAGTCTAGAATAATCCTCCTGTTTTGTGGATCTGAAGCGGTGGTTACGTATCCTCTGGGTTTATTTAAAAGTATGTATATTTTCTCTTCTGTGTTTATCCTCTGCCCATACACCTTCACATCATCCGCATGGGGATTTACTTGATATCCCATTTCTTTAATAACTCGTCCATTGACAGTAACTGCTCCTGATTCTATCAGTTGTTCGCTCTTTCGTCTAGAAGCAACTCCACAGGCAGCCATGTACTTTTGTAATCGTTCCATATCGTCACCATTTTCTACAAACATTTTAGTTGTCATATCATTCATTATACCAAACCTCTACTACCTTAATCAAAATAAGCAAATAAAGATGTTTAACATGACAAAAGACTGACATAAATAACATATCAGTCTTGTTAGTGGTTTATCAAGAAAAAAATTTGTTTCAACTTAACTAATGCTAGTTTTTATTGACCGCCAAATACAAGTACACAGATGTAAACAGCAGCTAAAAAACCACCTAAATCGGCTAATAGACCGACCTTCAAAGCATATCTTATTTTCTTTACGCCAACGCTCCCGAAATAAACAGTTAACACATAAAGAGTTGTGTCAGTGCTACCTTGAACAGTACTGGCAATTCTACCAATTAATGAATCTGGTCCATATGTGTTCAAGATATCAGTCGTAAATCCAAGGGCTGCGCTACCTGAAATAGGCCTGAGTATACCTAAAGGAAAGACTTCTTTAGGTATCATTAAAGGGGCAAGTATTGGTTCTACAAGACGCAGGAAAAAATCAAGGGCTCCAGACTCTCTAAAAATCGTAATAGCTACCATCATCCCAACCAAATGGGGCATTATTGTAATAGCTGTCGTAAATCCACTCTTTGCCCCCTCAATAAATGTTTCATAAACGGGTATTTTTTTTATAAAATAGGCATAAAGTGGAATTCCTACCACAATGCTAGGTATAGCCCATGTTGAAATTATAGCTATTGAGTCAAACACATACTTTCCCCCTAGTTGTTCAATATATATGCCTCTCTTTTCTCCGATAATATTTATCTACAGAAATGGCCACAAATGTCGATATCAAGGTAGCAAAAATTGTTGTAAAAACAATTTCTGTTGGGTCAGCAGACTCAAACTTTAATCTCAACCCAATAATTGTTGTTGGAATTAAAGTAATACTTGATGTATTTAGTGCCAGTAAAGTACACATTGCTTTACTGGCGACTTCCTTATTTTTGTTTAGCTTTTGTAGCTCCTCCATGGCTTTTAGTCCCAAAGGTGTAGCCGCATTACCAATACCTAGCATGTTAGCGCTCATATTGGATAATATATAACCCATTGCAGGATGATTTTTGGGTATTTCCGGAAACAAAAACTTTGCTATCGGCGATAATAATATAGATAGTTTATCAATTAAACCTGCCTTTTCGGCTATCTTAACAATTCCTAACCAAAAAACAAGAATGCTAATTAGACCTAAGCTTACTCCTACCCCTAACTCTGCCCCTTTAAGTATCGAACTTGTCACTTGGTCAATATTACCAGCTAATGCTGAATATCCAATTCCAAAGGCTACAAAAAATAACCAAATGCCGTTAATCATCGAAAAAAATTACGCAAGCGTTCAAAAAATCCTAAACGCTTAACTTCTGTATCACTATATAGTGGAATCCGTGCTATTTTCTCGCCCTGGAAGTCTATAATCACATCACCAATATGCTCATCCTTAGCTACTGGAGCTTTAATAGTGGTCGGTAGTTCCCATGCGTATGTAAAATCATTCTCCTCACCTTCAATGATTGGATAATATATTCGCTTTTTTGCGACAACATTAATAGCATCTGCTTGACCATTGATAACAATAATTTCCTGCAATGGTGTTTCTATTTCAACCACATGATGTCGATGGTATGTTTCAAAACCATAGTCTAACAAGCGTGCCGAGTCACGCCACCAGTCTGGTGCATTTAGCACTATAGTGGCAAGCTGCCAATCGTCTTTTGAAGCTGATGAAGCCAGACAGCGTCCAGCGCGCTTTGTATACCCTGTCTTTACGCCATCTCCACCAGGATATAAGCTCAACATCTTATTTTTATTATAAAATACCCGGTCATAGCTTTCGCCTTCCCACGGTACTTTCTTAACTTTTGTACTAACGATTTCTTTAAAAACAGGGTTACGTAAAGAGTATGCTAGTAATTTTCCCATATCATTTGCTGTAGAATAGTTCCCTTCACCCCAATCAAGACCATGTGAGTTAGAAAACATCGTACCATTCATACCTAGCTCAAGCGCTTTCTTATTCATAAGCTCAGCAAATTCATCCATGCTACCACTAACATGTTCTGCTATAGCCGTTGCAGCGTCATTCCCTGACCTTAACATAAGTCCATACAACATATCATGAAGCTTCATTTTTTCGTTAAGCTTCAAATATATAGATGAGCCTTCTACCCCAAAAGCATTCTTACTGGTTTTTACCTTATCGTCTAAATCAGCATTTTCTATTGCTAAAATAGCAGTCATAATTTTAGTTAATGAAGCTATTTTCATCTGCTTGTCGGCATTTTTACTATAAAGCACTCTACCAGTTTCTACGTCAACAAGCACTGCAGTTTCTGCACTAATTGAAACAGCCGCTACCACCATCGGTTTAAAGCTAATTGTAAGTAGGCATGTGATAATAATTATAGAAATAACTTTTTTACATGGTGTGTATAATTTATAACCATTCATTTATCAATCCCTCCCAATTGTAATATATGTCCCAAACAAATTAGCTAGAACGAAAAAAACAAGCCCAATAATTAGGCTTGCTTTAAAATACAATTGAATTAATAGCTGACGTTCTTTATATATAACTAAACATGGTCTTGATTTGTTGAGTTACTATCTTTATTTATGGCTTTTTGTATTTTTTCAACTACTTCAGGTGTAAGGTCAATAATACGATTTAATAAGTGCGTATTATTATCTAAAGATAATAAGCGTATGTCACCATTCCTAATTACTAAAAATGCCACAGGAGAAATCGAAACCCCTCCTCCGCTTCCACCACCGAAAGGATACGAACCAATTTTATCAGTTTCACCGATATCAAACTCAGTACCCCCTGCAGCAAAACCAAAACCAACCTTTGATATGGGAATGATTAAGCTTCCATCTGGAGCTTTTACTGCATCCCCTACAATCGCGTTTACATCTATCATACCTTTAATATTTTCCATTGCAGTTGACATTAAGCTTTTGATTGGATGTTCAGACATGGCGAACTCCCTTCCTATACATGTTTAAAAATTTTATACCAACATACATAGCATATCCTACCTTAAATTGGAATATACAGTGCAACTGGGTTTTCATGTGGTTTTGTTGAAATTCTGGAGTAACATTGATACTCGGTTTTGATAATAATGGAAAAAAATAAAATACTTGCTGCAACAATGTACCTTTGAGCGCCCACATACCACCTACCGTAGGCCCTAATACTGCTGCATCATCTATACCTATATGTGTTGTCCATTGAAACTTAATGATTTTGAAACCATTTAAAAGCTGACGCATCTGTTTTAAGAAATGATGTAGATTTCTAGTTAACTTGCAAATTATTCTGATTAATCTTCTAATTAACCTTAAGTTGAGGTTATTATTTTTAATTTCACCTGAAAATAATTTTTTTGATTTCAAACGAACCCTTAACTTATTATCTTTCTTTACGATATCGATAATAGGAAATTCTTTTTTTATCGTAATGAATCTTAATAAAACTAACTTAATAGATAGATAGTCATTTTCATCTCCATGTCTTTGAAATAATATTTCTACTTTGGTATTAGTTATTAGAATTAATAAAACAAAAAAACTTAAAAAAATTAATAAAATTAAATACCAAGGCAACATAAAGAATCCCCCATTAGACTTTCGCTTAGACAGTGGCTTCACGAAATCCATGTTATCTTCACTAGTATTGCCAAAAATGGAATAAATAAAAGCTATAAACTAGACAAAACAAAAAACATAACTATTCGCTATGTTTTTCATCAAACAGACTTCTAATTTGCTCTTCTTCGTCAAATGAAAGATCGGGAAGTGGAGGTAAATCCTTTATCTCTTTTAATCCAAAACAATCAAGGAAATCATGGGTAGTTCTATATAATCTAGCTCTACCAACACCTTGTTTTCTACCTGCCTCTTCGATTAGATTTCTTTGTAGGAGTGTGTTAATTGCTTTCTCTGACTTAACACCCCTTATCTCTTCAACTTCAGACCTAGTTAAAGGCTGCTGGTATGCTATAATCGCAAGAGTTTCAAGTGCTGCTTGAGATAATGATGATTGTTGATTTTCTTTAACAAGCTTCTCATAATATGCTGCATGTTCAGCACAGGTTGTTAATTGAAAAACATCTGCAATTTGGACAATCTGAATTCCTCTATTAAATCTTTTAAAATCAGACTGCAAATCATATAGTAGGTCAAGTGCATCATCTACATCCGTCTCTAGGATTGTACTTACCTGTGTAGATGATATGCCTTCTTCCCCTGCCAAGTAAAGGATTCCTTCTATAATACGCTTTTTTTCTAAATCATCCATTTACATCCCCCATGTCTTCTCTGGCCTCATTAACTACAGGAATGATTATAAAGTCCTCAAATAAGCTGTCCTGAATACATGTAACTTCTCTAGACTTCATCAATTCTAGTACTGCTAACAAAGTAGAAACTACCTCAGCTGTATTGTTTGTAATAATTAAATTCGAGAAGGATACAATATCCTTCTCTTTTAATTGTATACGTATATGCTCAATTTTTTCTTGAACGGAAATCTGGTCTTTTTGAATTGTAGCAACAGGTTCAATTTTATTACGCTTTTGCATTAAGAATATGTATGCGCGAACTAGTTCATAAATTGAAATCCCGTCTAATTGCATACTATAACCAGATGTTTCTGACTGCATTAGCGCAGAAGGAGGCTTAGAGAGGAATAATCCTCGATTTAATTCTCGCTCTTTTAGAAATTCTGTGACATTTTTATATTTTTTATATTCTATGAGTCTACGTATTAACTCTGCTTGAGGATCAAGCTCTTCATATTCTAAGTCAGGCTCTAAAAGTTCAATTGGCTTTGGTAATAACTTCCTGCTTTTAATCGAAAGTAATGTGGCCGCCATTAATATGAACTCACTAGCAATATCAAGCTCTAATTTTTGCAAGGCATTTAGATATTCTAGGTACTGCTGTGTAATCTCAGCGATAGATATATCATAAATATCTACCTCAGCTTTATCAATTAAATGTAGTAATAAATCAAGCGGACCCTCAAATGACTCTAACCTTACTTTATACGCCATTGTTATATCCCCATAATTTTCCTGACTTTTTCCATAGTTTCGTTCGCTACTATTCTAGTTTTTTCAGCACCATCAGCTAATACGTCATAAACGTAATCTGGGTTATTCTTGAGTTCTTGCTTCTTTTCATAGATTGGCTGAATCAACTCTGTTAGCTGTATTGCCAGTGCCTTTTTACAGTCCATGCAGCCAATACTTCCTTGCTTACATGACTGCTCTGTTTCTACAGCATTAGATGCGTTAAAAATTTTATGGTAGGCATATGCGCTACAAACATCTGGATTACCAGGGTCATTTTTACGAACTCTATTTGGATCAGTAACCATACTCCTAACCTTTTGAATAACTTCATCAGGGCTAGCTGTAAGCCTTATATAGTTGTTATAGCTTTTACTCATTTTTCGGTTATCAAGACCTGGTAGAACTTTGTTCTCAGTTAATTTCGCTATTGGGTCATTAAAAACCTCAGTATTATATAGATGGTTGAAGCGTCTACCAACTTCCCTTGTCAGTTCAATATGTGGTACTTGATCTTCTCCAACTGGTATAACCTCTGCTTGACAGATTAGTATGTCTGCAGCTTGCAACAATGGATAGCCTAAAAATCCATAGGTGTTGATTTCCTTTTCTTTAAGCTGCTGTAGTTGATCCTTATATGTAGGTACCCTTTCAAGCCAAGATAATGGGATTACCATTGAAAACAACAAATGTAATTCAGCTATTTCCTTAATATGCGACTGTCTAAAAATCGCACACTTATCTGGGTCTAGACCTGCAGCTAGCCAGTCGCAAGCCATATCAAATATTCGTTCTTCTAGCTTATCCGTTTCCTTGTATGCAGTTGTCAGTGCATGCCAGTCTACTATAGAAAAATAACAATAATATTCATTTTGTAATTGCACCCAATTTTCTAGCGCCCCTAGGTAATTACCCAGATGTAATTCACCTGTTGGACGCATCCCACTCATCAATGTCGTCTTTGTTTGCCCTTGCATTATTTACCTCCTAAGAAACCTTTTTATCAAATTCCACGAATACTGGTCAAGCTTCTTAGAAATTATAACCTATTTACAGATTAAATCACAAGTTAAGCGTAGGATGATTTCTAAAAATATACTTATTTCTTAAACTGCATACTTAAATTTGCCATTTCAATTGCTGAAACAGCTGCTTCCCAGCCTTTATTACCAGCTTTTGTTCCTGCACGCTCAATCGCCTGTTCAATAGAATCAACCGTTAATACTCCAAAAATAACTGGCAAATCAGTTTTCATCGTAGTAGCTGCTACTCCCTTTGCAACCTCGCTGCATACATAATCAAAATGTGGTGTCGATCCTCGAATAACTGCACCTAAGGTAATCACGGCATCATACTTTTCAGTGTTAGCCATTTTTTGTGCGATTAAAGGGATTTCAAATGCCCCAGGAACCCATGCAGTGTCAACGTTATCTTCTTCAATACCATGACGCTTTAACGCATCCAGTGCTCCTGATAATAATTTCGATGAGATAAATTCATTAAACCTTCCAACTACAATTCCTATTTTTAACCCTTTTCCAATTAAATTACCTTCAAATGTTCTCATGTCCTATCTCCTTTGTTTATTATAGTAGATTTAATATATTTTGTTTTCAGATATGATTTACTGCTTCATACTAGAGGTCTAACATATGTCCTAGCTTTTCTTTTTTTGTTTTTAGGTAACCACTATTACAAGTACAGCATCCTACCTCTAGAGGCACCCTATCTACAATTCTAAGTCCATATCCTTCTAAGCCTTTTAGCTTTTTAGGATTGTTGGTCATTAGACGAATATCTTTCACGTTTAAATCCTTTAATATTTGAGCACCTATACCGTAGTCTCTTAGGTCAGCTGCAAACCCTAACTGCAGGTTAGCTTCTACAGTGTCTAGTCCTTGGTCTTGCAAATTATATGCCTTAATCTTATTGGTTAACCCGATGCCGCGACCCTCTTGGCGCATGTATAATAGTACCCCAGATCCTGTCTCATCGATTTTTCTTAAGGCTTCATGCAGCTGTGATCCACAATCGCAGCGTAACGACCCTAAGACATCACCAGTTAAGCATTCGGAATGGACACGCACAAGTACAGGCTCTTCTTCTTTAATTTCGCCCTTTACGATTGCTAAATGCTCTTTTGTGTCAAAGCTATTTTTGTAGACTAATACTTTAAATTCACCATATTCAGATGGCAATTTAGCTTCTGCAGCGACCTCCACATGCTTTTCATTGGATGCTCGATAACTAATTAAATCTTTAATTGTTATCATTTTTAAATCATATTTCTCAGCAATAACTTGTAATTCTGGTACCCTTGCCATTGTACCGTCATCGTTAATTATTTCGCAGATTACACTGGCAGGATAACTGCCAGCAAGCCTCGACAGGTCTACTGAAGCTTCTGTATGACCAGCGCGCACAAGAACTCCGCCATCCTTCGCAACTAACGGAAAGATATGACCAGGCTTTTTGAAGCTCTCAGGCTTAGCATCAGGGTTCAACATTTCCATTATTGTCTCTGATCGTTCAAAAGCAGATATTCCCGTAGTTGAGTTGGGTCCATCGATAGAAACTGTGAAGGCTGTACAATGTGGATCCGTATTGTTATCAACCATTGGCTGTAGCTTTAGCTCCTTAGCCCTTTGACAAGTTATTGGAACACATACTAACCCACGACCCTTCGTTATCATAAAGTTAATATTTTCAGGGGTAGCCTTGTCTGCTAGGCAAACAAAATCCCCTTCATTTTCACGATCTTCATCATCAACAACTATAATAATTTTGCCTGCTTTTAAATCATCTAAAGCTTCTTCGATGCTATTGAACATATCTTCTCCTCCATATCTAACAATTGATTTCCATTTTCAATTTAGAGCATTCCTTTTGATGCTAAATATTCCATATCAATTTTAGCTTTGCTTGTTGCTTTAGTTTTAGCTTGATCATCCCTTGAGTAAAGTAGTTTTTCTACATACTTAGCAAGCATATCACATTCTACATTTACATAATCACCACTCTGCTTACTACCGAGGATTGTTACGTCTTTAGTGTGCGGAATTAGTGAAATAGAAAAGCTTGATGCATCAACATCTACTAATGTTAAACTGATTCCATCTATAGTCACAGAGCCTTTTGGAACCATATATTTTAATAGTGTTTGAGCAGGCTTAAATGTATATATAATTGCATTTGCTACTTCTTTCTTATCAATTATTGTTGCAATACCATCTATATGACCACTTACAATATGTCCTCCAAAACGCCCTCCCACTTGCATAGCACGTTCTAGGTTCACTGGGCTACCAGACTTTAGCTCCTTAAGATTTGTTTTCTCAATAGTTTCTGGCATCACATCAACGGAAAACATATTTTTGCTGAACTCTGTCACTGTTAAACAAATCCCATTTACTGCGATACTATCTCCAATGTTCACATCTTCTAGTACTACCTGAGCTTTAATTGATAAGCGTTTGCCTAATCCTTTTACTTGTTGAATTGACTGAATGTTACCTATTTCTTCAACAATACCTGTAAACATTGGTTTTTCACCTATCTTTCCTTTGTTTCTTAGGGTATCCCGTTATTAAAATATCATTATCTAATTGCTCAATTTCTATATTATCTAGTTGAATCGCCTGGCTCATAAGTTCAAGTCCCCTACCTCCAAAGGCAGTAATTGCTGACTCTCCGCCAATAATTTTCGGAGCTATGAATACCATAAATTTATCGTGCTTTTGAGCTTCTAAAAAACTGCCATGAACTTGACTTCCACCTTCTACGAGCACACTAGTTATACCAGCTTCTCCAAGCCTCTTAAGGCAATCTGCTATATCAATTCTGTTTTCCATTTCCTTACATACAATAACCTTTACACCCAGTTTTTCTAGCCTTATGGCCTTATTCTTATCTCTTTTTTCCGTGCAAGCTATAATTGTAGGTGCAACGTTCATATCTAGCACCTGGGCTGACTCTGGTATCGATAGCTTGCTATCCAATATAATGCGGGTTGGATTTATGCCACCCTCTGGCAAACGCGTGGTAAGAATTGGGTTATCTGCTATGATAGTATGTACGCCAACCATTATACCATCTACTTGATTACGAATTTGATGGACTTTGTTTCTTGATGCTTCATTTGTTATCCATTTACTATCATTAGTTCTAGTTGCTATCTTACCATCTAGGGTCATAGCTGTTTTTAAAATAATAAACGGCTCTTTTTTTGTTATAAACTTATGAAATACTTCATTTAATTGTTTTTCTTTGTGCTCAAGCAGTCCAATTTCAACCTCTATGCCTGCTGCTTCGAGCCTTTTAATCCCCTCACCAGCTACTAAAGGATTTGGATCTAACGAAGCTACATACACCTTAGAAATCCCTTCCTTGATAATTCTTTCTGTACATGGAGGTGTTTTACCATAGTGATTGCATGGCTCTAACGTAACATACATGGTAGCTCCCTTTGCCTCTATGCCAGCCATATTCAATGCATTTACTTCCGCATGCTCTTTACCTGCACACAGGTGTGCACCCATACCTATGATACGTTGATTCTTAACTACCACTGCACCAACCAATGGATTAGGGCTTGTTCTACCTATTGCTGAAGCTGCTAATTTTATTGCTAATTCCATATACTCTACCGCCGTCATCACGTCACCCCCAAAGACTGAAATGTACCAAAGCTATTTACGCTCATGACTAGGTCATAAAAAACGCCCCTTCTATATAAAAGGGGCGATACGCAACAATAGTTGTGTCATGAATATATTAAATAAACATGGCAAAACAAGTATGGCAAAAAAGCTTTAGATAAACTGATATCCCATCCAGACTTTAACTGTCGGCTTTGGTTTTACACCAAATCTGCCATTTACACTAAATCATTTAGCGAAACAGCTCGCGGGCTTCGTTATGCACGTTACCGCCGGTCGGGAATTACACCCTGCCCCTTGTCAGTTCATCTTATTCAATTGAAATTTATAAATCTGATAGTATAAAACACATGTTACCTAATGTTTATAGTTTTGTAAAGCACTTATTCAAATTGATCTTACAGAAATCTTTCTGGTATACGGTCGTTTTTGATGATGTCATTTAAGCTTTCACGCTCTACCACTAAATCTGCTTGACCGTTTTGCACGAATACAACAGCTGCTCTCGGAATACGGTTATAGTTATTAGCCATAGAATATCCATATGCACCAGTGCTTGAAACTGCTAATATATCTCCAGGATTTACAGCTGGTAAGTCAACATCCCAGATTAGCATGTCGCCACTTTCGCAGCATTTTCCAGCAACAGATACTGTTTCAAGCTTTGTTTCATTCGCTTTATTAGCAACCATCGCCTCATATTTTGCCTTATACATTGCTGGACGCAGGTTATCTGTCATCCCACCATCAACTGCTATATACCTGCGGATTCCTGGAATATCCTTATAGGTTCCTATAGTATAAAGGGTTGTGCCCGCTTCTCCAACAATACTTCTTCCTGGCTCTACCCAAATCTCTGGAGCGTCAAGGCCTAATTTCTTAGATTCTGCCTGAATTGTTTCTGATAATGCTGCGATATAGTCACCAACAGGTAATGGAGTATCTTCCTTATGATAGCGAATACCAAATCCTCCACCTAAATTCAGCACCTGTAAAGGCATACCAAAGTCTTTTTTAACTTGAGCAAACCAATTAACCATTTTATCAGCTGCCATTTGGAAACCTTTAACATCAAAGATTTGCGAACCAATGTGAGCATGGAAGCCTAATAACTCAATGTTATTTAGTTCTTGCACCTTTTCGACTCCAGTCCTTGCTTGACCATTATTCAAATCAAAGCCAAACTTAGAATCTGCCTGCCCTGTCTGAATATACTCATGGGTATGTGCTTCCACTCCAGGGGTAATCCTCATCAGAATTTTTGCTGTTTTACCCTTGTCTGCAGCCAGCTTATTTAAAAGCTCAAGCTCACAATAGTTGTCTACTACAAAGCACCCTATATTTTCATCTAATCCATAATTAATTTCTGATACGGTTTTATTATTTCCATGGAAATGGATTCTTTCCCTTGGAAAATCAGCCTTAACTGCAGTATGTAGTTCTCCCTCAGAAACAACTTCTAAGGACATTTTTTCTTGATTAGCTAGCTTGTACATAGCCACAGTAGAAAAAGCTTTACTAGCATAGGCAACCTGATATTTTAGACCACTTTTTTGAAAAGCCTCATGATATTTTTGAATCTGCTGACGTATTAACGCTTCATCAAAAACATATAAAGGCGTGCCAAATTCCCTAGCCAATTCTACCGTATCACATCCACCTATTTCCAAATGACCCTTATCATTAATTTTACTCGTACCATGTAAATACATTATTACCGCTCCCTTACTCCCAATTTAGAATAATCGAAAATCCATGTTAGTTATTTTAACATTAACATCATACAATTTCAATCTTTACGATCTATCCAGAACTGCTATGCAAATATTGCTTAATTATTCACTTTGCTTTTTGCTTTATTCTGATACTTGCCGCATTTATCTCCCCAGCAAGCAATTACCTCATCATTCATTACCGTCTCTATCACTTCACAGCTATTTGGACAATCATTGCAGTCATAACCTCGTGTTAAAAACTTCTGGTCAGACATTTCAAACCCTCTAAAGTTTGTTTTCTTAGTCTCCATTACTTCTTCTTTAGCTAAAATTGCACAGCCAATTGCACCCATAACATTGTAGTATTCTGGTATATGAATTTCCAGTTCTAGTACTTCTTCAAAGGCCTTTTTCAGACCTGCATTAGCAGCAACCCCACCTTGGAATATTACAGGTCCGACAATGTTTTTACCTTTAGCTAGGTTGTTAATAAAGTTACGGGCTAGTGCTTTACACAAGCCATATATAATATCCTCGATATTACAACCAATCTGCTGTTTATGAATCATATCTGATTCTGCGAAAACCCCACATCTTCCTGCAATTCGTACATCTACACTCGATTGTAATGCATAGGTTCCGAACTCTTCTATCGGTATGCCTAGCCTTGATGCTTGCTGATCTAAAAAGGAACCTGTACCAGCAGCACATACAGTATTCATTGCAAAGTCTGTAATTATCCCATTTTCTAATAATATCAGCTTAGAATCTTGGCCGCCGATTTCAATTACAGTTCGAACATCTGGAATAAGATACTGTGCAGCAACAGCGTGAGCCGTAATTTCATTCTTAACGACATCTCCGCCAGCAATTATACTAGTTAAGTTTCTAGCACTACCAGTCGTACCTACACCAGCAATTTTTACGTTTTCAGGTAATTCTTTAGCCAGTAGCTTCATACCATTTTGCACTGTTTGAATTGGTCGGCCATGGGTTCTTAAATATAGGGAGGTTATTACCTTGCCCTGTTCATCTATAGTAACTATATTAGTACTTACCGAACCAACATCTATGCCTAGGTATACATTCATACTAAAACCTCTTTCTTCTGTTTTTTCTTTCGACGCACTAAATCAACAAAGGCTTCTAATCTAGTATCAACACCAGCTTCCCCTGAATGCTCATCAAAAATCAGTGATAAAGCTGGTATGTTTTCTTTTTCAGTAACATGGTCTAGAACTGCCATGCTAACGATTTCTGGAACACATGTAAACGGCATAATCTGAACTACTCCATCAAATCCTTTACGTCCATATTTAATTGTATTTGCTATGGTATGGAGACCATGGCCACCAAACTCATTTCTCATATACGGCTTTGCAAGTTTAAATAATTGTTTATTACTTTGCGTTTTAAAAACCTTTTCTCTAATATAGTCGCTAACGTATTCTGTACGAATCAGACTAACGCCTAAATTGCCTAGCTTCTCATCTACGTTTAAATTGGCAGTAGGCTCAAGCATTAAATAGATTTCACCTATTACTGCCATTTGTAACACGTCTCTATTATAGTCTTTGGGAATAGCATCTAACTCAACAACTAATTGATTGTATACTGTCTCGATTTCTGCATTTGTAGTCGCTGCATCTACTTTAACGATTGCTTTCTTCCATAATGCACTATGGCTACCACTAATGATTTCATATGCCCTATTTTTTAAAATGCGACCCTCAATAGAGTCGAGTGCATTTACTTTCTTCCAGCCGAAATGTATAGCTTTCAGTAGCTGTAACCAACTCTTGTCTGGAAAATAAGATTTAATACTTTTAAAAAAGTCTTTTCTACCTGTTTTTGGCTGTTCAATAACTAAAACATTTACATTATAACCAAGGTCAGTTAAAATTTCTCGATGGACCTGTGCAAAATATCCAAATCTACACGGCCCATGACCGCCTGCCATCACGACAGTGTCTGCACCTTTTTCAATAGCTTCAATAAAATTTCCTAGGTTTATCTTTAATGGTAAACACGCAGACTCAGGCCCATTAATACTTCCCAGCGTCATCGTTCGCTTTGTAATTGGTGGGGGAACAACAACCTCAACATCCAATGCTTCAAACAACGCTTTTATCCCTACATAGAAGCTCCCCATGTGTGGAAAGGTTACTTTCATCTTTATAGCCTCCTTTATCTTTACGCTTAATCATGTCAATAAACGCTTCTAATCTAGTAACAAAACCAGCTTCACCTGTATGTTCGTCAATAGTTAAAGAAAGCATTGGAATTTCTGATTCACGTTTACAAAGCCTCTCTATTAGCTCCTTAGTGATCGCATCTGGACCACAGGCAAAGGCATTTAAAATAATCATTCCGTCTATATCTTTTTTAGCTAAATGATAGAAAGAAGCGCCCATGATTTCCCTGTTCAATGACCAAAACATATCCTTTTGTAAATTCTCTAAGGATTTATCTATGACATCACCTTCTAGCATCTCTGGCGTTTTAATCTCACAACCCATTTCATCTAGCTTATTTAAAAGATTCATAGACATATGAGGGTCGTGTAAAATATACGAATGACTGATAACTGCAATTTTGAATGGCTTATTTGTAGCTTGTTGCTGGCTATTTTCTAAAAAGTTTGTATCTGCAAATGTAGCAGATTGTTTCTGATAAATTTTTAAAGCTTCTGTATAGCTGTAGCCTGCTAATACTAATTGTTTGTAGTTTTCATTAGCCTTAAAGGCCTTACTTACAGCATTGTATATTCGCACAGGATTTTTATTCAGTCTACTGGCAAGCTTTAAAACCTCTAGATAGAATTCTTTCTTAGTAATCCTCATATTAATTGTTGGGTCTAATATTTCTGGTAGGTTAAATGTTTGCGTGGTGTTTCTAATTAAATCTGGTAGACCTAAAAATTTTGGACACAAATATCGATGCTTTTCTACACTAATAAAACGCGGGATAAAGATAAAATCAACTTTTTCCTTTGTAAGTTTAATCACATGCCCTAAATACACCTTAAGAGGTAAACACGCTTCGTCAATGGTGTTCATTACCCCTTGCTGCATAATTTCATTGTTTGTGTCTGGCGATACAACAACTTTAACTCCTAATTCACGAAAAAACATATCCCACATAGGGAAGTATTTATGATATAAAAATGCCCTTGGTATTCCTATTTTCAAGTTTAATACCCTCCTCTAAATTAATAACTATTCGATATGAAATTTAATTTATAGCATTTAGTCTTCAGCCTTTAGGTTTAAAGGTCACTGCAATTAGAAAAGCGAATATTATTGCCGCTGAAATTCCAGCACTAGTAACCTCAAATATACCTGTTAAGATTCCAACTAAACCATTTCTTTCAGCCTCCGTTAATGCTCCGTGAACTAAGGCATTCCCAAAGCTCGTAATGGGTACAGTAGCTCCTGCGCCTGCATAATCAATCAAGGGCTCGTATAAACCAAGTCCATCTAATACTGCACCGACGACTACTAAAGTCGCCATAACATGTGCAGGTGTCATCTTTAAAACATCTATCATAAGCTGACCAATGATACATATAATTCCTCCAACATAAAAAGCAGTAAAGTATGTTCCCATTAATTGTTCCCCTTTCTTTCAATAGCAACTGCATGGGCAATGCAAGGAATAGATTCACCCTGCATATAACTAACTGGACTTAATAGTGCACCAGTGGCAACGATTAATACTTTATTAAGTTTTCGCTTTAATAATTGATTCATTACGTATCCGTAGGTTACTGTGGCACAGCTAGCGCAACCACTACCTCCGGAAAATACTTCCTGTCTGCTTCGATCGTAAATAAGTAATCCACTATCATTATATTCATTTCCTAAGATGATGCCTTCCTTCTTAAGTAGTTCCTTTGCAATTGGGTGTCCGACACTAGCTAAATCACCCGTCATTATTAAATCATAGTCATCGGGCTTACGATTAATATCTCTAAGGTGGGTTGCTATTGTATCAGCTGCTGCAGGTGCCATTGCAGTACCCATGTCAAAGGGATTTTTCACACCTAAATCCTGCACCTTACCAATAGTTGCATAAGTAACCTGGATATCTGTAGGAACTGTACTAACAACGATTGCACCAGCTCCTGTCACCGTATATTGAGCTATTAAAGGCTTTTGTCCCCCATACTCAGTGGGGTATCGATATTGGCGCTCTGCAGTAGCATTATGGCTAGAGGTTGCCGCTAATGCATATTTGCCATATCCGCCATCAATCAATGTAGAGGCAATTGCTAGTCCTTCCATTGACGTGGAACAAGCTCCATAAATACCTAGAAAGGGCTGCCCTAAATTTCTTGCTGAAAATGCTGCGCTTATATTTTGATTCAATAGATCTCCAGCAATGTAATAATCGATATCTGTTTTTGCGATGTTAGCTTTTTTAATTGCTAAATCAACACTTCGCTCCATTAAGAATAGCTCAGCCTGCTCCCAGGTATCCTTGCCCATATACTGATCCTGATAAAGTTCATCAAATTCACTTGCCAGCGGACCTTGATATTCCATCTGTCCACCCACGCTCGAACTACTAGTAATGTATGCGTTATCGAATTTTAAAGTTTGTTTTCCGAGCTTCTTTGACAACTTACATCATCCCCCAAAGTGTTTTAATTAATGCGATGAAAAACGCTGCTACAACTCCAAATACAATAACAGAACCAGCCAGTTTAAACATATTTCCGCCAACACCTAATACTAATCCTTCAGAACGATGTTCAAGGGCTGCAGAAGTCATTGCATTAGCAAAGCCAGTCACTGGCACCGCAGAACCTGCTCCAGCAAATTGACCAATTCTATCATACACACCAAGTCCAGTTAATAGTGATGCAATAAATATTAGCACTGCAACCGTAGGTGCCCCCACAGTTTCTGGCGTAAAATTAAAATGTGTAAGGAGTATATTTTGCACAAACTGTCCAAAAACACAAATAAGACCACCTACTACAAAAGCAACTACTACATTACGTATAATTGGTGGTTTGGGACTCATTTGTTTTGTCATTTTTTTATATTGCTGTTTTTGTATTTGCATCCATTCCACTTCCTTTTACTATTTAATACTCACATGAAATAACCAATAAAATAACGAGCCCGATACTTTCCCCAAAATCAAAGCCATCACAAAGTAAGAGATATAGGCAGTCATCTTTAGTCGTTTACCCATTATTGGTAAAACATTAAATACCTCTGTCAATCCAGCAGCTAATAAACCAATGAACACCCCACCTAGTAACCCAAATATTACCTGTCCAATAAGCCAAGTATTTAAATTGAATGATAATACATCAATCAAAGTCCAGGAAAATGCACCTAGTATTAATGCTGACTGAAATTTAGTAATACTATTACTAGCTCGACAAACTTGGGCAAGTCTTGGCAGTATGTCTAAGACAGTTAGAATAGCCGCAAACGCTCCACCGATAGCTAATCCCCCAGCAAATCCCAAAACCAATTCCATAAAATAATGCATTATGCATCATCCTTTTTATTAAGCTTTGGTTTTTTTACTAGGTATTTATTTATATTGTCATCATATAAGAACATTTCTACTTCTAAAGGACTAGGTTCTTCATTAATTTTCTTTTTAAAAACATTGTTGAAAAACACCATCATTCCAATTCCTATTCCTAAAGAATATGGAATTTGAATCCAGTATGGGGTGTCAGATTCTTCGCCAGTCAATAGATAATGTAGCCTTTGGTGAACTTCCTTCATGCTTGTATCTTCGTGAAAATACATAATTGTAAGCCCTGCACCAAAATAAAGTAATATCCAAGCAATAGCAACAAGTATGACGGAGACGTTCTTTTGCTGTCGTATTTTCTCTACTACTATGTTGTCAGCGCCGACAATATTGACTGTGTGGTCTGGCAGTGCATTTTGAATTTTTTTAACTATATCAATTGCAGAAATTACAATTATATCCTTGTCATCATTAGTTAAAGTATAGACCTTAATTTTACTAACTATACATGGATTTGGGGCTGCAATTCTTGCAACATCCTGAACGTAAATAGACTGCTTATCCTTTTCTATCAAGACTTTATTTTTTAATTGAATGTAAATGTCAGGCATAAAAAAACCCCCAGTTTTTTAAACTGCAGGTTTAGTATTTGTTCATGATTTTTTAATATTCAACTTATTTGTTCTTTAATATAACAGAGAATTTTCTTTTCTAAGCGTGATACTTGAACTTGCGAGATTCCAAGACGCTCAGCAACTTCTGTCTGAGTCTTATCCTTAAAATAGCGCAGATAAATTATAAGCCTTTCACGTTCTGGGAGCTCTTTAATCGCCTCTGCTAAAGCAATTTTATCAAACCACTTATCTTCGTCAGTATTCGTAATTTGATCCATTAAATATATTGGGTCTCCATCGTTCTCGAAAACTGTTTCGTATATTGACTTAGGCTGTCTATTAGCCTCTAAGGCAAATACTACTTCTTCTGTAGCTACTGATAAAGCTTCTGCTATTTCACTAATTTTAGGGGTCCTAGATAGGGTTTTTGATAAATGATCCTTTGTCTTTTTTATTTTTTGTGACAATTCTTTAATTGATCTACTGACTTTGACAGATCCATCATCCCTGATAAATCGTTGTATTTCTCCTATAATCATTGGTACTGCATATGTAGAAAATTTAACATCGTAGGATAAATCAAACTTATCTATTGCCTTTATTAAACCGATACTACCAATCTGAAATAAGTCATCTGGCTCGTAGCCACGATTAATAAATCGTTGCACCACAGACCATACTAGCCTTAAGTTAGAATTAACAATCCTATCCTTAGCCTCATGGTCTCCCTGCTGACTTCGAATTATTAGCTCCTTCAATTCTTCATCTTTTAAATACATACCCTTCACCTAATTCACTGGAACAGAATTTTGAATTTTTTTTCGCATAGTTATTTGTGTTCCTTTTTCCACAATTGACATTATTTCAATTTCATCGACTAAATGCTCCATAATAGTAAAGCCCATACCAGAACGTTCAAGATCTGGTCGTGATGTATAAGTCGCCTCCCTAGCTAGCTCCAAATCAGCAATTCCGCAGCCCTCATCTTTTACAATAATTTCTATAACATTATTAACAATTGTTGCCTCCAAATATACCATTGCTTCTTGATTATTATAACCATGAATAATTGCATTGGTAACTGCCTCAGAAACAGCAGTCTTAATATCTTCTAGCTCTTCAATCGTTGGATCTAGCTTTGCTGCGAAAGCTGCAACGGTAGCCCTAGCAAAACCCTCATTTCCAGAAACACTTGAGAACGATAATATCATTTTATTATTTTGTACCACCGTTTTACTCCTCCCCTAATGCCTTTAATGCATCTATTTCATCTTGATAAAAGTTTATTATTTTTCTTAAGCCAGACAACTCAATAATCTTATCTACTTGCCTATTCACACAACAGATTGCAAGCTGACCACCATCATTGGTTACTTGCTTATATCTACCTAGTATTACCCCTAAACCACTAGAGTCCATAAAAGTTAGCTTATCCATGTTCAATATCATATTAGCTGCTAACTTTTTGCCCCACTCACCCTCAATCGCAGTGCGTACTAGACTTGATGTGTATTGATCAAATTCTCCTTCTAAATAAAAAATCACCGTGTTTTTTACAACCTTACTTTTTATTTGTAAATTCATTATTCACTCCTCCTTTAAACCTCCATTTCTACATTGAAAATCTAAATTCCTGCTACATGACAAAACTTGTCAAAACATTACCATATTCGCCAAAAGAACGCAAATTGCGAAGCATCAGGTCGACGCTTCGCAACAATATTTTCACTCGATTTTTAATCAATTTTAATCAATATTTGCTCCAAACCAATACTCTGTAGTTCTAGCTAATAGTTGTATAAAGCCTGCCCGTTGTACATCCTGCTCTAAAACTAATGATACCCTAGCTATTTCCTGGTTTCCTTTATTTATGGTCATATAACCTATTGGTTCATTTTGATTTATTGGTGCTATAATTTTGTCAGGTAAGTAAGTTTCTTTAATATAATCATCACTATTCTCGCTTTTCTTAAGCAAGAGATGCATATCGTTCTCAGCTACAACATTTGCAGTATTTGTCTCGCCTTTATCAATAAATACATTCTCTACTACCTGTCCCCGCCTAACTATCGGCTCGCTTTTATATTTACTAAATGCGTAATTAAACATTTCAGATATCTCTTTATTCCTGATTGTTGATGTAGGCTCTCCCATTACTACTGCCAAAACACGTAAATCATCTCGTTTAGCTGTAGCTGATAAACAATATTTTGCCTCGCTTGTGTAACCCGTTTTTAATCCGTCTGCACCTTCGTAAAACTTAACTAACCTATTGGTATTTACTAGCCACAGTGGTCTGTCCGAATCTTGTCTTAAATAATCACTATAAATCTTCGTATATTCTGTTATCTCTGGATACCTAGTTAGAAGTTCACGGGACATTATAGCAATATCGTAAGCAGTTGTATAATGAGAGCTATCAGGTAGTCCATGACTATTAGTAAAGTTTGTATTTTTTAATCCAAGTTCTTTTGCTTTTTGATTCATCATCTTTACAAATTCCGCTTCAGTACCTGCGAGATGTTCTGCCATGGCAACTGTAGCATCATTACCAGAGACTACAGCAATACCAGTAAGTAGTTCCTTTACAGTCATCTGTTCATTGGTCGCTAAAAATATTTGTGAGCCACCCATTTTAGATGCATTTTCACTTGCAGTAACCGAGTCTGTTAGCGATATAACACCTTGCTCTAATGCTTCCATGATTAATATAAGAGACATAACCTTAGTTATGGATGCTGGTGGCAGTTTTACATGACTATTTTTTTCAAATAGAACAGTACCAGTATTTACATCCATTAATATTGCAGATTTCGCATTACTTGCCAATTCAGCCTGATTAGACTGTGTTTCAGCACCAACTATTAAAGCTCCTGAAAATAATAGTGAAAGACATAATAATTTAATTGTTAATATTTTTATATAACGTTTCATATTGTTTGCCTCCTTTGTCAATCATTAGTTTGTGCTGACAATAGATTTTTATTACCTGGAAAATTTTTATACATAACACGCAAAAAAGACACCCAAGAGGGTGCCTTTGCTATTAGTTCTTTCACTTATTTTCTGTTTCCGCTATTATTCCGCTCTCCTATCCTTTGATTCAGTTAAACATAAATCACATTTTACACGTAATTTAGCTTTGTCTGCTATCTGCAGTATACAGTCTACAATTTCATCAAGGTCATCATAAGCTTGTAAGTCGCCTTTAGAAATGGAAATCATATTGTTCCATACACTAATCCCCAAAGTTTTTGGTGCTAGGCATATATGTTCTTTTTCTAAACGTTCTAGCACTTCTGTTTCACACAAAATAACATCTATGTTTTCAACATCATCGCATGTAATCGAATTTAATTTACTTTCTGAGAGCAAAAATGTTTCGTTATTTCCGATTACATCCTTGATAGCCCGTGTTAATAAAGGATTGGAAAAAGTCAAGGTTACTCTTATTGGCTTCTTCATATTACATTAATCCACTCCATTAATGCTTATTTGGTGAAGCTATACATCGCGGATTAAACCTTCTTTTAATGCATAGGTTGCCGCCTGAATACGATTTTGCATATGTAGCTTCTCCATAATGTTGCGCAAATGATTCTTTACTGTATTCTCTGAGATATGTAAATCATTGGCGATATCTCGATTTGTAGCACCTTTAATTACTAATTGTAGTACTTCTATTTCCCGTTTGGTTAATGGTTTTTTCTCTCTTTCCACTTTACTAGGCTCACTACTTACTTGACCACCTGTAAAGTGTTCAAATATCTTAGTCGCCATTAAACCTGAGATAGGCGTTTCGCCCTTCATTACGCCTGTCACGTAAACAACTAAATCCTCTGGTTCTAAGTTTTTCAATAAATATCCCTGTGCTCCAGCCTTAATAGATTCGAACAGCTTTTCATCGTCATCACTAACGGTCAGCATTACAATTTTAACATACGGCATTTCAGACTTGATTGCCCTTGTCGCTTCTAATCCGTTACACTTAGGCATGTTAATATCCATCAATATAACGTCTGGCATCAACTCTCGAGCTTTCTCAATCGCCTCTTCGCCATTATTTGCTTCACCAGCAACATCGATGGAGCTTTCTTCATTCAAAATATTTACAAGTCCTTTTCTAAATAAAATGTGATCATCTACTAATAAAACTCTTATTAAATCCAAGAAAAATCTCTCCTTTCGTTTTCCTCATGTGGTATTTTTACAATAACTTTAGTACCTTCACCTGGTTCAGAATCAATTTCTATTGTACCACCAATGGACGATGAACGTTCTTCCATGATAGATAAACCGTAATGTCCCTCTGGTGAACCTTTGCATTCAAAACCGACACCATCATCTGAAATCTCTACTATCAACTGATTTTCATCTCTTCCTACACTAATCTTAACATTAGCTGCCTGTGCGTGCTTTCGAATATTGGTTAAGGCCTCTTGAATAATTCTACCTAGCTGAATTTTGGCAATTTCTGATAGTTCACTCGTAGTTTGATCTAGAAACTCAACCTCAACTGATATACCAAACTGACTTTCAAACCCATTTGCATGTGCTTTGAGCCAGTGTTCGAAGCCTTTAGAAAACAGCTCCTTATCCTTCAAATCATGAATCGATTCCCTTACTTCATTGTAAGACTGATCAACTGCCTCTGATATCTCTTGAACAATCTTGTTAGCAGCTGGGCACTCCTGATCCTTCATGACCTTTTGAAGCTTTTTTATTTGTAGTTGCACATAGCTGATCGTTTGTGCAACACCATCATGGATTTCCCGTGCTAGACGTTCTCGTTCAGCAACTGTCGCTAAGCTTTCTATCTCTTGATACAATCGTGCATGTTCTAATAATACACCAAGCTGATTAGCTACCCCATATAGAATAAATATCTCATCATCTGAAAACTCGTATTTACGTCGATGGGCTACAAAAATCGCCCCATAAATCTGCTGCTCATATGTCAGAGGTACAGCTACTCCTGAAACAAGCCTTTCTATTTTCATAATAGGTATTGAATCTGGAGTCTCCAAAGGTATCTTATTTGGAAACTCTTCTACAAATACAGCTGTCTTCTTTTCAATACATAGACCCGCTATACCTTCACCTTTACGAAGTCGAATTCTTTTATGCTTGTCCGTTTCGTTTCCGATGACGAAACGCCAACTGAGGTCATTCTTCTTAGGATTATACAGCGCTAATGAAGCAAAATCTACATTTAATAATTCATAAATATGCTTTACCGTTAACTCTAAATTACTTGAAACGTCCTTAAATGATCCTAGCTCTATTCCTAGCTTATATAATGATTGTGCATTTTTTAATTTCGTTTGCTGTGCTATGTATTTCTTTAATAACGTATTTAAAATTAAATAGTTACCACCAGCTAATATAATACCAGTAATAATTGCTATATAATAAGGCTGAATTATTGTATCATCATATTGAATATTAGTCGTTATCTGATATCGCAACAGCTCTATTGTTCCGACAAACACTGCAACAACTATCAATATACGTTTAACGGAAATTGAATTATAGTTCATACCCTCTATCTACCCACTTCTTTTACTATTTTTGTCTCTAGTGCTTAAATACTAAAATCATTTTATACTATTTTATCACAAATAATAAAATGTAACAGTCTATTATTTTTTTGTGATTATCTTATGTATTAATTTTTGACTTTGAACTACGTTTTTAGTTATTTTAATTGCATTATTAATGACGCTAACGACACTCTGTAGTTGAATTTCTTCTGAGTAACGAACTTCACAGATTGTATCGCCCGTCTTAACGTAATCACCAGCCTTTTTATGAAATATAACCCCCACAAAAGGATTTATGTTAGCATCCTTTACTGCCCTACCTGCACCTAGTAGCATTGTCGCTCGGCCAATTTGTTCTGCAGCCAGTTCACTAATATATCCCGTTGCCAAGGCACATATTTTAAATCTTTCGGTGTTATTAGAAATTACTTGCTCTAAGTTATCAATATCATTTATATTTGCCCCTTGCATTTCAAGGAATTTGTAAAATGTATCCAAGGCTTCTCCAGTGTTTATTGCATTATCTATCAATTTGTAGGCATCGACCGTAGAGCTTGTTTTCTCCCCGACTATTAGCATTTGTGCTGCTAACACTTTGCTTAATTCAAGCAAATCTTCAGGGCCATTTCCCTGTAGCACCCGTATCGCTTCTAGTACTTCATTGGCATTACCAATAGCGCTTCCTAAGGGTTGTTCCATATCACTAATAACTGCTATTGTCCTTCTATTCAAGGCTTCGCCTATTGATACCATACAATTAGCAAGCTCTTCTGCCTCAGCTAAGGATTTCATAAAGGCTCCATTACCAACCTTCACATCGAGAACTATTGCGTCCGCCCCTGCAGCTATTTTTTTACTCATTATTGAGCTAGCAATCAAAGGTATAGAGTCAACTGTACTTGTAACATCCCTTAAAGCATATAACTTCTTATCTGCTGGTGCAAGATTGCCTGTTTGTCCAACTATGGCTAACTTATAATCGTTTACTTGTTTAACAAACTGCTCTGTAGTTAATTCAGAATTATAGCCCTTTATCGCCTCTAACTTGTCAATAGTACCTCCTGTGTGACCCAAGCCTCTACCAGACATTTTTGCAACTGGAAGGCCGCAAGCTGCAACAATTGGCGCAACGACTAATGTTGTCTTATCGCCTACTCCACCTGTGCTATGTTTATCTACTTTGATGCCTTTAATAGCAGTTAAATCAATTTGTTCTCCACTTGCAGCCATAGCTGCAGTTAAATCTGCCGTCTCTCTATAGCTCATACCTTTAAAAAATATGGCCATTAACAGTGCGGACATTTGATAATCTGGTATATCACCTTTAACATATTCTTTTATAAAAAAATCAATCTCATCCTTAGATAGCTCTTCCCCTAATTTCTTTCTTGTAATTACATCATACATGTCCATCCTCTATACACCCACCTATGGATTATATATCTTTAATTACACCTAGTACAATACCTGCAAACTTTTGTTTAACTTTTTCCGTTGTTTCAATTACCTCATCATGGGTCAATGGCTGTTCTAAGATACCAGCGGCCATGTTAGATATGCATGATATACCTAGCACTTCAATACCAGTATGGACTGCTGTAATTACCTCTGGCGCAGTGGACATACCTACTGCGTCGACTCCTAAAGTTCTTAGCATACGTACCTCTGCTGGAGTCTCATAGCTTGGACCAGACATTGCCGCATAGACACCTTCTTTCATGGTATACCCTTGATTATTAGCTATCTCTAGTGCTTTTTTACGCAGACCTTTAGAGTATGCAGATGACATATCTGGAAAACGCGGTCCAAACTCCTCGAGATTCGGTCCTATTAAAGGATTCTCCCCTGAAAGATTGATGTGATCAGTAATCAGCATTAAGTCACCTGGTTGAAGACCTGTATTTACTCCTCCTGCAGCATTTGTAACAATTAACTTCGTTATTCCTAGCAGCTTTAAGACGCGGATTGGGAATACAACATTTTGTATGCAATAGCCTTCATAAAAATGGAACCTTCCCTGCATTGCCACCACTTGCTTTCCCTCTAATTCCCCAATAACAAGCTGACCCTTATGCCCTTCTACAGTAGATTCTGGAAAGCTAGGGATTTCACTATAAGAAATTCTAACTCCATCGATACGTTCTGCTAGCTCACCTAAACCAGAACCTAAGACTAAACCTATGTCTGGTTTTTTTGCAATACGTTCTTCTATATACCTAGCTGCTTCCTGTAGTTTAATGGTAAAGCTATTCATAGTTATCCTCCTGTTATTATTACATGTAATGTAAGAAACTTGTTCCATTCTTTGTTGGATTCACATTTAATGCTTCAGCAATCGTTGCCGCTACATCGACAAATGTTGCCCTTACACCTAATGAACTACCTTGCTTAATCGAGTTATGGTAAGCAAGTAACGGTACATACTCTCTAGAATGATCTGTACTAACCATAGTTGGATCACATCCATGGTCAGCAGTAATAATTAATAAATCTGTATCCTGTAGACTATTTAATATTTTTGGCAGATACGCATCTACTTCTTTAAGTGCATTAGCGTATCCTACTGGGTCGTTGCGATGCCCGTACAGCATGTCAAAATCCACCAGATTAGCAAACACTAAATCTGCAGTAAATTCAGCCAACTGCTTTTCTAATATTTGAAGCCCTTCTAGATTACTTTTTGTTTTTATACTACTAGTAATCCCTTGACAGTTAAAGATATCTGAAATTTTACCTATACCTAATACCTTTCTATCGGCAGCTATAAGATTATCTAACACAGTTTTATCTGGTGGGGAGACAGAGTAGTCCTTTCGATTAGTTGTTCTCTCAAAAGAACCAGGACTACCAATAAACGGCCTAGCTATAACTCGAGCAACTGCATGCTCTCCATGTAGCATTTCCCTAGCTATCTGACAAATTGTATATAATTCGTCTAATGGGATAACCTGCTCATGTGCTGCAATTTGAAACACACTATCTGCTGATGTATAAACAATTGGCTTTCCTGTTCTAAGATGCTCGTCACCATAATCCTCAATTATTTTAGTTCCACTTGCAGGTATGTTCCCTATAACCTCTCTACCTATTTTTGCTTGGAATTTGTTGATAATTTCATTTGGAAAACCATTAGGATATGTACGAAACGGCGATTCTAGCTGCAAGCCAGCTAGCTCCCAATGACCCGTTGTAGTATCCTTACCTGCCGAAGCCTCTGCCATCTTACCATAATGAGCGGTTGGCTTCTCTACAGGATCAACACCTTTAATGTCAATAATATTGCCTAATCCCATTTCCTGGAGGTTCGGCAAGGTCAAACCATTGCAAAACTCAGCAACATTACCCACCGTATTAGCGCCTTTATCACCATATTGCTCTGCATCTGGTAGCTCTCCAACTCCTACACTATCCAGTATTAAAAGAATTACGCGTTTATAATTATTCATGTATACTCCTCCAAATAATACATCCCCAAGATTATGCTCGGGGATGATGACTGCTATACACTTCTTTTAGTTTCCGTTTTAACTCTGGTTTGTATACTTGCGTAGACGCTATGTCAGTGTGTCCAAGCATTTCTTTGACTGCATGAATATCTGCTCCACGCTCTATTAGATGGCTGGCGAAAGAATGACGTAGGGTGTGAGGACTAATTTCTTTATTAATATTTGCACTTTCACAATATTTCTTCAAAATTTTCCAGAATCCTTGTCGTGAAAGACGCTGTCCATGATTATTAAGAAAAAATGCATCAACATCCATACTTCTAATAAAGTGCTCTAAACGCTCACGTTCATATAGCTTTATAGCCTCTGCTGCGCTTTTCCCAATCGGTATAACCCTTTCCTTACCCGAATTCCTACAGAAGATATAACCTGACTCTAAATTGATATCTAAATTATTTAAAGATACTAACTCTGAGACCTTGATACCTGAAGCATATAATAATTCCAGCATTGCTTTGTCTCTAATACCAATCGGTGTTCTGATATCAGGTTTAGATAGAATTGTATCTATTTCTTCTATAGTTAAAGTCATTGGCATTTTCTTTTCGATTTTAGGCGATTGAAAATCGTCTATCGGGTCACTGCAAACAAACTCATTACGAACTAAAAATTGAAAAAAAGCCCTTAAAGATACCACGCTTCTATGTATTGTCGCTGCAGCTCTTCCCTTTTGCTGCAGCATCCGCAAATAATTTACTACAGATACTTTCTCTTTCCAGTAATCCTCAGATGTATGCCCCGATGCATGTGCAATATATTGTTTGATATCGCGATTATAGGAGTCTATTGTGTTTTTGGACAGCTTCCTCTCTTCTGATAAATAGCGAAAGAATTTTTCAACACAAATATCTATTTCTTTCTTGTAACAAGTTGCCATCTTCATACTCCTTTACCTAATTCGAATACTCACAAGTTTATATCTCTAATTTTTGTCCTTTAAAATAATTTTCAACAAATATATCAATATTCCTGCTTTTTTCTTAAGTAAAATTATTTATAAATATATTAGTTACTCACCAAACTCTAAAAAAAACAACCAATGATGTATTATTCTACTCATGGTTTCTTCTGAATCTTCGTAAGAAATCACCTTAACTGCACGACCAATAGGCTCTTCATATTGATCATACGGCATTAAGATATTAATAGTTATATCTAGTACGGTATAAATTAGAAAAGTTAAAATCAAAAATATCACAAAGAAAATGATTGTATCTTTTATAAATTGTTTATATATCGAATTCATCGTGAAAAACCCTTCCCCAATTATCCTTTCATAAACTATATTCATAGACAAGTAATTATAGAAGAATTTAAAAGAAGCTTTTAATTATGATTTCTAGTTCATAATCATTTACAGCTTTATTTAATTTTTGTAAAATGATTGTAACAATAGAAAGACAGGTGATTTTTTTGTTTAAAAAAAGTTTGTCTTTATTGATTATCAGTTCATTAGGAATAGCAGTTCTTCTCTATGTTGGAGGTTATTTGTCTTCTAGCTCTATTTATCAATTTGCAGGAAATAACTTTTATCCCGTATACAAAAGCAGTGCAGTAGATATTATGGAATTCAATTCATCTAAGTTCTGTCTAAAGGATTACGCATCTGAGGAACGTTACCTTACAGGTGAAGCATTATATAAAAAGAATTGTATTTTTTGCCACACAACTAATATGGACGGTGACTTAGATTTATTATCACTAAATGAAGTAGTAAAGCGTCTTGGACAAGATAACATAACTAGCGTAGTGAAGAATGGCAGAGGCGAGATGCCTGTATATGGATTCGTTCTATCTGATGAAGAGATTAAGATTATTTCATTATATTTAACTGAGCTATATAAAAAAGCGCAGTAATTGAATAATTAAAGATAAGATTTAAAAACGAAAGCGCCATAGTTAGAAAATTATAATCTAACACTGGCGCTTCTTATATCAACCTTACGTATATCTAATTTTGTTCTTACTATATGTTTGTCTTTTTTTTAGAAGCTTGTCCCTTTTCGTTACATTCACTACAGTATCCAAAAAAACTTAAGCGATGATCTATTATATTGAATTTCTTAGTTTTTTCTATTTTTTCTTCTATGTCTCCAAGAAGGTCATCCTCAAATTCTTCTAGTTTACCACAATCTAGACAAACAAGATGATGATGATGATGCTCCTCATCATCTTTAGTTAGCTCATATCTAGCTAAACCATCACCAAAGTTCAGTTTATGTACAATCCTTAGCTCACTTAGCAATTCTAAAGTACGATAAACCGTCGCTAACCCTATATCTGGAGCTTTGTCCTTAACAAGCATATATATATCCTCAGCACTAAGATGGTCCTTGTTTTCTAATAGAATCTTTACCGTTGCTTCCCTCTGTGGTGTTAGCTTATAACCATCCTCTTGTAATTGCTTTCTTATGTCATTTAACTTACTCTCCAAGACCTTCCCCCCTGTCAGCATAAGCACACATATATGTATAAAGCCGCTTATTTATGTAACATTATAAACTATTTTTGGGAATAACTCAAACAGTTCATTATGTAATAGTCATAGGGAATAAAAATATGGCGCAATATAAGCTTCATAAAAAGATGCAATAATTACTAAAATTATGCTTACTATGATGATAAATAAGTAATTAATAAATTTATTAAATAGCGACTCGCCAGACTGTAATATCCTATTCTGAATTAACTGCATAGAGAATACAATACCAGCTACACCAACAAATAATGTAACTGGTACAAGTATAAGATTCTGAGGGAAAATTGCAGCTATAGCTAGCTGAAGACCTTTACCAGCGTACTGATCAATTAAAAACGCAACTGTAAAACCTAAAGAAAAGCCTTTAGCAAATATCATAACAATAATTACTGGGAGACCGATTACAGATAAGCCCAAGACCCATAGTATCCCTAAGTATTTAAGATTTTGACTAAGGGACTCCCAGAGTATCAACTTCGGAGACAATGGCTCCTGTCCTAGGTACAATAAAAAATTATTGATATACATGTATAGCTCATTCTTTTGGTTTGTTTGTAAAGCTTGTACTACAATAGCTCCAAAAGCTACGCTTATGGCAAATAAGACCGTTAAGAAAACAACTAGTAATAAGTGGTTTGCGATAAATTTTTGTATTTCTAACCATAACCGTTGAATCATAGTTTGTCCCCTCCCTGTTATCTGATGTTTATGAGAGAGGGGTTAGCATTATGCTAAGATAATTGAGATTTCCACCAAAGCACAGCAGAAACTGTTTTGGCATCCCTTATCATACCACTATTAATATCTTCAATCGTTACTTCGACAGATGCTTTAAAAGCTTCAACAAATTCATCATCGTCTGGATTACACCCAACATATTGCAAATCCCTTGCTAAAAATATATGAATTACTTCATTAGCAAATCCTGGTGAAGTATATAAGCTAAAGATTTTTTCCCAGTTTGCAGCAATATAACCTGTTTCCTCTTCTAGCTCTCTTTTTGCACACTCCAATGGCTCTTCATTAGCTTCTAGCTTTCCAGCAGGTATTTCTAGCATTACCTCCTGCATTGGATAACGGTATTGACGTACCATTACAATTTGTCCCTGCTCATCTATTGCTAAGACTGCAACAGCACCTGCATGCTCTACAACCTCCCTAGTTGCTACATTTCCATTGGGCAAACTCACAGTATCTTTATATACATCTAAAATTTTCCCTGCAAAAACTTGCTGGCGCTCCAAGCGTTTCTCTTCCATATGTATGCCTCCCTCGACTAACTTTTTCTAACCGCTAAATTGTATACTACATATATTAACTGCAGACTTTAACTATTTCTACTAATAGTCGAGCTATTTTGTTTAACTCCTCAATAGCGATGCGCTCATCAACAGAGTGAATATTCTCCATACCGATTCCGAGATTAACAGTTTTAATTCCATAACCATTAAATATATTGGCGTCACTTCCACCGCCGCTGCCAACACATTCAGGGACAACGCCTATGTTACCCATAGCTTTTTTAATTATCTTCATTTCATCATCATTTTTGTCGAACGAAAATTCAGGATACTCTTCATTAACATCAATCTTCGCTACTGCACCTCTCTTATTAACAGCATCCTCTAAGGAGGTCCTCATATCTCCAATTTGATTTATAGCTTTTTGTCTATTTAAGCTTCGTGCTTCTCCTTTAAGCGTAAGCGTTTCACAAACAACATTGGTAGCAATACCACCTTGAATTACTCCAATATTCGCTGTTGTTTCCTCATCTATTCTGCCTAAATTCATCTTCGTTATTGCCTCTGCTGCAATTTCTATTGCACTAATTCCTGCTTCAGGGTTAACTCCTGCGTGGGCCGCTTTCCCAGTAATAGTTGCATTCAATGAGTACTGAACTGGACCACTAGTAATAATTCTACCAACATTGCCATTACTATCGAGAGCTATGCCCATGTCAGATTGCAAAAGCTCTTTGTCAATATGCTTCGAGCCTAATAACCCGCATTCTTCTCCAACTGTAAATACTATTTGTATTTGCCCGTGGTCAATACTGTTTTCCTTTATAACTTGTAGCATTTCTAATATTGCTGCGACACCAGCTTTATCATCGGCTCCTAAAATCGTTGTACCGTTTGAATAAATATAGCCGTCCCTAATAACTGGTTCAATACCCTCGCCTGGGGCGACTGTATCAACATGGGCTGTGAATAATAGTCTTTTGTTCTCAGTAACTTTCTTTGTATATCTGCCAGGGATAGTGATAATAAGATTCCCTGCACCAATCACTGCTTCTTTATGGGCGTTATCTTCAATTGGTTGTGTGCCTAGCTTAGTTAACTTGTCTTTTAAATAATCGATAATCGCTCTTTCTTTAGTTGTTTCACTATCAATTCGCACTAACTTAATAAATTCATCAAGCAAACGTTGTTCGTTAATCATTGTCGTCCTCCATAAATTAAAATTATACAAATCATACCATAAAAGCTAACTATAACGGAATATTGCCATGCTTTTTCCCCTTTAGTGGCTCAGTTTTATTTTCTAACATTAATAATATATCATACACCCTTTGTCTAGTTTGTTTGGGCTCTATAACCTCATCTACCATTCCATAGGCTGCTGCACTATTAGTTTCTACATTAGAGCATTGTAAGCTTTGTGATTTTTGTGATTTCAGCGCCTGCAATCCCTTAACACCCATTACGGCTACTTCCGAGTTTGGCCATGACATTACATAGTCTGCCCCTAAACTTTTGCTATTCAACGCTACATAAGCTCCACCGTATGCCTTTCTTATAATAATCGTAATTTTTGTCACTGTAGCTTCAGCATAGGCATACAAAATTTTAGCACCATGCCTTATAATACCTAAGGTCTCTTGCTGTAGTCCTGGAATAAATCCTGGTACATCCACAAGTGTTACTATTGGTACATTGAAACAGTCACAAAATCGTACAAATCGCGCTATCTTATCTGCGGCATCAATATCTATTGCACCAGCTTTAATTTTTGGCTGATTTGCTACAATAGCTACTACGTGTCCTTCGATCCTAGCAAATCCTATAACTACATTTTTAGCAAATGCTTTTTGTATCTCATAAAAGCTATTATCATCTACCAAACTCATTATAATGGCTTTTATATCATACGTCTTATGTATTTCACCTGGAAGACTGCTAGCAATTGTCTCAGACGTTTCCAGAGTGGAAATTACTTTACCCTTAGGTGGTTTTTGATAACTGTTTTGTGGTAGGAAGCTTATTAACTCTCTTACCTTAATGAACACTTGCTGCTCAGTCTCTGCAGTAACATGACATACTCCACTTTGTGTTGAATGAAGAACAGAACCTCCCAATGATTCTCTATCGATACACTCTCCAGAAACTGCCTGTGAAACCTTTGGACCCGTGATAAACATTTGACTTGTTTCATCAACCATGAAGACAAAATCAGTCAATGCTGGAGAATAAACAGCCCCTCCTGCACATGCACCTAGAATAACCGATATTTGTGGAATTAATCCTGAACATTCTACATTTTTATTAAATATCTTTCCATAGCTGTGAAGCGCTAGAACTCCTTCCTGAATCCTAGCTCCGCCTGAATCTATTAGGCCTATGATTGGAGCTTTACTTTTTAGCGCCAAGTCCATGATATTGTAAATTTTTGCACCGTGCATCTCCCCTAGTGATCCACCATAGACATTAAAATCCTGACAATAAACAAATACTCGTCTGCCATTAATTTCACCAAATCCAGTTACTACGCCATCTCCATTATTGTTGTAATCTTTACTTAATAAAAGCCTTGACTCAACACCAGCTTGCACCTCAATAAAGCTACCCTCATCAAACAGCATCTTAATCCTATCCGACGTTACCATACGCACCATAATTACTCACCTTGGTTTTTGACATAGTTCAATTAAAACGTTTTCCGTTTGTTTTGGATGTATAAACGCAATATCACACATATTTTCACCTTTTTTTATACCGTCAATTATTTTAATATCCTGTTTTCCAATGTTTCTGATAAATTCCTGTAGATGCTCCACCTGAAACGCTAAGTGATGCATACCTGTCCCTCTGCTTTTAATAAACTTAGCAATTTTACTGTTTTCATTTGCAGATTCGAGTAACTCAATTTTAAGGTTGTGTCCTTGTAAAATAGCAATCTTTGTACCTTGTTCTGTTAAAGTAACTGTTCTAATATGCTCAATACCAAATAATGTTTTATACATGATGATTGACTGCTCGATATCATTTACCACTATACCAATATGATCAATTCCAACAACTCTCATTATTGCTTCCCCCTAACACATACCATATAGTTGTACTTTAAAACTATATGAGTAATATTATTGCTATATATGTGGAAACACAAAAAAACACAGATTTTCGTCTGTGTTTTACGTTGCATCTACCATAAGAATGTATCTGCTGTTTTATTCAAATAAAAATATTTGTTTGACCTTACCGTCTTCAGTTATTAAAGCCCCAATTTCATAGTTCTGCTTTATATCGCTTAACTGAGCATATCGTGCTACGGTATTGGCTTTTTCCTGAGTAATATCCCTTATTATTGGAACTCCCTGTAGGTTTAGAACAGTAGGAGCATTAATACTTCTTGAGTCTACTAGATACTGCTCAACATAAACCTTACCAGTCTCTACGTCTACGTCATTTACAATGTATGTTACCCAATGTTTATTTTGAACCTCAGTGGCATTGTTTACCTCTGCAGACTCCAGGGTAACTGGGATTTGAACAGTCCCTAGTTGCCCACCATCGCGCAGACTAACCTCAAACACCTCTATAAAAGCTTCAACAGCTTGAATATCATAGGGTAAATCAATGAATATCTCCTGTTCAAAGTGTCCCCAATCAGGAGCACCTTTAGCAGCAAATATGAACCCACTCGCTATCTCTTCCTGCTGGCTAGTTAATACACGATAATATACTGATCCGTCAAAAGTTCGAGCTATACCTTTAATTACTATAGACTCATGAATAGATGTATTGGTTTTTGGCGAATAAATTTTAATTATATCTGAACTTTGTTCATTAAATTCAGGTATCGATTCAATACCATAAATTTCTGGTATCCAGGTCTCAATTTCAGCACCCTGCCACTCATTAAAGTGTACGTCTAGATATTCACCTGTAACAGATACCAACACATCAGGATATACCTTATTGGCAGTATTTCTGTTATTGATTTGTGGCTCTTGCACTTTAGCGTAAACATATAATTGATTGTCATACTCATAAACTTCTTCAATTGTCACTTCATACTCGATATTATCCCTTTGTCCTAAGGAAACATAAATATATGTTTTACCGTTATAGGCGAATGACTGACCTGCAAATATTTCCTTTGATCTTTCTACCCAATTCCTAATTACTGCAGGTGCATTTCTTATATCTTCTGATTCAAACATCGCTGGATTTAAAAGTGTTTTGTCTACACCGTATTGATTGAATTGATTGATGTCTCCTTCACCCATTATCCTTATCTCAAGTTCTGGACTATCAAATGTAGAAACTTCACCTTCGGCATCATCCATATCCTGTACTGCTAAACTATTCATACGTTCAGGTTGCTGATCTGCGTACGGTAGCTCTGAGGAGAAGAAGCCTTTACTGACAAAGAAAACCAATAAAACTGCTGCCGCAGCCATAAACGGCGTAATATATTTTTTATAATTAAATAAAACCTTCTCTTTAGCTTCATCCTGTTGAACAACGTATTCAGCATCAATTTTATTTAAGATATCATCAATGCAGCTGCGTTCAAGCTCTACTTTTGGTAGCTGTAATAAGTCATTATGAAGCGCTTGAAATTCTTCAAACTCTTGCTTACAGGACGAGCATTGCTCTATGTGCTCAAGTAACTGTTTTTCTTCTTCACTGTTTAAATCATTATCTAAATACCGTTGAATATTTATTTGATAAGTTTCGCATTGCATTTATGACACCCCCCCACACATTGAGTTATGCATCATGTCTTTTAGTAGTTTTCGTGCCCGGAAGAGATGTGTTTTCACTGTATTTTCAGGAATTTCTAAAATCTGTGATATCTCCTTATAGGTCATGTCCTGTAAATACCTTAGAACAATAACTACTTTGTACTGTTCAGGTAGTTTCGTAACTGCTGTTCTTATCTCTTGGCTTTTCAATTGCTCTTCCACTTGCTCTTCCACACTACTCCCCTCGTCTGGTATATATTGATATGCCTCATTATCGTCTAGTGAAAACAGTTGAGCCTTTTTCTTACGAATAGAGTCTAAAAATATATTAGTAGTAATTCGTTGAGCCCATACTTTAATAGAAGCTTGGCCTTGATAGGTAGCAAACTTCTGATATACGCGTAAAAGTGCATCCTGTGTTAAGTCCTTAGCGTCTGCTTCGTTCTTCGTAAGATAATAAGCCGTCTTATAAATATCATTTTCTGCACTTTTTAATATTTTTATTAAGGCGTCGCGATTGCCCTGTCTTGCTAAGATTATCGTTTCTTCGTTTACCACTAACTACTAACCTCCTTATAGTTCAAGGACGTGCATCTATGATATCTATAATACTAGACGTGAAATAATATTAAAAGGTTTCAATATGCTCGAAAAAGTTTAATAAATTAAAAAAACAGAACCTATTTTACTCAAAAGGTAAAATAAGGCTCCTCAGGGATAATGCAGCAACAATTGAAACTACTACATACTAAAGCTATTACTAATTAAAGCTGTTACTTATTAAAGTTGTTACTTTGTTAAGGCTATCTCATGTTTAATTAACGCTTCATAAGCACCAATTAATACTTTAGTAAGCTTCCAGTCCTGCGCATATGACTGAAATATTGGTTCCTTTTGTGACCAAACACCCTTAACAGGTAAAATTCCATGAACAGAATTAGTAAGAAAAATTTCTTTACTTGTAGATATGTTTTCAAGGGTAACTGACTCTTCAACTACTTCAATAGTAAGATTCTTCGCTAAATCAATCACACAGTCTCTAGTAACTCCTAGTAGTGGCTGCTCCCGGTTAGACGGTGTCACTAGCCTTAGTTGATTGTTCTGCTCAATTACTATAAATATGTTAGTGATAGTACCTTCTACTACATACCCTGCTGAATTAAGCATAATACCTTCAAACATTGGAGCACCATTCAATTCAGATAGCTTATGTAATTCATTTCTAGCAAAAAGTATATCTGAAAATTGGGTGCTTTTTATTCGTAGCTCAGTAACTGAAGGTAACCTCTGAGTTTTCAGTACTGCTGTATTAACCCCATGCTCTTGTAAACGCTCTAATGGTTGGGCGAGTGGACGGCGGGAGATAATTATATTAGTATCCTTAGCTAGAGACCAATTATCGATAATTCCAGGTGTAAGTGTCACACGATAAACTGCATCATCAGAAATACCACTTTCATAATACCTATCCCTAAGCCGTTGAAGATAGTCTAGTATTTGTTCAGCAGTTAAGGTTAGACTAATCCCCATAACTTTAGTACTTCTCTCTAACCTTTGAAAATGCTTTTCCCAACCAAAAAACTTTCCGTCGTATGTCCTTAGCGTTTCAAATAGACCAAAACCGTATTGAATACTACCATCAAAAATAGAAATATTAGCAGCATCCGCATCTAATATCGCACCATTTATTAATACATAGGCGTTATCATGCTTATTTTTCATATAACTCCTCCAGGATATCCCAGAGTGCCCGTGCTTTCTTAAGGGACTCTTTGTATTCCCGATGCGGTATAGAATCATAGACAATCCCTGCACCTGCTTGCACAAACGCCCATCCATCTTTAAAGACTGCTGTACGAATTACTATATTTAGCTCCATTTCTTGCTGATATCCAAGCCAGCCGATTGAACCTGTATACAAGCCTCTTTTAACAGGTTCAAGCTCTTCTATGATTTCCATTGTCCTAACTTTTGGTGCACCTGTAATTGTTCCACCAGGAAATACAGCCCTTATTACATCAAACAGACTATTACCTGCTATCAGTTTCCCGCGCACATTTGATACCAAATGAATTACATGGGAGTACTTCTCTAAAACAAGTAATTCGTTAACCTCTACGCTGCCATATTCCGATACCCTGCCAAGGTCGTTTCTCTCGAGATCAACGAGCATAATATGCTCTGCCAATTCCTTCTCATTAGTCAATAACTCATTCATTAACTGCTGCTCCTCAGCCTCGGTTCTTCCTCGCGAGCGTGTGCCAGCTATTGGTCGCGTCTCTATAACTTCATCTTTTACCTTAATTAATAATTCTGGGGAAGAGCTTGCTATTGCAAAATCTGGGGTTTGAATATACGCCATATATGGAGAAGGGTTTCTCTTTACTAATTCACGATAAATCTCTAACGGGTGTCTATTTATCCTGGTACCTCGTCTTAAAGACAGGTTAACCTGAAACACATCACCAGCTTTAATATATTCGATAACCTTATCGACTGCCTGACAAAACTGCTCTTCTGTAAAGGATGTTTCGTAATACTTACCAGCACTTTTGATACCTTGATGGTTATAGCTACCAATTGCAGTATTGGTTGCCCGGTGTGTTGTATTGCTGATCCTTTTTTCTATATTTTCAACTCTCTCTAATAACTCACTATAGCTTTCCTGTTTAAGTCTATTAGCAAAAATATATAGTTCTTGCTGTTGATGGTCAATAGCGAGTCCATCAGAGACATTGGCAAAATAGAACAACGAAAGGCCGATATCATCTACTGTATCGTTAGGAATATTTTCAATAAGTCTAATAACATCATAGCTAATATAACCGATTAACCCCCCATAAAAGGGAGGCGCTTCTACAATTTTAGGGGAGTTGTATTTCATAAAGCACTTTTCTAAGGATGCTAATGGGTCTCCATTAAGCACCTCACTAGTTTTTTCAGATAAGTTTTTAACCTCTAGTTTGTCCTTATGTCCAACATATAAATGGGTCATCTCAACAGCGTAGAAAGAATACCGACCACTTTTAGGGCTATGTAATAACATTTGATATTCATTATTAAATCGTTCGCAAACTGATAGTACATCTACTGTTAATTTTATTTTTTTTATTAAAGGGACAACAGAGTATGACAAACAGAGCTTATCGAAGCTCGTTTCATCAATTAGGTGCTTCATGTTCCAAATCCTTTCTGTGTGGAGGACGTGGTCCGAAAAATTGATAGAAAAAAGTTTTTATATTGCCATTATAGAGCTTACGATTTTTATCAGCTTTTTTACCAAATGCTTGCTCAAATTGCTCATAGGAAGTTAATATATAATAAGACCACGTATCTAGACTGCGAAAAACTTGTCCCATATCCCTATAAAGCTGTTCAAGCTCAGCGCTTTCGCCAATTCTTTCTCCATATGGCGGGTTACAGATGATATAGCCATAATGCTTTTTCGATTGTAACTCTTTAAATGACATTGTTTGAAAATGTATATCAGTGTCGACCATAGCCTCATATGCGTTTTTCCTAGCAATTTTAATCATGCGTTCATCGATATCTGTACCAATGATTCTAACCTCTTGCTCGTAATTAGCTAGATCATGGGCTTCTTTCCTTGCCTTCATCCATATGTCTTTCTTCACCCTAGGCCATTCTTCCGACGCAAAGGTACGGTTTATGCCCGGAGCAATGTTTTTACCAATAAGAGCAGCCTCTATCGGAATTGTGCCTGATCCGCAAAATGGGTCGATTAAAGTACGGTCAGGCTTCCATCTCGAGAGCTGTATCATAGCCGCTGCCATCGTCTCTTTAAGTGGTGCTTCACTAATTAATGGACGATAACCACGTTTATGCAGACCAGGGCCAGTAGTGTCAATAGTGATAGTTGCGATATCCTTTAGCAATGCTACCTCAATCTTAAACTTAGGGCCTGTTTCATTAAACCATTCTGTTTTATAGTTCTTTTTAAGGCTTTCTACTACTGCTTTTTTCACTATTGCCTGACAATCTGGCACACTGAAAAGCTTCGATTTCACAGACTTACCCTCTACAGGAAACTCAGCCTCTTCTGGTATCCAGTCAGCCCAAGGTAAAGCTTTCGTTTGCTCAAACAACTCCTCAAAGCTTGTCGCTTTGAATTCCCCTATCTTTAAGCGAACCCTTTCTGCACTCCGAAGCCAAATGTTAGCTCTACAAATTGCAAGCTCATCACCTTTAAATACGACCTTACCATTTTCTACAGAAATTATCTCATAACCAAGATTTGCAACTTCTTGTTTTACTACTGCCTCTAAACCAAATGTAGTGGTAGCAATTAATTCTAAAGTAGCCATTTATAACTTCTCCTTAATTAGTAATATCACCGACATTGTTAATCAGCGTTCATTTTATCGTTCACTAGACGATTTCCAAAATTTTTATAAGATCTATACGCCTCTGCTTGTGCATCAATACGAATTCTATTAATTTCCTCGTAATTATCTTCTAAAATGCTAACAACCAATTTATCAAGGGCATTGTCATCGACCATTTTATGTAATATATTCAATACAACTTCACGCTCTAACCCGCACCTGTATGGCCTTTCTTCAGCTATTGCTGTAAAAACATCTGCTACCGCCATAATTCTTGAACCTAATGTTATATCTGTTGCGGTATATTTAAATGGATATCCAGAGCCGTTTAGCTTCTCGTGATGAAATGACGCCCACTCCGTGATTTGCTCTAATCCTGGTATGACCTCTAAAATTCGATGTGTATGATAAGTGTGGCTTCGCATTATATTAATTTCTTGTTCATCTAATTTGTCTGGTTTTTCTAAAATTTCATCTGGAATAGCTAGTTTTCCTAAATCATGTAAATATCCTGCAATTCTCATCATCTTGCATTCACGCTCTGAAAAACCAATATATGAGGCTAATGCTTCACCTGTATAAGCAACTCCACTCGAATGAGTAGCTGTCATTGAACTTCTGAAGTCAATAATTTGACTAAATAGTTTAGTAAACTCTAATAAATCGTCAATTTCTAATTGTATAAGCGATATGTCTGTACTCTTTGCTAGGATATCCCCAATCATTGGTGATGTTAAATCTAACCAAAAATATTCTTTATCCTTTAGTTGCAGAAACGCTTCAACTATATCTGGGTGATAAACCTTATCTTTCCCGTTATTTATAACTTTAACTATACGATCAACCTGTCCTAATATTTCATCCTCACGATTTATTAAGATTTCTATGCGATCAGCTAAATGGATAATATGTGCTCCTATAGGTACATTCTGTCCATCATATACCTTACCATTACCATTTGACCATGGTAAATGATGAAAGCGAACCTGCTCTGCAAGCCCACGCATTTGCGAGAAGTTTGACAACAACAAAAAACCGAGTTCAGCATGTTCACTAGCGTTGCTAAATTCATACTGCCTAGCATTTATACGTTGATTATACGATAAAGCACCTACGTCGTGCACTGTTGATGCTAAAACTACATCATTAATCTCTTCTGCTGATAAATTCATTTGCTGAGCAATTTTTAACGAAGCATATGCAACTCTTTTATGATGATTCACCATTTCTGGGCTAATTAAATCCATAGCATTTGATAGGCTTATCACTAAATCAAAAAGAGAAATCTGTAAGTCTCTGTTCACAATTCACACCATCCTCATAAATGGAGTAACGTCTATAGATAGTATAACGGCAACTAAGGCATTTACCTGCGTCTTTTAGCCTTGGTAAATACCAAGTTTTGTTTATTATATCAAAAACCCCTTTATCTTGATATAGATAAAGAGGTTTTAATAAGAGTTGATTTTTTTATATTAACCTAGGATTTTCTTAAGGTCTGCTTCTGGGTTAGATATAGGACTAATGTTGAATTTGTCTACTAGAACCTGTAGTACGTTTGGTGTAATAAATGCTGGTAAGGAAGGTCCTAATAGGATGTTCTTGATATTTAATGATAACAGTGTTAACAGAATTGCTACCGCTTTTTGCTCGTACCAAGATAATACTAATGATAATGGAAGGTCATTCACATCACACTCAAAGGCTTCAGCTAATGCTAATGCAATTTTAATTGCAGAGTAAGAGTCATTACATTGACCTACATCAAGTAACCTTGGTAGTCCACCAATTGTTCCGAAGTCAATTTTGTTAAATCTGTATTTACCACACGCTAATGTTAAGATTACTGTATCGTCTGGAGTCTGTTGTGCAAACTCAGTGAAGTAGTTTCTTCCTGGCTTCGCACCATCGCAACCACCGATTAGGAAGAAATGCTTAATTGCTCCTGCTTTAACAGCATCTATAATTGTTCCTGCATGGCTTAGGGTAGCGTTATGTCCAAACCCAACCATTATGTTCTTCTCTTCCTCATCCTCAGTGAATCCACCAAGCTCAATTGCCTTCTCAATCATAGCTGTGAAGTCCTTCTTGCCATCAACTTCTTCAATATGCTGAATTCCAGGCCAGCCTACAACGCTAGTTGTATAAATTCTGTCCTCATAAGATGGGCGAGGCTTTTGTAGACAGTTTGTAGTCATTAAGATACAACCTGGTAAGTTATCAAACTCATTTTGTTGCTCTTGCCACGCTCCACCAAAGTTACCTGCTAAGTGCTTATATTTTTTAAGCTCTGGGTAACCATGTGCTGGAATCATCTCTCCATGAGTATAAACGTTTACGCCTTTACCCTCAGTCTGCTCAAGTAGCATTTCTAAGTCTTTTAGGTCATGACCTGAGATTACGATGAATGGACCTTTTTTCTTTGTAATAGCTACTTTAGTAGGAACTGGGTGACCATAAGTTCCAGTATGAACACTATCTAATAACTCCATTACAATCAGGTTTTTCTGACCTAACTCCATATTTAATGCAAAATATTCGTTAATGCCATTTTCTTCTTTAAGTGTTTCATTTAAAGCTTTGAAGAAAAATTCATTTACCTCTTCACTTCTCTTACCTAGAACTGCAGCTTGATGCACATATGCCGCCATTCCTTTTAATCCATATATTAAAAGCTCTCTTAAGGAACGAATGTCTTCATTCATGCATTCATCAGCCATAATGTTGAACTTTTTACCATCTTCAATCATTAAATCTACACGGTTAGGTGAAATATATAATGCAGCTTCAGGTACTGGACCGTCAATTTGACCTAATTGGTCACGTAATTGTTGTTTGAATTTCTCTGCATTTGTGTTAAACACAAAGAATCTTTCTGGATCAAAGTTAACGTTAGTTAATGTTGAGAATACTGCGTCAGCCATTAAGTTTTGAATTTCTGGCGCAATCTTACCACCTTTATCAAGTACTCTTTGACCATAAAACGCTAATCCCTTCAGGTTATGGATTAGTAAATCTTGAAGTGCTGCAACATCTGAATCCTTTCCACATACTCCAGCCTTAGTACAACCCTTACCACCTAGCGCTTGCTCACATTGATAACAAAACATTTTTACATCCATTTTTTACCCTCCTGTATAATAGTTATTGTATATTAACATGTTGTTCATGTTGTTAACCTGTTACTATAATACTTTATAAACATATATAATTCTGTGATTAAAATCATAGGTACTAATGATATTTACTATATAAATAGCCTATTAGTATTGATGAAAAAATTCAAATTATAATGTACAATACAATTAGTATAATATTTACATATTAAAATTAAGGGAGAGGTTAGTGTGTTTAATCGAATTTTATTCCCAACTAGTGGATCACCTATTGCACCTAAGATGGCTAAGATGATTTGCCAACTTATAAAAGAAGACACAGAAAGGGAGGTTCTGATACTTACAGTAGCACAAATTCCAAGTATGCCTTCTAATGTTAGTATGTTGCTTGACCATGCAGGCGTGCATGTTGAGGATGTAGTTCTAGAGGATATTAAGGAACGTGTTGAAAAAGTAACAACAATCTTCGAAGAAAATGACATTCCTTATAAAGTAAAAATAGCTTCTGGTGAGCCAATTAACACAATTCTAAAAGAAGCTGATAACTTTAAGGCAGACTTATTAATCCTTGGGCATCACGGCGAGAGTACGTTTACAGATTTCTTATTCAAAGGAAATATCACAGTCCAGCTTATTAACGAGGCTAATTGCCCAGTTATGGTTGTGAAGTAAACACAACTTTCTACAATATAAGCATAAAAAACATTAAGACCATGGAGTACTCTTAGAGTAGCTTTCCATGGTCTTGTTTTAAGTAAATAATATTATTCCTGGTAATAAACTTTCGCTTATACAGCGTTCTCAAGCCTTAATTTATCTGCAACCATAGCGATAAACTCGGAATTGGTGGGTTTGGATTTAGTTGCATTAATGGTATGGCCAAAATATGATTTTAAAATATCTAAATTGCCACGATTCCATGCAACTTCAATTGCGTGTCTAATTGCACGCTCAACTCTTGGCGGGGTAGTGTTATGCTCTTCGGCTATTTGTGGATATAGAATTTTGGTTATGCAACCTAGTAGTTCTTGGTCTTCATAAACTAACATGATTGCCTCACGCAAAAATGTATAGCCTTTAATATGTGCTGGGACTCCAATTTCATGGATTATTTTGGTGACTGCAGTCTTAACATCGCCTACTTTTTGTTTTGGAGCGAAGGATGTATTTATCGTTTGTGCACCAATACTTGCTTGTTGCGGCATGGAGCTGTTAGTTATTTGTCTGATTCTATTTATCAGCACTTCCATATCAAACGGCTTAAGTATGAAATAATCAGCTCCTAAATCGATAGCCCTTTTTGTAATATGTTCTTGACCAAAAGCAGTTAACATTATAATTCTAAGGTTGGAAAACTTGCCACTTCTTCTAAGCTCTTCAAGCACTCCAAGTCCGTCTAAGTGTGGCATAATAATATCTAAGATTAGAACATCTGGCTGTTCTTTCTCTAATATTTGAAGAGCTTGATTACCATTGTAACCTAACCCTACCACCTCCATATCCTCTTGCTCATTAACATAATTAGCAAGAGTACTACAAAATTCTTGATTATCATCCACTAGCAGTACTTTTGTTACTTCCACTATAATTCCCCCTACTATGATATGAATTGTTACGAACATTTAAATGAATAAAATTGTTATATGTAGTTTTCTACAAGTTTTATAATATCCCTGCAAAGTTTTAAAAATAAAATAAAAAAAATATCGGCAAAAACCGCGTCAGATCACGCTTTTATGCCGATATTTGCAATATTTTGTCGAACTATGCAGCTTTATTGATATCCTTGTTCTCGATTGCTTCCTTTAGCATCCATTCAATATAACAACCGTATCCCATTGTAGGGTCATTTACAAATACATGGGTTACAGCACCGACAATTTTACCGTCTTGAATTATAGGGCTTCCGCTCATACCTTGAATAATACCTCCTGTTATAGCAAGGAGTCTTTCATCAGTTACCCTGATAACCATTCCTTTAGTTGAAGAGAAACGTTGTGGAATTACATTAACAATTTCAATGTCAAACCTTTCGACTTTCTCTCCCTTTACTACTGTGTATATGTGCGCTGGTCCCGTTTTAACATCATGAGCCAAAGCTATTGGGAGGGGTGCATCACCAAAATAGTCATTAGGAATGTCCGTCAGCTTTCCGTAGATACCTAAAGAATTGTTTGCCAAGATGTTTCCTAGCCTGTCGCTATCACTTCCGATTGTACATTTCTTCTCACCAGGTTTTCCCTTTTGTCCCTTATCTATTGAAGTTACCCTTGATGAGAAAATTTCACCAGAACCAACTTCAATAGGCTGACCCGTATCCATATCAGTAATAACATGACCTAAAGCTCCATACATATTTGTCTTAGGATCATAAAACGTTAAAGTACCTACGCCAGCAGCTGAATCTCTAATGTATAAACCTAAACGATGGTTATTAGTCTTACTATCTAACTGTGGTTCTACTGTAGTCGTAAAGATACGGTCATTTCGCTTAACTTCCATTTCTAATTTTCGATTACCATCGACAAAGTTTGTTATTGAAGATACATCACTAACCTTCTGGCCATTAATGCTAAGAATGTAATCGCCTACTCGAAGATTTGCTTGCTCACCAGGTGACACTTTTTTGTCCTCAACATCTACCAGGTAAAAGCCTACAACCATAACACCTTCTGATTTTAGTTTAACACCTATGGAATGACCACCTGGATATAATTTGGTTTCTGGCAGCACCTGTACTTGAACTCTCTTTATAGGTAGTAAGCCAAACAATTTAAAGGTAATATCTGTCATGCCTGTTCTCAATGTTTGAATCTCAGTACCACTAACCGCTATTACTTCTTGATTATCATCCAGAACTGTCTCAATCAAAGAAGATACATTGAGGTTTGCCATCTGTCCTTCAAACAGCCTTAATTGTAGTGGAATCGAGCTAAATTCTTGAAATGGGGTACTTAAAGCGCCTGTAACTACTACGATTGCTAAGATTAAGCCGATAATTTTTTTTGTTTTTCTATACAATAGTCACACTCCCTATACTTCCTATAAACAAAATTCTGTGTAACTTATTATTAAGATTCCCCAATCAAGTTCCTTCATGCTATTCAAATGATGGAACAAAAAAAAAATACTTCCTTAGAAGTATTTCCAAAAACTCGAGATATCTACTTTAAATTATCATTAGCTATAATTTTTTTGAAATTATTTGCAATTTTTCGCATTTCTTGAGCGTGCTTTAAAGTACTAGTTGTTATATTTTCTCCACTAATCATTCTTCCTAATTCCTTGGTAATTTCCTCATCATCTAGAATTTCAAGCTTTGTAATTGTTTTGTTAGATTGAAAATCTTTTTTTATAAACATATGAACATCACTCATGGCTGCAATTTGCGGCATATGTGTAACGCAAAATACCTGACGATTCCTAGAAATTGCTGCAAGCTTTTCGGCAATTTTTTGGGCAGCTAAACCGCTAACACCTGTATCTACCTCATCGAATATAACAGTTGGAGTGCAGTCGATATTTGCCAATAAATTTTTGAAAGCAAGCATAATCCTAGATAACTCACCACCTGAGGCAATTTTTGCGAGAGGACGTAAAGGTTCTCCTGGGTTTGCTGAGAATAGAAATTCAATTGCATCTATTCCTGTATGTTGTGGTTCATCTAATTCTATAAAAGATATCTCAAAATTGACTTTCGGTAAAGATAATTGCTTAAGCTCATCCTTCATAGCTACTTCCATCTGTTCCGCTACGTGCTTGCGCAACTTTGTAAGTAACTTAGCTTGTTTTACAAATTCCTGTTTTAAGTTTAAAAGTTTGTCCTGTAAATCCTTAGCAAGACTATCCTTATTCTCTAATTTATGTAGTTCATCTTCTAGCTGCTGCATATAAATAATTAGTTGGGGAATATCTTTACGATACTTACGTTTTACCTGCTGCAGCTCAAATAAGCGCGCCTCTATGCTGTTAATATCTTCCTCAGTAGCTTCACTATCTAATGTCTTACCAGCTTCAAGTGCAACATCTTCAAGGGAGACCGTAACATTTTCTAAAATAGCTATTTGCTCGTTATATTTACTATCTATCTTCGCTATCTCTTGCAAGCAAAGCATGGCTTGATGAATTAGCTCGCTTGCACCTAGTCCTTCATTGGTTCCATCTTTAAGATATGCTTTAACCAAATGGGCGTTTTTAAATAGTTTTTCTTGATTACTAAGGATTTTTTTCTTATTTTCTAATTCTTCCTCTTCGCCCTCACTTAAGTTCAGTTGAGTAAGGTCTTGAACTTGAAATTTCAGAAACTCTATTCTTTGGGAGGCATCCTGCTCATTCTTATGAATTTCATTGAATTCCGTCAATAATCTTTTATAATCAAAAAATAAATTCTTTACAATAAGTAATTGTTCATTAAGCTCTGTTTTTCCATAGCCGTCTAAAAGTCGGAGATGTTCTTTAGTATGTAGTAATTTTTGATGTTCATGCTGTCCATGCAAATCAATAAATGGTTCCATAATTTCCTTTAAAAAATGGACCGTAACTAATTTTCCGTTAATTCTACAAGTACTTTTACCTTGAATTTTAATTTCTCGAGCTACTATCAAATCATTGGAATCAGCATCAATTCCGTAATCATTAATTTTATTGATAATTTCGTCTGAAATAATAAATAAAGCTTCTACATAGGCAGTTTCACATCCATATCTAATTAAATCACTGGAAGCTCTTCCACCAACAATAACGTTTAATGCGTCAATTATCATAGATTTACCAGCGCCTGTTTCACCTGTTATTACGTGAAAGCCATTTTGAAAAGAAATTTTCATATCCTCAATAAGACCGAAATTTTTCACGGCTAATTCCTGTAACATATTGATTCTCCCCTGTGACACATGTCTATTTTTATAGCATATCTAGAAATTGCTGCTCCACTAGTTGTGCAACTTGCTTATCCTTAGCAATTATGAGAATGGTATCATCACCGCAGATGGTTCCTATAATTCCGTCCCATCCTAGCCCGTCAATTAACGAGCCTAGGGCATTAGCGTGACCTGGCAAGGTTTTCATCACAATCAAATTCTCAGCTTTATCTAAGGATACAAAGCTATCGACTAAAACCCGTTTTATTTTCTGTTGTGGGTTAAATGGTTGTTCCGAGGCTAATGAATAAATGTATCTACCAGTAGCTGTAGGTACTTTTATTAGCTGTAGCTCTTTAATGTCGCGCGAAACCGTCGCTTGTGTCGCCTTAAAACCCAGACGCTTTAATTCAGTTACAAGCTCATCCTGTGTTTCGATATCTTTTTCCTTTACTAGCTCCCTAATTCTTAAGTGCCTTTGACCTTTCATAATAACCTCCTGAAAGTCATTTTTAAAAATCTGAAAGTCATTTTTTAGTTGTGTAGCTTTTGTCTTACAACCTCAAAAAAATTATGCTCATCCCATCGAATAAGGCGTGTTTTATGCTGTGATTTTCGCAAAATAATTACATCATCCACCTCAAGTTTGAACCCTAGCTGACCGTCAATTGTAAGTCCAATGTCATTATGTGTGGCATTTAGCTTAGTACGAATAGTTGTTGCTCCTGAAATAATCATCGGGCGAACCTTTAATGAATGAGGGCATATTGGCGTTAGTAGGATTAAATCCGCATCTGGAACTACAATAGGCCCACCCGCCGATAGGGAATATGCCGTTGAGCCAGTAGGTGAGGCTACAATTAATCCGTCCCCCTTATATGACCCCAGAAATTTATCCTCAATAAACATAATAATTTCTATCATGCGACTAAAGGCACCTTTAGCAATACCAACATCGTTTAATGCTAGAAAATCTTTAACTACTTGCCCTGAACGCACTACCTGAGCCTGTAGCATCATTCGATTTTCTATGTAATATTCTCCGTTAATGATTTTATCAATTGTAATTTCTAAGTCCTCTGGTTCTGATTCAGATAGAAAGCCCATATTCCCTACATTGATTCCTAATAACGGTATTTCATAAGCAGCAAAGTCCCTTGCAATACCTAACAACGTCCCATCCCCGCCGAGGACGAATATAATATCAACCTGTTTAGGAATCTCCATTAAAGATATTCCTAAATCGCTTCTACCTAGCTGCTCTGCTACTATATTATCGATAACAACTTTAATCCCTCGTTGCTCCAAGCTTTTTATAAGCTGTCTAGCTACAATCCAGCCCTTTGGCTTACTTTTGTTAACTATTAGACCTATGCGTTTCACTTTTTTAATCACCTCAAGATGAATATCAATATACCAATTGCTGCAACCACATAAAGCCAACGAGGTAGTTTAAAATAGTCCAAAAATGAACGATTGTACTGAAAATTTGACAAATCAAAATATACCTCGTTAATTTTTTCTTTATCTAAATCAATATACAAGACGCCATCTACACGAAAAAAAAGTTGGTATTTAAGCAGTTCATCACGTAAAAAAGATCCGCTATAACGTTCTTGTTTCCTTTTATTCTTTATTTTTACGACATAAATATTATCATTTTTTTTAGCAATAAAATCAATTAAAATTCTCGACTGATAATTTCTATCTGAGGCCTTTATATCAATTGGAACACGATGCTTCCCAGCAACAATTTCATAACCATTAGCCTCTAGTAGTTTAGTTGCAGCTCCACCTTTAGGCGGTGTAGCATGTTGGACCGATGGGTAGCTTTTATTTTTAAAGGCAATAACAATTACTACTGTAATTGTTACCAATATAATAATATCTACAATTTGCATGCGCTCTCCCTCCATGCCTTACTTCTTCGCTAAATACCTTAAAATTCCTTTTTAACTAAGACATGAATGGGCATTTTCTATAACTTTTTCAAACAACTCTAATTCTTGATCAGTTATATTACTAATATTTTGGTCTTCTTCTGGTTCAGTATTTAATTGTAGTTGAAATAAAGCCAAAAATTCTATATTGCCATCCCCACCTGTTATAGGTGAAAAAGTCAATTGCTTCAAAATAAACCCTAAAGCTTTCGCCCTGCTTATGACATCCACTAAAACCTGCTTATGTACATGTGGGTCTCTAACAATTCCTTTTTTCCCAACTAAATCCTTGCCTGCTTCAAATTGTGGCTTAATTAAAGCTATTACTTCTCCACCATCTGCTAAAATCTCCATTAATTTAGGGAAAATTAGCTTTAACGAAATAAATGAAACATCAATAGATGCAACGTTAGGAACACCAGACTTCAATTTATCAGCTTCTAAATGCCTAAAGTTAGTTCGTTCTAACACGATAACCCTAGGGTCGTTTCTCAATTTCCAGTCTAGCTGTCCATAACCTACATCTACAGCGTATACCTTCCCTACACCATTTTGCAATGCACAATCTGTAAACCCGCCCGTCGAAGCTCCTATGTCAATCATAACTTTGTCATTAAGTTTTATACTAAACTCCTTTATTGCCTGTTCAAGCTTTAGACCGCCTCTACCGACGTAAGGGTGAATATTTCCTTTAACAGTAAGCTGTTTATCTATTTCTATCTTCATACCCGGCTTGTCAATTCGCTCACTTCCTGTATATACAAGTCCTGCCATTACAGCTGATTTAGCTTTTTCCCTCGTAGGCAGTAAACCTTGTTCAACTAACAATACATCTACTCTTTCCTTTTTAATTATCCTCACCTCTTCAAATAGCGTTGTAAAGCACCCTTCATTATAACGTCATAAAGCAGCCCCTTTATTAAGAAGCTGCTCTAAATTATATATTTCTTATACATGCTGGGTCTTTAAAGGCAAAAATTGGCTTATTTCTTCAGTAATTTGTTCAGCTGTCAAACCAATTTGGCTAAGTAACTCCAGTCTGTCTCCGTGCTCAATAAACTTATCAGGTATTCCGTAGCGCTTAATTTTTAAGTTTCTACGCCCAGCTTGTTCGTAATACTCTAAGATAGCACTACCTAGTCCGCCCTGTAGTACATGTTCTTCGATTATAATTATTGGTGCGCCTAAATTAGCTAGTGCATCTAATGTTTCTTCATCTAATGGTTTAACAAATCTTGCATTCAAAATATTTACAGTGAAATCTCTTGTTTCTAGCCTAGAGGCAACATCTTGTGCTATAGACAACATAGGCCCTAATGCTATGATTGACAAATCCTGACCCCGATTAATATATTCCATACGACCAATAGGTAAGCATGCCAGCTCTTCAGACATGTCTACCCCATTTCCATTTAACCTAGGGTAACGAACTACAACTGGGCCTTTAAGCTGTACAGCAGTATATAGCATATGACGAAGCTCATTTTCGTCTTTAGGCATCATTATTGTAATATTAGGAATATGTCTTAAGTAAGCTAAATCAAAAACTCCATGATGTGTTTCTCCATCCTGCCCGACTAGTCCAGCGCGGTCTACAGCAAAGATTACAGGAATATTCTGCAAGCATACATCGTGTAAAACCTGATCATAACCCCTTTGTAAGAACGTCGAATAGACTGCAAATACCGGAATGAAGCCACCCTTAGCTAAGCCTGCTGCCAGTGTAACGGCATGTTGCTCGGCGATTCCAACATCAAAAAAGCGCTCAGGATATTTTTTTGAAAAATCCGTGAGTCCTGTTCCAGTTGGCATTGCGGCAGTTATACAAGCTATTTTTTGCTCATCTGCTGCAATGGCTACAATAGTATCGCCAAAAACCTTAGTGTAGCTTGGAGGAGCTTGTTTCTTAATAGATTGTCCTGTTTCGATGTCAAACTTTCCTATGCCATGGAATAAATCAGGATTTTTCTCTGCTGGTGGATAACCTTTTCCTTTTTTAGTTATAACATGAACTAGAAGTGGACCCTTTTTTCGTTTTGCTTGCTGAAGTGTAGATTCTAAATCCTCTAAATTATGACCATCAATAGGTCCAAGATATGTAAAGCCTAGCTCTTCGAACAGCATTCCTGATACAAATAAATATTTCAGACTATCCTTAATTCGTTCTGCTGTTTTAAGCATTTTACTGCCGATAGCTGGGATTTTTTTCAATATAAATTCGATGTCATCCTTAACCCTAGAGTAATTAGGATCTGTTCTCATTCTTGTAAGGTAGTTGGATAGTGCTCCTACATTTTGGGCGATTGACATCTCGTTATCATTTAATATAACTATAAGATTTACATCACTTTGCCCTGCATGGTTAAGGGCTTCTAAAGCAATGCCGCCAGTCATTGCACCATCTCCGATAATGGCAATCGAATGATTGCTTTCATTATTAAGCTTTGCAGCATATGCCATTCCTAAGGCAGCTGATATAGATGTGCTACTATGACCAGTTTCAAAAACATCGTGCTCACTCTCTTTACATTTAGGGAATCCAGATAGACCTTTATAACAACGCAAGGTGCTAAATTGCTTCCAGCGACCTGTAAGTATTTTGTGAACATATGATTGATGACCAACATCCCAAATCATTTTATCTTCTGGGCTATTAAATACAGAATGGAGTGCAATTGTTAGCTCTACTACTCCTAAGTTTGGACCAAGGTGTCCCCCTGTTTTAGATACTTCCTCAATTAAAAATGTGCGAATTTCATTAGCTAACTGTATCTTTTGCTCTAAATTAAACTCCTTAACAGTCGTTGGGTGATTTATTGTTTGTAGCAACATCTCTGTCCCCTCTTTTCGCCTTCTTTTTGTTATTCTTTGAATCGAAAAATTTAATATTAAATTTCTTTTCTATTATATTCAGTATTTTACCAACTACTGATATAATCTGTTGGCTGTATTTTATAGCAATTGCTTTGCCTATGGCCTTCCCACCAACGGTTAATGCAGCAACAATGCTCGTAGCTGTAACTTTTAATACATTTTCAAACATTGTACTACTACTATCCATTGTGAGCAAGACCTGTATAATCACAGCAGCACTAGCGGCACCACTAATAATTCCAGCAATATCTCCTATAACATCATTACAGAAGTTTGAAAATTGATCCGCATTTCTTACAATTCGTATCGACACCTTTGCACCTTCTACCTTATTGGCAGCCATTGCGTGAAATGGTTTTTCGCAAGCTGAAGTTGCAGCTATACCTATTGTATCAGAAACCACACCTATAAAAATGATAATAAGCACAACAAAAACTCCAAATAACCAATGGAGTTGCAGGACAAACATATTAGAAATTATTGAAAAGATTGCAGCTAACACGAAGGTTAAAAAAGTTATCCGTATTGTCCATTTATAGGTAGATTGCCAAAACTCATTCAACGATATTTTCCCCTAACTTCTTTATGTAGTAAGCGTAAATCTTATATGATATGAAAAAAAGCTTCAAAACTGAAGCCTTTTTAAATGTCTGTTATATTTCGAGTGGTTGCTTCCTGAGTAAACACTGCGGCTTAGGTCTAGTTGGTTTTCCCATAGAAGATCCAAATCGTTGCCAATCTGGCGGTTTCCCTTTATTCCTCTATTGACGCCGTCACCGAACGTCAGACTAGATTGCCACTTAGTCCGCACTCTAATCCCCAGGAAGCATCCCTTAGGACAGTCTAGGAGTTTTCCTCAACAACCAATTACCTTATCCTAGCCCCTTTTGCAACATAGATTTCATATAGCTAACAAGTACTTAAATTCTTGGCCTAGAATTTAAGTATTTCTATATTTCCCCTCTATATCACTCAAGGCAGGCTACGCTATACCCAAGCTACTTAACACTAAAAGCTCGCATATAGGTTCATACCCCAAGCCATAATCATGAACCGATCATTCACGACCACGCACTTGGGCCTCCGCGGAAGTAGGGTCAACGCCCACATGCCATTGTGGATCGCCCCACTACCTTAACTCCCAGCAACGACCCCCAACTGGGCGTCAGCAGCCGCCACCAGGAACTTCATCGATGTGCCCTTTGACGGATTTTTAGCCCCGCCTTCAGATAAGGATTGGCTGACTAGAATACTGCACCACTCTAATCTCTGTAACACTATTATATCAGGTTTTGCTATCAATCTCAAATAACAAGAATCGAATTATAGCAGAGTATACAAAAGATAAAGTGCTTTTGTGTGTAATATTATAACGATTTTAATCTAAATATCATTTATATGAATTTATTCATATAAGCTTGAGAATTACTCACTAGTGCTAAAATCATTCTAAATAGCTATTGTATTGATTGTGTTTTCAAGATACCATAAAGATAGTTCATAAAGAACTAACTTGTTGAATTTTTTCCCTCTCAGTGCACAAAGTGTACAAACTTCTACTCTCTCCCACAGGAATAGTTATTCCTGTATTTTTTTTGCCTTCTTTTAGCTATCTCTTGCTACTAAGTAATCGGCAATTGCCCTTAGATATTTAGATTCCTTACAGCCACTGCTATCTAAAGCTAATAAAGCCTCTTCTGTTAGCTTCTGTACTTGCTTCTTTGATTCATCTAAGCCAAGCAGTGCTGGGTAAGTAGCTTTATCATTCATTAAATCACTGCCTACGGATTTTCCAATTGTTTTCTCGTCACCTATAATATCTAATATATCATCCTGTATTTGATATGCTAATCCTAATTTAGAGGCGAAGTCAGTAATAGCTGCTAATGACTCATTTTTTACACCTGCTACAATCGCTCCCGCCCTTATTGCTATAGTAAATAATGCTCCTGTTTTATGTCTGTGAATATATTCTAACTGCTCTATACTTGGCCTTTTGCCTTCTGCTTCCATGTCGGCAACCTGACCACCTACCATACCTTCTGCCCCTGCGGCTTCGCTAATTTCGTCAATTAGCTGTAGTGCTATAATTGGATCTACTCCAAGGTCAGTTGCATTAGCAAGCACTTTAAAAGCTTTAGTTAGCAGAGCATCGCCTGCTAAAATCGCAATAGCTTCGTTATAAACCTTGTGGTTTGTCAGCTTTCCTCTTCTGAAGTCATCATCATCCATTGCTGGAAGGTCATCATGAATCAAAGAGTACGTATGTATCATTTCTATTGCACATGCTATTGGTAGCGCCTTTTCTGCTTCACAACCAAAGGCTTCAGCTGTTGTCAATGTTAAAACTGGACGCAAGCGTTTCCCGCCTGCAAACATACTATAACGAATCGATTCGTACAATATCCCAGGATGGGGTTCAACCTTTTGCAAATATTTATCCAGCGCTTTATCAATAGTAGCAATCTTAGAGTTAATAAATGTATTAAATTCAATTCTCATATTTAATCCCCATCCTTTTCTACAACTGTTTCTAAACGATAGCTCCCATTCTCTATAGATATCTTTTGCACCTGTTGTTCTGCTTTTTCTAATAAGTTATGACAATCTTTAGCCAAATTTATTCCCTGTTTATATAATTCTATTGATTCTTCCAGGGTAACTTCTCCCGCTTCTAGTTTTTTAACTACTGACTCTAATTCCAGTATTGCCTGGTCGAAAGCTAACTGACTAGTTTTTCTTGGCATTACTAACCCCCCTTATACGACAAGCTAATACACCATCTGTCAATTGTACATTTACTTCATCTTCGACTTCCACCTGGGAAATTGATTTAATTATGCGCCTTTGCTCGTTACCATCAATATCATGTTCTTGATATGTTAATGAGTAACCCCTGTCCATTATCTTAAGCGGACTTAAATCCTCCAGCCTTTGACACAGCATTGTAAATGTAGCAATATCCTGTTTAAAACGGTTGTGAAACAATTGCTGTAAATCTTTAGTTAAAAGATCTAGTAGTTGTCTATGCTGCATTGTTAGTATTTCAGGCTTTTTAAATACCTTTGCATTTAATAGATTATTAAGTTTTTCTCTTTTCGAAGCCACTTTATTGTCAATAGCCAAATTCAACCTATGAGTAAGTGTTTCTAAGTCCTTCTTTATGTCTATATATTTAGGTGAAACTAGCTCTGCGGCACCAGTCGGGGTTGCTGCTCGCACATCAGCAACAAAATCAGCAATTGTAGTATCAGTCTCGTGCCCAACTCCTACGACAATAGGAATCTTGCATTTGTGAATAGCTCTAGCTACCTGCTCATTATTAAATGCCCAAAGCTCTTCAATTGACCCTCCGCCCCTAGCAAGTAATATAACATCAATAAATCCAGAGCAGTATGCTTCTATACCAGTTAAAGAATCTATAATTGATAAAGGCGCTGCATCACCTTGGACTGTTGTAGGTACTAAGTATGTCGGTATGTAAGGGTTTCTTCTTTTCAAGGTTATTAGTATATCACGTATAGCTGCTCCTGTCAGAGAAGTAATAATCGCAATTCCTTTTGGCAGATAGGGTATCGGTTGCTTATTAGCTGTATCAAACAAACCCTCTTTAGCGAGCAGTTGCTTAAGCTGCTCATATGCGATGTGGAGACTACCTAATCCTGCAGGGTACATCTCCTGTATATACAGTTGATATTGGCCGTCACGTTCATAAATCGACACATTACCATTAGCGATTACTTTCATGCCATTTCTAGGTATAAATTGTAAAGAGCGATTATTTCCAGCAAACATGATTGAGCGAATTACACTTTTTTCATCCTTTAAACTGAAATACATGTGCCCGCTACTATGGTGGGTGAAATTAGATATCTCACCACTAATCATAGTATCACAAAGCTGCCAATCGTTATCGATGACGTTTTTAATATATTTTGTTAGCTGACTAACTGACCAGGCTTGTTTCGTCATACTGATTTCTTGCAAGCTACAATTGTGTTCTGTAATAGCATCGTTATTGTCATTGGGCCTACACCACCAGGTACTGGCGTAATAAATGATGCTTTATCCTTAACTTGTTCGAAATCCACATCACCGACGAGCTTACCGTCAACTCTATTAATTCCAACATCAATCACAATAGCTCCATCCTTGACCATATCCGCTGTTATCATTTTTGGACGGCCTACGGCTGCTATTACAATATCACCCTGCTTAACTATTTCAGCCAAGTTCTGTGTACGGGAGTGGCAGATTGTAACTGTAGCATTTTCATACAACGACAATAACGCTACTGGTTTCCCTACGATATTACTTCTGCCGATTACAACAACATGCTTGCCCTCTAGTGTCTCACCAGTTCTTTTAATTAATTCGATACATCCAGCAGGTGTACAAGGAAGATAACTGTCCTGACCTACCAATAGCTTTCCAGCATTTAAGATATGAAACCCGTCTACATCCTTGTCGGCTGAAATACGTTCTATAACAGCCTGCTCATTAATGTCTTTAGGCAATGGTAGCTGGACGAGAATTCCATGAATCCTCATATCACTATTTAACTCGTCAATTTTTTCTAAAAGCTGCTGTTCTGTTATCTCTTCTGGCAGCTCATACACTTCAGAGTATATACCTATGTTATTACAGGCCTTTGCTTTCGCCCTTACATAGGTTTGTGAAGCTGGATCACTACCTACTATTACAACTGCTAAACCTGGTTGAATATCTTGCTTTTGTAATTTCTTTACTTCTTCAGTAAGACTATCTCTGATTTCCAATGAAACTTGTTTTCCATCAATAATGTTAGACATTATGTACCTCCAAACTTAGATGAAAGAGCGACGCACCATTAATAGTGGACGCTCTCACCTATTTCTATATAATTACTTATTCGTTAGATAATTGTGAATTCCTGCTGCTGCTATTTTACCAGCACCCATTGCCTTTATAACGGTTGCCGCACCAGTAACTACATCTCCGCCAGCATAAACCCCTGGGATAGAGGTAGCACCAGTCTGCTCATCAGCAATGATATTACCCCATTTATTAGTAGCAAGATCAGGAGTAGCCTGTGTAACAATAGGATTCGGTCCTTGTCCAACTGCTACTACTAGTGTATCTACAGGCAAAGTGAATTCTGACCCTGGTATTGCCTGGGGGCGTCTTCTGCCAGATTCGTCTGGCTCGCCAAGCTCCATTTGCTGGCATACAATTTCTTTAACATAGCCCTTCTCGTCGCCTATTACTTTCATTGGATTAGCTAGCGTCAGGAAGCCAATGCCCTCTTCTTTTGCGTGTTCAATTTCCTCTTTACGTGCTGGCATTTCTTCCTCAGAACGACGATAAATAATATGCACAGTCGCCCCTAATCGTCTCGCTGTTCTCGCTGCATCCATAGCTACATTCCCTGCTCCGATAACAGCTACATGGTTACCTACATATACAGGTGTTTTATATTCTGGAAAACGATACGCCCTCATTAGATTAACTCTTGTTAAAAACTCATTAGCAGAATAAACTCCGTTTAAGTTTTCTCCTTCTAAGCCCAAGAAATATGGAAGGCCAGCGCCAGTTCCTAAAAATACAGCTTCAAAGCCCATTTCAAATAGATCATCAATTGTTAAGGTTTTGCCGATAATTACATTACATTCAATCTTAACGCCTGCTTCTTTTAAAAACTCTACCTCTTCCTTAACTATGCCCTTTGGTAAACGAAATTCAGGAATTCCATACATTAGAACTCCCCCAGGCTCATGAAACGCTTCATACATTGTTACGTCATAGCACAGTTTAGCTAATTCACCAGCACAGGCTAAGCCAGCTGGGCCTGAACCGACTACGGCCACTTTTTTGCCTGCACTCACTTCACAGACAATTTTTTTATGCTCTTTGGTTAGGGCGTAGTCAGAAACAAACCTCTCGAGTCTACCAATCGCAACAGGCTCTCCTTTTAACCCTACAATACACTCTACTTCGCACTGCTCCTCCTGTGGACATACACGTCCACAGACTGCTGGCAGGCTATTCTTTTCCTTAATTTTTTTGTATGCTTCAATAAATTTTCCTTCCGCAGTTAAAGCGATGAAATCTTTAATATCTATATTTACTGGGCACCCTAATTGGCATTTTGGATTTTTACATTTCAGACAACGCTTTGCTTCAGATATTGCTTGTTCCTCAGTATAGCCTAATGCTACCTCTGAGAATCCCCTTACACGTAACTCATCTTCCAAAAGTGCCATCGGCTCTCTACCTATAAATCTCGCCCTTTTATCTACTGACATCCGTTTGCACCCCCACAGCCCTCTTGAATCAGCACTTCTTTTTCTTTATCCTTATACATGCTTAATCTTCTCATTTGTTCATCAAAATCAACTAAATGACCGTCAAACTCTGGCCCATCAATGCAGGTGAACTTTGTTTCTCCACCTACTGTTACTCTACAGGCTCCACACATTCCAGTGCCATCTACCATCAAAGAATTTAAGCTTACTAGGGTCTTGATTTCATATTTACGTGTTAAGTTAGCTACGGCCTTCATCATAGGTATCGGTCCAATTGCTATAACTAAATCTACAGGTGTATTTGAATCTATTAACTCCTGTAAAATCGTAGTGACAAAACCTTTGGTTCCATAGCTTCCATCGTCAGTCGCAATATAGAATTCATGACTGTACTCCTGCATTTCGCTTTCCAATAGGATTAAGTCCTTATTTCTAGCGCCTACTATAGAAGTCACGTGTGAGCCCGTCTGGTACAAATGCTTAACCTCAGGGTACAGCGGCGCAACACCCAATCCCCCACCAATGCATACTACGTGCTTATGCTCTGGATAATGAGCAGCTTGACCTAAAGGTCCGACGAAATCTAAAATGTGATCACCAGCTTCTAATCTTCCTAGCTGTTTACTAGTACTACCTACTTCCTGTGCAATGATTGTTACTGCACCCGTTTCAGGGTTTGCGTCAGCTATTGTTAACGGAACACGTTCGCCTTTCTCGTCAATGCGTAACATTACAAAGTGACCTGGTTTGTGCTTTTTAGCAACTAAAGGTGCTTCGATATCTAATAAGATAACCCTATCAACACCTGTATCAGTTAGAACCTTTTTACGTAATACCTTATACATTAACTTTTTCCTCCCAATCTCTCTATAAAGTCCACTATTAATAACCACTAAAGAATATCATTATATAGAATGCAGTGTTTGTCAATTCCACTTTTTTCTTAATAATCACATTATTTTATTTATCCCGTTAATCGACTAAAATATTTCTATGCTTATTATTGCCCAAAACAGCTACACCATAGGCGTTATCAGATGAATACTCTATTTTTGCAAAATTAATATTTACCCGAACAACTGGGTGACCACACTTTGTTTTGAGATAATTTCTTATATATTCATTTGAGGCAACACCACCTACAACCAACACATCATTAACATTATAGCTTTCTTTCGCTTTCCTTATAATTTTTTCAAGGGTTTTGCCGATACAATGTTCCACAGCTCTAGCAACATCAGTCTCTGCTATACCTTGCTCTAGCAGTCTTTCTGCCTTCGTAGCAGGTCCCGAAAAGCTAAAATCATAGCCTTTGACACTCGATGGTATTACTAGCTTTTCCCTAGCTTCTAAAGCGACTTTTTCTAGATGCTTGCCCGCTGGAAAGGCGAGTCCCATTTTCACTCCTACGCGGTCAATGAATTGACCTGCATGCAGGTCGCGTGTTCCCCCAATTAGCTCGATATTAAACCCATTCTCAAGTTGCTCTACAATGCATACTTCGCTGGTTCCTCCAGAAATTTGTATAGCTATAAATTGTTTAGCTGTAAGTGATGTATCTAATGTCGTTAGCCCCGCGGCAATATGTCCCTCCTGATGTGAAAAGGTGTATAAGGGAACATTTAAGCTTGAGGCTAGTACTCGGGCATATGTATGTCCAGCAAAAAATACTGGCATATATGAGCCAGTAAGCGAACGCGGTTTATCTGATACAGCCAGACAAGCTATTCTCTGACTTTGTACTTTTGAAAACAACTCTTCAATAAAACAAGGCAAGTTTTTCATATGCTGAAAAACTGCCATGTTCTGACGTAATCCCTTCTCACCCAAAGGGACATCTAAAATTTTTCTATTCTCAAATAGTATCTTATTATCGGCAGTATCAATAGCACAGATTGATGTTGTGTAGGCGCTTGTATCAATCCCAACTACTACATCCTTCAATCTCTAGTACCTCCATTAACGCTGTCTTCATCATCAATATTATCTGGTTCATCAGTATTATCTGACTCATCGATACTCTCTGTTACATTGGCCGTTTCTGCTGGGTCTTTGGTTTTTATTAATTTAGCCAATATACCATTAATAAAACTTGCCGATTGTCCCGTACTAAAAACCTTAGCTAGTTCAACAGCTTCATTGATAGCTATACTATCAGCGATATCAGTGAAGAACATTTCGTATGTAGCTAAACGCAATATGTTACGTTCGACCTTGCCAATGCGTTCGATATTCCAGCCCTCTAGCACTTTAACTAACATCTCATCAATCGCTTGTAAATTTGCATGAGTTCCAGCTACAATTTCTTCAATAAATTGCTGTTGCTTTTTAGTGACATTATCGTCCTCAAAGCGTTCACGTACGATAAGCTGAATATCCGTTTCTTTTTTTATATCAATTTCGAATAAAATCTGTAGCGCCTTTTCCCTAGCTTGTCTTCTAGCCATATTCTAATTTGTCCTCCAATAAAAATTGTTTTTCGGTACCTATCTCCAATGATTCGGTAAAAATCGTTCAATAAGGTCTCTAATATCTTCATTTCTATCAATTTTCGTACCTATAAAATAGCCAATCGCAGCCAAGGCAATGAATACAATCATTTTAAAGAATCCAAAAAACAAATATATAATTCCAAGAACTACACCTATTGTTAGTCCTATTACCTTACCCAGATTTGTCGACAGAAAATCCTTAACTTCTTCCTTCATGCTTATCCCCTACCTTAAAGGAGCTCTATGGGTTTTAGACTTTTGTAGTACATCTTTCACAACTACTAAAACCTTTTCTATTTTTACACCCGATAGTGTCTCTACATATTTTTTTACTTCAACTTGAAGTTTATCCGTCGTTTCTGGAATATTTGTTTCTGGATTTAATGTTACCTTCATAGAAATTTTTGCACCAAATTCAGTAGGTATTACTTTAGCTGACAACTCACGCACACCTTCTATTTGACGGCCTGTCCGAGCAGCCATCGCCTCTAACGCTTCTACAGATATTTTCACATCGCCAATATCAGTAGAATGGTTAATTGTTCTCGAAGACGTCCTATCAGCAGCTCCATAGCGCTCGAAGGTGCTAAACATAAACCGCAATGCGACTAAGAAGAATACAAGTCCAATTAAAGCATTACTTAACATTGTTTGAAGACTATTAGCGTATAGGGCAGTAAAATACCTACCAATAGCATCAATTGGAATTAATTTTAAAGATACTATAATAAATATAATTGATAAGAGTGCAATAGCTAAGTTATAAAAAAAGAATACAATTTTCTCCAATAAATTCATTATCTTTGCTCCTCTCTAATCTTTGATTTTATTAAATCAAACCCCCTGTTAAGGTTGCAGGGGGTTTATAATGGTCGCTCTGATAATTTTTATTTTACACGTATCTCTTCGTCTCGTTGTTCTCTTTTCTCTTCTTGCTTGAAATCTACACCTTGAACATGGACATTAACTTCAACTACATATAAGCCAGTCATGTTTTCAATTTCTCTTTTTACATTATCTTGAATTGCATTTGCTACTTCTGGGATTGACGATCCGTATTTTACTATGATAGATACATCAACTGCTGTTTCTTTTTGACCTACTTCAACCTTAACCCCTTTGGATAGATTTTTTCTACCCAATAGCTCTGCAATACCACCAGCAACTCCACCACTCATGCCAGCAACTCCAGGTATTTCTACTGTAGCAAGTCCTGCAATAATTTCTATAACCTCAGGAGCGATTTGAATATTTCCTAACTCATTAGAATTCTTCATCTCAGAAGGGACTGTCACTTCTAACACCTCCATTATTTACTATTTTCAAATTATATCATAGGTAAATATCTAACACAATTAACTAGTCCATGGGTTAATTACATATCTACATTATCTTATGAATTTCTAAAAACTTAGTGTTAAAGTCCCCAGCAACAAATGCTTCATTCCTTAGTAGTTTTAAGTGGAATGGAATTGTTGTCTTTATACCTTCAATTCTGAATTCTGATAATGCCCTATACATACGGTCAATAGCCTCCGTACGGGTAGCACCATGTACGATTACCTTAGCAATCATTGAATCATAGAATGGTGTTATTTGATAGCCTTGATAGGCAGCACTATCAACACGTACACCAAAACCACCTGGTGGTATGTAAGCTGTTATCGTTCCTGGTGATGGCATAAAGTTTCTCTCTGAATCTTCGGCGTTAATTCTACATTCAATCGCCCATCCATTAATTTTGATATCTTCTTGCTTGACACTTAATTCTAGTCCAGCAGCAGCCAATAATTGTTCTTTAATAAGGTCAACACCAGTGACGTACTCAGTTACAGGATGCTCAACTTGAATTCTTGTATTCATCTCCATGAAATAAAAGTTATTATGCTTATCTAATAAAAACTCAACGGTACCTGCTGTAACATAGTTAACAGCTTTAGCTGCAGCTATGGCAGCTTCTCCCATTTGCTCACGAATTTCCGGTTCTATTGCTGGTGATGGAGCCTCTTCTACTAGCTTTTGATGACGGCGTTGAATCGAGCAGTCGCGCTCCCCTAAATGGACAACGTTACCATGGGAATCTGCAATTATCTGAATCTCAATATGTCTTGGTTCTTCTAAATATTTTTCTAAATATACGCCAGCATTACCAAAGGCAGTCTCTGCCTCCTGCTGTGCCATAGAAACAGCCTTCGTTAATTCATCACGAGTCCATGCTACCCTCATACCTTTTCCACCACCACCTGCTGTGGCTTTTACTATTACAGGATAGCCTATTTCATTAGCTGTTTTTATTGCTATATCGATATCCTGGATAATACCCTCTGTACCAGGTACAATAGGGACTCCAGCCAGCTTCATAGTTTCACGGGCTTTGGCTTTTGCACCCATTGTTTCAATAGCCTTTGGAGATGGACCAATAAATGTTACTCCACAGGATGCACAAACCTCTGCAAAATCAGCATTTTCCGCCATAAATCCATAGCCAGGATGGATGCCATCACAACCAGTTATCGTCGCTATGCTCATAATATTTGTCATATGTAAGTATGATTCCTTAGAGCTTGTAGGACCAACACAATATGCTTCATCTGCCAATTGAACATGTAAGGCATCCTGGTCAGCCTGTGAATAGATGGCTACTGTTTTGATTCCCATTTCTTTACATGTGCGTATTATTCGGACTGCAATCTCACCACGGTTTGCAATTAGTATTTTTTCAAACATGCAGCCACTCCCTATTCCTTACTTACTTTAAATAATGTTTGGCCGTATTCTACAAGCTGTCCATTTTCAACACATACTTCAACTATCTTGCCATTACATTCTGCTTCTATCTCATTCATCAATTTCATTGCTTCCACAATACATACGACATCATTAGCTTTAACTTGATCTCCAACCTTTACATACACTTCTGCGTCTGGTGATGGGGAAGAGTAGAACGTTCCTACCATCGGAGATTTTATCTCTATGATACTGGAATCTGCAGTTTTAGCTGGTTGCGCTATCGGTGCTGCCTGTGCTTCTAAGTTAAAATCTGCCTTTGCTGGCGTTTGCACTGCTTGCTTAACAACTGGAACAGACTCTATATTCGTGTTAGATACTGGTGTTCCTTGATAAATGTTATTATCTTTCTTGATAGACAGCTTTGTTCCTTCACTCTCTATTTCTAACTCACTTACGTTCGTGCTATCTAGTAGCTTAATTAACTCTTTTATTTCTGAAATTTTAAACATTCACTTCACCTCTTACGTGCATAATTATAAACCTACCCATTACATTATAATGATTGTCTCTAGCATATGCAATGCCATCAGCACGAAAAAAGCCGGAAAGTATACCGGCATTTTTTTAATAACACTACTAATTATAGTAACTAACTTCAATATTTCTATGTGATAATCCTGTCTTATTGCTTACGATATCAAGAATTTCAAGATATTGTTCAGGAGATACTTGGTCTGCTTGCACTATAATTTGTGCTTTCTCCCCAGTTTGCGAATATACGCAATCCTTAAATCCTAAGCTCATTATTATTTCTTCTATATCATCTTCTATACTTGCAGCTTTTAATATATTATCATACATTGACTTAGCTTTAGCTACTTCTTCTGGAGTTACGTTAGCACTTGCCATTGTAATACGAAGGTCGTCTATCATTTGCGACCTTTCAAAATCTCTATTTAGTCTAAAGGATACAAAATCATCATAGGTTGAGTCATATAATATTACCTGCCCAGGTGGCCCCTGGTTTTCTGGATCATTGTCAGTTACGTTGTCATCTGTGCGACCAGATTGCTCACGCTCTTCTGACACATCAGTAGGTACTGCAATCTCAACAGGCTGCGTAAGATTGCCCGCTACATAATAACCCAATATCAATAATGTAAATACCATTAGCGCGCTTAATAGCATCTTTTCTTTTTTCACAATGAAAAAACTCATTTAATATCAACTCCTTCTTTAGGTTTTAAGATAAATCTCCATGTTTTAAGATGTATCTTTATCTAGTTAATTTCCTTCATGCATATTCATTGGTAAAATAGATATTTTATTAGCACTAACATTTAAAGCCCTCTGGGCAGCCTCTGATAGTAAGGCATGGGTCTTAATGTTATTTGCACCTTCAGCAACTATAATAATTCCTCGTATATTAGGCTTTAACCGTTTAATTACCACTGGTGTTTCACCACCACTGTTGCCACGCAGAATAACAATCTGGTTATCTTCTGTTAATTCCGTTACCTTTCGACTCCCCCCTTGTCGGTCATTTTCATCAGTATTACGTTCTGTAGAGCGTGTATTAGTTCCTAAAACAACCTCTTCTGTAGAATCTATGTTTACCATTACCGAAACTTGACCAACTCCAGCAACTTTTTCTAAAATTTTTTCGAGATTTCTTTCATATAGCTCTTCATATTCTCGCATACCAAAGGCATCTGAACTCGTAACTGCATTCTTTTTTACTATATCGTCTACGGAATCTGATGGTAGGCTTTGTGATATATTAAAATCTGCAACTAATACCATTAGTATAAAACCTAAGGCAGCAACAAGCAGTAACCAGCGCATCGGTGTCATATTATCTTTAATATTCATTATCATCACCTTAACCTTCTTCTACAATATATACATGAATTTTATTAGTCGATATTTCTAGTTTTTTGCTAAGCATTTGCTTTAGCTCCGATACCTGTTGTGAACTCTCTACTATATTTTGTCTATCCTGAACCTGTTCTGGACTATCGCCACTACTAATTTCGATATCATCGATTTGTACTAATTGTACATCCGTTACTATAGCTGTAGGTAATTCTTCAATTATACCTGATTGAGCTTGGTCAGAAGTTGAAACTGCATTTTTCACCAATGTTATTTCTAGCTTTGTTATCTCCAGCTCATCTGTGGCTGGCTCACCCCGTGTATCCATTACCACATCTACGAGGGAGTAGTCTCCTTGGATATTTATTACACCTTGGACGCTATGTCTAACCATTTGTTTAACTGCTTGGGTTGTTAGTTCTTCCTGATTGCTAGTCATGCGCTGACTTACTTCATCTATTGCAGATGCAACAATAGCATCACCCCGTTGCCAATCAAAAAAATCCGTCCCTGTAAATGCCTCCTTGCCATTGATAATGACTAACAGCGGCGTTAGCATGGTAATGATTATTATTAAGCCAATAACTAATTTTACGTATTTCTGCATAGAAGAGCTTGGCAATAATAAATCCATGAAAGTTGCGAATAGAATAATTAGAATAATCCCTTTAAGCCAAGCACTGACGAAATCCATTAAATCACCTGCCTTACGATAATTACCTTCGGTTTTTATTAGAATTTATTCTTTACCTCAGAACTACTGACAGATTTGCAGTAGCGATAATAATTGTTAACGCAAGGAAGAACATAAGGCCCACAACTGCTACCGCTGCAAAAATATATATAAAGCTTTTGCCAATTGTATTTAAGCATTGAATTATTGGTGTATTTCCCAATGGCTGCATGACTGCTGCTGAAAAATTAAAGATGATGGCAAGTGTTAAAATTTTTATTGCAGGAAAAGCACACATTAGCAGCAAAATTACCATCCCTACAAGACCTACTGAGTTTTTGACTAATAACGATGCTCCTATTACTGTATCAGCAGCATCAGAAAACATCTTACCGACAACTGGAACGAAGTTACCCGTAATATACTTGGCTGTTCTAATTGTTATCCCATCAGCAACTGCACCAGCTGCCCCCTGTATTGAAATCACACCTAAAAATATGCTGACAAAGACCCCCATTAAACCCAAGCTGACTGTTCTTAAGAAATTTGCTAAATGAGTTACCTTGTACTTATCAGTAAATGCACTCACAATATGTAGGACAGCAGAGAAAAATATAAGCGGAAAGATAATTATGCTAACAAATGTTCCAATGATATTCACAACAAATACTATCACTGGATGAAACATCGCTACCGATGTAACATTCCCAATTGCCGCCATAATTCCTAAGACAAGTGGCATCAAAGCAATCATGAACTGTACCATGTTTTCTATCGCATCGCGGGCATAAGTAACCGCTATGCTAAAGGAGTTAATTGCAAGAACAATTAACACCAAATACGTTATCGAATAAGCAACCTTACTTACAGAATTCCTTTCAAAGGCACTTTGTACATTTTCTAGAATGGCGCTAAAAACTGTAAGTAAGATAATGCTTGCTAAAAGTCTTGTATTATAGACTACCTCGTGGAACAAGTAAGTAAGTAAGCCTTGAAATATAGCATTAACACTTAAACCTTCTTCCCCTGGTAAAATAATGTCAAAAATACTGGGACTTTGACCACCTGGTAAATAACCACCATAATCCTGGTGAAGCTTCTGCCAATACTCTTCTATGTTTTGTGTGTCTAGGCGATCAATCTGCTCTTTAACCATAGAGCTAGTTATCGTACCAGTACTTGATGTATTTTCAGCTATAACCACTTCAGCTGTTGAAAATATTATAATTGATACAAGTACAACCATTGCTAAAACTCGAGTCTGATATGCTATCAATTGATCACCCCTTACGGAAGCAGCTGAATCACTGTCTCTATAATTACTGCAATAATTGGGAGTGCTAAAACCATTATTAGAATCTTTCCCGCTAATTCAATTTTATTAGCAATTGTACCCTCTCCAGCATCTCTAGATATTTGCGCACCAAACTCAGCAATGTAAGCTATTCCAATGATTTTTAAAATTGTTTCTAAGAACACGATATCTATATTAGATTCTAGTGCCAGTCTTTCGATTGTTTGGATAATAACTGCTATTTGTCCAATTAAAAAGATAAATATCGAAATTCCAGTAATTATTGCTAATAAAAAAGCTATTTGCGGTTTCTGTTCTTTTAGTAAAATGACTAGAATAGTCGCTACTAAACCAAATGACACAATGTGCAAAATTTCCAAGGTAAGCACCCCTTAGCTTACTGTAGTAGAAAGGTTTGACGAATTGTTTGAAAAAGATCACTAATCTTTGTTGCCACCATAAAAATAATAATGATAAACCCTATTAACGTTGTCCAATGTGCAATGTCTTCTTTACCAGCCTGCTTTAGAATCGTGTGTATAAACGCAATCGCAATACCAATACCAGCAATTTTAAATATGGCATCAACTTCATACATGGAAGATTCCCCCTACATCATTAAAATGACCACCATTAATCCCATTAGAAACCCTAGATACTTATACATTTTTTCGTGTTTTTGTTGATCATGTCTTGCCTCCTCTTCCTCAGCTTGTATATATGATAAAGCTATCCCAATATGCTTTAATTGGTTTTCCTTATCTGTCTGTCCAATGCTATAGCCCAACTGCATTAAAATATCATAATCCCTCTTTGTTAATGCTAGGTGCCTGCGATTATCGCGCCAGCAGGTTTGCCATATATCTACGGTAGACAGCTCGTGTTCAGAGAATTTCTCACTCATCTCGTAATATACATTGCTGATGGGGGACTCCATACGCTTAGCTATATTTCGTAAAGCTTCTGGCATTGGCGTTAGCCCATAAATAATTTCCGTCTCAAAATGCTTTAAAGCACTGTAGATAAGACGGAGCTCCTTAACCCTTTGCCCGTATCGGTTTGCTAACAAAAACCCGATTAACGTTGACGATGTCAAAATCAGTACTATCGCAATAGTTTTAACCAATCCAGGCCCTCCTCATCGATAATTTCATTCTGTTTTTATCGTATATTCCCGTAATTGTACCTACCTCTGGTCTATTAGATAAAACTATATAACGGTCAAAAACCTTTTTTTGTATCATTTCATTCATAATTGGTCGTCCCATTAACTCCTCTAAATTAAAGGCATGGGCAGTGGTAATAATACTAACCCCTGCATGCAGAACTTCATCTACTGCATTCGCGTCAGCCTTTGACCCTATTTCATCAACTGCTATAATTTGCGGCGACATTGATCTGATTAGTAGCATCATGCCTTCGGCCTTTGGGCAAGCATCAAGCACATCAGTCCGGGGCCCTAAATCAGCCTGAGTAACTCCTTGTATAGACCCTGCTAATTCTGATCGCTCATCAACTACAGCTATTTTATAGCTTGGTATGCTAAGCCTTTCGTTTCCTCTACTAAACTCCCTAATTATGTCTCTGAGTAAGGTTGTTTTACCACATTGAGGGGGTGATACAATTAATGTATGATATGGCTGTTTTCGAACTGAGTCATAAAGCTCAGGCATTAGCTTGGTAGCTACCCCTGTAATCTGTTTCGCTACTCGTATATTGAAGCTACTTATATTTTGAATCGTACGAATATGTCCGCCATCTGCAACAACTTTGCCGACAATTCCAACGCGGTGTCCTCCAGAAATTGTCACATATCCCTGTCTTAGCTGGTCTTCAATTGCATACATGGAATGGTTACTAATAGCCTGCAAGAGCTGGTTACAATCCTCTTTTGTAACTTTATAAGCATTTGATAAATCTGCTGTGATACCAATATTGGATAAAAACACACTTGTATTCGCCAGACATATTTCAAGCGGTTGGTATATCCGCAGTCGTATTTCTTGAATGGTGTCTAACTTAGTCTTTGGTATATTTAGTAAAAGTCTTTTTATTGATTTTGGTAAAATCCTTTCTATCCCCTGCGACCACATACATATACCTCCTAGCATTTATTAATACCTATGCAAGCTTGACCAATTTAATGAAAATATCTTTTAGAAATAAAAAAAAGAAGTCATTAGAGCTTTTTCATTTAGCTCTAATGACTTCTTTTCAATATACATATTTAACTAAAATTACATCATTTCATCCTCGTAGTCCTCAATATCTAACTCTTCTTCTAAGTATATTGGTTCATTAGCAAATTCGTAATCATAGTCATCATAATCAAGCTCATCCAGATCTTCTTCATAGAAGTCTTGTTCAAGTAATTGTAAATCATCGTCAATCGCAACAACGTAGTCTTCCATATCCTCAGACATTGATTGTAGCTGCTGCAATTCAAAACTCATATCTTCCATTACATGAATCATTTCCTTCAATAATCTGCCTTCTTTAGTGCTATAGTCGAGTTCAAGTCCCTCTGCTAAGCCCTTCATATAAGATATGCGCTCTAACATAAAAAAACCTCCTTCTATAGGATACTCTTGCTTAAAATTCACACATAGTATCCCACGCAAAAAGGTTTTTAATCGTTCATTCGAGCAATTTTTTTCTGTTGCTTCGTTTCTGGATGTTCTAATAATCTCGGAGCTATTTTTGCAAACTCTGCAAAGATGTCATAATCCAAGTGCCTTTCCTCTGCCATACTCTGCATAATTGTCATAACCTTTTCGTAAGGTAGCCCTGCACGATATGGCCTATCAGATACTATCGCCTGAAACACATCGGCAATCGCAATTATTCTTGCTTCAGGGGGTATTTTACTAGCATCATATTGTCTGTGATATCCACTGCCATCCAATTTTTCATGATGCAAACAAGCCCACAAGCTAATTTCATTAAAACCTTTAACCTGAGAAAGAATCATCTCAGAATAATAAGGATGAAAAGTAATAACCTGAAACTCCGCATCTGTTAGTTTACCTGGTTTGTGTAATATTTTATTTGAAATTCCAAGCTTACCAACATCATGTAAAAGCGCAGCAACTTCGAGCTTATGTAAACGGTCATCTTTAAAGCCTAAATGTTTGCCCAATTCAACAGTATATCTTGCTACTTCTATACTATGGTTAGCAGTATAGGGGCTTTTGTTATCTATAAAATTAGCTAGGCCATGTCCAATCGCTAATAAGCCTTTGTCATCAACTTGTATCTGATCCTGAGGCCTTAAATCGTCTAATAAAGCTATTGGGTGACTCATCGTTTCATAAAATTCATCGTATTTAGTTATTGCATAAGCAATTTTTGCAAGGTTTGGATCAAACTTTCTGCCAGCTTCATGCATAATGAAATTCTGAAGTGAGTATTTATCTGCACCTTTAGTGTTCACAAAAATTTCGATACTATCAGCTAGGTGAACAATCCTCGATGGCAAAGGAATTAATTTACCCTTTAAGCCCTCTGGCTCACCTTTACCATCCCAACGTTCGTGGTGATATTTTATAAAAGGAGATATTGGCTCCATATAAGGTATGTCAGCTACTGCCTTTGCACCCTGTATTGTATGTTTGCGAATAACACTGGCTTGATCCATTGCAGTAATCGTATCAAGCGGGTCATACAAACCAATATCATGTAACATTGCTGTATAGTAGATATTATTCAGCTCATTACCTTTAACACCGTAGTGCATTGCAAGCAATAAAGCTATAGAAGCTGTACGTCGCGCATGGCCTAGTTGTCTGCCTTCGGCTAAGTCAAGTGCAAGGGAAAAAGCATCTATTAGTTCTGCCAATTTAAGATTAATTGTAAAAGTTTTCATTCCCTCACCATCCAGTCAGTCCTACTAAGTCCTACTAACTACAAGTAATCTTTTTTGCACTTTCCTTTACATTCTATAACACTAAATTATTAGCTGTAAAGATATTTATCTACAGGATGGAAATAATTATTTTAAAAGTCCAGCTAAAATAAATAAAACTCCAATAAAAATTAAAGCAAACTTAACCAACGAAATTTTTCCTGCCAAACCAAATAAGCCGAGGGTAGTGACTAAGATTAGTACAGTAGGACCTAGAACTGCTAATCCAGCATTAATCATCATTGCCCTTTCCACAGTTCCTAAATAAATAATTAGAATAGCTGCAATAACCTCTATAGTGCCAGAGAATAAACGTAAAGCCCCCATGCCCAAAACTATTTTTTCCATAACCATCACCTTTTTATTTTTGCTTATTAAAATTTATTCTTAGCTCGAATTAGTTATGACGTAAACACAAATAATATGTGCAATGTGATTTTTATAACTATAGTAAAGGTATGGTGCCATTAATGAATCCTCAACCGTTAAACACCTCGCACACATGGTCTTTAGTTGGGTTAAGCTTAGTCCCATTTGTAATGGTATTAGGAAATTCCATGTTAATTCCAATATTACCCGACATGCAAAAAGAACTCTCAATCACCCAGTTCCAGGTGAGTTTGATAATTACTGCTTTCTCAATCCCAGCTGCCATTGTCATTCCCATTAGTGGATATTTATCAGATCATTACGGACGTAAAAAGGTCATTATACCAGCACTATTAATCTATGCCTTAGGCGGACTCATTGCTGGCTTTGCCGCATCGTTTCTAGGGGACAAAGCCTATCCATTAATTATTGCTGGAAGGATTATTCAAGGTATTGGTGCCGCTGGAACAGCTCCTATTGCCATGGCCCTAGCAAGTGATATTTTTACTGATGAATCAAGAAGTAAAGCACTTGGTATTATTGAGGCTGCTAATGGTATTGGCAAGGTTATCAGCCCAATACTTGGATCGCTAATAGCAATTATCGTATGGTATGCTACATTTTTCGCCTTTCCTATTTTATGTATCCCTATAGCTTTAATCATGTGGTTAGTAGTTGCAGAACCAAAGGGCAATATTAATAAACAAACTGTATCTGACTATATAAAAAGTGTAATCAAAATATTTAAAAGCAAAGGAGTAGGTTTGTTTGCTGCTTTTTTAGCAGGCTCTGTTACACTTTTTATCTTATTTGGATTACTGTTCTTTCTATCTGATATTTTAGAAAAACGCTATCAAATTGATGGTGTTTATAAAGGTTTTATAATAGCTATCCCACTTTTAGTTATGGCTATCACAGCTTATATAACAGGTAGAATAGCAAAAAGTAAACTTAGTAAAATGAAACGACTAATACTTGTAGGAATGTCTTTAATTGCCCTAGGAAGCGGAGTGTCTGTAATAACGACTGATACCTATTATCTAATGGCATTACTCGTTATAATTGGTATTGGAAGCGGACTAGTTCTTCCTTGTCTAAATACAATTATTACTGGTTCAATCCAAGCTAAAGAACGCGGTATCGTTACCTCATTGTATGGTAGTGTTAGATTTACTGGCGTGGCAATAGGACCACCTGTATTTGGCTACTTAATGAAAATATCCCAACAAATCATGTATATGACAATGAGTGGCTTAGCAATATTTACAGCTTTGATTGCTTATTTTCTAATTCAAAACAAAAAGAATTTATCGGCACAAAAAAAATAGACTAAAGCACACCCCATCTTTATCAGGCATACTATAGACCATGATTATATAGGGGTGTGTTTCTATGCATGAATTAGGTAAAACGATGATAATAGATAAAGGTATAGGTATTTCCCAAATCAAAGATATGCTTACATTTGGTAAAGCGCATCTAGATTTTCTTAAATATGGTTTTGGAACCAGCTGCTTATACGAGCCAATATCGCTAATTGAAAAAAACGAGCTACTTACGAAAAGCAACGTAATTTGCTTTCCTGGTGGGACATTATTTGAGGCAGCGTATTATAAAAACATGGTTAACTCTTTCTTTGACGACATCCTTAAATATTCCTTCACAGGTGTTGAAATATCTCACGGAACTATTGACGTAGATGATATGGATCGGCATAACTATATTCGTAGGGCTAAACAAATGCAACTAACAGTATTCTCTGAGCTTGGCAAAAAAAACGAAACTGGGTTTAAAGATATCATTGAATCTGTAAAACGAGACCTTGATGCTGGATCTGATTATGTTGTTCTTGAGGGTAGAGAAACTGGAACTAGTGGTCTTTATAACAAAGAAGGCGCTGTAGCAGACGACATATTAAACATTTTCGAAGCAGAGTCTGACTTACTACCGTATATTATCTGGGAAGCACCTTGCATGGAACAACAGATATTGCTACTTAAGCACTTTGGAGCTAATGTTAATATCGGAAATGTCGCTTTCCAAGATGTGTTATCTCTAGCGGCACTAAGAAGAGGTTTACGTAGTGATACGTTTTTTGACTTTTTATCATAATCCACACTTTTTATCATGATTTGCAAAGCTATCGCATAAGGTGAACTAGAAGTTCCCTAAGGGTGTGTGATATCATGGGTGGTCAAATTGCATTAGTAATCCTAATAATCGTTGGTCTTGTCGGCCGCTCTCATATAATAGCGACAGCGGCCAGTTTTTTGTTGATTTTAAAATTGACAAGCCTAGATCGATACTTCCCAGCAATTGAACGTCGTGGTTTAGAGTTAGGATTATTGTTTTTGACAATGGCAGTACTAGTTCCCTTTGCTAATGGAAAGGTACAGGTTAAAGATGTCTTGTCTGTTTTTACGTCTTGGTGGGGAATTCTAGCCCTTGTAGGTGGAGCAGTGGCTACCTATATGAATTATCATGGGTTAACGTTGTTAAAATATGACCCAGAGCTGATGGTTGGTTTAGTTGTTGGATCTATTATAGGTATTGTGTTTTTCAAGGGTATACCTGTAGGCCCGTTAATGGCAGCTGGAATCACTGCCTTTCTAATTAAATTTTTTCAGTTATTTGTTAAATAAAAAACCATGCACTGACTGGTTAGTACCAAGTCGGTTCATGGTCACTCATGTTCAATTCGCGCATCAATTCGCAATTGTTCTTGCATTATTATGCTCTAGAAATATAATCTCCAGATCTAGTGTCAATAATTAACTTATCACCTTGGTTAATAAACAGTGGAACTTGTACAACTAAACCTGTCTCCATAGTCGCGTTTTTAGTTGCACCCTGTGCCGTATCACCTTTAATTCCAGGCTCTGTCTCTGTGACTTCAAGAACAACAGTATTTGGCATATCCACACCAATAACTTCACCTTTATAAAACACTAGGTGTACTGTGGAATTCTCTAGTAGGAAATTTAATTCACGTTCAATTTGCTTCTTATTTAATTCCATTTGCTCGTAACTTTCTTCATCCATAAAGGAATATTGATCGCCACTGTTATATAGGTACTGCATGCGTTTTGTTTCCACATGTGCTTTAGGAACTTTTTCTCCTGCTCTGAACGTAGTCTCCTTCACCATGCCCGACTTAACACTCTTAAGCTTGGCTCTTACAAAGGCAGCGCCTTTACCAGGTTTTACGTGCTGGAAATCAATTACCTGCCATGCATCATTGTCAATTTCAATTGTTAAACCTGTCTTAAAATCACTTGTAGAAATCATCTTTTTTCCTCCTATTATTTACACTATTTCTAATAATTCTTTTGGAGTTTTGTTTAGGATACGACAGCCAGTTTCTGTAATGACAATATCGTCTTCAATTCGCACGCCGCCAAAGTCAGTTATATAAACGCCTGGCTCTACTGTAACAAGCATTCCAGATTCCAATTTCGTATCAGATAACGGACTAAGCCTCGGAGCTTCATGGACCTCTTTACCTAAACCATGACCTAAACCATGACCAAAATGTCCTTCATAACCCTGTTTATATATGTATTGTCTGGCAATTTCGTCAACTTCCTTGCCCATCATGCCTGCTTTTATATTATTAAGTACTTTCTGCTGTGCTGTCAAGACAGTATTGTAAATTTCTTTTTGCTTAGGACTAGCTTTGCCGACTATAAATGACCTGGTCATATCAGAGCAGTAACCCATATAATTTGCGCCAAAGTCAATCGTAACCATGTCCCCAAGCTCTATAAGCTTTTCGCTAGCAACACCGTGTGGAAGTGCTGAACGCTTGCCGCTTGCTACAATAGTCGAAAAAGCTAAGCTACTAGCTCCACGTTTTTTAAGATAAAATTCTAGCTCTAAAGCTATGTCAATTTCCTTTATCCCAGGTCTAATCCTTTCTATCACATAGGCAAACGCTTCATCAGTTAGATCAACGGCCGTTTGTGTAATGGCTATTTCATGTTCGTCCTTAATCATGCGAAGCTGAGCTACATAATCATTACAAGGTATAACACTAGACTCCAGATTTTTTTGCCATAGCTCAAAGGTAGCCACTGTTACATTTTCTGATTCAAATCCTATTGCTTGAAGTTTTTTTTGCTTGATATATTCATTAATTGTTTTGTAATAGGGCTGTCCCTGCTCTAGAACATCAATTGCCCTTGCCTGTTCCTTAGCCTGCTCCATGTAGCGTGAGTCTGTGAATATTACAGCGTCGTCCGGGGTAACAAGCAGGAACCCGCTCGATCCAGTAAAGCCTGTTAAATACTCAACATTCTCTTGTTTGTAGGTTATATATCCATCAAGCTCGTTACTAGCTAGGTTATTGTCAGTCAATAGACCTTTCTTGAGCTTCTCTTGTAGGTTTTTTATGCGTTTTTCGTAATCATGATAGTTTTGTTGTCCTTGCAAGCCCATACCCCCTCGTTAGTTAGTATTAGCTTTTTGACTCTAGATGTTGTATCAATGCCTGGATTCCTAAGCTATAGCTATGTGATCCAAAACCAGTTATTTTGCCAATACAGACGGCAGAAACTACAGAATGCTGTCTAAATTCTTCACGCTGATACACATTAGATAAATGCACCTCAACCACTGGAATTGTCACTGAACTAATCGCATCTCTAATTGCTATGCTATAGTGAGTAAACGCCCCAGGATTAAAAACGATACCATCATGAATTTGTTGAGCTTCATGGATTTTTTCAATTAGTTCACTTTCAGAATTGGATTGAAAAGCATGCATTTGATAATTATAATCTTCACATAACCCTTCTAAATCTTCATTAATATCCTTTAATGTCTCATAGCCATAAATCTCAGGCTCTCGCTCTCCTAATAGATTTAAATTAGGCCCATGTAAAATTAAAATTCTTCCTCTCATAACACAAAATCCCCCTTTAATAAAGTTAATAGTAGAGCAACATTTTATATATGTATAGCTAAAGCTATGTTCATTTTACAATAACTTAGATACTTTTGGAATATTAATCACTCGCACATTTTGGACAGGTCTGCATGTAACCTCCATTTGTTACTGAACTAACCTGTAATATTTGCCCTAATCGACTACCGTCTCGATAAACCGTTATGCCTTTACAGCCTGTTTCATAGGCTAAATTAAACACTTTGGCTATATCTCCCTTCGATGCGTTGCTTGGAAAGTTAACCGTCTTGGAAACTGCGTTATCTGTATATTTTTGAAAAGCGGCCTGCATACGTACATGCTGTTTTGGAGTAATATCGTGTGCAGTCACTAATAGCTTTTGTAGCTCTAATGGGATTTCATTTATACCCTGTACCGATCCACGTTCAGAAATACGCTCCAATAGATTTTTATTGTTTATGCCATGTTCTTCTAGTAATTTCTTAACATGCTGATTAATTTGCATGTCCGACTCTTCATCAATTATTTTCCGCTTGTAAGCAAGGGCATATAAAGGTTCAATTCCTGACGAACAATCAGCTATCATACTAATCGTACCTGTCGGTGCAATTGTCGTTAGTGTAGCATTACGTAGAGGTAGCCCCTGTTGCTCATATATACTTCCTTTATAGTTAGGAAAAGCACCTCGCCATGTAGCTAATTCCTTAGAAGCATTTCTGGCTTCTGTATGTATAAAACCCATAACTTGCTCAGCAATTTCTACTGCCCTATCTTCAGCATATCCAACACCCAACTGAATTAGCATATCAGTGAATCCCATTACCCCTAAGCCAATCTTTCGATTCCCCTTCGTCACTTCGGCAATACTCTCTAACGGATACTGATTCATATCTATGACATTATCTAGAAACTGCACCGCAGTCCCTGTAACGTATTTAAGACGCTCCCAATCAATTTCTTTATTATCATTTACAAACTTAGCTAAATTAATAGAGCCGAGATTACACGATTCATAGGGGAGCAGTGGTTGCTCACCACAGGGATTTGTACTTTCGATATAACCCACATGAGGTGTCGGATTAGCTCCGTTAATACGATCAATAAAGACAACTCCTGGTTCTCCATTATGCCAAGCCATATCTATTATTGCATTATAAACATCTGTGGCTAATAACTCTGTTACAATTTTATTGGTATGGGGATTTCTGAGGCCGTAAGTTGTGTTTACAGCTACTGCCTGCATAAATTCGTCTGTTATCGCTACAGAAAAGTTGAAATTCGTATATTTAGTGGCGTCCTTTTTTGCTTTTATAAAGTCTAATATATCAGGATGGTCAACCCGTAGAATCGCCATATTAGCGCCCCTTCTTGCACCACCCTGCTTTATTTCCTCAGTTGCTACATTAAATATTTTCATAAAAGACAACGGCCCACTCGCTACTCCACCAGTAGTCTGTACCGTATCATTTTTAGGACGTAGCCTGGAGAAAGAAAAACCTGTACCGCCACCACTTTTATGAATTAATGCAGCAACTTTTAATGCATCAAAAATCCCCTCGATTGAATCTTCTACAGGAATCACAAAGCACGCAGAAAGCTGCTGCAGATCCCTGCCAGCATTCATCAATGTTGGTGAATTTGGTAAAAACTCAAGCCGTGTCATAATCTGAAAAAAAGCCTCTGTCATTTCCGCCACATGGTGCTTACAATAATTCTCCTCTGCCATTGCAATATTATTAGCTACCCGTCGAAACATATCCTCTGGGGTCTCTATTACCTGTCCGTACTTCTTTTTTAAATATCTTTTTTCTAATATTGCTTTTGCAGCTTGGCTTAATTCCATACTAGAAGCCCCCTAAGCCTATTGTGAGTTTTTAACAGTAACTTATAATCTGTGTATTAATCAATATTGTCAAAAAAATCTTGAAATGGATGCTTTCTTAATTTGTTCCGCTTATTTGTTAAGTCAACTTTGTCTTTTATGTCATCTAGGGTAATACACTCACTTAATGTAGATAAGCTTAGTGAAGTAATGTACGATATTTCTTCGATTGTATAGTTGTTTTTAAACATTTCCTGTGCAAGTATTTTTCTAATATTAGTAAGTTTGTAATGTTGAAATTGAGGCATCTCTATATTTTTTGTTCTTACAGTTTTGAATATATGACTAAGATTCCCTTCGCTTAACGTGTATTCTACTCCATTGCGAGTGAATATAAACAGATTCTTTTTCTTATATTTCTTTCTTTTATTTTGCTTTACTACTTCTCGGATATTTTTAATAATACTTCTATGTAAAGGAATTATTTTTCCATTTTTTTTAAATACTTCGTTATGATAATCGAAATCCTCTTGTTCTATGTTTTTAAAAAATGATATATCTGCTCCCACCCACATTATAATTAGAAATAGCGTTTTATTTCTAGTAGCCTCTTGAGTTGTGTCTAATGTGTTATAGAATATTCTTAAGTATTCATTTGCAAACATTTCTTTCTTTAAATCATTAACAATTGATTCATCACTGCCCATTAAAACATCTCTACTAGTTTCAAAATTATGGTGATTTATGTGTTTATTCTTTTTTAGTTCTTTAAGCATTGTTCTTATATGTGTCCATTTGTTTTTATGAGTATCTATAGCAGGATTACCGCTCTTTAACAAATACTTTTTAAATTCATCATCTCTAATATCACTTAAACTTCTATACTTTTTTTCAATGTCTGAATAATAAATAAAAAAATTATTCAAGGTGCTTTTATATCTTTGCCATGATTTATTTTGCGGCTCTTTTGGAAATCTATAAGCTCTAAATTGAGCTATATCTTTAAAATAATTAGTAACTTCACTTTCAAATATTGATTTTTTTGAAAAATACGGCAAAAATTTAGTATTATGTCTATCACCAAAAATATTAATATTAAAAACTACCTTATCATCAACTGTAGTTTTAACGCCTAACTTAAGAGCAGATTGAACTTTTATATCATTGTTTAATAAAAGCCAATTAGCGCCATTAGTTAAAATCCCCCAACTTAAACCTTTTTGATTTAGATATCTTATTATTTGTTCGATATCAGCCTCACTTAATGTTTTGTCTTTTTTTACCTCTACATATAAATACTCGTCTTCATCAATTTTCACTGCTATATCTGTATATCCAGTTTTGTGATAAGTTGGGTGTTGGCGATCAAAGTATCTAGACTCATAACCTAGAATTTCCAACATTTTTTCTACTACCTGACTACTAATATTTGCTTCATTATGCGTTAACAAATTGTGAAAATTATCTTTTACTAATTTTATATCTTGCTCTTTAACCATATGCATTTTATAACCTCCTTTAAGTTAGATATAATTATAGCACAACTTGTGATTAAAATACATTTTAATCGCAAGTTGTGCTATATGAATAAAATCATTGCCTTAAGCTTACGTCTAATAACAAAAACACATTAAATAATTAGTAATAAACAAACTCAGAAATTACTTTTTCATATCAACGTATTTCGTGCTTGCTAAATATTTTGCTAATAATATTTCTTTATCAGTTAAAGAGCCATCTGTAAGGTCTTTAGCTATAGTTTCATTGAATCCTTTTACTATAGCAGATTGAAGATCTTTGATATTGTATCCTTTTTTATTAATATCAACTAGTGCTGTAGCCTTTGCTTTAAATCTTTGCTTCATACGTTCCCGTACCAGTTCATTTTTAAACTTTAGTATTGAAAAAAGTAAATCTATATCCAATTCAAAAGGTATAGATCCATGCTGTAATATAGCTCCCTGCTTACGTACTTGAGCACTTCCAATTAGTTTTTTACCAGCTACTAGCAACTCATACCATGATGGAGTATCGTAGCAAGCAGCAGAATGCTCTCTCAAGTTGCAACTATTTTTTGCCAACTCTGCATCAATCTCTAAAAGCTCAAGAGTTTTCAATAACCCTTGGCTGAGATATCTGTAGGATTCTGTAACTCCCTTGGGGATATTGGGGTGACTTTCAGCTATAACAATACTATAGGTTAGCTCATTATTATGAAGTACGGCCCTTCCTCCTGAAATTCTTCTAATTAAATCAATATTATATCTATCTGCGGCTTGCATATCGATATCTCGCTCGACACGCTGAAAATACCCAATAGATAAGGTCGGTTTTTCCCATTGATATAGTCGTAGTGTTGGGGGCAGGTTGTGTTTTTTGTGAGCCATTAACATAGCTTCATCAATTGCCATATTCATAGCTGCTGTTTGAGGTTTATCATCAATAATAAGTCGCCAGGTTTCATTACTAATATAGCTATTGATATTGCTAGAAATATCGCATTTCATTTATTATCACCTCAGCGCACTTTATCTCAGCGGCATACTAAGAATCCAGCTTCTCAATCTTTCTTGCTATAGCCGCTTCTTGTATTGCTTGCTCTAGCTCGTTAGCAGTTAACGGTCGTGGATAGTTATACATAACTCCCCCAGGTTTTTCGTTATAATAAGGACGGTTACAGTCATCGCAGCCCGTTGTTTCATAGGCAACACCTTTGGTCTCGATTAATAGCTGAATAACCTGTTCCATTGGCAATCCATAATCAACTAACTGACCGTTAATATCAAACTCCATTGCTTTAAACAAGTCACTGGAAGTAACCAAATTTTTAAGCAAATAAAAGGCTGTTTGAATTCTCCGATATTGCTCTATCGGTGGTGGGTTGTGCTGTGCCATTTTCGTACCTCTTACTGGCGTGAAAGCAAACAATGCAATCGTAATATCATAGCTTAATAGTAAATTAATAATATTTAGCATTTCCTGCTCAGTTTCCCCTAAACCAACGATTACATGGGTACTAATTCTGCCTGGATACTTTTTAGCTGCCTCTATTATTAAAGTTAAACGTTTCTCAAAGCAACCACCCTTGATTTGTTCGTATAATCTTGGTGTAACAGCGTCTAAGGCAATACTCACCTTATCTACGTGCAAATCTAGTAGTGCTTGCACATCTTTAAGGGAGTGTACACTAGCTGAAACACAAATTGGAATATCTATTGTTTTAACTATATTTTCAATCATAGTCTTCGCTTTTACCATTGCCTTAGGCTCGTTAACTACCTGAATACAAGTCCTTTTAAGCTTCTGCTGTTCATAGGCTTTTCCAAGCTCTTCAGTAAACAATTCTACCTGAGCTTCTGACCAGGCAACACGACTTAGTAGACTTTTATTTGATTGATTATCTTTAGCCTGTGAGCAGAACTTACAATTATTGTTGCATGTTCCGTCTGACAGTATGTACGCTGTCGTGGGAGCGGCATCTACTTTACATTTTTTCAGTCCTAATGCTTGTAACGTTCCGATTGATGCCTTCATAGGATACAACACTCCTCCCCTAACGTAACCTGTAGACCCTTTCGCTTAACTAATAATTTCGTAGGGCTTGTAGGTATGACTAAACGGTTCACACCTGCTAACACTGATAGGTAATCCAATTTGGCCCGATATGACCCCTTTGGTCGCATACATCCTAAAGATATCGGAATATCAGGAAACATAATCCTAGCCCTTGCTAATAGCTCGACAGTCTGTTCTAAGACTGGTGGCTGCTTGTTCTCGTAGTGTGTTCCCTTAGTAGGAATGAAAACAATAAAAACAAGTGCGTCTACGCCATTGGTCTTCAGCATTTGTAGTGCCTTCAATTCATGACCTAATTCGCCTCCCCGAAGCCCTATGCAGATGTGCGGAATTACTTTTACGTGTTTGCATAGCTCCTGATAGCACTGCTCATAATCATAAGCCGTTTTGTTGATATGGTATACCTCGCGAATGGTCTGGTCATCACCAACAATGTCGAAGGAAACTACATCAGCTAACTGAGCTACCTGCGTTAGCTGCTCACCCTCAACAAGACCGACGTGCATATTGATCCGCTGATTGCCTGTAAGCTGTTCTCTTAAATTTTGTACCCAGGCAATTTCTTTACCAGTATCTACTGTGCCTTGGTGATTACAGCCACCACTAATTAGACATGATTTTGCTGGCTTTCTGGCTAGCTTTTGCTCTGCCTTTGGTTTGTCTAACATACCCTTAAGGTAGTGACCACCACAGTGCGAGCAATTCAAATCACAATCCGCTCCTGTTAAACTAATGGCTGGCGTGCCTTCTGGGTAATCGAATTGAATAACAGAAGGGAAGTGTCGATTACGCACTTCCCAAGCAGTTTCTAATAATTCATTCAGAGAGCTATGCCCTGCTAGTAGTTCATTTATTTCTCTTTCCCATTTATCTGAATTTAATGTTTCTGTCATCTTATCACATATCCTTTTGCCAGATTAGTACGGGACTTCTAGCAGCCTTTACTTCATCCAGCCTTGTAATAACTGTAGTCGTTGGTGCACTGTTAACCTGCTCTGGCTGCTGCTCGGACTCCTGGGCGATTTGCTTCATTACTCTAATAAATTCATCCAGAGTTTCCTTGCTTTCTGTTTCAGTTGGTTCAATCATCATCGCTTCATCGACTAGTAAAGGGAAATAAATTGTCGGTGGATGATAACCAAAATCCAGCAAGCGCTTTGCTATATCTAAGGCACGAACGCCGTTTTTCTTTTGCTTCGCTGCCGACAAGACAAATTCATGCATGCAAGTCTGATTAAAGGCTAGCTGATAGTCATCCTTTAAGGCGTGCATCAAGTAATTTGCATTTAGCACAGCGTTTTCCGCTACTGCACGCAAACCATCAGGCCCCATCGTTCGGATATATGCATAGGCACGAACTAATACGCCAAAGTTACCGTAAAACCCTTTAATCTTGCCAATACTATCAGGGATATCATAGTCAAAATAATACTTATCTTGATTATCATCCTTCTCTATCATTGGCACAGGCAAATATGGTACAAGGTGCTTAGCTACACCAATTGGACCTGCCCCCGGGCCACCGCCACCATGTGGTGTTGAGAATGTTTTGTGTAAATTCAAGTGCACAATATCAAAGCCCATATCTCCAGGTCGAACTTTGCCAACAATCGCATTTAAATTAGCACCATCGTAATATAATAAGCCACCAGCTTTATGTACGAGCTGAGCAATTTCTAAAATTTGCTCCTCAAACAAACCAAGGGTACTTGGGTTCGTCAACATAATCGCTGCTACATCAGCGCCTAAGTGACTCTTTAAATCTTCAATATCGACGCCACCCTGCGCGTTAGATTTTATTGTAATAGTCTCAAAACCCGCCACGGTAGCACTGGCTGGATTCGTTCCATGGGCTGTGTCTGGGATGAGGACTTTATTCCGCTGCTCACCCTTTGCTTCATGATAAGCACGAATCATCATCAGGGCTGCCCATTCCCCATGTGCCCCTGCCGCTGGCTGTAGGCTAAATCGTTCCATACCTGTAATTTCAGACAGGTCTCGCTCTAGCTCATACATTAGCTGTAAAGCACCTTGAACCGTTACCGGCTCTTGGTAAGGATGAATATTTGCAAAACCAGTTAGTTGCGCCATATCTTCGTTAATCTTTGGATTGTACTTCATCGTACATGAGCCTAAGGGATAAAAACCATTATCTACACCAAAGCTGCGACGCGAAAGTGCTGTATAATGCCTAACTACGTCCACTTCACTTACCTCAGGTAAATCTACAGGCTCATCTCGCAGATATTGTTGAGGGATAAAATCTGTAATATCTTGCGCTGGTACGTCTATTGCTGGTATTGTACTTGCCCGTCTACCAGCCTTTGATATTTCAAAAATCAGTGGCTGACTCATATTATCCCCTCCAATACCTTCACAAAATCATCCAGCTCTTCCTTCGTCCGCTTTTCAGTAACTGCAATCAGCATATGCTTTTCTAGCTGAACATCAACCTTACCTAAATCGTATCCACCAATCATCTTATACTTATATAACTCTGCATTGACAGTGCTAATTTCTACTGGAAGCTTAATTGCAAATTCATTAAAAAACGGATTCTTAAATGGTATTTCTACGCCCTCTAGCTGACTTAGTTTATTATATAGGTAATGTGCTTTTTGTACATTTGCCTGAGCTAACTCCACAAGTCCTTGTTTTCCTATCGTAGCTAAATAGATTGTCGCCACTAAGGCATTCAACGCCTGATTCGAGCAAATGTTGGATGTCGCCTTTTCCCTACGAATATGCTGCTCACGAGCTTGTAGGGTTAAAGCAAAACCCCTGCGCCCTTCTCCGTCAACGGTCTGCCCAACAATACGCCCTGGAATCTTCCGCATTAGTGCCTTGGTCGTCGCAAAAAAACCTAGGTATGGGCCTCCAAAAGATAAACTATTTCCTAATGGTTGACCTTCTCCAACTACAATATCTGCCCCTAGCTCCCCTGGCGATTTTAGTACTCCTAAGGCAATCGGGTTAACACTTACGACAAATAATCCTTTACGCTGATGTGTCAACTCAGCAATACGCTGTAAATCCTCTATGCTACCAAAGAAATTTGGACATTGCACACAAACAGCCGCTATTTCATCAGTAATCATCGATGAAAGGGCTTCCATATCTATAATTCCTAACCTTTGTGGTATTTCCTCAACCTCAATGCCTTGACCTTTACAATAGTTATTAATAATTTCAAAAGATTCTGGATGTACTGTTTCTGAGACTAGTACTTTTTTTCTTCTAGTACTGGCCGCTGCCATCGTTGCAGCTTCCGCAAATGCTGTTTGCCCGTCGTACATCGATGCATTTACTACCTCTAGCCCTGTGAGCTGACTAATCATCGTTTGATATTCATAGATAGCCTGCAGGATTCCCTGGGAAATTTCTGGCTGATAAGGTGTATAGGCAGTGTAGAATTCAGAACGGAACACTAAATGTTTAACTAAGCTAGGTATGTAATGATCATAGGCTCCAGCACCTAAAAACGTAGCATATTCTTCTGTTGAAGCATTCTTACTGGCAAGTCCTTTCATGTGTTTCACTAACGCATCCTCAGTCATTGCTGGTGTAATATGTAGTTCTCTGTTAAGGCGGGCTTTTGCTGGTATATTTTGAAATAATTCATCCATACCTTCGGCCCCTATGCTATCAAGCATCTCTTTTATGTCAGCTTCCGTGTTAGGTATATAGCGAAACACCATCGTTCTATTCCTCCTCTTTTGTAAAGCCGTCATACTCCTTCGCAGATAGTAGCTGCTCTAATTCGCTTGAGTCTGACATCTCAATAATACAAATCCAGCCTTCATCATATGGTGATTCATTTATTAATTCTGGTGAGTCTTCGAGTGCTTCGTTGACCTCTACAACAGTTCCGCTAACTGGGATATATATATCTGATACTGCCTTAACGGATTCAACTACACCAATATTTTCATTAGCCGTAATCTCTCTTCCTACCTCAGGTAACTCGATAAATACAATATCTCCTAAGGAATCCTGAGCGTAATCAGAAATCCCGATTTTTGCCCGCTTACCCTCAACAATTACCCACTCATGATCTTTACTGTACTTTAACTCTTCTCTAACTTCTGCCATTATTAAATCCTCCAATTCAATTTAAATCTTATTTTGTTTATTTGCTTAAAAACGGTGTCTCTATAATCCTTGCCTTAACATATTTATTACGGATTTCTATGTCTAGCTCCTGCCCTATATCAGCGTAGTGTACTCCTACAAGTGCTAAGCCAATGTTTTTCTTAAGGGTAGGTGAAAAAGAACCCGTTGTAACTGTTCCAATTTGCTTACCATCATTGTATACATGATAGCCCGCACGTGGTACTCCCCGTTCCACCATCTCAAAGCCTATAAGCTTTCTCTCCACACCAGTTTGCTTTTGCTGAAGTAGTGCACCCCTACCAACAAAATCTCCTTTATCAAATTTCACGAAGTAATCTAACCCCGCTTCAAGAGGAGATATATCCTTGTTCAGTTCTTGACCGTATAACGGTAGTTTGGCTTCGAACCTTAATGTATCGCGAGCTCCAAGGCCTATAGGTGCTAGTTCATGGGCTTTGCCAGCATCTAAGATTGCTTCCCATAATGTTATTGCATCCTTGGCAGCAATATATAACTCAAACCCATCTTCCCCAGTATACCCTGTCCTTGATACCAGAGCTTCAACGCCTGCAACATTAACCTGCTCCACAAACCGAAAACGTTTAATCTGTGCCAAATCATAGTTTGCTAGCGGTTGTAAAATTTCTAGTGATTTTGGACCTTGGATTGCTAATAAAGCCGTTTCTTCTGAGATATCATTTATGCTAACTTCCCACGTATCAGCTCTATGCTGCTTATGTAGCCATTCTAAATCCTTCTCAATATTTGCGGCATTAACGACTAACATGTATCGCTCTTCACTTAGACGATATATTAGCAAATCATCGACAGTGCCACCATCCTCATAGCAAAAAAACGTATACATCGCCTGATTGTCAGTTAGTTTAGAAATATCATTTGTGCTTATGTATTGGAGAAACCTTTCAGCATCTTTACCTGTAACAAGTATCTGTCCCATATGTGATACATCAAACAACCCCGCATGTTCTCGCACCTGTTGATGCTCCTCAATGATACCCTGAAACTGTACAGGCAACGCCCAGCCCCCAAAGTCTATAACCTTTGCTCCATATTGTTTGTATATTGGAAATAGCGGAGTTTCTCGTAGTTCCTGCATTTTATATATTCACCCCCTAAACATCACACAATTTCAGAAATTAATTAATTAACTATAGCATTTGTATATTCGAAAAAACTATAGGCCTAATTGTGAAAATTTTTGTATAGACAATCTTTGAAAAGCAATTTAGACAATAGAAAAAGGACATAAGAAAAAAAGACTTCCTTTTTTTCTCTGTCCTTGTACCTGAGAGTTTTTGGTTACCTTACCCCTTTGGTGGCTATTCGCGGATAGCGCTCTCCAGAGTTGCATCATGTCAAAGTACAGTTACCTGAGAGATTCAAAGACCATTGGAAAAATCTCAGTCAATTTGCTCCTTCGGCGGTGGCTAATCCACGCTCTCCTTAGACAATCATTTGCATATTTAATATTTAGTAGGAATTATATCATAACTATTTTGTCTATAACAACGTCTATTGGGCAAAAATTATATAGTGAACAAAAAAAGCATAAAAAATTCTCATTTGCCCAAAATATAAGAATCATCATTAAATCTTTTAAATCATCATTATAACTAGATAATCATCATTATAACTTAGCAATCATCATATGTAGGTGGAGGGTGGAAACTTTGGAGATATTAAAAGAAACAGAGCTTTTTCCCATTTATATAAATCGCCAGCTTTACAACCAATTTTCTGAATACATGCAAGATAATAAGACTGATTCATGGTCGTTAATTGAATTGGCACACGAAGCAGAGAAAATCCTAATGGCCAAGGACTTTCATCAATTAGAGTGTATTAAACATCTTCCGCAAATTATACCCTATCCCCATCAACTAAAAACGGCTCAGCGTGTCATTAGTGAGATGCGTGGTCGAGCAATTCTAGCAGATGAAGTGGGATTAGGAAAAACAATTGAGGCAGGTTTAATTCTAAAAGAGTATATGCTAAGAGGCTTAGTTAAAAAGGTTTTAGTACTAGTTCCAGCATCTTTGGTCTTACAATGGACCCGTGAACTTAACGAGAAATTCTATATCCCCGCTACTGCGCACCGTAAACATTACTCCTGGGACGCAGAAATTGTTGTTGCTTCCATTGATACTGCGAAGCGTGAAGACCACATGAACATTATTTTAGATAAAGAGTACGACATGCTTATAGTTGATGAAGCTCACAAACTTAAAAATCGCAAAACAAAAAACTGGCAAAACATTAATAAGATTAAGAAAAAATATTGTTTACTATTAACTGCTACACCTGTGCAAAACAGTTTAGATGAGTTGTTTAATCTTATTACACTTTTAAAACCTGGACAATTAGGTAGCTATAACTCCTTTTTACACAACTATGTTGAAGGAAAAAGAATACCAAAAAACAAAAATGAGCTAAAAAAATTAGTAGATAAAGTTATGATTCGTAATAAACGGCGCGATGGTGGTGTTGAGTTCGTCGACCGTAATATACATACTATTTCAGTAGAATTATCTGAAGAAGAGCGTAATCTTTACGAAGCCGTTACTGGCTTTATTCGTAGTAATAGAGAATTAAACATGCTGTCAATGCTAACACTGCAGCGGGAGGTTTGTAGTAGCTCTGACGCAACCTTTGTTACCCTGATCAATATGCTTAAAAATGTTGAGCCTGGAAGTGCATTAGATCAAGAAATTCGCCAGTTATTAGATATTAGCAGAACAGTGAAAGAGGTTACAAAGGCACAGAAGTTAGTTGAGATTATTAAATCCGTCAATGATAAGGTTATCGTCTTCACAGAATACCGTGCAACCCAGGAATTCCTGCAGATGTATCTTGCCCACCACCAAATCTCCTCCGTTCCTTACCGTGGTGGATTTAAAAGAGGTAAAAAAGAATGGATGAAGGATTTATTTTTCAGCAGAGCCCAAGTGATGGTGGCTACGGAAGCTGGCGGCGAGGGGATTAATCTGCAGTTTTGTAACAATATTATCAATTACGATTTACCGTGGAATCCCATGCGCATAGAGCAGCGGATTGGACGTGTCCACCGACTCGGTCAAGCACGCGATGTTAATATCTATAATCTGTCAACAAAGGATACAATTGAAGAGCATATTCTATTTCTTTTACAAGAAAAAATAAACATGTTTGAAATGGTTATAGGTGAACTTGATAGCATATTAACTAAACTAAAAATGACAAAGGGTCAAAAGCTCGAATCATCAATTTTAAATATTGTTTATAATGCTGATAACCAGAAGGAAATGGTCAACAAGATCAATGAACTAGGCGAAAAAATTGTCCAAGCTAAACAAGAGCTAGTAAAGGAGAGTGGATCCCTTGACATTTTCAACTGATCATTTCGTCAAACGTTATTTTGAAGCCGTTAAATCAGAAATCCTCAGCGATAAAAACGATGCTATATTTTCCGTAAAAGTACCTATCGACGTAGATAAAGAGTTAACTCACCGCCCATATTATTGGATGTATCTAGAGTCGCTAGGCAAAGAGCCTGTGCCGTCTATTATGAATTTTGCCTTTGACCCAAGTGTCGAACCACCTGAAGATGTTGACTGTGAGCTTATTACTATGGGTTCCATTCGCTTTCATAACATATTAAATTCAGCCCGTAGGAGAGGGAAAATTGGTAGGCTATATCAGTATTTTCCTCCCCGTTCTAGGTTAAGTCGCTCTAGCCTACGACCTTATCTACTAATAAACATGAGGGTCTCATTAATAGCAGATAAAACCCAGGATCACTTATACTCGCTAGGCATAAACCTACAGACTGGACAGCTATATAGAAACTTTTATAACAATGTAACTATGTTCCCATTAACTGAAGTTAAACCCCACGACAGCTTACTGGGAGAAGCTACAATTAGTCTCAAGCAAGCTATTGCTAAAATGGAGGAAGACCTTTGTCAATACGTGACGGAGACTGATAATAAATGGGCCCAGCAGGCAAGGATTACATTAGATGAAGAAGTTAAACAAATTGAGTCTTACTATAAAGCGCAAATTGAAGAAAAAGAGCAGCTGTTACAGCTTGGAACGCAGAAAGTAGCATCTGACACTGAATTTAATCAAATAGATTACAAACAAATGATTCTCGGAGAAATCGGATACTTAGAATACGAAAAAAAACAACGTATCGACGAGGTCCACTGGCAGTTCAGTCCACGGGTAGAAATTAGTCCCTATTCTATGGTTATGGTTTATATGGTATAAATATTAAAGTCCCATTTAACAAGTCGAAAAACTCATGAGGAGGCCTAGCATGACAGTTTCAAAAAATTATAAAACCCTAGATCTTGATCCACTACTTTTAAGTAAAATCCATGCGTTAGAGTCAGAAATCCGTACTACAACAAATAAAGAAGTGTTATTACTTGCATACGAAGACACCTATATTAGTAAACGACGCACTTAATTGATAAACCCAATTGTTAATCAGTTATACTAACAATTGGGTTCTAGTATTCTCCACTTTCTTTCTTCGGCAATAACTCTTAGCTTTGGCTCGGGAGATACACACACAGGATTACCAACTAACTCTAGAACAGGTAGATCAGACTGGCTATCTGCATAAGCTGCACTATCATTCCAATTGACTTCCACTTCAGTGCCTCTCTCGTCAGGCAAATACTTGTCCAGGGCACTTTCTAGTTCTTTAACCTTTTTGTTCCCTTGTATGTATACTATCTCCTTCTGTTCATCAAACCTTCCACTTGTAATCGGAATTTCTGAGCCTATTACAATATCAAAAGGTATATCTCGACCTACTATTTCTAAAAGTGGCTTAACAGCCCCAGAAACCAGTACAATTACATACCCCTGTTCCTTAAGCTTATGTAGCTCTTCTAGCACATTATTATTGACCCTATCTTTCATATCAGCATAAGCATACTCAAAAAAACTATAAATTTCTTTTTCAGTCAAACCTTTAAATAATCTCACAAATGTCTTTAAAGCTTTTTCTCTCATCATAAATTTCGGCATTAATTTAAGCTTATATTTTGCATATGTCGTAAAAAACTGCAGATTAAACGAATAATAACGCGATTGAAAGCCCTTTTGTTTTTTTAGTTGCTTGATTAAAAAAGTGAAAGTTTCAAATGGATATAATGTTCCATCAAAATCGAAGACTGCTATCTTTTTCCCCATCTAGAAACACCCCATAATATTCTGTAAATATTAAAGCCAGTCTATCATATTTAATCACTTGAAACTAGTTACACATTGCAAACACACAAACTTCACTACTTATTTCTATAAATTGTTACGATATTTACATAGACTAAGTCGGGAGGTATATATAATGGAGGATAGCAAACATAACAATAACAATTACCATAACAATAATCGTCATAAGCATAAAAACCATAATCACAACGACCATCAACATGATAATAATGGTAATAATAAACACGACCATAACAACCAAGAGCATAATAACGCGCTAGCTGATGAGATCAGGGAGTCTTCATTCAATGCTATTAAGAAATTGAAAGAGATGAATATAAAAACTATCATGCTTACAGGAGACAATAAACAAGTGGCCAATTTGGTCGCCAAGCAACTCTCTATAGATGAAGTGTATGCAGAGGTATTGCCACACGAAAAATCTGATATAATTGAAGATTTACAAAATAAAGGATTAAGGGTAGCGATGACAGGAGATGGTATCAACGATGCCCCTGCCCTTGCTAAAGCAGATTTAGGAATTGCCATTGGCGCAGGAACAGATGTGGCTATTGAAAGTGCTGATATTATACTTGTGAAAAGTAATCCAAATGACATTGTGTCCATCTTTGAATTATCCAAAAAAACCTACAGAAAAATGATTCAAAATTTAGCCTGGGCTACAGGTTATAATGTTTTTGCAATTCCTCTAGCTGCCGGTGTCTTATATACATTCGGTATACTATTAAGCCCTGCCGTAGGAGCTATTCTAATGTCACTAAGTACTATAATTGTTGCAATAAACGCAAAACTGCTGAAAATTAACTAGCATTTAAATGGAGATTAGCTAGCATTTTGTCGAAAACTTTTTAACTTATAATACAAAAACAAACAAACTTTTCAACTATAGGGTGATAGGATTAGGACAGACTCTTTGGACAAGCTTTCTTCGACAAGCTTGTGAACAATACTACACAGGGAGGATTTATATGTCACAATTGACTACTGTCCATACTTTAGTTTGTAAGTTTCGGACTATCTGCTTAATCGCCCTTATTTTTAGCCTAATCTATATAGTCACTACAAGCATTACTGATTTCTTTCCAGTCGAGCAACAGTCGTTTATGAATATGGCAATTGCTTCGACAGCAACTGAACAAACAATAGAACAGCAGCAGAAACAAATCGAGTGGGTGCTAGACCCTCAAGACCGTAAGCTTGTAGCTGGTTATCGCGTTTGGCAAAATGACCGTTTGATTGAGGAAACATATTTAAACAGTTTTTTTGGCTATTTGGATGCTTCTACTTTGCCAATTTCACTAGTAAAAGATAAAGCGGAAAGCGGAAAGGTTCATCATATTGGACCCTTAATGCTTTTTATAGAACTCGACGGTGTGTTCTTAGATGTCGCCGCTAATGAGTATTTACCTGCGACCTTGTTTGAAGAAATACTTGCGTCCCAAGAATTACTTGCATTTCAGGAATTACTCAATTTTCAGAAATTACAAACAAAAGAGCCTGTAACCCACCCTTGGTTATCAGACTCTAGCAATACTTTTATATTTCAAACCAACAATTATTTTGCTCATTTTTATATAGAATATCTTGATAGCGAAGAAATATCACCTATTATAAAAGTGATTGATCCTATTGCGCCAGAGCAGCATAGTCTCGTTTACGTCCCATAGGCTCAAATGTTTCACGTTTTTCGATAAAAATACGATGCCATAGCATAAAGATAATAATCGTCCATAGCTTTCTACTTACGTCAGCCTTTCCAGACTTATGGATTTCAAGTAGATTTAGCACTTCATTCTTGCTTATTAAGTGCTCTGTCTGGCTATCAACAATCAACTCATATATTGGGCGATATAATCCACCGCGCAACCAATCCCGAGTAGGTACTGGAAAACCAAGCTTCTTACGGTTAGCTACTTGCTCAGGCAATACCTGCTTCATCGCTTCACGCAGGGCGTATTTTGTAGTTCCGTTATGAACACGATATTTTGTTGGAATTGTCGCAGCAAATTCGAACACTTTCTTATCAAGGAAAGGTACTCGTAGTTCTAAGGAATTTGCCATTGTCATTTTATCAGCTTTCATTAAAATGTCACCTGGCAGCCATGTATGCAAATCTAAATATTGCATTTTTGTTATGTCATCATAACCAACTGCTTTGTTATAAACCTCTCTGGTAACATCATTAGGCTTTCGATAAAATTGGAAGAATCGTTCTTCTAATGTCGAAAGCTGTTTTTTTTCGTCTTCGTTAAAGATAAATGCATTGCCAAAGAAGCGCTCCTCTACACTCTTGGAACCACGTTGTATAAAGCCCTTACCCTTCATTCCCTCAGGTAACACACTTGCAACGTCAGCTAAGGTTTTACGTAGTCCTGGTGGTATGTATTGAAACATTTTCAGCGATTCAGGCTCATGGTAGATGTTATATCCACCAAAGATTTCATCAGCACCCTCCCCTGACAGTACCACCGTTATATGCTCACTGGCAATTTTCGCAACGAAGTATAGTGCAATTGCCGAAGGGTCAGCTACTGGGTCATCCTGGTGCCAAACTAAGCGAGGTAAGTTTGTCCAAAACATTTCCGAAGTAATGGTTAAGTCTTCATGTTTAGTACCTATATAATTTGCCGTTTCCCTTGCATAATCAGCCTCATTATATTTACCACAATCAAATCCGACGGTAAATGTTCTTACATCCTCTATTTCCTTGACTAAGGCAACGATTGCACTGGAGTCAATACCAGACGACAGAAATGCTCCCCTAGGCACATCGCTTACTAAATGTGCTTTTACAGAGTCACGCATTACGTCCCTTATACCTTCAACAAAATAGTTTAAATCCTTCGATTCATCAGGCTTAAAATCAACCTTCCAATAGCGTTCAATATTCATTTCGTTATTTTCAATTGTAAAGTAGTGCGCCGCTGGCAATTTCATAATGCCCTTAAACATCGTCATCGGATCTGGAACATACTGAAATGTTAAGTAATTTAAAAAAGATTGTTCGTCCACTTCAGCTTTATATTCTGGTAGTTGCAGTAGACTTTTTATTTCTGAAGCAAAGGCAAAGCGTTCATTTGTTTCAACATAATAATATGGTTTTATGCCAAATGGATCACGGGCACCGTACAAGCGCTGATTTTTCTCATCCCAAATAAGAAAAGCAAACATACCACGAAGCCTTTCAGCACATTTAGGGCCAAGCTCCTCATACAGGTGAATAATTACTTCCGTATCTGAATCCGTAGAAAATCTATGTCCTTTAGTTATTAACTCTTCACGTAGCTCTTTATAATTATATATCTCTCCATTAAAAGCAATCCAAACCGTACCATCCTCATTAGTAAGGGGTTGATGCCCGCCCTCTAAGTCAATAATACTTAATCTACGAAAACCTAAACCAGCAGGACCGTTAATATGAAAACCGAAATCATCAGGTCCACGGTGTAAAATTTGTTGGGTCATGCTTTCTAGGAGTTTCTTTGCTTCTATTTCATATGTAGAGTCCACTTCTTTTAATTGTGTTCGATTTTTATTATATATTCCACTAATACCACACATACTTATGTTGTCCCCCATTCCGATTGCAGCAAATGCTAGAGCTATTTCCGTGTTCATAGATATACACTTTAGTATAACCTCTTTATTCTATTATTTAAACGCCGTTTCGTCAAAATATATCTATTGGGATTTACGCTCATCCATTGAGATTGTTATATTTGATAGGGAGTTTAGCAGTTATTTCTTCCACTATATCTTCTGGGCTCTTGTTATCAGTCGTAACATGAATGTCGGCTAGCCGATAATTATGCTCACGAGAAGCCATCAGTGTTGTGATGCGTTGCTCAAGCTCATTATTATGTGAATCTTGAGATTTGCCCTTTTTTTCACTTGTCTGCAACAGAGGTCTTGTTGTGTCATTATTAAGGCGTTTAACTATCTCTTCAATGCTAGTTGTGAGCCACACAATCTTGCCCGAGTCCATTAAAATTTTACGATTAAGCTCGCGTTCAAAAGCCCCACCACCTGTTGCTACAACAGCTGGATTGGTTTCACCTTTATCACTAATAGTGCGCAGAGCATCGGTCTCTAGATCCCTAAAATATGCTTCTCCATTTGTAGCAAATATATCTGAAATACTCCTACCATGCTCTTCTACTATATATTGATCTATATCTATAAATTGTCTGTTTAAATGTTCTGCTAGCTTTTTCCCAATTGTAGTCTTGCCTGTTCCCATCATACCAACTAAATATATATTGTAAGCCATCGAAACCTCTCCTCCTAATAAGCATAGCTACACGCTAATTATGTGAAACTCTATTAGCTAAACTTCTCTGACTATTGTTACACTATATCAACTAATAGGCAAGCTACAATTAGATTTATTCAAACCATTCTTTTTTTATTATTTTGCCCGTATTCAATTCAACTAATGCTACTACTACATTATTAACATCAAATTCTATATTAGGTACATGCACCTTGCTCTTAACCTTTATTTCTACTAACTCATCACTTTGTGGTATTAAGTCAATTGTGAACATGCCTGTATATATTGAATTCTCATAATATAGAAGCTCATTAAGGCTATGGTATAAGGTGCTTTGGAAGCTTGCAATTTCAGGATTATTATAAACCTCGTTTATCACAGAATTTAGTCCTGCTGTAGTTATGTAGTTGCTGTAAATATACGCCTCTTCATAACTAACTAGCTTCTGTTTGTCTACTACCTGTGATAACAAAAAACCGCCCATTAGCTGCGCGATGATAATAAATGCTAAAATTATTGGTAATACCTTTCCTTGCTGATTATTTACGAGCATATATCATCCATCCTGCCTGTATCGGTAAAAACGTTCCCGTATTTCAGAGCCTAACACCTTGTAGGTCACTAACACACCATAATCAGTAATTTCAAAATCCAAATAATCAATATGAACGCCCGCAGTTATTCTGCCAAGGTAGCTAAACCCATTAGATTGCTTTGTACCTACATCAACCCTTTTTTCTAAATGTTTATAATGATAGCGATAACTAACACCATTGTCCATAAGCAAATATAAATAATGGGTATCTTTAGTTACGGATACCGCATTCTGTATATCCCTAGATAAGTAGTGTAAAAAATGACGTTCATAGCTTAAACGCTCTTCTTTCTCTACACTTGTTTTCCATTCTCCTATTAGATAGATATAAAACATAGCAAATAACATTAGGACTATCGTAAGGATTTGCATAGCCAGCAGGACTTCGATTAGTGTGAAGCCCTTTTGCAATGTTTTTGGAAAACTATTATTCGTCATTAATGAATTCATCATCAATGACCTCCTCACTACTTCTAATAAATTGATTGGTAACTAATGTGATTACCTGCTGTCTGCTGCCATCCTGCCAGCTAACCTGTCCTTTAATATTAGCTAAATGCGTATCAATAAGCCTCCAGCTAAGTTCAATTTCAATAGTAAGCTGTAGCTCTTCTATAGATTTCTGTTTATTATAAACATCATAACCTATTAAATCATCGCTATTTTTAGTCTCTGCTATATGGTTAGCGATAAATAGCTCCATCTCTGATTGGAGAGTGTATAGCGCCGCTTGCCTCTGTTCGTTACCATGAATTGCTGTACGATTAAACATAGTCACCGTTACGATAAACAAAATAATCACAAGAATGATTTGCACTGATATTAATAATTCTACTAATATATAGCCGCCTTTAGTTCTCATGCCTACCCGACTCCATATAATTTAATTTAAAATAATATTCTTATGATTAGGAAACTCCCACTTGATGCGTCTCGATAATTGGTTAGTAGTTCACATTAGCGCACTTCTATAATGCCAGAAAAAAGGTGGATTATTATTTCCTTAGATTGCCCGTAGGAGTTGGTTAAGCGAATAGTGCCGCCCGCTGGTCTAACATTTCCTAGTGAACCGAACTCTATCAAATTATTACTAGCAATATTTTGGTATAAGCTAATATCATCAGGCAGGTAGTGTCGTTCAACAATATTCACTTCATCCCGCAGACCATAGCTATTGGGAAATGAAGATACATAGAACCTAACTACTGTCCTTCTTTTCTCCAATATCGCCTGCTGTCTAGAACGTTCCAGGAATGTGGCCAGCTTTTGAGCTTCCTGTTCTAGTAAGTAATACTGATATTGCCTCTCTACCGTCGGATACACAGGAATCATAATTGTTGAGATAATTACAATTACTAACAATACCTCTAATAGCGTAAACCCTTTTTTGCAATTCATATGTTAGTTTAATACTGAGCACATAATGTCAGTAACACGATTATTATCACCGAGCTTTATTAAATAGAAACCACCCCTGGGACATATAGCAATTTGCTGCAAAAACCCTTCCTCTTTCATTTCTAGTAGATTAACAGCATGCCAATCTTCTTTATCGTTTGCTGCAAGTTCTTGGTATGCACCATGAAACCAATTACCGTTTGCAAGCTGTTCGTCTATATCAAAATCATCATAGAAGAGCTTTATGCCGTTTTCTCCATCAATATTTTCTAGTAATGGGTATTGACCATTAATCATAAAATAATTCTCAAGCTGTGCCATAATTATTTTTTTATTGCCATCACACCCGGAAATCTGTGCAGTTTCACCAGCTTTTTGAAAATTAGGTATGGCAATAGCCATAACAATGACTATAATTGTGATAGCAATCATCAACTCAATCAAGGTAAATCCTGTTTGGTTTGTACTGAGTTTCTTTCTTTCTTCTATTGTTTTTTTGAATTTCTTTTTCTTGACTTTCATGTTTTTGATTCCACCCATTTATCCTCCGCCCCCGTCGCTCGTTTTTAAATATTTTCTAATAAATCAAATAAGGGTAGTAGCATTGTTACAATAATCAATGCAACCGCAATACCTAATACTAAAATGATTGCTGGCTCTATGCTTTTTAATAAAATTTGAATTAGATTTTTCATGCGCATATTATAGAAAATCTCTGCCCCCGTAAAGCTTGAATCTAAATTTCCTGTTGCTTCACCAAGCTCTACGAAGCCAACTAAGTTTTGATCAAAGCATTTCATTTTACTTAACGTGACGCTAATTTGATTCCCTGCTACAACTTGCTGTTTTAGATTATTAACTTCCTTCGCTATCGGACCTCTGTAGAGATTTTCTATACTAGAGAATGCCTCATTTACAGATATGCCACCTTTTATTAACATAGAAAGCTGCATAACCAACACATGGGTATTCATATAACGAAACAAACTTCCAATCATCGGTATATATAAGGCTAACCACATTAGATAAAATCGTATTGGTTTTATAGCAACTGCTAATAAAATTACAATTGCCATCCCTAGGATTACATATAATAAATTATTATTGTTATCTACCAGCCAGGCTTGAATAGTAAATAGATAGCTTGTACTACTGGGCACTGTAAGTCCTAGTCCATGGTATAATTGTTTGAAGTTTGGTAGCACAAAGTACAACATAAAATAAAAGCTAAATAATACAGTAATTAAAATCATTAAAGGGTACATTAATGCTTGACTAATCTTATTTTTTAGCTCACCAAGCTTTTCGTAATGGTCTGCAAGTAAGTATAAGCTCTGAACGATTCTCCCACTGTCTTCACCAGCTTTTATTGTGCTTACAAACAAAAAAGGAAATTGATATTCTCTAAAAACAAATGATAAGTCTTTACCTTCCTCTAGGTATTGCTTCCATTTCATATCTTTAAATGCTTTATTAAGCCGAGCATGCTTGCTTAAAGTGTAAAACGCTAGCCGTATGTCAACACCTGAATCTAATAACTCTCCTAATTGGGAAGCAATTTCGGATAGTTGTGTGTGATTATGTCTATATTGAGTAAGATAATTCTTGATACTCTTGTTCATCTATAACTCCCTTCGATAGTAGTATTTGCGCATTATCAAGCATAGATAACCAGCCACGTTCTTTTAACATTTTAGTGAGTTCGCTAGCTGTTCCCCGTTTCATTATATGTTGAGAAATCGCTTCATCCATGGTTATGATTTCAAATACTCCAGTTCTCCCACAGTATCCTGTAAATAGGCATATATCACATCCAGACCCTGTACAGTTTGTACAAACCTTTCTTACTAAACGTTGAGCTACTACTGCTGATATTCCTTGGACAGCTAGATATGGTTGGATATCCATATCCAACAAGCGGTATAAGGCACTTACTGCGTTATTAGTATGTAACGTCGATAATATCTTGTGTCCTGTAAGGGAAGCTCTAATTGCTATGTCCGCTGTTTCGTGGTCACGAATTTCCCCAATCATTATTATATCTGGATCTTGACGTAAGATTGAGCGCAATGCAGAGGAAAATGTAACGCTACGTTCTTGATGTATTTGCATTTGATTTATACCTTGTATCATATATTCTATTGGATCTTCTATTGTAATTATATTATGTTGAGGGTTGTTCAAATGATGAAGTGCTGTATATAATGTCGTAGACTTTCCTGATCCAGTCGGACCCGCAACAAGGATTAAGCCATTATCTTTTCGAAGTGCTTGTAAAAAGTGGGTTAAAACATTCTGAGGAATTCCTAAGCTGTTAAAGTCATTAGATAAATCCTGACTCTTTAAAATCCTGATTACACATTTTTCGCCATAAGCCATTGGCATTGTAGAGATACGAATGTCAACCTCTGGACTACTCCAACGTAATGCACCATCCTGAGGAGCCCGTTTCTCTGCAATATTCATATTAGCTAGATATTTAATACGATTGACCATGTTTTGATAATGTATCATTAGCCCCGATACACGCTCATGTAGTTTTCCGTCAATTCGAACTCTTATACGATAATAGTTTTTTCCTGGCTCTAAATGAATATCGCTTGCTTTAAATAAACAGGCATCTCGTATAACAGTGTCAATAATAAAATCTTCCTCTACACTTGGTACATCTTTACTTTTTTTAGTTTTTATTATATTTAGTAATTTGTTTATATTGAGCTCCCCTTCCCATCTCAGTCTATTACTTTCCATCTTTAGTCTATATTTGTCTTTTCGACAAAATTAGTTAAATTCCTCCTGAAATATACAATCCTACAGATTTTTTTCTATTATATATTCTAGAATCTAAAAATAGCTCTGCCTGTGGCAGAGCTATCCTTAGTTTATTCAATATTATCTTTACTTATTTTGCTTGTAAACGACTAATTCTTTCATCTAAATCAGGGTGCGAAGAGAACAATGCAGCTAGTTTGCTTCTGCCACCGTTAATTTTTAAGCTTTGGAAAGCTTTTTCTTCATTGTCTACCATGTTTACGTTTTGTTTAATTTGCTGTAATGCACGAATCATCTTGTCTTTACCAGCTAAATCCGCACCACCTATATCTGCACGGAACTCTCGGTATCTTGAGAATGCCATAACTCCAATACTACCAAGAATACCAAAGATAATTTGGAAGAAGATGATTGCCGCAAAGTGCACAATCCCAGCTAATTCTGGCTTAACCATTCTTGAAACGGCAAAGGCAGCAATTCTTGCAAAAAATACTACGAATGTATTGATTACACCTTGTACCAGTGTCATTGTAACCATATCACCATTAGCAATATGTGCTACTTCGTGAGCTAAAACACCCTCAACAGCGTCATCATCCATGCGTTGTAATAAACCAGTTGAAACTGCCACTAGGGAACGGTTCTTACTCGGCCCCGTTGCAAAAGCATTTACCTCAGGGGAGTTGTATATACCAACCTCTGGCATTACTGTAATTCCTGCACTTCTTGATAATTCATGTACCTGATCAACTATTTTACGCTCTCTTGGTCCTAAATTCGCGCTTGGATCTAGAACTTGTACATTCATCATTTTCTTAGCCATCCAGCGTGATAACGCTAACGATATAAATGCACCAGAGAAGCCGACTACTGCACTAAAAACTAATAGTGCTTCATATTGAATACCAAGCTCGCTATCAATATAACGTCCTACTCCTAATAATTGAGTAACAATTACTATTGTAAGTAGCACTAGCATATTTACTAATAAAAATAATCCTATACGTTTCATTTACTTATTCAGCCTCCAGTCTTATTAATATACTATATAATTTATATCGCATTAAGATATATTTTATAATATAAACCATAATATTTGTTAATTCATTTTTAACAATTTTATGAACGTTTAGACATAAACTTTTTTTCGAACTCTTCTGCAGGTACCGGCTTACTAAATAGGTACCCTTGGAAATTATCACAATGATTTTCTTTTAAATACTTTAATTGTTCTTCAGTTTCTACCCCTTCAGCAACTACCTTCAGCTTTAAGTTATGTGCCATAGCAATAATCGCCGAAGCAATAGCAGCGTCATCTGTATCATCTATGATATCTCTGATAAACGATCTGTCTATTTTAAGCGACTGAATTGGGAAGCTCTTTAGATACAATAACGATGAATAGCCTGTACCAAAATCGTCTATCGACACCTGGATTCCTAATTCATTTAACTCCTTTAATGTACGTACTACAAAATCAATGTTCTGCATACTTACAGTCTCTGTAATTTCTAAGACTAAATAGTTTGCATCAAGCCCACACTCCCTAAGTATACTAGAGACTGTTTCTACTAAATTCTCCTGTTGAAACTGTCGAGCAGATAGGTTCACAGAGATTTTTATGTGATTGTAGCCAGCTTCCTGCCATTCTTTTGTTTGTCTACACGCTTCACGTAATACCCACTCACCAATATTGATAATAAGTCCTGTTTCTTCAGCAACTGGGATAAATTCTGAAGGTAGTACCACGCCTAACTCAGGATGATTCCATCTTACTAAAGCTTCCATACAGACTACTTTTCCCGTATCTGCATCAGTTTGTGGCTGGTAATAAACCTCAAACTCTTGAAACTCAATTGCTTTCCTTAAATCGCATTCTATCTTTATACGCTTTGCATGCTTAGAATTCATTTCATAGCGATACTTCTGATATGTATTTCGTCCTTTATCTTTAGCTTGATGTAATGCTATATCAGCATTTTTTATCAGCATATCTAAATCTATACCATCATTAGGATAAATACTAATTCCAACACTTGAGCTGACATATAATTCGTGACCTTCTATGAAAAAAGGTTTTGATAGGGAACGAATAATATTTTCTGCTAGCTTCTTAGCTGTGTGTTCATGCTTAATATCTTCTACAATGATAGCAAAGCCATCTCCGCTTACCCTTGCTACAGTATTAACACTAGATACTCCAGCCTTTATTCTTTTAGCAACTGCTTTTAATAATAAATCACCAATTGCATGGCCAAGGCTATCATTAATTAACTTAAATCTATCTAAATCAAACACAAGTAGAGCAAACTTACGAAAATTAGGCTCCGCATGAACGATAGCTTGGTTAAGTCTATCATGAAATAGGATTCTATTAGGTAGCCCTGTAAGCTGGTCGTGATTAATGTAATGTAATAGTGTTTTTTCCGTAATCTTATGTTCTGTTATTTCTGTAACATAGCCTATTACTTCATCTAATTTTTTGTTTGGTTTAGGATTTGGTTTAATTAAATTATTAAAGACGCGACCTTGAATTTCTGATAAAAACTCAACCACTTCGCCAGCAAAAGCTCGTTTTAGAGCAGGAATCATGGTGTCAGCCATTTCATTAGTGTATAGTTCTTCAACAAACTTACCCTGTATATCTTCTGTTGCTAAATTGAATTCGCGGGCAAGTGCCCCTTCATTAAAGACTTTGTAAATTCTGCCTCTACGATCAATTCTTGCTTTGAAAATTGATGTTGGTAATAAAAAAATTGTTTCGCGAAATTCTTCCATTTTTTCCTTCTCCATAATCCACCTCATTTGTGCTTCAAAGTGTTATTTAACTCACTTTACTCATAAATTTCTCTGCTGCCGCTACAGGAACAGGTGGGCTAATTAAATAGCCTTGGATAAGCTGGCAGCCTCTCTGCTCTAACAAACCTCTTTGCTCATCAGTCTCCACACCTTCAGCAACTAAAGCTAAGCCAAGCTTTTCTGCTAATGAAACCATAGTTTCAACAATAGCTATATCATCCTCATCGATACTGATATCACGGATGAATGTTCTATCAAGTTTAAGCTTAGCAATTGGAAGTTGTTTTAAAATATTTAGTGAAGAAAATCCAACACCAAAATCGTCTATCGAAATTTGGATGCCTATATCATTAAGTTCATTAAGTATACCGATTACATATTCGACATCAAACATAGCAATGCTCTCAGTAATCTCAAACTCTAAAAACCCTGGGTCTACATCATACTCTTTAATTATATCCTTAACAACTTCAATAAATTGTGGGTTTTGAAACTCTTTCATGGAAATATTAATTGCCACAGGCAGTGGTTGAATACCTTGTCTTTGCCACGTAATAATTTGCTTACAGACATCTCTTAGAACCCAATTGCCAATTTCAATAATAGTACCTGCCTCCTCAGCAACAGGAATAAATTCCAGCGGCGAGATTAGACCCTTCTCAGGATGATTCCAACGTATCAGTGCCTCAAGTGCTAAAATTTTATTTGTACTCAAATGTATCTGTGGTTGGTAGTAAAGAGAGAACTCCTCTCTCTGTAGCGCTAATTGTAAATCGTTATGGAGTGCTAGTTTTTGCAGTGCGTCTTCATGCATATTTGCGGAATAGAATTTGTACTTACTATGTCCATAATCCTTAGCATAATGAATTGCCGTGTCAGCATTTCTAAATAACGACCCAACATCTTCTCCATCCGCAGGGAAAATTGCTATCCCAATACTTACTGATGAAAAAATAGTAATTCCATTAACATCATAAGGCCTATCAAACTCCTCTATTACCATTGCTGCACATTTTTCAAAATCTATCTGCTCATCCCTTTTAGGTATAATAAGAGCAAATTCATCTCCACCTAAACGGTAGACAAAACATCCAGAACTGAATTTTGATTTTATTCTATTAGCTACTTCTATTAAAAACGAATCTCCGAATTTATGCCCTAGTGAGTCATTAATAGTTTTAAATTGGTTAATATCTAATAATATGATAGCAAATTCACAGTATTTCCCTTTACACTCTTCAATCATCGTATCTACTTCTTGGTTAAATAACTGGCGATTTCCTAAGCCTGTAAGCTGATCAAAAAATGCTAAACTATGTATATTTTCCTCCGCTTTTTTACGCTCTGAAATGTTCCTGATTACTGCTACAGCATGCCATTGGTCCTTAATTAAAACTGTAGAAACTGATACTTCTACTGGTATTTCTTGTCCCCACTTGTCTGCAGCTAATATTTCTAAGACTTTAATTGTCCCAGAGCTTTCGCTAGTCTCTACAAAGCGATTTAACCCTTCTAGTAATGCATCATAATATTTATGTTGGTTTACAAGGATGTACCATGATTTGTTTATAAGTTCATCCTTTTCGTAGCCAAATAAATTAAGGGCCGATTCATTGCAATAAGTTATTTTACCACGCTCATTAATAATTAATATAGCATCCTGTGTTGCTTGTGTTAAGAGTCGAAACTGCTTTTTAGCATCTTTTAGTTCATCAATTGTTTCACTAAGCTTGTCTTCGTTGTCAATAAATACATCATTAACCAATACTTTAATCCCAAAGATAATGTTAATTAACATGCTAGTTCCAACCACTATGTATACGAATAGCTCGTTTAAACCAAACATGAAATAATCAATGACAACTATTCCAGAGCTCAAGGATGCAGTTACAACTGCTCCCAAAAAACGCCAGTAGTAATATCCTATGTATATAAGACCATACAAAGCAATCATTAAAACAATAGTGTATTCCTTTAGCGCTAAAGAAATAATTGGCAAAGACAGAATATATGCTGTTAGAATCATTAGTAGGTATTTTCTGTTCACTTCCATCTTCTCCTTAAATTATTAAGCACTTCATTTTAGGTTACTAGAGTTATATTTGACGTACAAGATACATTTTTACTATTTTCATATAAAGAATGGATATAAAACAATCCTCCAAAATTAATTGAAGGATTAAATATTTACTCATTTATAATTCTAATAACCTTATCTAAATGTATCATTTCAAACATCTTTCTTATGTACTCACTTTTCACATGTTTTACTATTAATTCGCCGTCTTTTTCCTTTAATTTCTTTTGGAATAATAGCAACTTCCCTAATCCAGAGCTATCAATACCATTAACCTGAGAAAAGTCAACAGTAATTACAGTAAAACCTTCGTTATAGAGCTCCAGTAATTTCTCCTTCAAAATATGAGAATTACTCATATCAATACGTCCTGTTGGCTCTAGACAAGCTTCTGAACCGCTTTTCCTAATTTCCATGGTATTACCCTCCTATTTATATTACTTTTTCTTGCTTAGTTGCCGTCCTAATCTGGTACCTTCCATCATCTGTATACAGTTCAACTGTACGACCAAAATTCCCGCCAGTATCTTCAGCAATCACTCTAATACCTAATTTCTTCAATGCTTCTTTACAGGCCTCTACATTTCTCGGTCCAATTCTCATGGTTTCACTACTACCAGAAAAACTAAACATCTGTGACCCACCCGCTAGCTTTGCTACTAACCTAGCTTTGTTAGCACCTGCTTTAATCACCATTTCAAGTAGCTCAGGCAACGCGGTATCTGCATATTTTGCATTTTTGAAGTCACTGTTTTTTGCTAATGTTGATGAAGGTAGCATAACATGTGCCATACCCGCAACTTTTGTAGTGGGATCATATAATGTAACTCCTACGCATGACCCTAAACCAGTGGTACGTATGGAGTTTGGATATTTAGCAATATTTGAGTCTGCCATCCATACTTTAACTACTTCCATGGTTCTGCACTCCTAACGCAACAAACAACTTCTCAAAAGATTCTGGATCTGGTAATAAGAAAAAATGCCCTCCACCATTTTGAATAATTGCCTGTTCTACTGTATTTATAATTCCAATCTCTGCGTCGATAAGTATTGCATAATCGCCACTTCTACCCAATTCCATTAATCCTTCACCCAGAAGAGCTCCCGCCATATCGACTGCCAATGAAGGAATACTTGGCTGCAAGTCTAATCCAGTGAAATCAGATAATGCCGTTAAATAAGAGCCCGAAAGAATATTACCTATTTCTTGAAGGACAGAAAAACCCATTTCTGATATTTCTTCGCCTTCTACTGTTCCTAGCATATCCTTAATTAAATCTCTAGCAACTTCAGTATTAATAACAAAAAACATCGTCCCTGAAATATCCCCTTCAATCCTTAGAAGCACTGTTGCTACAACATTCTCAGCACCACCAACATACTCAAGTATGTCATTAAAGTGTAATGGTAGTACCTGGGACACATTCATATGAGTAGGACGACTTAATAGCTTTGACAGTGCTGTTGCAGCATTACCAGCCCCTATATTACTAATTTCCTTTAATACATCAAGCTGAAAATCTGTAATGTTTTTTATTGGGTCACTCATATTTTTCCTCCTCAAGACTACCCTAGAGCTTTTGTAATCGCCTCTATTACTCTATCTGCTTGGAATGGCTTAACGATAAAGTCCTTAGCACCTGCTTGTATAGCATCGATTACCATAGCTTGTTGACCCATTGCAGAACACATTATTACCTTAGCCGCAGGATTCATTTTTTTTATATCCTTCAGCGCCGCAATTCCATCCTTCTCTGGCATTGTTATATCCATGGTTACAATATCAGGCTCTAACTCTTTATATCTAGCCACAGCTTCTTCCCCATTAGCAGCTTCACCTACTACATTGAACCCATTCTTTGAAAGTATATCTTTAATCATCATTCTCATAAAAGCTGCATCATCTACTATTAGCACCTTTGCCGACACGTTAAACTCCTCCTAAAAATAAAACTTTATTTATATTTTTTTGTTAATTTTTTCTGTCATAATTTTGTCGTATGTCATTATATGCTCAACTGTCCAACTCAACAATTCGTCGCGCATATGATGGATTTGCTCTTTTGTTAGTTCCTTATTCAACAAGGATTTTTTAGCTTCGTAGACCATATTAATGAAACTTGAGTGTTTATCTCTATGCTCTTTAAATCCTGCATAGCCATTTCGTATCATAATCAGCTCTTCAGCACCGAAGTGTTGAATTGTGTAGCCTATCAGATAGTCTACTGTATCTTCTATTACTTCTATGTCATCATTATTAACCGCCTGTACGAACGCATCAATACGTTCAATTAGTTTTTTGTGCTGATCATCTATTATGCCGATACCAGTTTCAAGACTTTTATTCCATTCAACCTTCATTTATTCACCCACTTTCCTACACGTTTAACTGTACAATATTTAATAGACTATATTTATAATATAATTTCTTTTATCGCCAAATCCCTTCGTTTACGTAAATCAATGTATTCTTTATCAATTTGCAATAATGGTCGTAACGGCTCTTCATTATGGACTAGTAAAATTTTAGCTCGTATTTTATTATTAAGTATTACTTCATAACCTACATATCCACTTATTAAGAAATAAGTAAACTTAGTTACTATTTCCACACTATATTTACCCTCGTACATACCTTTAGTTAGCTCATCAATCGCGACAAAGGGAGACTCTTTCTTTTTGTAAACCCTATCTGAGCAGATTGCATCATAGGTGTCTGCGACTGCAATAATTTGTGCATATAATGGAATCTCATCACCCTTCAGACCTAAGGGATATCCAGAGCCATTCAATCGTTCGTGGTGAGCAAGTGCTGCAGTTTGTATCTTCATTGATATATTCCCTAAGTCCTGTAGTACCTCATATCCGAAGGTTGTGTGAAATTGCACTTTATTATATTCATCATCAGTTAAAGGTCCTTTTTTCCCGATGATTTGCTCATTTATCTTAACTTTGCCAATATCATGTAGCAATCCAGCTTGACTCAGATTGGTGATATCCTCCAAGGATAATCCCATTAGTTTCCCAATTATACCAGATATCAAACTGACATTTAAACTATGACGGTAAGTATAATCGTCATAACCGCGAATTTTATGTAACACATGCAACAGGTAGCCACGTGCTAACGCACCTTCCAGTAATACAAGGTAATTATCAAATACTTCTTCAAGCTTTGCTTCATTACCTTCAACAATATTAGCAAATAGCTGTTTAACACCGTTAATATTTTCAATATATCCATCATTAAATTCTTTATTTACATTCGACCACAGTGAATGAATTTGATGAATAATGCTATCAGCTATTTTCTTATCGTCGGTTTCTACTATTACAGAAGATACATTATTCTTAATGAGTAATGTGATGTCAGTAGCCCTTAAGCGATGACCCTTGCTTAATAATAGCAACCCTGTCTGAGGATTCTCTAAATCTTTTGCTAGAATATCATTTACCAACATATAAGACAGGTCTTTTTCTATCATCGTAAAATCCCCCTACGTTGCCAATAATCCTTATATAGAATTATAGCATAGGTTTTCGAAACTGCTAGTATTTTTACAATTATTCGAATCTAATTTCAATTTTTCCCATATAGTCTTCGAACTCTGTAATTTTCTTTGCTACTTCCAATGACTGTCCTTGCTTTGCAGCCTGCTCCAATTCAGCACCTATTTTAGATATTTCGTCGAAACCGTACCCAGCACCAAAACCCTTCATACTATGGCCAGTAATTGCTATGCTTTGATAATCATTATACTCTAGCTTTTCCTTTAAGGCTCTTATATCTCTATACCTATTTTCCAGAAATCCAGGAATTAGGTCCTCTAAATCAGCGTCAACTGTAACTATTATTCTTTCCATGTGAGCTCCTTATCTGCTAAGCGTATTTATCTACTATGCATATCTTTCTGCCAAATCTATTAAAGCTTGTTTATATTGGATTTTAAATAACTTCGCTAATCATAACCTTTGGGTCCGTATACAAATCTATTTCATAGCTTTCTGTAACTGGGGTCTTATCATTGTTCATGATTACCCTTACCTTTGGCCGCTGAGGACTGATTTTATTCTCCTCAGATACAACAGCAATTCTACCATCGTTTAATAACACTGACATCCCTATTGGGTAGATGGCTATTTTGTCACGAAACATTTTTACGAGTTCATAATCAAAATGATGATTGCCAGCTCCAAATAATAATTCTACTGCTTCGTGTGGCAAATAAGCTTTTCTGTACGACCTCGTCGACGTAAGGGCATCATACACATCTGCTATAGCAGTAATTCTAGCATATTCGTGTTGTTCAAGCTTAGCTAATCCCCTAGGATAGCCTGAACCATTCCAACGCTCGTGGTGTTGCAATGCAACGTGGGCAGAAATCAACGGTATCCCAGGTTGTTCTTTTAGAATCTCAAAACCTAGCATTGAGTGCTCTTTCATTAAATCATACTCTAGCTCATTTAAAATACCTGGCTTATTAAGTATCTCTATTGGTATTAATGTTTTACCTACATCGTGTAAGGTAGCACCAATACCCAATTCAATTAACTTATCCTTGGAATATTTCAATCCGACACCAAGAATCACTGAAATAATACCTACATTGACAGAATGGTGAAAAAGGTAATCATCCATACTTTGCATATTAACCATGTTATACATACTACCAGGATGCCTCTGTACATCTGTAATAATTGCTTCAACTTCCTTCTTAATATTGAATTCATCCCTACCAATAATTTTATCTCTTTTCTTTTTCATTAGGTTGTTAATTATAGTAGATGTCTTTTCCAGTGCTTTTCTTCTAGTCTCTTCAGACACTACGTCTATAGGGTTTATTCCTTCTGTTAACGGATCATCTATGTACACATATGGAATTCGGCGAATTTGTAACCGCAATATTAATTTAGCTGTTAATTTAGTTCCTGCACGTAATAGGATTTGACCGTTTTCAGCTAAAATGTTCTTAGCTAATGTATGTTCTTTATGTGCTTCTAAATTTTGCAGGGCAATAAGACGCAAACGTACTACCTCCTAGCTATATAAACACGCAACATTTGATATATTTATATTATCACGCCAACACTATACAAAACAACACATTATTGAGTAAGCCTCCGCAGTGTTTGCGGAGGCTTATTATGGTTTATTATTTATCTATATTTTAAATTTAGTTACTTCGTTCTCTAACTCATGGGCTAGCTGTGATAGCTTCTCTGAAGATTTCGTAACCTCTTCAATTGCGGTAACCTGTTCTTGAATTTTATCAGAAATTTGCGATGTACTTGCATTTGCATCACGTGATATAGTTGATAGCTCGCTCACTGATGCGCTTACTTCTTCAGTGCCAGCAGACATTTCTTCGGCAATAGCAGACATACTTTCAATCTTCCCTGCTACTTCGTTAATGGCCTGTAAAATATTGATAAAGGCTTTATCCACATTCTGAATTGACTCTATTCCTTCTTCAGTCTCTTTCTGGTTATTGGCCAATGATTCGACTGTTACACCAGTTACCTTTTTAATATCCGTTACAATAGTGTTTATCTCTTTAGTTGACTCGGCCGATTCCTCTGCAAGCTTTCTAACCTCATCAGCAACAACTGCAAAACCTCGACCATGTTCCCCTGCCCTTGCCGCTTCGATACTTGCGTTGAGTGCTAAAAGATTAGTCTGCTCAGATATATCATTAATCGTATTGACAAAAACATTAATCTTATCTAATCCCGCCACTAATTGATTGGTTGCATCTGCTATCTGCTTCGCACTTGATTGTATATCGTTCATCTTCTTAACTGCACCCGATACGGCAATTTTTCCATTGTCGGCCTCTTTCCTCATGGCAGTAGAATCCTCTGTAATACTAGAAGCTGTTTCTGCAACTTGGTTTACCCCATGGGCCATTTCATCCATAGATGTAGCGGTCTCATTAGCAATATTAGTTTGTGTTTCCGACATTCTTTGTATTTCGTGAATAAAGCCCTCTACTTCCTTCAGTGATGCTAATGTGTTTTCCGAAAGCTGAAGTAAATCATCAGAAGAATTAGCTACCGTCTCTGAGCTATTAATAATTTCTTTAATCATTTTCTTCGTATTATTCTGCATTTGCTGAATTGCATTAGCCATTTCACCGATTTCCTCTGGGTGATTTTTGTGACTTGCAGCCACTTCCGCCCGATAGTCACTATCAGCAGCAGCCGTAATCACTTTAGTCATATCAGAAATTGGAGAGATCTTATACTTAATAATTGGGTACATTACTAAGAAAAATACTACTTGTATAGCAATCTGAAATAGTATTCCAAACCAAATATCGGCTCTATTGTTTTCATCATAAGGTACTGCACTTGAACTAGCCATAACCATACCTATAATAGTTCCCTCTATATTCTTGACGGGAGTAAAGCTAGCGAAAATATCATAATCAGTAAAACCTGAAATACGACCTGACCATTCATTTCCTTGTCTTAAAACTGTGTTAATGATTTGATTATCAGTAATTCTTTGGCCAACAACATTAGTACCTTGACCATTGATAGATGATACAATTAGCTCAGCTTCAGAGAAAACTGAGTAGTTAACACCTAGGCCATCCCTTAAATCAGTCAAGTAATCATCATACATTAATCGTCCAATTTCTATAATAGCAATTTCCTGACCAGTTGCTGATTTGACAATACCAGCAGTTACCATTTCTAACCCTAGGTTAGTCATATTAAATGTGGTTGCTTGCTCTTTATCATCTAGCAAAACCCGATTTACTGCTTGTATACTAGCAGTATCCCTTTGATTATTCTCGTATATTTGGTTATTATATATTGCGTTTAAATTCATGTTGCGAATTACTAAGCTTGTAGCTCCTAACTCGCGCTGTAAATCAGCAAATAATTGATTAGCTTCTCTAGTTATAAGTGCTGTTTGTCCAGATTGAATAGCTTCAAATAAATTGTCGTCTTGCCGTTGCGTAAATATCTCTTGTTCAAGATATTCAAGCTCTTTTAGTACAAAAAAATCAAAGGCACTTATCTTATCACTAATCGTTTCAATAGCTATTTCCGACGTAAAATTCGTACTTCGGTATACAGATGTTGCTTGTAATAAAGACATTGAAACTAAAATAGCAATAACTACTAAAATCTGGAGCTTTACGTTCAAAGGTAAACCTGTAAGCTTTTTCAATTGTGATCCCCCTTGTTAAAATTAGTATAAACTTACTACGATTATAAAGTTTTAATCTATAGTATATAGTACAAAATAATTAGCATTTAATGAAAATTTATCATAAAATCAACTGTAAAACAACGATATATTAATAACCAAATTGTACAAAATAATAACAAGATTTTATAAGGAGTGAGCTATATGGGCTTAACTATTTACAAAAACAGACTTGAAGCTGGACAAATTCTTGCACATGAATTGATGATTTTCAAAAACGACCACCCTGTAATTTTAGCTCTTCCTAGAGGTGGAATTCCTATTGCAGCTCCAATTGTTAAACAGTTAAATACGGACTTTGACATCATTATCCCACGTAAAATTGGAGCTCCATATAATGAAGAGGTAGCAATCGGGTCAGTAACCGAAGAAGGGCACGCGATTTTGAATCAATCATTAATAGAACGACTTGCTGTTCCAGATTCTTATATTGAACAAGCTACGCTCAAACAAGTTCAGGAAATAAAAAGACGCCTTAACACATATCGTCAAGGACGTGCACCTATTAAGCTTGAAGGTAGAGTTGTAATATTAGTTGATGATGGAATAGCCACCGGTTATACAATGCATGCTGCAATTCAATCTGTACAACATCAAAATCCAAAAAAACTAATTATAGCTGTACCAGTAGCGCCACCAGAAACTGTAGATACACTGACTGAATTGATCGATGCTGTTGTATGTCCACTTCAAGTTATACATTTTCAAGCCGTTGGACAATTCTATGATGAATTTAATCAGGTAAGCGATGAAGAAGTATCGGAGCTATTAAAGATAATCGTCTAAAGAGGACTGTTCAGTATAGTCCTCTTTTTCGTTCCAAGCTTTTGCATCTGTTTTAATATGAATTGGTTCAATACGCAAAACGTTCGCTAGAGAGAGCTTATGATAACGCTTTTGATTATCATAGAAATCTATTTCGGAACCACTCCAGCTATCAATAACACCAACCAATGTCACTCTGTATTTACCTAACTGTAGATAACGTATCCTTACTTGATTGTTCTTTAAGTCTCTCATAAAAAGTATCCTCGATATACTATAATTTGAGGTGTTCTGCTGCTACTGTTTGTTCATTTAAGAAGAATTCAATTTGTGTCTTATTGAATTGATTCCCATAAGCTAGCATCAATTTCGGCAGAGCCGCTTCTGTCAGCATATTGTAGATTGGGACAACACCTGTGCTAAGTATATCATTGGTTGTTGCGTAATCTAAAGGCTTTTTTTCTATAGATGTAACATAGCAATCAATTCCCTGCTTTATTGCGCTATTAATAAAATCTACTACAGAGTACTCTCCCATTGTTGCGGCAGTGCCCGAATGATATAAGTCATGTAATATAGCCTTTGGTTTTTGGGCTCTTTCATCTGTAATAATTGACTTTAAGTAATCATAACGCAGACCAGGATATGGCTTTATGTACAATATTTCGTCTGAAAAACGGTTATTGAAATTTTTAAAATTATTATTGTTAGAATTTTTAAAAATAGTCTCATTTGTATGTTTAGATTTCTGTATTTCTAATCTACCCTGTGACATAATGCCAAGATTAAGCTCAGGAAAAATATCGTAATCATGTATGAATGCCAATGATTGCATCATACGCGTACCTAAATAGACATTTACTTGCTTATCTCTATTTTGAAAAATACAAACCACCTTAGGAATTGGATTATTTGCGATTAAATCTACTGCCGATACAAAGTTAACAAAACCATCAGTTTGTTCATTTTTAATAGGTTGGTTACTTGCAATCAAAACAATGGGTATTTTCGTATCAGCAAACAAATAGCTCATGGCAGCAGCTGTATAAGGTAAGGTATCTGTTCCATGGGTAATTATAACGCCATCGTAGTTATCATTTTTAGCAAGCTCAACGTTAAGTGCATCAATTAATAGCTGCCAATCTGCGGGCACTATATTTTCACTTAATATTTGTAATGGCTGACGGATTGTAAACTCCACTTCAGACCTATCATAGTGCTCATTAAATAAATCAAGCAAAATATTTGTAGCATTGGGGGCAACATCAATCCCTTCACCCTTTACAGCACTACCGATCGTACCGCCAGTTATCATTAGTAATATCTGCTTCATAACATCCACTCCATTCAATCAATAGTGTACCCTAAACAAACATTAATTTGGCATAAATTTTTGTCATCTCTTTCATAATCTCGCCATAGATATAAAAAAGTTGACTTTATCATCTATAGGAGTGATTGCTTTGGCCAAATACAAATGTTTAATATTCGCAGGTTTTCTATTCCTTCTATTAGCAACTAAGTCAAGCGCAAGTACAACGCCTATAGAAATTGTAACAATCAAGAACTATGATTATGTAACATTGAAGCAAGACTTACATGATTTGAAGCATACCCACTCTGATATTATTGATTATTGGGTGCTAGGACAATCTTTTTATAATCGAGATATATTTGTCGTTACACTTGGCTCTGGGGATGCTGTAGTCTATATAGATGGCTCTAGACATGGTCGTGAATGGATTTCTACATACATAACCATGAAAATGATTGAAGAGTATGCACATGCTATAACATTTGGTGACGGTATATATGGAGAATATAATGTTCAAGACATACTTAATAAGGTAACGTTCTATTTCATCCCTATGATTAATCCAGATGGTGTAGATTTAACAATCCACGGACTTACTGCTTTTCCTGAAGAATCACATGAAGCTTTAATAGGTATGAACGACGGTAGCACAGACTTCCAGAGATGGAAGGCAAATGCGTTAGGTATTGATTTAAACCGTATTTGGGATGCGGGTTGGGATGAAATAATAAATAGCCCACCTGGTCCTTCCTGGCATAATTTTAAAGGAGTCGAACCATTTGACCAAAGAGCCGTAGAGGATTTATATATCCGCGACTTTGTTTATGAAATTGACCCAGAGATAGCTGTATCTTATCATTCCACAGGCAGAATCCTATATTGGTGGTGGCGCGAACTAGACCCTAGCCTTGAGGATATGAACTTTCAAATCGCTTCTAGGGTGAGTCAACTAACAGATTATCCATTGTTTCCAGCTAATCGACCACACACAAATGGTGGTGGTATGACAGATTGGTTCACAAAAGAATTCCAAAGACCTGGCTTAACCCCTGAGCTAGCACCTTTTCATTATCATCAGCCAGTAGAGCTTCAATGGTTTGCAGAAGAATGGGATCGTAATAAGTATGTGGGGTTATCTGTAGCGGAGGAAGCATACAAGCTCTGGTGGGAGCGTAACGATATGAAAAATCATTGGGCTTATGAAGCTTATATGAATCTTTATAATGAAAATATTATTACTGAAGAGTATTTAGATTTAACTAGAACGATAAAATTCCCAGAATTCCTAGAATTATTACATGCCGCCAGCATTTCTAGCAATGTAGAAATAGAAAAGCAATCCTTTCACCGCTTAGATTTAGCAAGGATTGCAAATGATATTATAAACCCTAATATTCCAACAATTAATTATGTAACTAATTATGCCCACTATACAGCTATGTTCCGCAATCTCAAAACTGTCTACTTTCCACATAAAATGGTGCATACAGTAGCAGTCAATAAGCTTCGCTTCAATAACGTGAACCAGGATTTCTTGCCATACATGCCAGTATCTATGGCTGAAGTAATTGATTTGCTTAATAAAATTATAACGGATGATGATCTTTTATGAAAACGCTTTCCATGATATCTATTATCAACCAATCGAATATGATATATGTAACAATTATGAACGAAATGTGATATTTTACTTGATTTCCCAGTCAATCATAGGCTATAATGCCTATATATTCGTTGTGATTCCGTGCTATTGGTCACAAAAAACATCAGGAGGCTATTATGGACTCTAACAAGAAAAAACCAGATTTCAGCAGCATAAAACCAGTAATAGCAGTTATAGTAACAGCTAATTTATCGCTTATATATTTCCTGTATCAATTCTACATGAGGTAGTTATGAACGGAGTAGCTTAGGCTCAATGCTTGGCAATATACTTTCCTGAGCTGCTCTATCAAGCAATGTCAAGACCGCCTTGTAGCCTTCCTCCCCTAAGTCCAGAGAGTAATTATTTACGTACAAATTAATATGGGCCTTTACCACATTCATAGACATTTCCTGAGCATGCTCTAAGATGTACGCTTCTGATGCTTGAGGATGTTTCCAAGCATATGCTAAGGATTGCCTAATCCAATTAGCAATTGCATCTGTGTCTAATGAACGTTTAGCAATAATTGCACCTAAAGGTATCGGTAGTCCAGTATCTTCCTCCCACCAATGACCTAAATCAACCATTTCAGTTAATGCAAATTGATGAAACGTAAAACGAGCCTCATGAATTACTAGGCCAGCATCGATTGATCCATCACGCACCGCTGGCATAATCTGTTCGAATGGCATAACAACAATCTCACCAGTCCATTGTGGGACTTTTTCTGCTAACCATAAACGGAATAATAAATATGCTGACGAGCGCTCACTTGGTACGGCAATTTTTTTTCCTATTAAATCTTTAGCGGTTAGCTTATCCTCTGCCGTCAGTAATAGCGGGCCACAACCGCGACCTAATGCTCCACCACACGGAATTAAGGCATAGTCTGACAATACATACGGTAGTGTTGCATAGGATATTTTCATCACATCTAAGCCTTCAGGGCTTGTTGCTAAATGATTCGTAATATTAATATCTGCATATGTGACATCAAGCTTCGGTGCATTTGCTATTAAGCCGTGTACCCATGCATGAAAGATAAAGGTATCATTGGGACATGGGGAAAATGCAATCTTCATTTATAATACCTCCGTTAATACAGAACCTACTTCTTCTAGCCTCTTTAGTGCTTCATTAATTTTCCAGTTACCTCTATCCCTTGGCCCAACCGCATTTGATATAGAACGAATCTCAATCACAGGCAAGCCCTTTAGCTTAGCAGCAATAGCCACACCATAGCCCTCCATAGCCTCAGCTAACACACCAGGCGTTCTTTCCAATAATGTTGCGGCTGTACTCGCTGTTCCTGTTACTGTAGATAGGGTAATGATTGGTCCAGTGTATACAGGTGCTTTTCTCGCCTTAAGGCCTTCAAACACCAATTCTGTGTACTTGACATCGGTAGCTATTCTAGTAGTGCCCAGATTTAATTCTTCTAGACTTTTAAATCCCTCAGCAGCTTCTGCCCCCAAATCTGCAGCAATAACCTCAGAGGCAAGAACTATAGATTCCAGCTCTACCTTACCAACAAATCCGCCACCAATACCACTATTAATAACGAGCTGATAGTTTTTTTCAGCTAATGCCGTTGCTGTATTTGCAGCTGCTATTGTGGGGCCTACCCCAGCTGCAATTACATCAAACCTATTGTCAGCCTTCAAACCTTTCATAATTGCTTCCTTCTCAGCTGCTACTGATGTCACTATCAGAAACCGTCCAAGCTTGCTATTATCTATAGAAATATGCGAATCATGCTCTAATGAATCATAGTCCATTATATATTGCTCCTATCTTAACGACTGAAAATTTAACGACAAAAATTTAACGACTGAAAAACTTTTGTGTATAGTATACACCATAACTCCCGCCGTAAGCTGTGCCAACACCTAAAAATTGCTGATTTGAAATTAGTGCCTCTCGATGACCCCAGGAATTCATCCAACCAACATGGGCTGTAATGGCATCTGGTTGCCCTGCAGCTAAATTCTCTGCCGCACCCCGGAAGCTAATACCATCATTTCGCATTCGATCAAAAGGGGATAGCCCCTGTAAATTCGTATGGGAAAAATAATCTTTTGTAGCCATGTCTATACTGTGCTTCTCGGATGTAAAGGCAGCAGCATCGCTCCACCTTAGTACAGACAGACCCTTACTAACTCTCATTGCATTAGCTAAATCAAATATTTGCAATGATAACGCATTCTTTAGTTCATTTGTAGGCTGTGGTAAGAAGCCACGAAGCGAATCCCTACTGGCTCGCTCAAGTAGCTTAATAGCTATGACTTCATCATTTTCATGCTGGTCATAGTAAACATATACATAATTATTCCCCACTAGAAACACATCATAATCGCTACTTGATTGCATGTATCTAGTATTATTAATTTGAATATACTTCAACGGACTACCTAATTCTTTACGTATAGATGTACGAGTATAACCATCTAGTTCTATAACATTTAAGAACGAAACCACTCTATTGTTTTTTATACCTAGCTTCACATACTTATTGTAATCACTATTGTACACATGCCAATTATAGTCGTATATACTTGGTTCTATACGATTGGCCGCTCCAAGTTTTTCATTTACACTTGTTAATGAGTCACCAATAGAAATCGCACTAACACTGAAAATACTATTTTTAACTATTACATCTTGTGCTGCTTCTTGTTTTTCCTGGTTATTCTGTTTTTCATACTTTACTTGTTCATCTAGCGAATCACCAGAAACGCTATCGGTATATACATAGACAATGATATCATTGTCATCCCTAGCCCAATCAACTTTAGCACCTAATCCCTCAAGCACAAAACGTATTGGCACAAAGTTACGGTATAGACTCGAATTATACACCATCTCTGTATCCATCATCATTTTCAAACCATTAACATTATATTCCCGAGATCCTGCCGTTAACTCTACTATTCTATCATTTTTAATTGCCGTGACTTTTTGCTGATGATTATCCCACGAAACTTCTGCACCTACAGCCTCTGCTGGAAAACGCACTGGCACCATGGTTCTATAATTACTATCAATATAAGGCTTGGCATCGATAAAGTTTACTTGCTTGCCGTCCACATAGATTCTTATCTCTCGTTCATTAGCATCTGCATAGGCAGTAAATATTATTAAAATAGCTATCATCAAACATAACTGTACAATTTTTCTCAATGTTGTCTTCTCCTCTACGCTGTATTTTAACTAATATTTTACCATAGACAACGACGCTTTTGTTATGTAAACTTCTGCTATGCTATAGCCTTATTAGTTATACTGGTATATGCTGAGCTATTCTGATGTATGCCTAGTGAATCTATTATTTGTCCATTTTATTATCCCCATCAAAAAGTACATAACAGCAAAGGCGATACCTACATTTATAATCCATTGGTATGAATAAACAGGACATACTCCTGATGGTGCATGTAGACGGTCGTAATATATCCTTATTAAGACATAACCAATTATTGTAATCGCTATATAAAAAGTTGTGTTATGCGTGTAATCCCACCATTTGCTATTTATCATTTCTACCTCCATAATTGCAGCTGGCATACATACGTTAATTTAATTATTAGTAACTGGCTGTTCAAGCAGGTTCATTATTTCTTCTACAGCAACAGGCTTACTAAAAAGATAACCCTGCCCTTTAGGACAATTGTTTTTAACTAGAAAATTTAGTTGCGCTTTTGATTCAATACCTTCTGCCACAACCTCATACCCTAAAGCGTTAGCTAAACTTATTACTGACTTGATAATCTTCGCATCTTTGCTATCACTATTTTCTTCAAGGCTCTTTATAAAACTGCGATCTAGCTTGATAATATCTATCGGTAAATTTTTCAAATACGTTAAAGAAGAATATCCAGTTCCAAAGTCATCTAATGCAATCCTTACTCCTAGCTTTTTCAAATTATGCAAACGTGAGATAACAAAATCCATGTTTGACAAAATTGCCGTCTCTGTAATCTCAATCGTAATATCTTTGAAATTCAGATTATAGGAAGCTATTAAGCTCTCAATTTCAAAAAAGTTCGTATCGCTTGTTAGGGTTTTACTAGATAAATTGATAGATATGCTTATATCTTCAAGCCCCTGTTCTTCAAATTGTTTTTTCTGTTCTAGGGCTGTACGAAACACCCATTTTTCTATGGCATAAATCTGTCCAGTCTCTTCTGCCAGTGAAATAAAGCTAGCTGGAGATACAAACCCATACTCCTTATCATGCCAACGCACCAATGCCTCAAGACCTATAATTTTCTCTGAATTTAGCTCTATTTGCGGTTGATAATGCTGCATTAATAAGTTGTTCTCTATCGCATATTGTAAACGATTAACCAAATGTACATTGATTTGGTTTTCTATTAAGATATCTTCAGTATAAAAAACAATCCTGCCCTTGCCTGCCTTTTTCGCCTTATACATCGCAATATCTGCATTCTTAACTAAATGCTCGTGGTTAAAGCCGTTTTCTGGGTACAGTACCACACCAATACTTAGGGAAATAAAGAATTCATGATGATTATATGACCATGTCTTGCCTAAATATTCGCTCAAATCCTCAAGGGTTGCTTTGATTTCATTCCAATTCGTGCTGCCTTTTAAAATAATTGCAAATTCATCTCCACTAATACGAGTAACTAAATCGGGTTCTTTTACGTAGCTTCGTATACACTTAGCAATATATTTCAAAAATTCATCACCAACAGAATGCCCTAAGGTGTCATTTATATATTTGAAATTATCTATATCTATATACGCTAACGCAAATGGTGTTTGTTCTCTAATTAATACCTTTATCTCCGTCTCTAGCATAGCACGATTGGGTAGTTTAGTAAGCATATCAAAATAAGCCATATCTCGTAACTTTTCTTCTAATAACTTGCGGCTTGTGATGTCTGTACCAACTGATACAATTTCTTGATTTAACCCTTTAGTTTTTATAATACTGCTGTTCCAAAGTATAGTAACCTCTTTTTTATCTTTAGTCATAAACTTACTTTCAATATTTTTCAATTGGGAGTTTTTCTGGATTTGCTTTAGTGTTTCAATCACAACTGCTTCATCTTTATTACCACTTAAGAACTCGGCCCACATGCGACCAAACATTTCATCCTGTGAGTATCCTAGTAGCTTCAGTCCATATGGGTTTATCCTAATGATTTCACCTTTATCATTCCAAGCCGCTATAATAACAGGAGCATTATTAATCATGTTTTCCGTAAACTCTGTCTGATTAATTAATTCTTCATCACTAGCTACCAGCTCTTCGTGGGTAGCTTCTAAATCTTCGTACGATTGTCTAATAGTATTTAAAGCTTTTTGGAATAAAGTAGAGCGCGAACGAACTAAGGTATAGATTAAACCCATGGTGACTAATACATAAATCCAGCCTTTATATGTTTGAATTTGTCTAAATAAAGACAAGTCGTCTATTATCATATAAAGTATACGATCCGATAGGGCAATCCACAGCATACCAAAGAAACCATAAATAAGCGTTACATACAAAGCCTCATTAATAGGATTCACTTGGTAATTACTTTCTAAAAAATCATTTATGCTGTCTTTATTTTTATCTACTTTGTTTGTGCTCTTTGTTCTAAACATAAAATCACCCTCAAATCTTAGGACTAGATTGTTGTTATGTTTTGACTGAATCGTTTTTATTTTTGTATTAATTCTTTATTAATAACCAAATTCCTTTTTTCAAACAAAATAACAGTAAACCATATCGATAGTCTACTGTTAATTATCACGTTATAGGCTTAACAGCTCACTGACTTTATCTAAGTCGCGTTTACGATGCACAATTGGCTGTTGGTTATTTTGATAAACTGGCAATTGCTGTTCAAATGTTGGCTGTCCTTGTTTTTGGTAGAGAACCCCTAGGGCAAAGTGCTCGACATCTAAGGCTTTTTCCATTGCCATGTTAAAGTCATTCCGATTGTAGTCTGCACTTAATTGGTAGCAATTATTTTTGTACCATTTAAAATTATTAATTTTGTTAAAGGTTACGCAAGGGTGAAATATATCGACAAGGGCATAGCCTTCATGGGTTATTGCTTGCTTAATAATTTCCTTTGTCTGCTCGGGATATCCTGAAAATGCCCTTGCCACAAAGGTGGCACCTAATGATAGGGCTACTGCTAGTGGATTAAATGGTTCATTAGCAACTCCACTGGTTTGTACAGGGGTCTGCATCGATTTCTTACTTGTTGGCGAGGCTTGACCTTTAGTCAGGCCGTATACCATATTATTGTGTACTAGGTGGGCAATATTAGGATTTCGGCGAATGTTATGAATAAAGTGATTTCCACCCTCACCATACATATCACCATCGCCACCTTCTGCTATCACAGTCAAATCTGGGTTTGCTGCTTTTATAGCAACTGCAACTGGCAGGGCACGCCCATGTAAACCATTGAAATAATTCACATCGATATATTGCGGCATTTTCGCAGCTTGTCCGATTCCTGAAGAGATTACAACCTGCTCAGGTTCTAGCTCTAACTCCTGTAAAGCCTCAATTAATGATGTGCGAATGTTGAAATTACCACACCCTGGGCACCATGCTATATCCAATTCTTGTTCGAATTCAAAATTCTTCATCTACAGCACCTCCTGTAATCTTTGTGCAACTTCATCGACGAAGAAGGGTTCGCCATTATATTTCAATATGGAATGGTTCACAGATACGTTCAACTCAATTTTTAACAAATTAGCGAGTTGTCCCGTTGCATTGTTTTCAACAACTATAATGTTATCTGCCTGTTCAAAATACGTCGATAGCTTTTCATGTAGTGGATACACCTGCTTTACATATAAAAATGCTACCCCACTGTCAGTGTTGGTTTCAACGTACTCTTTTAAGACTCCATAGGTAGAACCCCAGCCAACTATTAGGGTATTATAATCAGCATTACCTATTAACTCCGCTTCTGCAAAGGATTCTAGTAATCCAGCCCTTTTCCGTAGGCGCTTATCATTCATCTGTACTCTGACTTCAAAGCTTTCCGTAATTTGTCCAGCTTCATCGTGCTCATCACTATCTACCTTAACTAACCCACTTCCAAAGCCAGGAATACCCCGTGGCGAAATGCCGTTTTCCGTTAGTTGGTAACGCTTGTAACCAGATTCTGTCTCAATAATCGAATCTTGCAAGTAAGTTTCATCTAACGTAATACCTTCCATTTGCCCCATTGAATCTAGTAGGTATTGATCTGTAAGGATAAACACAGGAACCTGATACTTATCCGCTATATAAAACGCTTTCTGTGTAAGTAGTACTGCATCTTCTAGGTTTCCTGGCGCAAATACGACTCTCGGAAATTCACCATGACCTGCATACACTGCTAGGTTTAAATCAGCCTGCTCTGTCCTAGTTGGTAGCCCCGTGGCTGGTCCTGGCCTTTGTGCAATGTGCACTACACATGGGGTTTCTGTCATACCAGACAAGCTAACTGCTTCAACCATCAAGGCAAAGCCACCACCTGATGTCGTAGCTAATCCCCTTGCACCTGTGTACCATGATCCGATAACCATATTAAGTGCAGCAATCTCATCTTCAGCCTGCTCAACAAGTACATCAAAATCCTTCACTTTCTTAGCTAAGAAAGTTAAAACACCAGTACCTGGAGACATTGGGTAGGAAGCAATAAAGTTACATCCACCAGCTAACGCACCAATCCCTACTGCATTAGTTCCGTCTAACACTTTTAATGGAGCGGGATTGACTAAGCTTTTTATATTGAATAAATCGGTATACTGTTGACCTTTTTCAAAACCAACAGTAAATGCTTTTTGGTTTGTTTCGACAATCTTGTCAGACTTATTCTGAAACTTCTCTTTGATTTGCTGGAGACAGAAATCTTTATTTAGCTGCATGATTCCTGCAATAAATCCGTATAAAATGGTATTCGCATATATTTTACCATACTCTTTTGCTAATTCCTCCACATCTAACTCGTTAAAGGATGCTTCACATTCTTCTAACATAGATGCTTTAACAGAACCCTTTTTGCCAAAGATGACCGTCCCTTTTGTTACTTTAGTTCGTAATCGCTCAAAGGCATCGTCATTAAGCAAAAACAACAAATCAATCGTTTGCTTACTAGCATATATTTTTTCGCTAGCGACACGAATTTGAACCGTATTATTACCTCCCCTAATACGGCTCATGACATCCTTAGTTGAAAACACGTAGTACTCTTTAGCAATCGACGCTACTAAAAACTCCTCGATTGTTTGCAATCCCTGACCAGCTTCCCCCGATAAAACAATCGAAATCGATTCTTTCATATAAGTAACCTCCCACCAAGTACAATTTTCTCTTTCTTTTACTTGCTTTCTTTCATCTTATCATTGTACATTTCTAGAATGCGAATAATAACATGCTACTACTAATGAAATTAAAATATTAGATTAGCCTTTAAAAACAGATAAATGTTTGCTATGATTTGACTTTAATAGAGATGGACTAGAAGTAATGTTAGGGGTTGCTTAAATGAGAACACAGTTAGCCTATATTTATATTGCCTTAGCTGCTGCATTATGGGGAATTATCGGTTTGTTCGTTACATACTTGTATGATGCTGGATTTACTCCAACACAGGTTGTGACAATTCGAGCAATCTCAACCACAGTATTTCTGTTAATATACATTGGTATAAAAAACAGGAAGCTGATGTTAATCAAGCTCACTGATAGTAAATATTTTATTGGTACTGGAGTTATTAGTATAGTCTGTTTTAACTTGCTGTTGTTTACAGCGATACAGGAGACTTCCATTTCCGTTGCTGCAATTCTTCTATATACAGCGCCTGCCTTTGTTACAATCCTTTCAAGGATACTATTTAAAGAATACATGACTCCACAAAAAATAGCTGCATTGTTCGTAACTCTGTTAGGCTGTTCCCTTGTTGTCGGCGTTATCCCTAACAATACAGAAACCATATCACTTTATGGATTTCTATTAGGCATAGGAGCAGGTTTTTTCTATGCTCTATATAGTGTTTTCGGAAAATTTGCCTTAAAGAAATATACACCCATAACTGTAACCTTATATACGTTTGTATTTGCTGCAATTGCAATTACACCTTTTAGCGGCCTGTGGACAGTCCTACCTAAATTCTTGAACTTAGAGGTTTGGCTATACATTATTGGACTAGGATTCCTATCCACTATGATGGCATTTATATTATATACAAAAGGTTTAGACGCAATTGAAACGAGCCGAGCATCAATCATCGCAACTTTAGAACCAGTTGTTGCTGCCTTTGTGGGCTTTCTAGTATTTCAAGAGCAATTGCACACATGGCAATACTTGGGGATATTATTAGTTATTTCTGCAGTTATTTTAGTGCAGAAAGGAAATAATGAATACTGATACCTGCACAAAAAGAGGTGCTTATTATGCCAGAAGAACCTAGATTGAAGGTCGTAGAGGAAAGTGAAACGGGAATGAATGAGAAGTTCTTAGATACAGTAACAGGAGAAGTTCTAACTCGTGACCAAGTGGCTGAGAATATCGATAAATACCAGGATTATCAAGTAGTCACTCGCAATGGAAAAAAAGTGATACGTTCACAACCAGATTTTAATCCCGATAACAACCTAGGCTAAACAAAACTTGATTTACGCCTAGTAAAAAATCCATTGTGCAGGTATCACTCCAATTTTCTATTTGATATTTACTTGTTTTTTAACACATTTACTAATGTATCTGCTAGAACTGTAAGGTTATCAGCCACTTTAATTCCAGCTTGCTCCATGGCTGCTATTTTAGCATCTGCTGTACCCTTTCCTGCAGATACTATCGCTCCTGCATGACCCATACGTTTTTGAGCTGGCGCAGTTTTTCCACTAATAAACCCGATTACTGGCTTCTTCATATGCTCCTTCACCCAGGCAGCAGCTTTTTCTTCTGCGTCACCACCAATTTCACCCATCATAATCACTGCATCTGTATCATTATCATTATTGAATTCTTTCAATGCATCGATGAAATCTGTTCCTATGATTGGGTCCCCGCCGATACCGACAACAGTTGACTGGCCGAGTCCCCTTTGCGTTAATTGATGCACGGCCTCATAGGTCAAAGTCCCAGAACGGGATATCACTCCTACCCTACCTTTTTTGTGAATATAACCTGGCATTATACCTATTTTGCATTCTCCAGGAGTAATAATTCCTGGACAGTTAGGGCCGATTAGTCTTGTCTTTTTACCTTCAAGGTAACGCTTAACCATCACCATATCACGAATTGGAATATGCTCTGTTATACAAATTACTAAATCCATTTCTGCTTCGATTGCTTCTTGTATTGCATCTGCAGCAAATTTTGCAGGTACATAAATTATTGAGGTGTTTGCACCGGTCTCCTGTTTTGCTTTTTTTACCGTATTAAACACAGGTACAGCCTCAATAGTAGTTCCTGCTTTGCCTGGAGTAACCCCCGCTACAATATTCGTGCCGTATTCAAGCATCTGCAGCGTGTGGTAGCTAGCTGCTTTGCCTGTAATTCCTTGTACCAATACCTTTGTATCGCTGTTAACCCATATACTCAATGTCAACACCCCTAACTAGCTCTACAATTTTCTTAGCCCCTTCGCCTATGGATGCTACCGTAGTAATATTAAGTTCCGAATGATTTAATATGTCCCTTCCGAATTCTACGTTTGTACCTTCAAGCTTGACAACAAGTGGCAGCTCGACCTTAACTTCCTCTGCTGCCTTAATGATACCTCTGGCAATCACGTCACACTTCATAATACCGCCAAATATATTTACAAAAATCCCTTTTACTTTTTTATTTGACAGCATAATTTTAAAGGCTTTAGTAACTTTTTCTTCCGAAGCCCCACCACCTACATCGAGAAAGTTAGCAGGCTCACCACCGTAATACTTGATTATATCCATGGTAGCCATAGCAAGGCCAGCTCCATTTACCATACAAGCAATATTTCCTGGCAATGAAACGTAGGACAAATCATATTTAGACGCTTCTACTTCCATTTCGTCCTCTTCGTAGATGTCTCTATATTTCAATAAATCCTGATTTCTATATAGACTATTATCATCAAAATTCATTTTTGCATCTAATGCCTTAAGCTTGTTATCGTTAGTTATAACTAAAGGGTTTATTTCAAGTAGTAAGCAGTCATTATCTATATAACAACGATACATATTTAGCATGAGCTTAACCATATCATTAATTAGCTGTTTTGGTATGTTGATATCGAAACAAATTCTGCGTGCTTGGAATTCAGAAAGACCAATTAACGGATCAATAATCTCAGTAAATATCTTTTTAGGATTTTCATCGGCAGCTTCCTCTATGTCAACTCCACCCTCTTCAGAAGCGACTACTGTAACCCGCGCAGTATCACGATCTAATGTTAGAGCTACATAATATTCATTAATGAAAACACACTTCTCTTCAATTAAAACTGCCCTAACTTCTCGCCCTTCTGGTCCTGTTTGCTGTGTAACAAGCTGCTTACCCAGTATTTCTTTGGCAAATTCCTGAGTTTGAGTTGAGCTAGTGGCAATTTTAGCTCCACCAGCCTTACCTCGGCCTCCAGCATGGATTTGCGCTTTGACTATATATGCATCTAAGTCAGCTTCATTATCCGTATTGCTTCGGATTGCTGCAATTGCTTCAATTGCTTTTTCCGCTTGAAAAATAACTTTGCCTGAAGGTATTGGTATTTCATAAGCTTTAAGCAACTCTTTAGCTTGATATTCGTGTATATTCATCCTAACTCCTCCAGTTTCAATGTTTATATATATTAATTCCAATCATATCACTGAAGTTACTGAACGCCAAAAAATCTTACTAGTTTATCTATTTTTTTCTAAAATAGCATTGATACTATGCTAATAGTCCTATATATTATCCTTATAGACGTTCTAAATTATAAAGGGAGTGATTTGTTTTGACTGATAAATATCGATTGATAACCCGCAGTGATTTTGATGGGCTGGTTTGTGCGGTACTCTTAAAAGAACTAGATATGATAGATGACATCAAATTCGTCCATCCAAAGGATATGCAAGATGGTTTGATTGAAGTTACAAATCGCGATATAACTACAAACTTACCTTATGTAGAAGGGGCCCATTTAGCTTTTGACCACCATCTAAGTGAAACGATTAGAGTAGGTGAGCATGAAAACCATATCATCGAAGCTAGTGCACCATCTGCCGCAAGGGTTGTTTACAATTACTTTGGAGGCAAAGAGCGCTTCCCGTACATCTCTGAGGATATGATGCTGGCAGTAGATAAATCTGACTCCGCTCAATTTAGCATGGATGACGTGTTATATCCAAAAGGCTGGGAATTATTAAATTTTCTAATGGATGCTAGAACGGGACTTGGTAGATTCCGTAATTTTAGAATATCAAACTATGACTTAATGATGAAATTAATTGATGCCTGCAAGGACCTTTCAATTGAAGAAATTCTTGAGCTACCTGATGTTAAAGAACGTGTAGAATTATATTTCCATTATGATGAGAAATTTAAAGAGCAGTTAAAACGCTGCAGTAAGCTCTATGATAATGTACTTGTAGTTAATGTTAAAGACGAGGAAACTATTTTTCCTGGTAACCGTTTCATGATGTATGCTTTGTTCCCTGAGAGTAATATCTCAATCCATATTATCTGGGGACTTAAGCAACAAAATACTGTGTTTAACGTAGGTAAATCAATCTTTAACAGAACTAATGATGTAAACATAGGTGAAATAATGTTATCCTATGGCGGTGGTGGACACAAAAATGCAGGTACCTGCCAAATCCCTAATGATAAAGAGCAAGAGTATATGAAGGAAATTATCGAAAAGGTAAAAGGGTAATTGGTAATATATCAAAAGCTTTGTGCGAATGTATAGATAAATGGTAAGCGTCAATCCTGTTAAAATTGACGCTTACCATTTTTATCATTAATAATCTATGATTATCCTAAACTATGGATTTTCCTTTATGAATTTTGCATCTATGATTTTTCTTTTATGATTTCAGCTATAATGCTTATCGCTATTTCCTCAGGGGTCTCTGCGTTTATATCAATGCCAATCGGTGAATGAACTTGACTAAGCTGTTCATTGGTAATACCTTCCGCCCTTAATTTATCGAAAATACGCATTACCTTTCTCTTACTACCAATCATGCCAATATAAGCGCAGGGATACTGTAACGCTGTCTGCAAAGCAATGTCATCACAATCTTTTGTAAATATAGTGACGTATGACTTCTGAGTGGGTTTTGCCTGCTTTATAGCTTCAACTATATTTTCGTGCGTAAATATGCTTTTTGCACTGGGAAATCTTTTTTTAGTGCAATAATTAGCCCTATCATCAACAACTACATACGAATAAGAGAGATAGTCTGCTAGCTTTGATAAGGCAAAACCTATATGACCGCCTCCGATAATTACTAATTCTGGCTTAGTCGTGTAAACTTCAATAAACACCTTGACCGTCCCACCACAGTGCATACCAATACTATCATTACCATCTTGAGTTAAAGTGTAGCTAACAATCTTAGACTGACCTTGCTGTATAGCTTTAACACTTTCTTGTATTACATAATACTCTACCGCACCACCGCCAATAGTGCCACTACTAGAACCATCAAGGTAAACAATCATTTTGCCAGCATGCCTAGGAGTTGACCCCTTCGATTCGATGATAATTGCTAGAGCAAAGGTTTCATTGTCACGTTCTAGCTTAACCACTTCTTCCATAAATGACATTCCGCACCTCCTAAGGATAAATACAAGATAAATACTTTAATTAAATCTATTATTTCTCATGTTATTCTCCCTGTCTTAAAGTATTCTCCCCCAATACCTCGTTAACAGGATAACGACAAAAAGAGACTTATACTAACAGATTATTAAAACTCGTTAGCAAAAGCCTCTACTATATTTTTCTATTGATATTTTTCTATTGATATTATCTATTCATCAGCACCGTTGCTATTCGTCCGCACCCTTGCTCTTCATCACCATCTGAAACACAGTCATAATAATTAATACGAGTACAACAATATCCATCATAGTTTGTCCAGCGCCACCAGTCGGCCATTCTCGCAGAAATAGATATAGCGCTAAAAACACCCAAAAGAAATAACTAGATTTAAATAGACTTTTCATATTGTTTTTTACAACTCCATTCTTAAAAATTATAATCATAAACAACAAAATGCTCTAGCAGCTCTGGTAGTTCATAGTTAATCATAGTGCTAACAATTTCAAAGTGGTCAGCATATTCTTCCTAAACTAATATAGGGATTGGTTCACTTGAACTCGATGTATTTCCTGAGTTTTATATGTAGCTGGTATCTATTTATACCCGACATTCATCTTGCTTTCATTTAGTTCCACAAGACATTTATTATCAGTTTTAATATATTCTTTAAATTCTTCTGATCTATGATTTGAATATAGCACATTCAACCCAGCCTTTACCCTATAGTTATACCATTTACAATAAAGCTCCAATATAGGTTTATTTATCTCGCTATATTTCAATTGATATTTATGAACATATGGGTTGTGCATAAATATAAAAAACTTATTAGCAAAAATCCTATCCGCTAATTCTATAGTTATTAGCCCTTCTTCTACTAAATATCCCATAATCTCAAAATACATAACATAGTCGCCCATTCTTCGACCATCATCTTCTGTAAACTCTATACCTTCTTTATCGCGATATTCTTTTAGCTTTTTGTATATGTAAGTTATTTCTTGGTTGTTTGAAAAAGTATCGTTTAGCGAATAAATGAATTCAGCTTTTGATAATTGATAATCTTTTCTTAATTGATAGAATATGGCAACCCCAGCAAAAAGCGCTGTTAAAATAGTCGCTAATTCACTAATCGTATCATCGAAATGTATTTTTGCTAGTAAAATAATTGCTATTAAAACTAAAATAGTTGCAATAAAATAAACTGTATGTCTTGATATTTTCATATTCATGTATAACTCTCCCCAATTATCGTTTAAGTTTTAACAAATTACCGCAACTTGTCCTATTATACGAGTCATTATAGATTATCTGCCCATTAACCATAACCATGCTTAGTCCTTCTGGGAATTGTCTTGGATTTAAATACGTCCCTAAGTGTTTGAATTGATGCTGGTCGAATAGCAACAAATCAGCATAAGCCCCTTCTTTAATAATTCCACGATCAATTAAACCAAATAACTTCGCTGCTTTATATGTCATTTTATATATAGCTTCTTCTATACTAATCAAATCTAATTTTTCAACATAATCGCTGATAAATTTAGGATATGACCCATAGGCCCGTGGGTGTGGGTTGCCTACTAATATGCCATCTGTGCATAGGTTCATCTCCTCTCTGCAAATAAAGGTTTTAAGGTGCTCATTGGATCCATAAAAATTAACCATTGTTACATGGTTCTCCTCTTCTACCAATAGATCTAAAGCAGCCTCTAAAGGGTCCTGCCCACGTATTTCACCCAGCTCATTTAAACTTTTACCTATTAGCATTTTATTTTTTTCGCTTTTAACATTTGTTATATAAATACCATTTGTTCCTGCAAATTCAACAAAGTTATCCCAATCTGAATCTACAGCTTTAATCGACTTTATTATTTTATTGCGTGTTTTTCTATCTTTTAAACGCATTATCAATTTATCTGTACCACCTTCGTGCGCCCATGGTGGGACGATTACCCCTAACATTGTACTTCCTGCAATATATGGATACATGTCAAATGACACACTGAGGCCTTTTCTACTTGCTTCATCTAGCTTCTCTATTACTTGATCAAGTTTATTCCAATTTTTCTTACCACAAATTTTAAAATGAGAAAAGTGAACCTTAACACCTGTAGCTAAGCCAATCCTAATTATCTCATCCATTGACTCTAGAATAGAATTAGCTTCACTCCGTTGATGGACAACAAAAACCCCATCATAGTCTGCCACAACCTTACAAAGTTCAATTAATTCATGCTCACCTGCATAAGTACATGGGATATAAATTAATCCTGTTGATAATCCTAAGCAACCTTGCTGCATCGCTTCATGTACTATCTCTTTCATTTGTTCAAGTTGTTCAATTGTCGGTTGAGAATTTTCAAGGCCTACAACATTCATCCGTAAGTTACCATGCGGTATTAAGTAAGCATAATTGCTTGTTGTCGTGGTGCTAGAAATTATTTTAAGATATCCTTCGATAGTTTTATAGCTCCAGTCTATATCATCACTATCACCACATAAACCAGCTATATTGTTTCTCCAATATTTTATGTGTTCTATAGGTAATGGAGCCATAGAAACACCATCCTGGCCGAGAATCTCTGTTGTAACGCCCTGACGAATTTTCGGCTCTAGGATATCTTTAGTTATGATTTCTAAATCACTATGGCTATGCGTATCAATAAACCCTGGAGTTAAGACATAATCGCTCCCATCAATTCTTTGATTAAGCTCTAGTTGTTCAAGTTTTGATGTCTCTTCAAGCGGATAAATTTTTGCTATACGCTCTCCTTCAACAAGTAAATGCCCTCGATAAGCTGGTTGCTTTGTTCCGTCAATAATATTCGCATTAAATATTCCAATTTTCTTTGTACTGCTTTCAGTCGTTTCCATAGAAATTAATAACTCCTATTCGTTAATTATAGATACCAAGTCACCAAGTTACTTTAAGTCCATTAGTATTTCTGTCCCCTGAACTAAATCCCTTAATTTAATCTTTTTGTTATGTAGCTCTTCATCACCAATAATAAAGGCGAATTTGCAGTTGTCTCGGTCAGCTGCTTGGAAGAGCTTCTTGATACAAAGTCTGACAGTCTTTCTAAAGACGTGGCAAAGCCGAAACCATTCTTAAGTAGCGTCTTAGTTGATTGACTTATTTCTCCGAATAGTCTCTCGCCATACTCACCACCACTGTAATTTGCCCCTTTACTTATTGTCTAACACGTTATCTATGATTGTTAATACCTTTTCTATCGCTTCATCAATATTATCATTAGTAATGATATAGTCAAAATGTGGCTTCTGCTGACTTTCGTATTCAATGCGGTTCATTCTTGTTTTAATATCCTTCGCATTATCGCCACGTTTCTTTAGCCGTTCTATTAGAACACTAATATCTGAAGGTTGGATAAATAGTAGCGTTACTTGCTGGCCAAAGACCTGTCTGAATTTCAGTGCTCCATTAACATCAATGTCTTTTATGATATTACAACCATTACTTAGCTTTTGCTCATATATACTTTTAATGGTCCCGTAGTAGTTCCCATGAATTTCTTCATACTCTATAAAGCTATTATTAGCTACTCGCTCATGAAACTCTTTCTCACTGATAAAGTAATAGGGATTACCCTGGCTTTCTTCAGGTCGAATAGCCCTTGTTGTCACTGAAGGGATGTATTCTAATGAGCAGTTGTTTTTGTTAATGTGGTTAATAATTGTATTCTTGCCAGCACCAGAGTAACCTGACAGGATAAATATGTGTCCCTTGCCCTTCTGAATATCTCCACTAGCGAGCATTAGTTTAACATATCTAACGAACAGTTTCGATGACCCTTTTAACAGTCTGAACAGTGTTAGTAATCCGAACTTTCTAATCATATATACGACATTTCTAATAGAAGTATTTACGTAAATATTGGTTTTCAGCAATTCATAGTAATAGCGATTAATGCTCATTTTAGAAGGTTTAATAATTACTTGTCCGAAACTCCACTTCTCAAAGTCGTCTTTATCATACAATAAGCGGTCTTGGTATTCTTGATATAAAGGTAGATTAGGAAACGGTGTCAGTGGTGATAAACTAATAGTTTCGGGACTTAGCTGTTTTATGTATTTTCTAAAAGCTTTGAAGTCTTTACTATCCCAGTTAGGATGAATCATAAACGACGCCCATACGTCGAGCTTAATTGACTTCAGGAATTTACTTGCTAACAAATTCTCTTCCATAGTCGATTTTTTCTGATAGGTTGCTAGTTCTTCATTTTTAAACGTCTCATAGCCTACTAGAACAGCTTTTAGGCCATTATTCTGAAACCTTCGAACTGCTTCTTTATTCTGCAAAATACTTTGAACACTTGCATAGCAGATAAAACTCTTCTGTATATGTTCCTGTTCTAAACGTTCACATAATTCAAGAATACGCTTACCATTGTGCAGAAAATCATTATCAATAATCATAATAGTTGATTCGTCAATGTCTTTGATTTCCTCTATTACGAAATCCATCGGAAAATACTCCTCAACATGACCTTCGATCCGCCAGCGCAAACAAAAACGGCATACCTTAGAACAACCTTGTGCTGTTGCCATGATGGCAGACTGCTTGTAACCAAAGTATGAATAATTGTGCCGATATTTCCTAGTTGATTTTCTGTTAGGGTGTATATATTCGTTCCTACCTAGTTTTCTAGTAGATTGGAATTCATTAGATCGACTACGAATCCCGTCAATCATAGGAACTTTGTCGTTAATATCAGGAGCTCTGTTATTTTTTTCTAAATATTGTAATAGCTTTGTTAAATTTTCTGATGTCGTAAATTCCATAACGTGATCAACTACATCTGTAAAAAACCCTTGCGGGTTTAGGAATGTTTGTGTTCCGCCGATTATTGTAACAATGTTAGGGTTGTGGGCTTTAACTTTCTTCGCCAACTCAATAACCATCGGTACATCAATACACAATGTAGTAATACCTACTACCTGGGGTTTGTATTCTATTAACTTATCAACAATATCTACTTGTTCAGCCATCATATCTAATATCTCGACTTGATGCTGACTTTCTAACATCGAATAGATAATTTCTAGACCTATCGGTTCACTATACATGAATTCCCCTAGGGTTATCGCTTGCTTGATTCTTGGAGGTCTAACTAAAAGCACCTTCATAATTGACCCTCCCGTTCTCTTTTCAAACTTCTAGCACACTCACTATATAATATTAGGTGTTATCTTTTGCTTAATTTGATAACGATAGTATAGGTTTACACCAAGATAAAACAAAAACCTGTCTGCTTTTTTGAAAAAATCTCTTCTAAACACTGTACGCTTTAGAATCGAAGAAATTGAGAAAACTTCATTGTATAAGTCCCAGTAGGCCGTTGTTAGTTGTTCTGGACTCATGTTTTTCGGTAGGTGGACGGCTTCACTTCCGTTATATGAATACATGTCATCATTATAAATTCGATTCTCAGCTTTCAGTGTGTCATAATACTTTGTCCCAGGTATCGGCGTTAAAATATAAAATCTCGGTATTACAATTTTATTATCACTTATAAATTCGGCTGTGTTTTTAATAGATTCAAGTGTATCGCCGTCTGCCCCTACTACCATTTCCGTTGAAACATCGATACCAGCTGCTTGAATGTTTTTGATGAGAGCGGCATATTCGTTAGGTTTAGCCCAGGCCTTATCCATATATTTAAGACTTTCTGCCGATATGCTTTCTAGACCGAAGCTTAATGCTATACAGCCGCTATCAGCGACTACTTGCAAAAGCTCTGGGTCTCTGCCGATTATAATTGAACATTGGGATGCCCATTGCATATTGAGCTTTTTAATCTCACTACATAATTCAAACAAATAGGAACGATCAGCTATAATATTGTCATCTAATAATAGGAATTTATGAAATCCAAATTCTTTAACCTGCTTAATATCTCTAATTACATCAGTAATGCTTCTCTTTAAGTACTTGTTCTTATAAAGACAGTAAACGGAGCAAAAGCTACAGGAGTTAGGACAACCCCTCCCTGCTTGAACTGGCAGGAAGTCGCCAATATTCTTATTTAGGATTAAATCAAATCTCGGCAATGGGGTTATTAACTGGGTTAATTCTGATTGGTAGATTTTCTGTAATTGTCCATTTTCATAGTCGCTAATTAACTTTTCCCAAATGTTTTCCGCATCACCGACAACTACACTGTTACAATACCTAGTGGCTTCCTCTGCCATTAGGCTTGCCATATAACCCCCAAGCACAACCGTCTTTCCCCGCCTCTTAAATTCTTCGGCAATATCTATTGTTCGGATAATAGCGTGACCCATCGAACCTATTGCAATCAGGTCAGCATCGGTATCAAAGGGGATATCCTCAATTGTTTCTAGAATAATCTCTACTTGCCAATTTTTTGGCGTTAGAGCTGCTATTAAGGGTAATGCTAACCCGACAAAATAAAGCTTCTTCTTTTTAATCGGTTTTCGTTCCGAATCATATGGAGTTGACTGAATCAGCAGGAGTTTTTTCATAGATTACATACTTCCTCACTTATTACATTTACTTCGCCACTATGATTTTTTTAAGGTATTGCATAGTAACAGCACTGCTACCTACAGATAATTTCAACACTTCTGACAGACCATATTTGCGAATTAATCTCAGTACGTTTTTCGGTCGCATTGTAATCTTATAATAAAGCTTTACTATTTCCATGTAATAGCTACGGACACTCATCTTCTCTGGCTTTAACACAAGATGGGCCAGATCCCATTTCTCATATTCTTCTCTATCTATTATTAAATCTTTTTCGTATTGCTGATAAATTTCTGTACCATACAAGGGCGTTAGGGGCTGTAAATTAACGAATGTAATGTCCATCTTCACTAGCCATTGGTATAAGCTTTGAAAATCCGCTTTGGAAAAGTCCATCCCTAGAATTATCGTCCCGTAAATCTCAATGTCATATTTTTTCAATACATTTATCGCCTTTTCGTTTTCGATAATACTTGTCCTTTTATTGTATTTCTGCAAGTCGTCATTTTTGAATGACTCTAGCCCCATAATCACAGCCCTCAATCCATGGTCACGGAATATTTCTATTACATCTGCATTACTACTAACGAAGTCAGCTCGTCCGTATACGAGAAATTTCTTCGTTATATTATATTTTGCTAGTTGGCTACAGAATTCCAATATGCGTTCACGAGAAAATAAAAAATCATCGTCTACAATGTAAATCTCAGGCTCAGGGATTGTTAATAACTCTTCAATTACAGACTCGATACTTCTAGTAAAATATTTCCCGTCAGTGACTTCCTTACAGAAGCAAAAACTACAACTATATGGGCAACCATATGATGTTTTAATCAGTGCACAAGGATTGTGGAACATATAATAATATTTGTCTCGATAGCGGTTTACCTTGTCACGGTCAGGATTTTCATAGGGAAATGAAGTGTCTTTACGACTTGTCAATCTAGGTCTATATGTTCCATCAATATATGACATTTTTTCTTTACGCTGCATTAGGTAATTAATAATAGTATTAAAAGTTGCTGGGCCATTGGCCTCTACAATATAGTCTATATCAGGACTAACAAAATCCGCTGGCACAACTTCTGCATAGACCCCACCTGCGACCACAATACAATCTGGCTTTAGCTTTTTTATTCTATGGGCATAATTCTTAATCACATTTACGTGTGTTACGTAGCCCGTCATTCCAACTACATCAGGATCAAACTGCTTGATGAAAGTTTCTAACGGCTCCTTCTCTAAAATCATATCGAGGATTTCTACTTTTACATCAGCGAGATCAATATTAGCCGCTAGATACTCCAGCTCAAGGGGCTCACAGACCATAACGTGCTGTAAACCAATCGTTTCTTTATCTGGTTTTGGGCGAATCAGTAAAATATTCATCCGTTGTTGCCTCTCATATATCTAATAGTGTTTTTTTGAAAGCGAACAAAATAAGTGATGGCATATACTTTTTGTCGCTTATTCTTACAATTTTCTCACATTTAAAAAGTGATTCTGACATCGACTTAATTTCTTCGATACTTAGGTAATTTGCCTTGCCTGTTGTTAACTTGACAAAACTCATAACAAACCTGTCGTAAAGCGTGTTTTCTGAAGCTTGTGCTAAAAATAGATAGCCTTGGTTATTAAGCTTGTTATGAAATTGCTGTAACACTTGGAGCTGTTTACTATAATAAGGGAACGAATGGGTACAAACAATAACGTCATAGGTTCCTGCAAGCTGCCCAAGCTGTTCGACATCTAATAGATAGAGATCTATATCTTTATACAAATCACCATTGTGAGTGTTATTATGTTGCTTCGCTACTTCAATCATTTGCTGTGAATAATCTATACCTGTTAAATGTAAATTGTAATCGGGAAACTCTTGTCTTATCTCCCTTAATAGCTGCCCGATTCCGCACCCCACATCGAGAATTTTGTAGTCTATATCTGGTTGTAAATACTCCCTTAATTGCCGTAGTATTTGTTGGCGTGTTGGCTGTAGTGAGAACTTCTGCACCCACAATCGTTCATATCGTTTAGCCCACTGATCCCATATCTTTCGATTTGACATGATTTACCTCCAGGGATTAAATGATGACCATAATAGTCCACGGATGTGCCGACTTCGGAAAAATTGTTCTACATATAGCATATAAAAGTTAATATAAAACAATATTGTTGGCATGTTAGTTGGCTTTATTATCGCATGCAAAAAATCATTACTCTCATGTTTATGATCTATAATCTGCTCTTTATATTCTTGATATAGGGCTGTACCCTTTAAGGGTGTAAAGATAGATAGTGCGTAGGAGTCTAAATTACTTGCTCTAATCCAGCATCTGAGCCTGCGAAAATCTTTAAAAGTAAAATCTATGCCAACTATAAATAATGCAGTAATCCGTATATTGTACTTGCTAGCTATCTTAGTTGCCTGCATGTTTTGGTTGGCTGAACATTGTTTATTCATCGTCTGCAAGCTCTGATCATCTACCGCTTCAATACCTACAATTAGTTCTATAAATCCTATCTCTGCTAGTTTCGCAATTATGTCCTCGTTATTCGCAATAAAATCAACCCTTGTGTAGGCAATAAATTTCTTATTAGTGTTTTGCGCTTTAACCTCTGCTATAAACTCCAAGATTCTTTGGCGCTCAAGTAGAAAACTATCGTCAACAATCCAGATATAGTCTGTATTAATCTCTTTAATTTCTTCAATTACAGATTGCATATTACGAGTAGTATATTCACCCATATTTAATAGTCTGCAATAACAGAACTTGCACTTAAAGGGACAGGACATAGCAGTTTGTACTAAGGCTACGGGACTATATTGCATATATTTTGTTTTTTGCTTATAGGTTTCTAAGTATGCTCTATTTGGTAGGGCTAGACAGCTTAAATCAGTTTGCTTCTTTTCATTTACTTGCCATTGCTGACCATTATGAAAAGCTATTCCCCCAATCTGATGTGCTGTGTCCTTGCTAAAAGCAGTCTTGATAAGTTCTGCAAACGCATTAATCTGATTGGAATGTACAATATAATCAATACTATCTATAAAAAAATCTTGGTAGTTAATTTCTGCATGTACGCCGCCAACAATCACTTTTATATCACGGTTCAATGCTTTAATAAATCGTGCATTATCTAATATAGTCCCAACGGCTGTTACATACCCCGATAAGGCAACGACGTCAGGATTGTACTGGTGTACTATGCTTTGGAATGTCCCGCCCTCTAGTAAAGCATCATAAATCCTGTGCTCTATATCTAACTCTGTTAACAGACTGGACAAATACTCCAATTCAAGGGGCTCTGTTACAATCGGTTCAAAATGAGAGAACAACGTCTTCCTATGACATTTGACTAATAATACTCTCATTTTCAAACCCCCTCCAGTTTTCTTGAGTTTTCCATGATTATGTCTTGAATACGTTATGTTTAATTGCGTAATCTTTGTAAGAAAGTGCGCCGATTCCTTTGCTAATAAGGAAGTTCATTATCGGATTGCTATGATGCGCATATATTAGCTTTGGTTGTAGCTTTGCCCCAATTTTTAGTTTCGTTTCCTCTGTCGTTTGCCCGAAATCTAAGCGCTTTACTCCTAGTTCGATGCCGATTCGGACAATCTGTAATATCATATTGAGATAAAGGTCGTAGGTTTCAATCAAGCTGTAGTTAATTCCCCCAAATATAAAAGTTAACTCTTGATCAGCCTTAACTACTTGGACAAATGCTACAACTTTATTTGTTACAGAAAACGTAATAATTTTCGCTGGAAATTGCTGAAAAAACTCAATAGATTGCTTCTCCAGCTTGTTATCGGAACGCTGGTAAACATCCTCATACAATCGATACATATCTATTGTAAATTCCCTATTATCCGTTAGCTCTCGAATATCAATGGCTGATCCTTTTTCTAATGCTTTTTTGACTCTATATCGATAATGGCTTCTCATGTCTGATAAGTAGTGATTAAAGGATTGCCAGCGATTTTCTAGTATGCAAGATGCTAAGGTACGCCCTTGTGCCATAGATGTATTGAGTCTGTCGGCATTTAAGATAATTGTAAAACCTTTAACCTTCTTTGCAGCTTCCACAATTGCTTGCATGCCCATAGTTTTCATTTCTGCTGTCTGTAGCTCTTTATAAGCATACCCAGGTTTTGCTACAGAAAGTGGCAATCCGACAATTGTCACAGGAACCTTTAAAGAAAGGTGTGGTGTAAATGTAAACAGGTCTAGCTTGTGCTGGTAAGTCACAAACACAGCTTTACGCTCCAAATCAATGTGGTATTTCTGTCCACATGGGTTAAGCTGTTCTAGGGATACCAGGGTTTGTCTTTTTAGAAAATATTTATCGATCTGGACACTCCCAGCGACAATTTCATCCCATGCTTCAGGTAGTTGGTTGGCGTTTTGGTATACTTTAAACATAGCAATGCCTTCCTATACATTAATTGTAAATACTTTGAACTGCTTGTACTCCTGATCACCCCAACGGAATCCGAATCCCCGGGAGTCTATGTTTTCTTCTAATACCCATCCTGATTCACATAACCGGAAGCGGTTTCCGACAAGTTTACGGCATTCATCAAACAATGCCAGGACGGCGCCTTTTTTCTGATAAGCTGGCAATACGCCAATCTCTACTAACTTGAACTTCTGTATTGTTTCTGAAAATAATATATTCTTAAGAACTGTCTTGACTCCTACAGATTCACCAGGATTAATAAGTTCGTTAAAATCGGGATACCAGAGCATAAATCCAATCGGAATGCCTTGATGTTCTAATATTAGCAGATTTTCTTCTTTTAATAGCCATTTGAAATCTTTAAAGAGTTCTAAGTCTTCTTCCAAACGCCTTTCATAGTAAAATTTATGATTGCGAAATGCTTGATTATTTAAAGATGTATAAATCGCTACATCTTTTTTTAAGTTTTTGAAGTCTGCCTTCCTAACCTTGTATAAATTGTGAATGCGTTCACGGAGTTTAACGTTCTTATCAGAGTCAAACACATCCATTTTCCCTATATAATTTACAAGTCTTGTTTCTTCATTTGCGTGCTTTTGAAAATACTCTATATAGTAGGGTGGGTTATAGGAACTTCCGAAGCTTTGTAACTTGTCGTAGCAGTTTGCCAACAATCCTAAACCATAATTCACATGAAAATCAAGACCGACTAATATTTTACTGATGCCGTATTCTTGTGCTAGTTTCCTGCCGTAGTCTATCATTTTGTCGATAGCTACTTGGTGATTAGGTAAAGCCTCGAAAAATGTTAATTGTAATGTATCAGCCATTCTATCTACTACTGCAAAAGTACAGGCCGCTACTACTTTTCCAGAATCAACAATGACTATAGGTGTAATCCTACTGCTTTTGCAAATAGTCGCAGCTCCAGAAAGAATCCCCTTTAGAACTGAGCTCGTATTATCTCTATAATAACTATTGTCTTTATATACTTCCTTATATAAATTCAAATATTGGCCGATCATTTTTTTGTCAACAACTTTTATCTCCATTGCTACACCTCATAAGAAAACTGGCTTGTGTATCATACTATTATAACTGTTTTTCCCCTAAAATAGATAGCTCGAAATAATTGTTAAGCTGCATTCGAAAAAAAACCAAAAACAAAAAAGAAGAGTCGGCCTGGGCCAACTCTTGGTCTTGCATATATTTTATTCTAATTTTTTGGCATGCCTTGGTGACTGCTGCCTTTGAGGTCCCACGCATCTCAGCGATGTCTGACTTACTGTAGCCCTGCATCAGCAGAATGGCTATCTCTTTCTCGCTTGGTGTAATTGTTCGGATTGCTCCGAAGGATTTGGCAAATTCAAACTCATTGTACTCTTCACACACCGCGCCTACGGCTAATTCACCTTGCTCAAACTGCTCTATGTGTGTTATAAACATGTTTCGTCTATTTTGCAGGCGCTGGTAGTCCTTGATTACATTATCTGCAACACGGTAGAAGAACGTGGTGAAATTTGCTCTGTCTGCATCATAGGAAGGTAATACGCGCCATAGCTTCTCCATAACCTCCTGACGAACATCATCAAAGCTATGGGATGCAACGTTACTCTTCATACACAGGCTAATGAATATTTTTTCGACATTTGTGAAAATCAACTGGAATAAGCTGTTCTTAATTTCTCGGTTGGTAGTTTGGTTGTATTGCTTAATCAAATTTTTCATATGATATCAACCTCCTAAATGGATTTTGAAAAAATCATATGGAATATACTTGAAACAAATCGTTTAACTAAATTATCATAATTATTATCAAGAATCAATACTTTTTCTGCAAAAAAAATTCCAATTTTAATTGATTTGATGGTTAACTAATTTTTCCCTTCTACGTATAACAACGAGAACAGCAAATACAACAATGGATTGATATAGGGGGCATAAACATGGAAGATGCAATCACGTTAGCAGAGGCATTGCCATTACGAGCAAGTATTAAAAATACAATTGCAGATTTGCAGTCTGAACGAAATCAAGTGGCGACTGTTATCTATGAAAAAGGGGATGACTACGAACTACCATCACGTAACTTTGAACAGGTAACTGAGGAAATAGAACAAGTAGCTCAAGATTTGAGAATGCTAGAAAACAAGATTGCCCTAGCAAATTTACAAAACACTGTCGATTGGAGCGATGAAAAACTCTCTATCCACGAAGCGATTATGCTAGCTCAATATCTACGCCAAGAAGCTAATGAGTTATTAATGTATAGTAAGAAGAAAAAGGTGTCCGTTCATAGAGATAGCTACGGAATTAACCTGTCCAAATCTTCTATTCAAGAGAAAACTCTTTATGACCCTGACACTGTTCGCAACGAATCCGTCAAACTGACAAGAAAAGCAAATAAGCTGTCTTCTATGATTGATGCTGCTAACCACTCAATCACGATTAACTTTGATGCAGACCGATACATGGGTTACTAAAACCTATGTATCGGCTCTATCTAAAGCCACAGGAAATTGTAGACACCGCTTTTAGTAGTCATTTGAGCGTATCAAATGCATACTATTACATTTGATCATTTGGATAACTTAGCCAAACGGATCACGATTAACTCCTTACAAATTAACGCACTTACAACTTACGAACGGAATATACAATTATACTTGTCTCGTTTCCTGTAGCTTTATATGGAGTCTAATCTCCAGATCTACACCATCTAGCAAAGTTCTCACAATTATTAAAGATAATATTATAGCTAACCTCTCCCAATCTCTTATAGGCGCGCCTCACAATTTCTGCTTCAGAATAAGAGATAGGGCTACTATATTTACTTAATCTATGTATCTTATTTCCTTCTGAAAACTCTGAAACAGATACCAATTCAACTCTATTTTTCGAATAGTGGATTACATTATTGCTTCCTACATAAATTCCATGATGAGTAAAATCAACACCAAAAGATTTTAAATAAACATATATATGATCCCCATCTACGAAAGTATCAGGTTCATTAAAATTACTATCTATAAACTTATTAATATTGTTACTTTTTATAGAGTTACCTATTGTGCCTACAGTGTTATCTATTACATCACTTGCCTTGTTACTTATTTTGTGTACATTTCCAACCGCTTTACCTAAATCTTCATTTATCCCATATGCAATTTTCTCTACACCTTTCTGTAATGAATTGTTAATTGGTTTCCCAATATTATTTCTAATAAAGTTATATAAGCCCACATACTCACCCCATTAATTATTTGCTTGTTAGAATATATTTCATATCATTTTATTTAGTACAAAGCCACGTATTTGCTAATAAAAAATTGAGCCATTTAATTCATTCTCCTTTAATAAATATCTTGTTTGCAAACGAATCGAATCCCTGTATTTAAAAATTTTCACAGCAAAACAACCCTTGAATATCAAGGGTTGTTTTGACTGTTGTATGGTGGGCGCAAACGGGCTCGAACCGCTGACCCCTACCTTGTCGAGGTAGTGCTCTCCCAGCTGAGCTATGCGCCCATATTAAGTTGGTGCCGAGGACCGGACTTGAACCGGTACGAGATTTGAGCCTCGCAGGATTTTAAGTCCTGTGTGTCTGCCAATTCCACCACCCCGGCTAAATGAAGCTTGGCAAATGCCAAGCTCTTTAGCAATGACTTGCTATTTAATTTGGTTGGTGGGCCCACCAGGATTCGAACCTGGGACCAACCGGTTATGAGCCGGTTGCTCTGACCGGACTGAGCTATAGGCCCTTTAAAGTGGCGGAGCTGACGGGATTCGAACCCGCGATCTCCTGCGTGACAGGCAGGCATGTTAGGCCTCTACACCACAGCTCCACTCAGTCGCAAAATTCCAGCGACATTTAATAGAATAACATATATATTCTCTCAAGTCAATATTTCTAGACAAGTTTTTTCAAAAAGTGGACATGTTATTTTTTCCAACATGTCCACTCCAATAATAACTTTCCAACTTTAAGCTTTCTAACTTTCACTTTTATATCCTAATCTACAAAATCGAATTCCATCTCTACGATGCGGATCGTATCGCCTTCTTTAGCGCCTGCTTCACGTAGTGCAGCATCAACACCGATGCCTTTTAATATACGGGCGAAGCGGGTGACGCTATCCTCACGACTAAAGTCTGTCATGACTACAAGCTTCTCTAGGCGCTCACCTTCAACGACAAAGGTTTCGTTATCTTTACGAATGGTAAACGGTTTTTCCTCTGCTTCTGCACGATAGATTTTGTAATCCTCTGTTTCTTCGCCAATATCTTCATAAAGCAGAATATTAGGCAGTTCTCTAAGTAGAGTCGATATATCTCTAAGTAGTGGATCTAGACCTTTGCGGGTTAAGGCCGATAATTCATAGATTTTTATATCTTCAAGGCTTTTGCCTTCCTGCTTATATTGTTCCTCTAGCTCTTCTTTAAATATCTGTAAGTTATCTGCAGCGTCTGGGATATCCATTTTATTGGCGACGATAAGCTGCGGACGCTCCATTAGCTTTGGATTATAAAGCTCAAGCTCTGCATTGATTTGCATAAAGTCTTTAAACGGATCTCTGCCATCGACAGCAGCCATATCAATCACATGAACAATCACTCGGGTACGCTCAATATGTCGTAAGAATTGATGTCCGAGTCCAACTCCTTCATGTGCCCCTTCGATAAGTCCAGGCAAGTCAGCCATGACAAAGCTATCCTCTTCGTCAACCTTAACGACCCCGATATTTGGTTGCAAGGTAGTGAAATGGTATTCAGCGATTTTCGGTTTAGCTGCTGATACTACAGACAGCATTGTCGATTTCCCAACGGACGGGAACCCTACCAGACCAACATCAGCTAATAGCTTCAGCTCTAAAATAATTTCAAACTCTTCACCAGGCTCGCCCTTTTCAGCTATATCAGGCGCTTTGTGACGAGAGTTAGCAAAACGGGTATTTCCACGTCCTCCACGACCACCTTTAGCAATAGTTGCTTGATCTCCGTGGCTCACCAAGTCCGCTATAACTGCACCAGTCGCTTCATTTACCACCACAGTACCTGGCGGAACACGCACTATAAGGTTGTCCCCTTTAGCACCATGCTGATTCTTAGTTCTTCCGTTTTCACCCTTAGGCGCACGGAAATGCTTCTTGTATCGGAAGTCGACAAGTGTGCGTAACCCTTCATCCACTTCAAATATAAGGTCTCCACCCTTACCGCCGTCACCACCTGCAGGGCCTCCATCAGGCACAAAGGGCTCACGACGAAAGGCGACCATACCATTACCGCCGTCGCCACCTTTGACATATATTTTTACCTTATCTACAAACATGTTTCCACCTCATATGTATAAATCATTCTCATTTCTGATTATTAGCTATTGTAGAACAGCAGCTCCCATTCAAAGACCTCTGAATCCTGGTGATGCTGTCTTAGTTCCACATTATACTTCTCTAGACGTTTTTTCAAGCAACTTACTGCTTTGTTGTCTTCCGCTAGCTCCTCGCCATAAAGCGAGAATATTATTTTTGGAACCTTGGGCTTTGTAACATTATCGACTGACATAACAATCTGAATATGGTTTAACCCCTGCTCCTGAGCCGCTAGGCTTGTAATCGTACTTAATATTATTGCTAATAATTCTTCTTCATTACGTTTTGTATATTCTAATAAATGTATACGTCGACTGCTACTATAGAAATCAAATTTCAATTCAGGAAAGCGCATAGTCATTGCAATAAGATTTGCACTTAACCGATCATTACCTAAATTCGATAAGCGGCTTTGCATTTGATATTCTCGCGCTATTGCCTCAATGTAATCAATAATCTTTTCCGTTTTTTCTAGTTTGGCATAGGCATGAATAACTTGTATATGATTAACCATATCATGACGTAGTTCTGTCAACATTTTTAATACCTGCTTGTGTGGTTTATTCATTTTTAGTATTTCCATATTCATAACAACCAACCCTAACATATCTTATTACTTAATAAACACATTTCACCGTATTCAATAAGTATGTACTTCCTTTATTCGACAAAGATACATAAAATCCCTTTTAAAATAAGAAAAAGATAATAGCGCAAACGAAATCAAGAACCATTTTAAAGAGTAAAGAGCCAAAAAAAAGATCTGGCTTTAGACCAGACCTTTCTCTATAGGTTTTATGCTTCAGCAGATACTGGGTAAACGCTTACGCGTTTTTTATCGCGACCTAATCTTTCGAAAGCAACAACACCCTCAGCTTTAGCAAATAGTGTGTCATCTCCACCAATACCTACGTTATCTCCAGGGTAAATCTTTGTACCTCTTTGACGTACAAGGATACTTCCAGCAGATACAAGCTGGCCATCTTGACGTTTAACTCCTAAGCGTTTAGCTTGACTGTCACGACCGTTCTTGGAACTACCTACTCCCTTTTTCTGAGCAAATAATTGTAGATTCATTTGTAGCATGTAAGCCACCTCCTTATACGTGTTTCGTTTTATATTCGATATATTCACTATAATTATCTTTAATTGCTTGAATACCTAAGACCATACTCTGTAAAAGTAGCTGCATTTTCTCTTGCTGTAATAAATCCTGTTGTTTTGGAAAATGACATTCTAGTATTCCTAAATCAGATGTTGGTTCTAGCTTAATCCCTAATAAGTGAGAGATGCTATTTACAGTATTCAGTGTTAATACTGATACGGCTGAACAGACAATATCTTGTCCTTGATCTGCATAGCCCGCGTGACCATGGACTTGAAAAGATACGACTTCGTCAGCTCTGTTCTTGTATACGATAATTTCAACCATAGGCTAAGTACTACCTTACTACTATGCGTTGATAGCTTCGATTACAACTTTAGTGAACGGTTGACGGTGTCCTTGCTTACGGCTGTAGTTCTTTTTCGGCTTGTATTTGAAAACTACGATCTTCTTAGCGCGACCATTCTTCTCTACTTTGCCTGTTACTGTTGCATTAGCAACTGTTGGGCTACCAACTTGAACTTGACCGTCTTTAGAAACAAGTAATACCTTGTCAAAGCTCACTGAATCTCCAACTTCTGCATCTAACTTCTCAATGTAAAGCTCAGTGCCTTGTTCTACTTTGTATTGCTTGCCACCAGTTTCGATAATTGCGTACATGTACTGCACCTCCTATTAGACTTAGACTCGCCGTCGAAGGTCTATAAGGCTATATAGCTTATAATTAAGCTGTATACTTATAGTTTAAAACCTTGTACGTGCGGTTGAAGCATGCCGGAGGAAGACCCCAATGGCACACTGCTCAAAATATAATATCACTTTTCCACATACGCTGTCAATAGCTACGCTTACTCTTAGTAAGTTATAATTCTAATATAGCGCTGCTGCTTCCTTTTCATCTCCTGAATAGATAATGTTAAAATGCTCGATATCTACAAATTCCTTCTCACGTATAAAGATGCGTTTGCCAAATTGCTGCTCGATAAACTGCTGATTTTCATTATTAGCACCTTTAAAATCAGCTGCTATCCGTGGATGCATCTCGACAATAATTGCTTCGTCCTTCGTGTGTCGTAGGTAATGACGGATTTCTCTATCAATACGATTGGCTATCGCAATATCTGACAAGACTTTCCCAGAGCCATGACAGGTTGGACAGGTATCTAGAAGGACATCATGTAAGCTTTTTCTTATTTTTTTACGTGTTATTTCTACTAATCCGAGTCTTGTGATACCTAAAAGATGTGTTTTGTTGCTGTCCTTTTGTAGTTCTTCCTCCATGACCTGCAAGACTTTTTGCTGGTTTTCCTCGACATGCATATCAATGAAATCGACGATGATAATGCCACTGATGTTACGTAAGCGTAGCTGTGCCGCTACTTCCTTGGCCGCTTCAACGTTCGTACTAACAACTGTGTCCTCGAGATTTCGCTGGCCTACGAACTTGCCAGTATTTACGTCAATCACAGTAAGAGCTTCTGTGTGATCTATGATTAGATAGCCACCATTTTTCATCCAAACCTTTGACTTTACAACCTTAGATAATGAATCTTCAATTCCATAGTGGTCAAAGATTGGAGCATCACCTTTGTAATGGGTTACACTCGAAATTAGGTGGGGAGCAATGTTTTCAAGTATTTTTGATATTGCCCGATACTCATCATGTGTATCGATAACTATTTCTTCGACATCCTCAGTTAAAACATCCCGTATTACCCTTGGGACAATTTCTAAATCACGATGAACCAAGCTTGGGGTTTTCTGAATTTTAACTGTGCGTTGGATATTCTCCCAGATCCCTAAAAGTAGCTTGTAGTCCATTTCAATCTGCCGACGGTCAACGGTATTTGCTACTGTGCGTAGAATCATCCCTAGTTGATCTTTTTCAAACAGTGATTGAGCTATCTCTTTAAGACGGCTGCGATCCTGCTCATCTTCAATTTTCCTCGAAATTCCAATATGCTTAGATAGCGGCATTAGCACAATGTAGCGCCCAGGTATATTGATATTGACTGATACGCGGGCCCCCTTAGTTCCAAAGGGCTCCTTGACCACCTGTACAACGACCTCTTGACCCTGCTTTAAGATCTGATTAATTTGCACATCATCGGTCGTTCCCTGTTCCTCTAAATGGTTCGCCACGATTGCATCGGAAACATAGAGAAAGGCGTTTTTTTCTAGCCCTATATCTATAAAGGCTGCCTGCATTCCTGGCAGAACGTTACTGACACGTCCCTTATATACATTGCCCACAAGCCGCTCACTTAAAGGCCTTTGAATATAGATTTCCCTTAGAGCTTCATCCTCCAGGACACCAACCCTAAATTCCCTACTATCACAGTTTATAATCAGTTTTTTTCCCATTGTCCATCTCTCCAGCTTTAATATCCTAACATCTGAACTAAGTTTTCCTTATGATAGAAACGGTTTCTTTATCATCTGCTCTTCCATGATGCCAAGGTTTTTTCTATGGATTTGATAGGGAGCTTCTGGCAGTTCACCGTAAGTACGCAGCACTTCGATAATTTCATCAGGACGAACGTTAGCCTCACTTCCTGATTTCACAAGTGCTCGGACGACAACTTTAGTGTCGTCGCTATCTGCTTCTGTGATGCATTCAATCTGGTATACAAACGGCTTTATGTCAAGCTCCCGCTCCTTTTTCTTACTAAACCTAGATATTACCCAGCTGTCTTTTAGGTTTATTTTGTGCAAGGCTGCCTGCAGCTGCTCTTGGAATTTTGCAAGTGATTCTGCACGTGATTTAGCAAGTGATTCTGATTCTGCAGAAGCTTCTGAGTTTTGTGTTTCTGGGTATATATAAATCTCATACTCTGCAGCATTAATTACGCTCATTAAGGTTTTCAGCTTTTTCGGTTCTTCTCCTAATTCATAGAGGTGCGCTTCTTCGATTCTGAGTCCTTCAGGAAGAATTCCGTTCATCTGCTGCATAAATTCGTCTGGAGTCATCGGCTCATTAAGGTCAATATCAAGAAATTCACTTTCACTGGTGGTCCCAACTCCTAAGGCAGAGCCAAAGGCTAGCCGTGGATGGGGATTAAAGCCTTGACTATAGGCAATTGGAATCCTTGCCCGCCTTAGGGCACGACCAAACATTCTTTGCAAATCGAGATGGGAGATGTAGCGTAGACCATCTCCTTTTGAAAAGCGTGCACGCATCGTTCTTATCACTGAACTTCCTCCCCCTTCCAGACAACAACATCTACACCTAAGGACTGACATACTCCGCAGCCTGTACAGTTTGCGGTCCGACAATCTTCAATTGTCTTACCTACTAACGCCCGCTCGTATTCAATCTCTAAATATTTCTTACTAACCCCCGAGCTAATATGCTCCCAAGGAAGAATTTCATCATAGGCAAAATTTCTAAAGGCGTACCACTCTGGATCTATCCCTACCTCCTGATAAGCCATCAGCCATTCACGATTACGGAACTGCTCTGTCCAGCTATCGAACTTGCAGCCGTTCTTCCAAGCTTGGTAAATAGCCTTAGAAAGTCTACGGTCACCTCTAGAAACAGCACCCTCTAGGAAGCTAACATTTGGATCATGCCAGTTATATGTGATGGCTTTAGATTTTATCGCATTTTGTAATACGGAGCGACGACGCTGCAGCTCATTCTTAGATAGTTGTCCAACCCATTGAAATGGCGTATGGGGCTTTGGTACAAACAGCGAGGTGCTTACTGTAACCTTAAGTCCACGGGTTTTGCCTTTATTTACACTACGATAGGCTTCTACTACCTTCTCTGCTAGCTCAGCGATGCCAACTATATCCTCATCCGTTTCTGTCGGTAAGCCGAGCATGAAATACAGCTTCACTTGCTTATATCCAGACTGAAAAGCACTAGTCACAGCGTCAATCAAGTGCTCTTCGTTAACTCCCTTATTGATAACATCACGCAGTCTTTGACTACCAGCCTCAGGGGCAAAGGTAAGCCCAGACTTACGCATTTGTTGTAGCTCTTCAGCTAGCTTGACGGAAAACTTGTCCGCCCTTAACGATGGCAGGGAGATGCCGATTTTCTCTTCCTTAAATTCATCTAGTAGCTCATGGATTAACTCCTGAATTTGTGAATAATCGTTGCTTGCTAATGATGTCAACGATATCTCATCGTATCCTGTCTTATCCACTAATGTGCGGGCAATTTTTCGAAGATTTTCCTTCTTGCGCTCACGAACAGGTCGATAGACCATACCCGCCTGGCAAAAACGACAGCCCCTAGTACATCCCCGTTGAATCTCTAGCATGACTCGGTCGTGGACAACGTTCAAAAACGGAACAACCAAATCCTCTGGATATTCAGTAGCATCTAAGTCCCTTAGCACCCGCTTCTCAACCTTAGCTGGTATCGAAGGGTGATTAGGTGTAATAGAAGCAACCCTACCGTCATCCTTATACTCAACGTCATAAAAGCGTGGCACATACACACCAGGGATTTTTGCTAATCTTAAGAGTGTCTCCTCCCTGGAAATCTGTTTGCCAGTGGATTTTTGTTCTGCTTTTATCTCCTTGTACACATCAGCTATATCTATAACTGCCTCTTCACCCTCACCGACCACGAATAAGTCGAAGAAATCAGCAATCGGCTCGGGGTTAAAGGCACATGGTCCTCCTGCTAGTACTAACGGATGCTCTTCAGTACGATCCTTAGCATACAAAGGTAAATCTGAAAGGTCTAGCATATTTAAAATATTGGTGTAGCTCATTTCATACTGTAATGTAAAGGATACAAAGTCGAAATCCTTAATCGGCGTTTTCGTCTCTGTGCTCGTCAGTACTTGATTGTGGTTGCGGATCTTTTGCTCCATATCGACCCACGGTGCAAAAGCGCGCTCCGCATAGTATGTATCCCTTTTATTTATAATGTGATATAAAATTTTATAACCTAAAAAAGACATCCCAACCTCATACACATCAGGGAATGCCAAGGCAAATGTTACATCCATTTGTGCGTGATCTTTCATCACTATATTCCACTCGTTACCAGCGTACCTAGCTGGTTTTTCTACTTGCGTCAGTATATCATGCTGACAAATCTTCTCCATAATTTCCTCCTAAAAACTTATCCAAAATAGTATCGCTTTATTGTATCAAAGAAATCCCCCAACTTACAAGTTTCCTTGTCACTAACTATGATTATAAAGTTAGCATGTGTTTATAAGTTTAACATGTCCTCCATCGACATGTGCAACGGTACCTGTTCGTCAAAAACCTTATGTAAAATCTCATTATCCGTGAGCGTTCCTATAACTTTATTATTATCCATAACCCAAACAATAGTCGTAATCCCTGGGGAAAAGACCTTGATTATATCTGATATTTTCTCATCCTTGTTTGTTGATATGTGCTTTATTTGCTCAGAAGTCGTCTTAGCTGAAGCTTGCTTATAATTCTTATGTAAAAGGGCATACATCTGTTGGTATTTCATTTGTCTCTGATCCATAAAGGTTGCTAAGAGCAAGAATGCACCTAGAATTAGAAAAGTGACGTTCAAATAACCCAGTGCAAGCATAATTAATCCCACAAGCACAAGAATAGCTCCGATGATATAGCTTAGCCGATATGCCATTCTCGTACCTTCTATCCATCCATGCTCCTGACATACCGTAGCCCGATAAATTCTCCCACCATCCAAAGGTAACGCTGGGAGGAGATTAAATCCCGCTAGCAGCATATTTGCTTTAATAAAGAACATAGCTAAATCCCGCTCGATAACACCAAACTGGAACAGCACCAAAGCTATCATTATCATAATAATATTATTCATCGGACCTGCGATGGCTACGAGCTTTTCTTGCCTAGGCCAGCCTTGGAAGTTCCAATCAACCTTTGCTACACCGCCAAATGGTAGAAATTCGATTTCGGTAACTCGCCAACCAAAGCTACGGGCAACAAACACATGCCCCAGCTCATGAATGATGACAATGAGAAAAAAGAGCAGTGCTTCAAAAACCTGCCCTGAGTAACCTATATAGATGAGGAATACTAGAAAAAGCCAATGTATACGAAGTTTCATGCTGAACCACCTTATGGCAAATAAGCTTCTGGGTCGACTGCTTTACCATCTTTGATAATCTGGAATAGTAGCAGTTCAACATCATCAGTACTATCTACAGTTGCAATGTGTTGACCTTTTCCTACCGTGTCACCTTCTTTTACTACGATATCCTTCACTCGACCGTACACAAACGTTAAATCCTGTTCACCCTCAACATAAATCAGCAGCTCTTCCTTGTCGTTATAGCCAATCTGAGTAACCTTACCACTGGCTACTGACTGCACCTGTTTATTATTTAGAGCGATGAATTCTAGAAACGGCTTATCTTCTGTAAATCTTTTCACTAATAAACCTTCTATTGGTAAGCCAAGCTTATTATCGATAGAGGCTCCGCCATTTTGCTGAGCTGGCTGCCCAGGATTTTGCCCAAATACTGGGATTGCGTCTGGGTTTGTCGGGTACTGGTTAAAGTCATTATATAAGCCTGGGTCAGTTGAAGTCGGTGTCGGTGTCGCGATTCCCTCGTCAAAATTAAAGAAATCATTCTCAAGGTTTAGGGCCTCTAGAACTCCCTCCCAGTTATAGTCACGTTCAACAACATCATTAATAAAGGTTACACTCGATTGTGCCCACGGTGCCGAAAGCTGCTGTAGAGACAAAGTAGAGACAACGAGCATAACAGCAATAGCCGATTGCCAGATCCACTTATTGTTATTTACCTGTTTAGGAATTGGTAATCGGTTCATTTGCTTGTCAGCTTGTCTGTCAAATGATTCCTCGTAGTCGTCTCCAAATTTTAATTTGTCAATCAATTGCTCCCGTCTTCTTTTTACACCTTCTAATTTAATTCGCATACCAATCACCTACTATTTAGGATACTTGTCTATTTGTACAATCCTATGCAGCAGCATTTTAAGATATGCAATAAAAAATAGCCCCCGCAGGAGCTACTTAAATAGTTTCTTAAGCTTTGCCAAAAAGCTATCGTTTTTCTGACGAATGTCTAACAGTGGTACTGTCTGACCAGTGATACGTTTAGCGATATTACGATATGCCTTTGATGCTAGTGGTTCAGTTTGAATGGCAACTGGCTCACCCTTGTTGTTAGCACGTAGAATATTATCATCATCAGGAACTACCCCAATTAGCTCTACAGCCAATATACTTACGATTTCATCGATATCTAGCATATCCTCTTCAGACATCAGTCGCGAATTGGCACGGTTAACAATTAAGTCCATGCGCTTCATTGCTTGCTTTTCTAATAAACCAATCACCCTATCGGCATCTCGCACGGCCGTAGCATCAGGTGTCACAATAATAATTGCGCGATCAGCCCCTGCAACAGCATTCTGGAAGCCCTTCTCAATCCCAGCAGGACAGTCAATAATCACATAGTCGAAATCTTCCTTAAGCTGTGCAATAATTTCTCGAACAGCCTCTTCTTCTAAAGCGTTTTTGTCCTTCGTCTGTGAGGCAGCTAGTAAATATAAGCTTTCAAAGCGCTTATCTTTAATAATAGCTTGCTTTAGCTTACAATTCCCCTCAGCCACATCAACAATATCATAGATAATTCTATTTTCTAAACCGAGGGCAACATCTAAGTTCCTTAACCCTATATCTGTATCTACTAAACAAACCCGTTTGCCCAGTATAGCTAGTGCTGAGCCAACATTAGCAGAGGTCGTTGTTTTACCAACTCCGCCCTTACCAGAAGTTATAACAATTGCTTCACCCATCTAATTCACTCCCTATATTAAATCATTGCTGGTTTTTTGTGTTTAAACTGAATTCTATATTCGTCAAAATAGGCAGTGGTTACACAAGTAGTTTGTGCTTTAAAATCGCCCGCCTGCGTCTTACCAATGCAATCTGCAATCCGTACCTGCGCATTACCCCATGCACCTGCAGATATAACCCGCTGCTTGTCTCCCTTAGAGCCTGCATGTACAGATCCGCCTAGTATTCTGCCCATAACTAAGATATCTCCTGTGGCCAGTACCTTAGCCCCTGCATTCACATCCCCAAAGATAACCAGGTTGCCGTCATGCTCGAGGACTTGCCCAGAGCGGACGGTACCACGATAGATTCTCGCTGTGTTCTCGTCGATTAAATGTACCACTGATTGTTCCGTTGTCTGTGTATTTGTGTCAGTACTAGCATCTTGTCCATTAGTCTTGTCAGCATTTGCTACCACAGGCTCAGTCGTACTAGATTTAATTCTTGTTAATATTAAATTCTCCTTAAGGGATATAATCTCCTCTAATAGCTTGCGTTGTTTTTCATCTAATTCACGTCTACCACAATCAATCTTAATACGAACCATTGGACCGGTAAGTAAAGTACTCAATTCTCTACGCACCTTCTGCTTTAGCTCATCTGCTACATGGGAAAAGGGCTCTTGATCATTTAAAATAAATGCCAGTCCTTCATTACTACCTTTGATTGTTACTAGACTCTTTTTGGGCTGCAATTCTTTCTCCGTCATTAAGAACTTCCCTTCCACAGTATAAAAGTAACAAAACGTATTTTTCTCATATTCTATTCTATATTTCTATTCTAATTTTCTAATGTATTTCCTTATTCGATAACTGACTCAATTTCTCCTGCCAGTAAATTGACCTATTTTTTATTTCTCAATCTGACAAATTTCTCGTACTTTATATATAAACAAAAACCCCTTATGAAAATTCAGCTTTCCATAGGGGGCATAACTTTATTCAATATCTATATTTTGTAAGTGGAAATACTCTTCAAGGATTCTACGGGCTATCATACCGCTTGTATCAGAACCTCCACCGCCATTTGGTACAATTACCGAAACTGCAATCTCTGGATTTTCATATGGAGCATATCCGACGAAAGTCGCATTTGTTCTCCCCTCCACACCAGTCTGAGCAGTACCAGTTTTCGCTGCCACAGACTCTGGAAAGCCTAGGAAAGTGTTATACGCAGTTCCTCCCGGCATTGTTACCATCAGCATTCCTTCCTGCATTACTCTAATATGCTGAGGGTCAATATCTACAACATTGAGCACGTCTTTATCCCGCTCTAGCAATGTTCTACCCCTATTATCTGTAACTTCTTTCACTAAATAAGGAGCTAAGCGTTCACCGCCATTAGCGATTGTGCTGGTATATTGTGCTAGCTGCATTGCCGTTAAGGTCATATTCTGACCAATAGCCGTAAAAGCCAGTTCACCGATTTCATTAACATTCATCGGCCAACCTGAACTATCCTTCGGTAGATCTATGCCAGTCTTTACACCAAGGCCAAACATTGCGAAATACTCCTTAAAGGTATCAATTGCAGGGTGTAAATCACGATTTCGCTGCCAATCAGATTTTAAGCTCTCCCTTAAGGTCGGCGGTGCATTACGCACACGACTCCAGTTCATATGCTGGGAATTTGGATATCCACTAATCCATAGGGCTATTTGGTACATATATACGTTGTTCGATACTTGAATAGCTTGCTTTGGATCGTTCCAGCCGTGTCCGCCACGATGCCAGGCCCAGCTTCTAAATGGGCGGCTCCAGTTGCCAATATACAATGAACCATTATCAAAAATTTGTGTATTTGCATTAATGACCCCTTCTTGGAGCCCCATCAGTGTTGTAGCCATTTTCACCGTCGAGCCTGGTTCATAGGCTGCATCAACAGCACGGTTTAAAAGCGGCAGATTACCCTCTGAAGTAAATAAATAATCGACTGTTTCCTGGGATAACGGACGTTTTGTAAACACATTTGGATCGTAGCTTGGATAGCTCGCCATCGCTAGAATTTCTCCAGTAATCGGATTCATTGCCACAGCAACGGCTTCTTTAACGTCTGGAATTGGGTCACGTTCACGTGTCCTAAGGATTTCTAGCTGTTCCTCAATAATCTTTTGCGAAGCTTCCTGCAGGCGTTTATCGATTGTTAGGGTTAAATCTGCACCCCTAACTGGTGCTTCCATACTAAGCTCGCGAATCGGCTGTGAAAAACGATTAACCTCAACCACTCGCTGACCTGCTGTACCACGTAGGAATTCCTCGTACTGCTTTTCCAAACCATCAATACCGACCTTTTCATCAAGACGATAGCCCATGTCTCGATAGAAATCCCTCTGATGCTCTGGAATCGGGCTTATATATCCAATAGCATGTACAGCTAAATTACCATAGCGATATTCACGGATTGGTTCTACAACAACATTGACACCTGGCAGCTCGTCCTTGTGCTCAGTGATATAAGCAACTACCGTTTGATCAACGTCTGTTTTTAACTGTCTCGGTAAATATCTTGGCAACCTACGTGGTGCCTTATAGTCCATGGCACGAAGAATATCCTCCTGCGGCAAATCTAATACTGTCTCAAGCCTAGCAGCAATTCCTTCGTAATCGACAAGGACATTAGGTACCTCTGTAAAAGTTACAACAAATGCTGGTCGATTAGACACCAGTAGTTCACCGTTACGGTCCATCATCCAACCGCGGGGTGCTGGCATCGAAAGGGTCGTTGTACTGTTGCTCTCGGACTGCATCAGATACTCTTCGCCCTTTACTAATTGCACACCCGCTAACCTTAATAGCAATATAGTGAAAAAGATAAATACAATAAAAAATAACAGATTCAGCCTACGGGGAACATGGGACTCTTCATTCTTCATTAAAAATAACCCCTCGCCTTTCTAGTAATGTTATAACTGGTTGATAGACTATGGCTGCTACGCCAGAACTTAATAACACACTTCCCCAAAAGTAGCGGTCAAAGGATTGACCAATCGACAAGTCAATCAGACCAAACATGGAGTTTATACCCCATATAATAAATTCAAATGATAATATACCCAGTAAGACTGATATGACAAAAACTATAATACTCTTATCAATAAACAACCTAAAGGTAATATTCGCCCAATAAGCAATGAATCCATAGGTAAATGCATAAAGCCCTATATAAGTACCAAATATAATATCCTTTAACAAGCCAATCACAAATGCAAACAGTACAATATTCTTATCCTCGCGAAATATACACAAAAACATTAGCACAATTATTGCTAGATTAGGCACAACAAAATGATTTACTGGTGTCACCATAGGAAAGAAAATAGACAGGAGGGTAGCTTGGAGAAATATTACTAACAGCATTATAGCTCCACTTAGTAAATAATACACTACGATTCCGTCCCTTCACCTACAGTCTGTTCATCCTCTATCCTATCTATTGTATCATTAAATGAATCATCAATCACTAGTGTTTGTCTAATTACCATAACCTCATTTAATGAATGGGTAGAAACAGCTGGTTTGACAAAGACACTCTGGGTCAGTCCACCTTCCGTTCTCCGTCCTGCCTCAACAGTACCAATTACTAGCCCTTTTGGAAATACTTCACCTAGTCCTGATGTAACGACTAAATCGCCACGCTCAAGCTGGACATCAGGGCGAATCATACTCATTTGTAAAAATCCATGCTCAGGTAGATATTCTTCAATTACCCCAAAACTCTCGTCCTTACCAAGGATGACAGCGGAAATACCAGAGGGAGCGCTACTATCAGTAATTAACAGCACCTTAGCACTGTAATTAGATACCGTATATACCCTACCAATTAGCCCCTCTTGATTAATGACCGCCATATTACGTTCAATCCCGTGGGCGCTTCCACGGTCGATTGTAATTAGGTTATCCCAGCGTGCCGGGCTTCGTCCAACAACATTCGCTGCCACTAGATCGTAATCACGAATTGATTCCTCTAAATCTAGTAGCTTACGAAGCCGCTCGTTCTCATCATTAACAATCTTTAACTCCGCTTGAATGAAAGCCATGCTGTTTAACGTATTTCGAAGTGCATGGTTTTCTTCATACAGGTTATTTATCCTACGTATATCGTCATATAAGCCCGCTACATAATTAGCGGGCTTATATATCATTTTTTGAATAAACGCTGATGTATCTAATATAATTTTTTCGGGTAATGTGACTTCCTCTCGCCCCTTAACCGTAAGACTCATCACCAATGCCAAGACAATGATGGCAATAAAGATAATCATCCAGCGGCGCTGTCCAAACCAGTTCTCCAATCTCTACACCCCAACTATTTACTTCGATTTTCCTGAGAACCCTGCCTTTGATGTGAATAAGTGGATATTTTCGAGAGCTTTACCTGTACCAATTGCTACACAATCCAGGGCCTGCTCCGCTACAATCACTGGAATTCCCGTTTCTTTAGATAACAGACGGTCTAAATTCTGTAATAACGCACCGCCACCTGTCATTACGATTCCACGATCTATAATATCCGCCGCTAATTCTGGCGGACTCTTTTCTAATGTTACTTTTACAGCCTCAACAATGCTATATACCGTATCTGCGAGTGCTTCACTAATCTCAGCAGACGATATATCGAGTGTTTTCGGTAGACCTGTTACAAGGTCACGTCCTCTTACACTGGTGCCTTCTTTATCGTCCATAGCGATTGCCGATCCGATAGTCATTTTTAGCTGTTCTGCCGTACGTTCACCAATCATCAGGTTATATTCACGCTTAATATGTTGAATAATAGCGTCATCCATTTCATCACCAGCAACACGAATTGATCTACTAGTTACGATTCCACCTAGTGAAATAATTGCTACCTCCGTTGTTCCACCGCCAATATCTACAACCATACTACCCGTAGGCTCATGTACTGGTAATCCCGCACCAATAGCGGCAGCCATCGGCTCTTCAATAGTATAAGCTTCCCTAGCTCCAGCTTGAATCGTAGCATCCTCGACAGCACGTTTCTCAACGGCTGTAATTCCCGAAGGAACACATATCATAACCCGTGGCTTTCTCGAGAAAAAGCTTTGCTTTTTATTTGCCTTCTTAATGAAATATCTAAGCATCGTTGCCGTAGTTTCGAAGTCAGCAATAACACCATCACGCATTGGGCGGATAGCTACAATATTGCCAGGGGTACGACCAATCATGCTCTTTGCCCCTTCTCCAACGGCTTCAATTTGTTTAGAATCGGTACGCATTGCTACTACCGATGGTTCATTTAAGATTATTCCTTGTCCTTTTGCATACACTAAAGTATTGGCAGTTCCTAAATCAATACCCATATCACGACTAAAACCAAACATTTATTTATTATCTCCCTTCAAAATCCCTGCTGTAGTTACATATGCCCTTTTTCTTTTAGACTATAATAGGTATTGTCTCCAATGATTATATGGTCTAAAACATCAATTCCAAGAATCTCTCCTGCTTCTACTAATCTTTTTGTGACCACAATGTCTTCCCTGCTGGGATTTGGGTCACCACTTGGATGATTATGTACACAAATTAGAGAAGCACTGCTACGCTTTAAAGCACCTTTAAAGATCTCCCGCGGATGAACAATTGATGAATTTAGACTACCCATTGTAATTCTTTCATGACCGATAACCTGGTTCTTCGTATTTAAGTAGATACATACAAAGACCTCTTGCTTCAAATGACGGAGCTCGTCCATCATATAATCAGCTACATCTTCAGGCCCCTTAATGATGAAAATTGCGCTGCGCTTTTGTCTAGCAATCCGACGACCAAGTTCAATCGCCGCCATAATTTGTACCGCCTTCGCAGTACCAATACCTTTAATAGCAGTGATTTCCTCAATGGTAGAGTTCACTATACCGTGCAGCCCTTCAAAATGGGTAAGTACCTGCTCAGAAAGCCTTTGTACAGGTAGCTTATTAGAGCCTGTGCGCAGAATAATTGCTAATAAATCCGTATTAGACATACTACTTGGTCCATAATGCATCATTCGCTCTCGTGGTCGTTCTTCTGCTGGTAGGTCTCGAATCATACATGTTTCCTTAACAACCGATTTCTCCATTTGGGAAACCTCCTACCATTATAATATAAAATTATAATATTTTCACATCAAACACCTGTAAAAGCTCCGCTGTTTTAAAAAGCGGCAGACCAACAACATTAAAAAAGCAGCCACGAATCCCTTTGACAAACAGAGCGCCATGCTCTTGCACGGCATAGCTGCCTGCCTTGTCCAAATAATTAGCCTTAACTAAATATGCAGCCATTTCTTCGTCAGTAATCTCTTTAAAATCAACCTCTGTAAGCTCATAGATTGATTTCTGCTCCTTAGTCTGTGCGTCAATTACTGTAACACCAGATATCACGAGGTGTGTCTTGCCAGATAGCTTGCGAAGCATCCCCTCTGCATCATTAGCGTCCATAGGCTTACCTAGGATTTCTTCACCAAGGACAACAATAGTATCTGCCCCGATAACAATTCCTTCGGACAAGTGTGCCGCTACTGCTTCCGCCTTCAATGCACTAAGCCTTTGTGCAAGCTCCGCTGGAGTTAAAGTACTAGCGTCACGTGTAGCTTGATCTTCATCAACAGCACTGACCTTCACTATAAAAGACAAACCCAACCCCGCTAACAATTCCTTACGTCTTGGAGACTGGGATGCTAATATTATTCGACTTTGCATTTATGAATCCCTTCTTAATTTGGAGTATTTTCCCTATTTATATCTATTATAATCTACGGTAAATCCAAAAAGCAATTCCTAATCCAATGGCACTGGCAAGATTGATACTTAGTATGATATCAATGTCCCAGACTAAAATTAATAAATCTCCAGCTGGACTCCAACGAATTTCCTTCGATTCAAAAACATAAGGTACTCCTAGTTTGCCTAAAATGTCTCCAATAATACTTCCCAACAGCAAGCCTATTAATAGTAAAATAACTAGGATTGCTTTAGATGGTGTGGCTCTTGCCATTGAACTTCTCTCCCCACCGTATAAACTGTGAAACAAACTGTGAAAACGTTATAAACCCAACATAAAAAACACTACCTATTGCTACGCTTGTAACATAGATAGTGTAACAGAAGCAACGCTTGTCTACAACAATGAAATAGTCCTATTTAAAATCAATGTTGCACTAGTTAGAACACTTAGTAAGTTTTTAGTAAACCTTACATTTACTTAGAAGCACTAACAAATGCTCTTGTAATACCCAGCCTAGCTGACTATTTTCAGAGCGTGAACCAGAAATTACTCCTTCTAGCTTTATAAGTTCAGCAGTCCAAAAAAGCAGCGTCTTATCTTGATTGTTGGCACCGTAGGAGCGTAGCTGCTCGATTGTTTCTAGCAGCTCTTTTTGTTTGCTAACTAGAGCCTGCGTACTGGTAAAATCACCCTTACCATTAATCCAGTCGTAGCTAGTCCCTTGTAGTTGCTCTAAATAGTCTAGAATCTGATTATTTAATTGCTCTTCATAAACTGCTGCATCTGCTTCAGGCAAATCTAATATAATTGTTTCAAACGTCATATTAAGTTCACGGTTATATAGTTCTACATCAATAAAGCTAAGCTGGCGTGATACACTATTAGTCATATTCCAGTCTAAAAACCCAGCAGCCATGGCCCGCGCAGGCTGGCTGTCTAGCATTTGAATTCTAATATTATGATTGCGAAATGTACTAATTATCGGAGCAGCATAATCTGGTTTATTAAAGACACCAGCCTGAATAAAGCTCCACTTCATTTCATGAAAAGTAATTGCTCGTTCTATAAGCTTTTCTACAGCTTGTCCAGCGCTTTCTAGGTTACTATCTAAGCTATTGTTGTCATCTGCGTTATTGCTATTATTTAAGTTGTTGCTACCTTCTAAGTTATTACTATCTTCTAAGATGTTCTCCTGATTTTCGTACATTGCAGCTAATGTTGAAGCTTGTACAACTTGTGGTAATTCAGGATTTATTTCAGTATTTGCTTGTCCAGTAAATATAGATAGAAAAAACATCCCTAACAATATACCACAGCCACTAGCTAATAGGGTTGCAAATACATAGGGAAGTAGTTTTTGTTTAAGATTCATATTAATCTCCCTCCACAGCTTGTCTACTGCTTACTCACATGTCTACTGCTTATATACATGTCTACTACTTATATATATGAAGGGAGATCGTTTTTTAGAACTATTAATTTTTTGAAATCATATTCAGTTGAAGCTGAGCATCATTTACAAGCTGTTCACTTGGATTTAGGTCTATAATCTGTTGGAAATCTGCAGTTGCATCGGCTAATTCGCCTAACTCAATATAAGCTAAACCTCTTTGGTAGTAGGCATTAGCATGTTCAGGGTTATAGGCAACTACTGTCGAGTATTCATTGGCAGCTTCACGGTATTGACCCATACGAAAATATGCATTTCCACGATTAAAGTAAACAAATACATATTCATTATCTATTTCAATCGCACGATTTAACGCCTCTGTCGAGTGGTCAAACTCACCCATACGCATATAGGTTGTACTTTTTTGGAAAAATGTTTCAGCATCAGCTGGATTTAACTCCGTTGCCCGTTGGAAATCGGCAATTGCATTCTGAAAGTCATTTATCTCCTGGTATGACCTACCTCTATAGAAATATGCCTCAGCATTATCTGGCTCTTGGGCAATGATTGTATCTAGCTCCTCAATTGCACTAGGGTAATACCTTTTTTCCATGAACTCAATAGCTTGCTCTAGGCCGTTCTCTAGTTCCCTTGGTTCAAGTGGGTCTGGCTGTGCTTCAAACGAGTAAATGCTGATAGCTATAACAAGAACAATAACGAGAACAACTGCGAAAAATATGCTTGTCTTATGCATAGTCGAACCCCTCCTTAATCACGGTTTCTAATTGTATATTTACGCTATTTCAACTACTAAGCTTGTAGCTACCATACTAATAGATACATAGCAATTCCTACTAGAAGAATACCTCCAATTAACTCCGCTTTATTTCCTATAATATTCCCTAAACGTTTACCAAGAATAAGGCCAGCAAAAGTCATAAGCCCTGCAACGACACCAATAATAAGTACTGACGCAAATACATTCATACCTAATGCTCCTAGACCAAATCCTACGGCTAATGCATCAAAGGAGACACTTGCCGCTAGAATCACCACACCAAGGGGTTTTGCTAATAGTGACATATCTACGGCACACTCACCAGTTTCTCCCCTGATTCTATCCCTAACAAAGGCGATTATATAATACCCACCAATGACGAGCAAAACTATAGCTCCAAAAACATTAGCCATTGTCCCGATAAATTCCCCAACCAAATGACCCAGAAGCATTCCGATTAGTGGTGCAAGTACGTGAAAAATACCAACAGTTATCGATATTATATATATTTGACGTCTGCGTATACCACACAAGCCAATTCCTACACATACAGAAAAGGCATCAATTCCTAAGGCCACTGCTATTAAAAAGATTGTAATAAAACTCATGTTTTCCTCCTGCATACTGAAGCCTAGCCAAGCTACACTTCCCATCATATTGTAAGGAGTACCCATGTGAGTACTCCCTATTGTACTATTGTATTATTTAAATTCTCATATATACTACCATATTTGCGGTACTAGCAGCTCAAAAAGATGCTCCTGTAGCTGTACATTGAAGCTATCCCTTGCTTCTATAATGTCTAGGTAACGATTAGTGAAATATTTTAGTTCATCATGCCATTTCTGAAGCACTTGGTATTCCTGATTATCATCGAAGGCAAGAATTATATCTAGCTGCTCTCTAATTTGTTCCGATGTATTCATAAGTTCTCGAATTGCCTCTGAACGCCTATCTGCATCCGTCTCCTCTAATAAGTAGAGACTAGTATCTGAAACCAACCGCAAATACCCAGTCATGCGTTCACCGAATAGACTAAGGGCTTCTTCATCAATGCTCTTTCCTTCGAGCATCATATACTCGGATTTAGCTTGAATTGAGCGAACATACATTGAAAAATCTACGAACTCCTGATGCTCCTTAATGCGCCCTAGCATTCTGTCGGCCTGTCCTTGTGAGCTACCTGCAAACACCATTAGTAGTATTGGCTCTCTTGATATCTGCTCTGCATAAAAACCTGCGTTGATGAACTTATTCACATTAGCCTCAGCAATTGCAGCATTACTATAGGCACCTGCTTGAATGAAATACCATTCACCAGGTACATAAGAAGCCTCTGTTGTAATTATCTCATATACAGGCTCAACTGCTACCTGATTGTTATCAGGGTCTAGTAGGTCGATTGATGGTACATTAGTCTCTGAGTCTTGACCTGGTTGTTGTACACTTGGATTTTGAATGTTTAAAGTGGCATTACTCTGTTCCGCTGTCCTTGATAAATAGGACATTGCTAGCATAAAACCTATCCCTACTGCAAGTACTACAACTACTACCACAGCAATCCAGAAGTGATCTTTTTGTTCATTTTCCTTATCCGTCGTTCGTATCCTATCACGGGAAAGACTTGGTTCCTCTGCCAAACCTAACTCTTTTCGCGCCTGGTAAATTTCATCTTGGCTCTGTTCAAGAGATTTCCTCACTTTATAAAGAGGCATGATCTTATCCATCTCTTGCTCAGCCTTTTGCACGAGCAAACGCGGAAGCATTGACCACGGCATTTCTTGTTTATTGTTTTTTCGTAGTAATTCCTTAACAACACCAATATGAAGGATTCGATATTGTAAATCCCTTGCCAAATCTTCAGTTAAATCACTCATATCTTTGACGTGTTGTAGTAACTCCTGTGCCTTTGTATATTGTGCTGTTTCTAAGTATATCTCTACCGACTCAAGAATTACCTGCTGCTTAATAGCTGGCGGCAGAACCTTCTTTTCTAGCATTATTTTAGCTTTGTCTGCAGCTTCATCATAACGCTTGGCAGCCTTGAGGCTTAACATTTCTTCTATATCATTATTGATTGTCTGCACATCTTCAAATACACCAGCAGGTATATTATCAGCTTGTTCATTATGCTTAGTATAATCCCCATCTCGTTTCTTCTCGTCCATCATCTTCCCTGCCTTCAGCAAGCTTTGCTATATTCCTATGAGATAAGTCTCGTTTATAAATTTTATCATATAATAGACAAGTTTACACCTACTGAATAACTAGCTGACAAGTTCCAATTTCCAATTCTATAGTAATACAAGTAAGTGCAGGGCGCTCAGATACTTCAGCACCACTTAAAGTCACTGGCGGCGACAAATCCATTTTAATTCCCTGGTCAGATAAATTAACTACAAATATACCATTATGCAAATTCAAAAATTCCGTTACAGATGCGTCGGCCAACTCATTTTTTTCCGTTATATCCATGCCTGAATAACGGCTAGCAAAAGCTACATAAGTACTTTCTGGAAATACCATGTAGGAAGACATGTTTATTGCCCCTGATAAACCCTGTTTTACAGCCACATGCTGTGGATTTATTTCTTGATTCTCTACCTTTATGACTGGAGCTGAATCTATAAAGCGAATCATATTTCTAATAAATAGTTGTATGTATTCTTGATATAAGCCTTTGTTTTCTTGGGTTGGGATATTAACGAAGGCCTCCACTATCTCATCTATTGAGCCACTTTTAATTGCCTTCATTTGAACTTCTGATAGATTAGCATCCTCTTTATAAGCTTGTAAAGCTTTTTCTAAGGTCCGCAGATCCATTAACCCTTCGTCTATAAGAATTTGACTAAGTTCAACCTTGCTTGACTTCTGTAAGTTTAATAGCATTCCAACCTGCTCATCCGTCAAATAGTTAAGCTCAACTGCAAGCTCGCCAAAGCGCTTATCCTGAGTTTTTTGCTGATTATGGATTTGCTCGACCTGGTCAGCTGTTAAAACACCCTCACTAACTGCTAAAATACCAAGCTTAAGCTTTGTACTTTTTTCCTGCGAAAGGGCATGCTCCAATGTGTCCCTAGAAATATAGCCTTTGTTTAAGAGAAAACTACCAAAATATTGACTAAGCATCAAAATTCACCTCGCAAGGAATGAATTTATCTATCATTTGCACTAGGGTATCCTTTTGCCATGGTTTCTGCATAAAATCTGCTGCCCCTGCCTGAAGTGCATCCTTAATTACTTCCTTCGTCCCTACTGATGTTAACATCACGACCTTTGCATCAGGGTCTAACTCACGTATTTTACGCAGGCATGCTATACCATCTAGCTTCGGCATAACCACGTCAAGAAACACTAAACTGGGCCTCTCCTGCTTATATAATTCATAAGCCTCTTCCCCATCCTTAGCTTCAATTAAGTCAAAGGTATAATTACAGCTTGAAATAAAATCCTTCAATTGCATGCGAATCAATAGTGAATCGTCACAGATTAATAGCTTCTTAGTTTTTGACATTGTGTTATTTCCCCCTTGGTCTGCAAACTATTTTACAAATTCTATATAGACATCATTTCTACAAGTGTATTCATTTCTCCTTCTAAAAAAGCTATTTTTCTTCAAGTAAAAAAGCCCTCGATGAAGAGGGCGACAGTATTTTTTGATTTCTATTAAAATGGTGTTATGCTTCCAGAAGCTAAATTCCCTTCTAAAGCACTATATGGCCTAGCTTTTGCGTCATTAGTAACGTTAGTAAAATCTATTGTTAGGTTATCAATATAAATGTGATTACCGTCTTCATAGGGATAAAGCTCAAGAAAGATATCGACATTAGGGGCTGAATTATGCATTACACGCAATAACGCATTTTGTGCAAATATATTCTTACCTGCTTCTAAATAGATGTAGCGCTCTGCCACCATATTGACTCCCCTAATATCGATGTTGCCTAATGTTTTAATATAAATTTGTTCCCTGGCGTTATTCGAACTCCCCGAAGATGCAAATGTAACACCTTCTTCGATAACGATATCCCCCGTATCAGAAGTAAGCATTAAGCTCGTCTGACCACTATGTTCAGATATTAGTTCTACGCCCGTTTCTATTGTTATGCCTTCAGGTGCATAATACTCATAATCATTATAGCCAGACTGCGTACCCACGCCAGAGGTAATAATTAACTTCGTCCAGTTAGGATCCTCATCTGTAGTATTTATTATTGGTTGGAATGGCATAGGCTGTAAATTACCGTCACTATCTTCATATAACACAATACCGTCACCACCTTGGCTTAAATCGTCTTCTACAGAAACAACAATCCGCCATTGTCTTTGGGTGCCATCCTCTGCCGTAACTGTATAGTAGAACGGTACTACCAATGAATTACTGAAGTTATTGACTGTTTCACCGCTTACTTGAGGTGTACCGTCGATAGTTGCTGTAGCTCCATCTGATAATACAAACTCTGCTATTAAGCTCTCTAAATCAGCGCCACTCGTTACCTGAATAATTACCATACTATCTTGGTCACGTATTTCTGCTGCACTTACAGTATAGCCTGGAAACTTATAATGAAGAATACGAGCTGCACTAGATAAATCCCCAAGTGCAGGTACAGAATATCCTACGCCGATTCTTCGAGCAATTTCAAATTCGTGTTGCTCTGGTGTTGCTGAACGCAAAAAACCACTTTTATTTATTAACCAAACTTGGACATTAAAGATATTGGTATCTGTTTGCTCCATAGTAAATGGACTTGCTTGGCTTCCGTCTATTGTATCTATAATTGTTTGATCACTAGTGTTCACACGACGAATCAATGCCTGCCTATCCGCATCGTAATAGTAAACTATCATATCTCCATTTGCTTGTGTAAACTGATAATATTCATTACCTCCAATAGTTGTAGTTGAAACATCCGTCGATTGTTGAATATCCCGAGTCATCGTATTGATAGTATTACGGAGATCATTACGAACATCAACATTTCCCGACTGAGTTCCAACTACGATTAAGCCAGAAAAAAGCATGCTATAAGCAGCACCGATTACAAACACAGCTAATACCATAACCACTAGAATCTCAATCAGTGTAAACCCGTCGCGGTTTTTACTACGCTTATGAACCCGTGCATTCCTAGCCATTCTCTCACCCCCAAAAAGAAGCTTTTATGTATGCTTTTAATAAATTATTAATGCACCTCTTGCCAATAGATAATCTCACCTGCCAAGGTCATTATTACTTCAATAGACATCGAACGTTCTCGAATCCCGCTAGTTGGCTCAGTTACACCTGTTGAAAAGATAATAAAGCTCTCGTCGCCGCTCATATAAATTGCCGACACTTGATACTGACCAACCAAACCTGTAGTTTGTCCAGCTATTCCATCATCTATAGATATATTAATTGTCTCAGGTGAGTTGGGAAAATCATCATTGGTGACAATCTCAAAAATAGCACGTTCTATGCCTGCTTCAGCCAAGTACTTAGCAAGCACACGTTCTTCTGTTGCCATTCGTAATCGTATTTCATTATTAAGTGCCATTGTTAATGAACCAATCAGAATCATTAATAGAGCTACAACACCAATTGTGATAAACAAAGCTGTTCCTTTGTTGTTTGCTATACACTTCACTCCAACCACCCCCTACAAACACAAGGTATCTAGTACTCAACAAGCAGCTTACCACCAAGCAATATTGGTTGAATATTCTCAGACTCCACTTGAACTACAATTTGATACAATGCAAATCTTCTGTCTTCGTCATAATTTAATAACGATATCGTAGTATAACCGTGACCATATGTATTGTTTATTGTGAAGCTGCTCCCAATAGCGTTACTTTCAGGATCTAATCCACTAATTACAAGTCCATGATTAGCGCGTAAGTGTTCAATTTGATTCTCTGCTTCGATAATCGCAGCCAAACGCTCTTTACTGGAAGCACTAGCCCTACTTGTAGTGTGGTAAACACCCACAACTGCACCGCCTACAATCGTAATAATTACCATTGCGACTATCACTTCCATTAAACTAAATCCTTGTGTATCTTTGAATCGTTGTCCCACGATTACCACCTCGCTACGCTACATTCTTGTCTAGCTTCTAGCCATTTTATTCGAACCCACATATTTCTGTGTTTTGATTTTACCACAGGGGCAGAAACGTTACACTTTTAAGCATATTTATTTGCACACAAAAAAACCAGAGCTGTTTTGGCTCAGGTTCTTTGTAATCACTTTTATTCAAATGGATAATCTTCTACATTAGAGAAAAAATCTCCTACACTTTTAAATGTAACATCTGTACCACCACTAGTAACATAAAATCCGTTCTTTGCAATCACTGTTCCTGTAAATGAACTACCACCGAATGTTACCCTTCCATTCCTTGAGAATAATACCCCACTTAAACTACTACTGCCGATTCCTGTAATTGTTATATCACCCTCTGCAACAATAACTACGTTGCTCGCCGATGGCCTCCATGCTGTTGACGTATAGCTAGAAGCGTAAATTTTCATATTGCTTTCTAGCAAACCACTCGAAACATAGTTATTTTGTTCATACCAGCTTGCATCTCTTAATTGTGGAATCCCATGCGCTGGAATTGCCATAATAGGTACAGTATCAACTTTAGTGGCAGGAAAGTTTGAATGACTAGTATTGAAATAACTTGGGACAGAAATGTTTCCAGTATAATAAATATGACCATTAGTACCATTTAAAAAATTATTAAAACTCCTGTCAGTGCTTATTATAAAATCACCATTAACATATACATCTCCATGCACCCAAGCCTGACCAAGATCAAAATCACCATTAATGTAAACAGTACCATATATGTTTCTCTGACCTGTTCCATTAATGTAGTTTCCATTAATAACTATATTTCCAGGACTAGAGCTTGAACCTATGCTAGAGTTCACATTTATCATATTTGCATTTCCATCTATTAATATATTACTAACATTAATATTAGAACCACCATTAAAATTACTACTATTAACACCACCAGTTATAAACATTGTTGATTCTAATCCAATAATATTACTTCCTGCAAAGTGCAGTTGACTACCAAATACAAAAACGCTATCAATGAAATCTAACCATTCAGCATCAGGTAGATTGGGATCTGGGCCTAATCCTGGAAGTAAATTACCTTGCATGTTTATACGTAATGCTTTTTTCGTTTCTGTTTTGTTATCTTCTGAAAAGGCGTTATGAATCGCCGAACCTGAAAAAATATTCAACAATTGTACTTCTGTATCAACTTCATACTGATAGTCTCTCATTATACCCATTAAATCAACACTTAGAAAAAATCGGTAAAAATCGTTTCTTTCTTTACGCTCCACCTGAAAATTTACATCAAATAAAATCTCTGTAGGCACCCCGGGTAGGAGTCGACTTCCTTCTGCCGAGCGGTATTCAATCTGATAATCTTGATTTAGAAAAAGGTACCTATAATCAGCGTTATCAGCTTCATTTTCTGCAATTATTTCTTCCACACTTTTCACCTGGGCAGGATTGATAAGCTCCACTTCCCTAGCCGTGCGTATTTCATTAACAATTGCGTCAATCGTAGCCCGGGTCATTTGTTGCGTTTGCGATTTAGTAGTACCTTTATTATAGACAACAAATTGGTTCTGCCATAAAAATTGATAGGTAATTGTAGAGATTATTCCTAAGATAACCATAGCAACAATTAATTCAACAAAGGTAACGCCTTTTTTGTTCTCTAGATATGTTTTCATTCTGAAAACCTCACAATGCTTAGTCCATATAGAATTTCATCAATTGGGCAAATATGCACGAACTGAAATTGTTCGTTGTTCACTTTCATGATTAATAACAATCTTGTTGGCTGGTCTCGTGACCACATTTCCGTTAGTAGAGAAACGAATGAAACCTTCGTTATGTGGATATTCAACGTAAGTAATATCGAATTCCTCACTATATATGTCACCATCGTTTTCTTCATCAAACCCGAATACCAACACTTCTTCCATTACCGTTTGTACCTGAGCTAAATCTTGACTTCGGTCTCCCATCCAGCCTACTGTCTGATAGCTCCCAATAAACAGTCTAGAAAACGTCACAACAATCACGCTCAATATCACTAATGCTACAAGCACTTCAATCAAAGTAAGTCCTTCTCTATTGGAAAGTCGTCGGTGCAAATCCTCCACCTCCTAGACCAGTATCTACACACGTACCTAAATCAATCTCCTGCGGATTATTGATTTTTATCAGCTTATTCTGAATATCATAAGCACTACTTAGGTCCGTTCCATCTTCAAAATAATAATAGCCTGATTGTAATTCTGACAACATGACTTTCTCTTCGATTCGGTTCTGTCCATGGGTATCGTATACCCAAATCTTATCACTAAAGTAGACTACGCCTCTCTTTTTATCATCCTCTTGCGTTGGTAGCTCGCAGCCGATTGCTTCATTTGTTCTTAACACAATCGCTCCTACTCGTGATGGACTATGCTGCTCTAATAGAATTTCCCCAGAAAAATAGATGAAATTTGCATATACATACTGTAATCCATCATGATGGTCAACTACCATATCATCTAAAAAGTAAATGGCAGGTGCAGCTATCGGTCGTGTACCATTGTTATCCATAGCAATTTCATTATTGCTTCTAGATCTTATAATAACTGGTTCATCGCTACTGTGCCCTGGATTTCCAGGCTGTATCTTCCCGCTAGGATTTAACCATTGATTCGTCCTGTCTTTTGCGTCTAGTTCATTCCAGAAGCTATCATTTGAGTCAGGAAATGTACTCGGAAATCCACCAGCATTGTAAACGAAATTACGAATTAAGTACTGCGTACCTGATCTATATTTTCCACGGACGACAATGCTGCCTGTTGTTCCTGGTGCCCCTGACGGATGCTCGCTAATCACACAGACGATAATCTCGCTATCGGTAGCACTAGGATTATCTGCAAAGAATATATCGGCAAGTCTTTTTCTACTCGTATCATAATAGCCTTCAATGCCAGAACTTACTGACATTTGCTCAAGGCTAAAATCTCCCTCCTCAGGCGTACCATAAAAATAAAACGAATATGGTCTACCACCAATCTCATATTCGCTATTACGCATTAAATCTAAGGCGAGTTCGACTCCACTCCGTGCCAAATAATAAGCTTGAAGGTTATGATCTTCTCGTGTCGTTTGATTAATCTCTGAATAAGTGTATGTGGCAAAAGCACCGCCTACAATTAATAACGATATCATCACCATAACTACTAATGGCAATGCAATTCCCCTTTGATTTTTTATATTACAAAACACGGATTGTATCCTCATCGTCTCACCTCAAAAATGTTACTAAACGTGTGTACTAATTACTACTTAAATCAGTACTACTTCTATTAAACTTCTTACATATAAGTTCAGGTGGTTGATTCCCCTTACCAGGTACGAATATATACTGCTCATCTGATAAATCCCAAAGTAAGCTTGTTCTATCCTGCAACTCTTCTAAACTACTAGGATAACTATTGTAAATACTATGATAATAAACAACTGCATTACGAAATGCGACAAGATTATTCTCACATATTCTCTCGTCTAACTGACTTGTAGAATAATGAATAAGTGCAAGAACAACAACACCTATAATTACTGTATATATTATGACTCTATACAACGAGAAGTCTTTATTTCTACTTTTTGATTTAGCTGCATCTTTATCTTTCTCAACATTCCACTTTCGGTTTGTGTACATGTGGCTCACTCCCTAAGATTTTTGGAGCGTGTATATAATGCATGATAATAAATTGGTAAAAATAGTGATTTCATTTAGAAAACCCGACCCCCTTTAAGGGATCGGGTTATGCCCGTAAAAGACTAAGGTGTAGGTGGGTCATTTGGCAATAGTCTTAAATATATTTCCTTAGGAAAACCTGAACCAACAGTTCCGGATTCAACTACATCATCATCAGAGAAAGTATTTTCAAGTGTATCAAAAGCTTTCTCTGGTACTTGAGGTACTAATAAGAATGTTCCATCACCAGTATCCAACGAATCAGCGCCACTAGGTCCTATTATAGAATAATATCCGCCAAAAGGAGCAGTACCTAGAGGTTTCTCAAGCATTGCCATAAATGCAGCATAATCATCAGCATTTTCGCCTGTAACATTACCATTAGACTCTACATCAAACGTAATATCCGCAGCTGGATTCTCAGAAGTAACCAACAACGCCGCTGTTTTAGCTGCTCTGTACTCAGAAACTACAGCCGATGCTCTACTTTTCTCAATCTGTGCAAAGATGTTTGGCGTGATTATCGCCGCTAGGATACCTATGATTGCAATTACTACTAATAGCTCTACTAATGTAAAACCTTTTTGATTTTTCTTCTTTCTTTTTTGGAAGAATTGCATGTTTTCACTCTCCTGTTATTTTTTGTTTTGAATTTTTTGATAGGCTTGACTACATTATACGTGATAAGAGTGATAAAGTTTCCTAAATTATTTCTCAATTTTTCTTTAAACATCTTTAAACGCATAAAACCGAGCCAAACTTACCTTTTTACTAATGAAAGAAATAAGTGCGGATCGGTTTCACTATTAGCTCCCTTTAACCCAAGTGACCAGTTACAGATTAAAGTTCCTAGCATTCCATGTTTTGCATTTGTAATTTTTAATATTTCTAATATAATTCTACCATCTAAAGCCCTATAAATCAATAAATTAAACGTTATTTATAATTCTTTTTTACCAGGACAAACTTCCTTTTTGTTCCATGTTTTATAGCTTCATAAAGTCGCGCATAGCTAGACCGCTTGCAAGGCTAAATGATGGATCAAGTTCTCCATAGACTCCCACTAAAACTGGCAAGCCAAGTTCAGCCTCAAGTGTGGTATCTAAGCCTTGGAGCTCGGCGCAACCACCAGTAATGATAAGTCTATCAAGTCGTACCTTTGCTTGCATTTGATAGAAGTCTATTGAACGCTGGATTTCCTGCGTAAGAGACCCTAGGGTATCGCTTATCGATTGTACAATTAAGCTGTCACTATAATCATCAGTAGATTCAGGACTTGCTAGTTCTATTACGTTATCCTGATTAAGCTTTTGTTTATGCTTTAAGTCGATTGCTGCGGCTACTTCTTTACCTGCAGATTGAATTATCGCTTCAGTCATCTGCAGTCCAGCAATCGGAATTGTTCTTGTAAACTGTATATTATCTTCTTTAAACACTACTAAATGGCAGTTGCTGTGACCCATATTCAAAATTGCTTGGTTCTTCAATGTCTCATCGTAATAATAGGAGTACCAGAGACGATAAAGGGCTAAGGGTTCAATTTCAATTCCATATGGATTAAGTTTAGCTTCCTCTAAAACCCTACAATAGGTATTGATAATGTCCTTAGGTACAGCTGCTAATAAAAGGTTATAGTGAGGTGCATTATCGACTGTAACCTCGCCTAGAATACTATAATCTAGATATAGCTGGTCAATCGGAGTCGGAATATACTTATCAGCTTCGAATTCTAGTGCTTGGTCTAGCTCATCTAAAGGCATAACAGGCAACTTTAGCGTCCGTGTAATAACATGCTTACCACTTACCGCTACATTAAGAGTCGCTCCGCTCTTTAATTTACCTTCATCCTTAAGCTCTAAGAGAGCTTTGGTTACAGCAGAAACGTCCTTAATTGCTCCATCAACTAAAGCATTAGCTGGAATCCTTGCCATGCCATATGTTAAGACTTCATGGTGGTTTTCCTCATCACCCTTTTTAAGCTCCACCATCTTAATAGAGAAGCTACCAATATCCAAGCCTATATGATCAATTTTTCTCTGTAGCAATCGACGTAAAATTTTCATATATATCCTTGCTCCTCTACTATAGTAAAACTAGCAATCAATTAAAATAATGAAAAATAATAACTAATAAATGTATTACCCCATAGCAGGACTAGCATCGCAGCAATAACTAGAAATGGGCCAAAGGGGATTGGTTTGCCCTTCTGATATCCATAACGAACAATCTGATATAGTCCATAAACACAGCCAATTAATGATGCTATAAACAGCAGTAACATCATTTGCTGCCAGCCTGTAAAAAGTCCAATAGCAAAGGCGAATTTAATATCACCGCCGCCCATTCCACCACGTGAGGCAACGGCTAAAAACCACAGGATTCCCCCGCCTAGTAGACTACCTATTAATGCCTGGATAATTGGAATAGTAAGACCCAGTAAACTCGTACCTATTCCTATAATAAATATAAACAGGTTAATTTCATCTGGAATAATCATGTGCTCGATGTCGATTATAAATATTGCTATAAAACATGCTGCTAATACCCAATAAATAATAGTCAACCAGCTAAAACCCGTAATCATAAAAATAATAATAAATATAATTCCCGTAAACACTTCTATTAACGGATATCTAATAGATATTTGAGCCTGACAGCTAGCACACTTACCCCTTTGCCAAATATAACTTAGCACTGGAATCAATTGCTTCCACGTTAAGGTAGTTTCACAAAACGGACAATAGCTTCTTGGCTTTATAACGGACTGCTCATTAGGGAGTCGGTATATAACTACATTTAAAAAACTGCCAATTACTGCACCAATTATAAAAATATAGCCATAAACCAATGCCATCATATATTATCCCTTTCACCTTACAATAGATAAACAATCATTACCTCAAAATCAGATTAAAATTCGCAAAGGCTGCAGTTAAATCCCTATAGTCACCAATACCATCTTCACTACCGATGAACTCTACCCTAACCGTTAATCGTTTAGCATTCTCTAGTCCGTCAAACTTTATCCATCTAGCATAATGTGCAGGTTTTACTGGATTGTCCTCATTAATTCTTAGTGCCGGACTATCTATTAAGCGATCATCGGCATAAAAGCTGACAATAAAATTACTTGAGCTATTCTGTGTATGGTCTTCTACCCCAACATAGGTCTCAAAGCCCTTGTATTGCTGATCTAGCTTAACAACAAACTCCGCACGGCTAGTACCCTGATTGTCCACTAACAGACCAGAGCTAAACTGACGTTGAGCAATGCTTACACGCTGATCAGTTGACAGGTAAAACGGTCCTACATTTCTTAACACTGACAATTGACTAATAGAATGAGATGCGGCTTCTAGTCTTGGTGTCGTCAGAATAACTCGACCATCCTTCTCGTCCCAATCAACTCCAACTCCTAACGCTTCTGAGACTGTTCTTAGTGGGACCATAACCCGCCCTTGATCTACAATCACGAAGGAATCATCAGTGCTCTCAATCTTTTCTCCGTCAACGAAGATATTAATCGTCTTGTATAGCACCTCTAGTTGTGTACGGATTTCTGATGACTGAGCAGAAGCTATAGTTATAAAAAAACTAGTAGAAATAATTGCAATAGCTAAAATTAGTAACTTCTTCATGCGTCTTTTGATTTTTATACTTTTTTCATTATCATAACGTTCTTGCCGCATTTCGGTTCCTCCTGTTAGGCGGTTTTCGTCTATCTTGGAAAAGTCATCTATCTTACTTCTCGTTGCGTTGGAAAATCATACCGTGGAGTCCTTATTGACTCTTGGAATCCTGGGTCTTGCTGTGACGGTGGTTGTTCAATTATTGGTTGTTCAACACCGTCTGTTACAACGGGAACTGTAGGATAAAAAATATTCCCACGGGACTCAAGCTCCAGTAAACGCTCCTTCGTATGCCTTGCCTCTTCAACACCAAATGCAAATAATTGAAGCTCTAACCAAACGTTTTCAGTGCGATTTGGGACAAAGGAATCGTAATAATCTAAACGCATATAGGTTGGCTGAAGTGCCTTTTCCTGGTTATCAAGGTAATGCAAATATTCTTGCATTGATTCAGTTGAGCCCTTTGCTTTTAACGTGTAAGGGACTTCCCAAATGCTATCTCGCCCTTGGATTGACCCTTGATTTAAGGATAGCAGTTGAAACTTCGGGTCTCTAACTTGCGACTGATTTCCAAGCACAAGTAATGGATCACCCTTAAGCACTTCCCAATCAAAACGCTTCATAGACTCTTCTATGGAAGAACGTTTTTCTAGCATCCTCTGCTCTACATCCTTCCCACCTCCAATAGTGCGCTGAAGTTGGGTAATATTTGCTTCAATGCTAGTTTTCTTCCCCTTTAAGCTTGTATACTCAGGAACAAACCATCTGAAAATAGCCCAATAGGAAGCTAGTAATGCTATTACAACAACTAACACTACAAGGAGCTTACGATCCCGTTCAGTCATGGTTAATTGTATATCTTTTAGCTTAGCAAACATAGACCATCCTACCTTCTACTGAGTTATACGACCTTGTATTGAAAACTCTATTAATGAAACAGTATCAAGCGTAATTTCTGCTGAATAATCGATTACAACCTTATCTGTATAAGAAAGCTGATTTAATATATAGGCAAGCTGTCCTACCGATGCCACAGATTGACTATAGCCTTTCATATTAAAGTGAAGGCGTTCATGCTGTAAATTTACATTAGTCTGTTCTGTATCTTGACTATCTGAGTCATTCATTACCTGATACAGTTCAATGGTTGTATACCAAATGTCTTTAGGTGTTGATTCTGTAACATCCTTTAAAAACTCATTAAGCGGTATTGACTGTACACCTAAAGTGTCATATTTCGTCCACTGCCCTTCTAGCTTTACAAGCTCCTCTTGAATCGACAGCAATGATGCACTCTGTTCGGATAATAGTCTTTGCTGACTTTCTAGTGAAGTTATTTCCCGTTCTAAGGCATACAATTGATATTTCCCAAGAAATAAAAAGGCAATGAAGCTTATGACGAAAAGGCTAATAATTGCCTTCTGCAAAAAAGCCTTCGTGTCTACTTCGTACCTTTGCTGATATTCAATTGGCAGAAGATTCATCTTTTTACTTATCATGCTATTGCCTACCAATCTGTTAAATTTCTACTAGAGTTATATAAGCTTGTCTATAAAAATCTTCGCTGAATTACATATATCAATGTTGATGTAATTTTATATAGCATATTATATTTATCATCATAGCATATACAGCTAAAAATGTTGATGGATTTATATACCATCAAACATAGCAACCATCGGTAATAAGAACGATATTACAATCCCACCAATAATTACTCCCATAACAACCATAATAATTGGCTCAAGGGCTGAAGATAGCTTACTAACGGCGTTATCGATTTCACGGTCATAGAAAAAGCTAATCTTCTCTAGCAGCATATCAAGCTCTCCTGTTTCCTCTCCGACAGCAATCATATGTAGCGCCATCGGTGTAAAAACACCAGAGTCTCGAAGTGGATCAGACAAACCTTGTCCATCTCGAATACTGTTTTTAGCTTTCTCTAAGCTTTCAATCATTAGTGTGTTGGCCGTAGTCTTCTTAACAACTTCAATGGATGTGATAATTGGAACACCACTTTTTAAAAGTGTGCCGAGGGTTCTGCTAAATCTAGAAATAATTAATTTCTTCTGTAAATCGCCAAACACAGGTGCTTTTAAAACTATTTTATCTATCATGCGCTTACCTTTCGGGTCATTGAGGAAGCGTCTAAATAAATAGACCGTTAGAATCAGCATACCGATATGAATATACCAATAGCCTGTTAGCATATTACTTAAGGCAATTACAAACAGTGTCGGTGCTGGTAGCTCCATATCCATCCCTTCAAAGATTCCAATAAACGAAGGTAAAACAAACACTAGCATAAAAATCACGGCTAAAATAGCCATTGAGAAAACAACTGTTGGGTAGGTAAGGGCCGACTTAACCTTCTCTTTAATTTCGTCTTCCTTCTCAAAGTGATTAGCCATGCGCTCTAGTACTTCTTCAAGCACACCACCGACCTCACCAGCTTCTATCATGCTCGTGTACATAATAGGAAACACCTTAGGATGCCTAGCCATTGCCTCGGATAATGTCATGCCCCGCTCTAGGTCCTTAATAACCTCTTTTAAAGCAGCTTGCAAGGTTAGATTTTCTACCTGAACCTGCAGGATAGTAAGGGCCCTTAATAACGGAACCCCTGCATCTATCATAGTCGAGAACTGCCTACTAAAAATAGCTAAATCTTTTGTCTTAACCATTTTCTCAGAAAAAGGAAGCTTAAAATTTGTTTTCGTAGTTGCCTTTTCGACTTTTGTAACTATTAAGTTTTGCGCCCGTAATTGACCGATGACAGCTTGACTAGAGTTAGCTTCAATTGTCCCCTCTACGACCTTCCCTGTGCGATCCCTTGCTCGATATCGAAATAATTCTGCCACGATGCATTCACTTCCTAGTCTGTTAATACGTTATGCTAGTCCTACTTTAAAAATTATAATTTATTATACGCTAATTTATTATCAAAAAGAATTAAGGGAACATTAAATTATCTTTAACTTCTACCATATCACTATTCTCTACCAAAGATTACCCAGGGATTTTGTAGTTGAAGCTGGACTAGCCGTTGCGTTCTCCTTATCTACAAATAGTTTGTCTGCAGTTTCTTGCGAAATAAGGCCTCTTTGCAATAATGCTTTCAACGCTTGGTCCATGCTCTGCATACCGTACTTGCCGCCAGTCTGAATCGATGACGGAATCTGGTGTGTTTTACCTTCACGAATCAGGTTGCGTACAGCAGGTGTTACCGTCAGAATCTCCATGGCTGCGACGCGCCCGCCCTCTTGCTTAGGAAGTAGCAGTTGAGCAATAACTCCTTGTAATGTGGCAGCTAGCTGAATACGAATCTGCTGCTGTTGATGTGGAGGAAATACGTCAATAATCCTATCAACAGTTGAGGCCGCAGATGATGTATGCAATGTACCAAAGACTAAGTGACCTGTTTCTGCAGCAGTAATAGCCGTACTAATAGTCTCTAAATCACGCATCTCACCAACAAGAATAACGTCTGGATCCTGACGCATAGCTGCTCGTAAAGCCGAGGCGAAACTCTCCGTGTCCTGATGAATTTCCCGTTGATTGATGACACTGCCTTTATGTTGATGGATAAACTCCAATGGATCTTCAAGGGTTATAATATGCTCGTTTTTATTTTCATTGATATAATCTATCATTGCCGCCAGCGTCGTAGATTTACCACTTCCTGTCGGACCTGTAACAAGAACTAAGCCGCTGCGTTTGTTAGAAAGCTCTCTAAACACAGGTGGCAGGTTTAATTGCTCCATGGTTAATATCTTTGTAGGAATAATACGCATTACAATTGCTATATGCTTTTGCTGCTTGAAGATATTAACACGAAAGCGTGCAACACCTTGAATTTCAAAGGAAAAATCCAAATCACCTTTTTGCGCTAGCTTCTGCTGTTGGTCACGGTCTGTCACCTGCTGCATTAGCTGCTCCATATCTTCATGGGTCAACTTACGATTAAAGGCAGCTTGGTATTTACCAGCTGATGTCAATCTCCCGTGTAGTCGATACATTGGTGTTGCATTTACCGTTAAGTGGATATCCGATGCACCAATTTTAACAGCCTCTAGCAATATATCCTTCATTATCATTTCTTGTCACCCCCACAAATAATAACTTCAATTGTAATTCATGAGTTGAATTGGTCTTTATTTCATTTTACTATTTTATTTATTCATCTGTATAGGATACTCTGACAACTTCATTTAAGGTGGTTATACCAGCTAGTGCTTTCTGGATACCATCTTTCTTCAGTGTTATCATGCCCTGCTCTACAGCGAGCTCTTTAATAACGTCTGCCGATGCTTTAGTAGCAACTAGCTTACGTATTTCTTTCGTTAGTGGCATGAATTCATGGATTGCTGTTCTCCCTTTGTAGCCTGTATTATTGCAGAAGCTACATCCAGCTCCGTGATAGACCGTCACTGGCTCCTTTTCATCTACTCCGATAAAAATGCGCCATGGGTCTCCCTCTGGTAGCTGTGAGCTCTTCTTGCAGTCTGAGCAAATTGTTCGCACTAAACGTTGACCTAATACACCAACTAGTGCTGATGCAACTAAAAACGGCTCCACCTCTAAATCTAGTAGGCGTGTAAGTGTACTTGCTGCGTCATTTGTATGCAAGGTACTAAGTACTAGGTGTCCTGTAGTAGCTGAACGGACTGCTATTTCGGCAGTCTCGCGATCACGTATCTCACCAACCATGATAATGTCAGGGTCTTGGCGAAGGATTGAGCGCAGACCATTGGCAAAGGTCATACCAACCTTCGTATTAACTTGAATTTGGTTAATACGATCAAGTACATACTCGACTGGGTCTTCGACCGTTACGATATTTTTTTGATTGTCATTAATTTCATTCAAGGCTGCGTACAGTGTGGTTGTTTTACCACTACCAGTTGGACCTGTTATTAATATTACGCCATAGGTTTGCTTTAACGTTTCTCTAAATCGTTCTTCCACCTGCTGATTCATGCCTAGTTCATATACAGAAAACAACACATTAGTCTTATCTAATAAACGTATAACTACCTTTTCTCCAAAAATTGTTGGTAGTGTTGAAATACGTAGGTCAACGTTGTTGTTACCTGACTTAATTTGTATACGTCCATCCTGGGGTACACGCTTCTCGGAGATATCCATATCTGCCATAATCTTAATCCTAGATACCAGCGATGGATGTGTTTGCTTGGGTAATTCCATCATATCTTGGAGGATACCATCAATCCTATAACGTACACGTAGTAGTCTTTCTGCAGGCTCTATGTGAATATCTGAAGCCTTTTCTTTAATCGATTGTTGGATAATAGCATTTACTGCCTTAGTAATCGGTGCTTCATCTGTAGCGTTTGCTAGCTCATCAAGGTTAATCGTATCAGTGATGCTATCATCTTGCTTCTGCATTTCTTTAAGCTGTCCACCAAAGGCTTGACGTACTGAATCTGTCAGACCAAAGTATCTAGAAATTACTCTATCGAGCTCATGCTCAGTAGCAATCACAGGCTCCACCTCATAGCCCGTAGCCATTTTCACATCATCAAAGGCTACTAAGTTTAATGGATCTGCCATTGCTAAACGTAAAGTATTATCGCGCTTTTCAATTGGAATAATTTTATGCCTTCTTGCTAAATCTCCATCAATTAGCTTAACAATTTTCGGGTCTAATCGTAGCTTGTGCAGGGCAATCTGTGGAATACCCAACTGAAACTCTAGCACTTCGTTTATACTCTGCTGGGTAATAAAACCAAGCTGAATTAGCGCCTCCCCTAAGCGTACTCCCATTTCCTTTTGAACTCTCAAGGCTTCCTGAAGCTGTGATTCCGTTATTAGATTAGATTCTACAAGTAAATCTCCTAGACGTTTTTTCCCAGGTTTAGCCATGTTGTACCTCCGCAAATATTAATTATCTATGCTAATTATAAACCGTTATCTGCTTTATTGTCATTCAATAATTATATATAAAAAAGACCCCATGACAAAAATCATGTGGGTCGGTTTCACTACTAGCTCCTTCTAACCCAAGTGACCATAATAGAGGTTAGATGTCATAACTCCCATATTTATATGTATTCTACAAAAAAGTGATAATTCCTTTAAATTATTATAAAAAATTAGGTATTAAGGCTTCCAAACTTTTGTAGAGTTCGGTCCTTTTGTACTACCTATTGCTTGTCGTACCTTTTCCACCATTTATGTTATTTGCATTTCTATGTCGTTCTCCAATTTCTATAATTCTAGGAACTGAATCGTAGGAATTACTAGTAATCAGCTCTTGTTGTGGCTGGTTGTTAGAATCCCATACCCTATACAAATCGATTGTATATCCCACTTCCCCAGCTCCGACTACATGCTCACTCAAAGGACTTAATGCTGTATTTAAGTAATACTCAACTTCAGGCTGAATAGTTCGTTTGTTTCTCGTTTCTAATGAGTAGTTGATATAATCTGTCTGATTGCCGAACACCTGAACTTCAACCTTATTATCGAGAATTTTCAAACTGACATACATGTTTCTTCTTTTAGAGTTTGTCAGTTTTAAATCTTCTGATTTCTTAACTACGGACGCATCATACCCTAGTGGCGCATATGGAACTGGACGACTGTTATTATGATGCTCCATAATGTCTAGTCCTGCCTTAAGCGCAGCAACATAGAGGGTAGTAGCAACCTGTGACACACCACCACCGTAGCCCTCTGAGCTTGAATCATTTTCCACTCCTGGTGCAATCGTGTATCCATTGTTAGCAGTATATGGACTAGCTAGCTCATTAAAAGAAAAGGCCGCCTGTGGTGAGATTACAAAATGTTCTATACGCTCGACTGAACGCATCATGTTATGAAGCTGGTTCCTATCTGTCGTATCAATTACTGTCGTATAGGTAGCAAAATGGCGATTAACGTCATGCAACTCCCTTGCTGACACCCTAGGCATCACCTCATTTAAAGCTACCTGAAAGTAATCTGCTGGAAATGCGTAAGCGATAGCGTTCTGAATCTCCATAATCAATTGCTCAATATTTAGGACTGATCCTATTTGCTCAGCTGTTTTTTCGATTCTATTGCCTACTTTATAAACAGTAGCATCGATGACAGGTATATTAACTTGAGTCGCTATCTCTTCTAAATACTCCTGTAATTTTAGGCGGTCATATTGAAAGACTAATGGAATGTGCTGGCGACTAGAGAGAGATGTCAAGGCAAATGCTTCCTCTACTGTTGTCTCTACGTCATAGCGAATCTGCAATTCTACAACTGGAATAATCCATAATTGCTCATCAATTTGAATAGTAATCTGTTTGCTATCTATATTAATTAATGCTCGCTCGATAGCATCTATAGCACCTTCTTTTGTCATATTTTCTAATGGAACACCTGCTACAGAGTAATTATTTTCCATGATGGGACGTTCATTTTCATTAGTGTCCACTTTTTCAGTAATTAAATATGCCATATTACTAATCACTAATAAAGGGACTAGAAAAATGATAAATAATAGCACGCTTTGAGGTACTTGGTGTCCTTGCGTTTTTTTGTTCATCCCATCTTCTCCTTTAAGCCTTACACGCTGTCTCGCACATTTACTTAATTATTACTTTCACTTAATTATTATTAATCCGATACGCTCATGCTTAGTTCTAATAATTTGTTACGACCTAAAGCCTTAACCTCTAAAACTTGCTCTTCGGTCAAAATAGTTCCTGCTTGTATAAGCACTTTGCCATCCTCGCCTAAGAAGTCTCTCGTTACACGCTTTCCTTTTAAAAACAAAGCTTGTCTGTCTTCAAATTGTTTGGCAACATCAGCTGTTGAGTCGTTTGACTCTGCCTTTGACTCTACCTTCGGTTCTGCTTTCGGTTCTGCTGCCACTGCTTTTGGCTCTGCCATTGGAACATCCGCCACCTTAGGAGTAACAACTGCCTCATAAACGTTTGCTTCTGATATTGGTTCAGGCTTTTTTTCTGGTGCTTTTTGTGGAGCTTCTGGAGCTACAACTGGTTTTACTTCAGCTACTTTTACTGGTTCAACTGCAGCTCCACTAGACTTTTTTCCTGCTGACACTGCCTTTACAAAATCGTCAAAGGAAACTAGCTGCTCTGCAATATTCTCTACAACTACAACTACTTCTTTACCGAATGTCAAAATACTCTCTTCTAATATTACTTGACCATCAACTTCATTATTATTAGTTAAAACGCAGCCCAAGATTTTTCCAGACAGTTCATCTATATAGTACTCACTTACATTGCCTAATAATGAACCCTTCTTCGTCATAACCTTATTATTAACAATTTGTACATTCTTCTTAAGCATATCATGTGCTGATGGTGTGTCTGATAATTCAACAATTGAAGCATCGCTTTCAATTGTTACTGCGTAGTCACCTATACCTTCAATTTTCTCAAATGGAATTGCTTTAATACCAAATTCAAGGCTTAAAGTCTCTACGATTAGGTACTCTACAATCCCCTTCTCTGCATTAATTAATAGACTTCTAACATTCCCTACCTCTTTACCATCCATTATACTGAATATTGGAAGGCTTTTGATTTCGCTACTTTTTTTCATCTTTTAGTCACTCCTTCAAGATTTATATTATTTTTTGATTGTTATTGATTTCATCATCTGCTTGCATCTGTATCAATCTTGGAATCGACGACCATGGTAGTTCTACTTTTTTGTTCTTCACTAATAATTTCTTTACTATTTTTATCTTCTCAATTCTAAGATCTGTTTCATGTAAAACATCCTTAGACGGTTCACCAATTTTGTATACTTGCTCTAATTGCTCTAGAGCCAGTCCATAGTCTGGTAACTCTAAGTATAGGTCTGCCAATTCGAATGTAACCATCTGTCTCATATGATTCGGTAAACTCGTTGTTTTTTGCAGCTTTTTAGCAATGGCTATGGCTTTATCATACCTACGTAAGGATTTCTCTTGAATTAATTCGTCAAATGCTACAAACATTTCACTGGCTGTTAGCTCGACTGTAGCATCAGGAGCTAGTGCTGCAGGTACTTCAGGCTCTGTTGATACTTCTACTTCAGGCTCAGATGAAACTATAGTAGCATGTTCTGCTACAGGCTCTGATGATACTTCAGAAACAGATTCTGCTGCTTCTACAGCGGGCTCTGATGTAGCCTCAGCAGATTGTATTGCTACAGGCTCTGGTGGTGCTTTTGGAGCTGATTCAGATTGAGCTATTTCTGGTTTAGCCTGTCCTTTTTTACTATATTCGTTTAAAGCTACTGCAGCAATAATAGCTAATCCTATATAAATTATTGATGCAGTTACTATATCTATAACACTTAAAATCTGCGGTGCAAACAAGCCTACAAGGGCTGCTGACCAAAAAGTATATTGTCCTAAAGGTTGGCTAAGGATTTTAAGCCGGCCATGTAACAAAAGGTATGTGATTATAATTGTTGTTACATATATTCCATAATAATATCCCATAGGACAACCCCCTAGTTCGTATAAGCTTCAGCAAGTCTATATTCAACATGTCTTTATTCGACAAGAATATCTATATTTCCTCTAATTTTTACAAAAGATTACTATAGAACTAAATTATCAATTCTATCAACTAGATAATTTATCTCTGGTTTACTAACCTGGGCATCAGCTCCTACGACTTCTCCCCTATGACGAAGCGTATCTGTAATTAAGGATGAGAATATTACTACTGGTAACTGACGTAAGATAGGGTGATCTTTTATTTTTTTTGTAAAATGGTGTCCATCCATCTTAGGCATTTCGATATCTGTTATGACAAGCTGTATATGATCGGCAATATTGTGTCCATAATCATTTACTAATTGCTCTAATCTATCCCATGCCTGCTTACCGTCATGGTAAAAATGCAAATTGTAAAATCCAGCTTGATTTAAGGTTTGCTTCAATAGTTCACGTAGCATAACAGAATCCTCTGCTATTAAAATGTGTTTATTGGATCGCTCACGCTCACCTAGCTCTTTTACAGTTTCTACATTAATTCCAGATTGTGGGCTCATTTCTACTACTATTTTTTCGAAGTCTAATAATATTATCAGACGGTCATCCATTTTAATAATACCTATGGTTGTACTTCTATCAGCATCGGCAAACTCAGATGGCTTCTCAATTTGTTCCCAGGAAATTCTATGAATGCGATTTACACTATGAACATGGAAAGCAACCTTAATCTTATTAAATTCAGCAATAATAATTCGATCGTCCTTCGGATTGTTCGAAGGTGGATAACCCATTACCTTTGCTAAATCAACGATTGGGAGCACTTCCCCACGGAGTTGAATTACACCTTCGGCATGGGGGTGGCTGTTAGGAAGCTGCGTAACCTTCTGTGTTGTTACTATTTCACGTACTTTCATTACATTAATTCCAAAGCTACCATTACCAATACCAAACTCAATAATCTCAAGCTCATTGGTACCCGTCTCTAATAAAATTCCTTTTTCCTTGTCCTTCATCCCATATCTTCCCTTCGGTAATCTTCCCATTTTTAAAATCTATATTTCTTATTCGCCTTATGTTTTGATTTTCCTCTTATTTTTTGCGCATTTACATGTTATTCGTTACATATTTAGCTAAATCAACAGATGCTTTCCATATATCACCAGCACCCATAGTGAGAACTATATCCCCTGGCTTCATTTGTCGCTTCATTCGCTCAATTATTTCTTCCTTAGTTTGTACGAACTCCGCTCGATGATGACTATTTTTGCGAATCATTTCAACAAGCTTCTCAGCACTTACACCATCTATCTTTTTCTCTCCTGCTGGTGAGTAAATATCTAACACGTATACCTCGTCTGCATCTGCGAACGCTCTACTGAAATCGTCAAATAAGAAAAATGTGCGTGTGTAACGCTGCGGCTGGAAGATTGCTACTACATGCTTACCGCTAGCCTTCGCTGCTGCAAGTGTTGCTTGAATTTCTGTTGGGTGGTGGGCATAGTCGTCAACGATTGTGATATCGTTTGCCTCTCCCATAATTGTAAACCTACGTTTTGCCCCCTGGAAGCTTTCTATCTTCTGCTTTGCAGTTTCAAATGATACTCCCGCTTCCATACAGGCTATAATTGCTGACAGAGCATTAAGTACGTTATGCTTGCCTGGTACTTTCAGTTGTACACTTCCGATAAAATCTTGTTTTCTATAAACATCAAATGATATATGACGACCTACCTGCTTTAAGTTGTCTACATAATAGTCTGCGTCTGTAGATAGTCCAAATGTGATGATTTCACATGCTAAATCCTTCGTCATTTCCCGCAGGCATTTATCTTCATAGCTAATAATAGCACATCCATCGTGCTTGATTTGCTGTAGATATTTTCTATAGGCTGCCTTTAGATTTTCAAATTTCCCGTCATAGTTCTCTAAGTGATCTGGTTCAATGTTTGTAATCACAGCAATTTTAGAAAAATAGTTTAAAAAGCTGCCGTCACTTTCGTCAGCCTCAGCTATTACATATTCACTTAATCCTGCCTTGGCGTTACTTCCTAAACCCATAACCTCGCCGCCAATAACGAAAGTTGGATCTTGACCACTCTTTTCCATTATATATGCTATCATTGAGCTTGTTGTCGTCTTGCCGTGAGCCCCCGCTACGGTTATTCCATCCTTTCGGTTTAAAATTCTCGCCAGCATTTCAGACCGATGGATAAGGGGTATCTTCTTCTCCAGGGCTGCCATCAGCTCTACATTATCCTTTGGTATATCTGTCGAATAGATAACCAAATCAGCTCCTGATACGTTTTCTGCATCATGCCCAATGTAAACCTGTGCTCCCTTTTCTTGAAGTCTCTCTGTTAAATCTTTTTTTACTACGTCGGAACCCGTTACTTCGTATCCCCAATCGAGCATAACCCTAGCAATGGCGCTCATTCCATAGCCACCAATTCCTACGAAGTGTAATTTTTGTGAATTGTTCACTCTTTCACCAGCCTCTGCTCTTTATTCGTCCACCAATTACGCGCTTCGGAAATCATGTACAATGAACCAGCGACGCAAATAATCTCATCCTGCTTCGCCGCACGCAATGTAATCTCTATAGCTTTAAAAATATCTTTCTCTGTATATATGTTTATGTCTCCTAAGCTACTTAATGTTGGCAATTCTTCTATGTTTTCCTTAATCTTATTCTCAATCTCTTTTTTAAATTCTTCCTCTACTAATTCGACAGTGGCGCTGCGTTCACTGATTGGCATTGTAATTACGATTGTACTAGCTTTTTCTATGATAAATTGTATCATTTTATCAATTTTTTTGTCTTGGAGAAACCCAATGCACCAGATATATTTTTTATCAGCACCAAACTGTGCCTCTAAGGAACTTGTTAGTGCTTGAAAGCCTTCTGGATTATGAGCACCATCAACAATTACTAGCGGATTTTTCTGCATAACTTCAAAACGCCCTGGCCAGAATGTTTCCATTATACCTTCTTGGGTCTTCGCAGCTTCTAATGTGATTAGTTCTTGCTCCTGTAGGATTTTCAGGGTAGCAAGTGCAACAGCCAAATTATCTGCCTGATAGCTTGCAGTTAGCCTTGTTGGCCACGTATCTACGTTAAGAAACTGTCCGTTATTAAATCCAAGTTGTTCATTGTCAACTCTAAATTGTTCGTTATCAAATCTGAATTGCACACTCATTTCTTCTAGGCTAATATTATCTATTTTATTATAGAAATCCTTGCCCAATTCGTATAATTTCGAGTTTTTTTGCCTACTTTGCTCTCGAATTACGTGTACAGCCTCTAGTTGTTTAACTCCACTTATAACTGGAATCCCATTTTTAATAATTCCAGCTTTTTCGAATGCTATATCTGCTAGGCAACTACCTAGTATATTTATATGGTCGTAACCAATATTTGTGATTACAGATATTATTGGGCTTACAACATTAGTTGCATCAAGCCGTCCACCAAGCCCCACCTCAAGCACTACATAATCTATGTTCTGCAAGGAGTAGTATAGTAATGCCATTACCGTAATTACTTCAAATTCAGTAACGTCGCCAAACTCGTTCTGTGGCATAGAATTTATGACCTGATTAACCTGCTCGGCTACCAAGCACAAGCTTTGCTGGTTAATATCAGCTTGATTAATTGCTATCCGATTATTAAAGGCCTCCAAATACGGGGAGGTGAAGAGTCCTACCCGATAACCATTTGCCTCGATTGCCTTGGCTAGATATTTACAGGTTGAACCCTTACCGTTAGTTCCAGCCACATGGATAATCTTTAAGCTCTTCTCTGGATTATCAAGCTCATCTAATAACCATTGAACTCGTTGTAAGCCTGGACTAATACCAAAACGTTGAAATGATTGCACCCATGCAATGACCTCTTGTTGTGAGTTGAATTTATTTAAGCTCATTAATGCGTTCCTCGACCTTTTGCAGCTTCGCTTTATAGTCTGCTTCCTTAGCGCGCTCCTGGTCAATTACTTGAGCTGGTGCTTTGGCAACAAATTTCTCATTATTTAGTTTGCCTTGGACGCGATCAACCTCAGCCTGGAGCTTTTGCCGTTCTTTCTCCAAGCGTGCGATTTCCTTGTCTTTATCAATTAACCCTTCTAAAGGCAGGTAAATCTGTGCCCCTGATGTAACAGCAGTCATTGCCTTCTCTGGCGTTTTGAGTTCTAAATCTATGTCTAAACTCTCAGTATTACATAACCCCTGCAGGTATGCCTTGCCCGATTCAAAAATCTGCTTGTGGTTATCAGTATTTGGTTTGATAAGTAAAGCTATTTTTTTGCTTGGTGGTACGTTCATCTCTGCGCGGATATTACGCACATTTCTTACTGTATCCATTAGGACCTGCATTTGCTCGGCTGCTTCCGTGAATACAAGCTGTTGACTGTACTCAGGGAATGGCGCAACAACTAAAGCCTTGCCTTCATGCGGTATATGCTGCCAAATCTCTTCTGTAATGTAAGGCATATACGGATGTAAAAGCTTTAATATCTTATCTAAAACGTAGCAAAGCACTGATTTTGTATTCGCTTTCGCAGTTTCATCCTCAGCATTTAATGTAAGCTTCGCCAATTCGATATACCAATCACAGTAGTCACTCCAGATGAAATCGTAGAGTACGCGACCTGCTTCGCCAAATTCATAACGTGTTAATAGGCGGTCAAAGTTTTTAACTGTTTCATTAAGTCTGTGTAAAATCCATTTGTCAGAGGTTTTTAAGTCGCCTGTAAGGGAAACCTGCTCATATTGTAAATCGCCTAAGTTCATCATTACAAAGCGAGAGGCGTTCCAGATTTTATTAGCAAAGTTACGGGAGCTTTCGACCTTGTCCCAATTAAAGCGCTGGTCGTTACCAGGTGTAGTTCCAGTGGCAAGCATGAAGCGCATTGCATCCGCACCGTAGTTCTCTATAACCTCAAGTGGGTCTACGCCGTTACCTAATGATTTGGACATTTTACGGCCTTCTGCATCGCGCACTAGTCCCGTAATTACGACGTCGGAGAACGGTTTTTGATCCATGAATTCAAGGCCGCTAAATATCATTCTAGCAACCCAGAAATAGATTATATCGTAACCTGTAATTAGTACATCCGTCGGGTAATACTTGTTTATGTCCTTGGTATTCTCAGGCCAGCCTAGGGTCGAAAACGGCCATAGTGCCGAGCTAAACCAAGTGTCTAAAACATCCTCGTCCTGGGTAATGTTCGTACTATTACATTTTGTACATGCTGATGGTGTTTCCCTAGCAACTATAACCTCATTACAGTCAGCACAATACCAGGCAGGAATCCTATGCCCCCACCATAATTGACGGGATACGCACCAGTCACGGGTGTTTTCCATCCAGTGTAGATAGATTTTCGTAAAGCGGTCTGGTACAAAGCGTACATCATTTTTCTTAACGACATCAATAGCAGGCTCAGCTAGCGGTTGCATTTTTACAAACCATTGGTCAGACAAATAGGGCTCGATAACCGTACTACAACGATAGCAATGACCTACAGAATGGTCGTGTTCTTCTACTTTTTCTAATAAGTCTAGGTTTCTTAGCTCTTCAACAACTTGCTTACGCGCCTGATAACGCTCCATACCTGAGAACTTGCCTGCATTATCGTTCATGTAACCCTTTTCATCCATGATCGAGATTGGAGTTAGCTTATGACGCTGCCCAATCTCAAAATCGTTCGGATCGTGGGCTGGAGTAATCTTCACCGCACCAGAGCCAAACTCTGAGTCTACGTATTCATCAGCAATTACTGGTATCTCACGGTCCATCAATGGCAATAAGACTGTTTTTCCAATCAAATGGCTGTATCGCTCATCCTCTGGATGTACAGCTACAGCTACGTCGCCAAGCATTGTCTCAGGACGTGTTGTAGCAACTGTTATATAGCCACTACCGTCTGTCGCAGGATACTTAATATGGGTTAACTTACCCTGCTTATCCTCGTGCTCAACCTCAATATCTGAGAGGGTTGTTTCACAACGTGGACACCAGTTAACGATGTAATTACCACGGTATAAAAGGCCCTTCTCGTATAATCTTACGAACACTTCCCTAACAGCCTGGGAGCAGCCTTCATCCATTGTAAAGCGCTCTCTTGACCAGTCGCAGGAGCAGCCCATCTTTTTTAACTGATTGATGATTATATCACCGTATTTATTCTTCCATTCCCAGGTTTTTTCTAAAAATTTCTCACGCCCTAAGTCGTAACGGCTCAGTCCATCTTGGGAAAGCATATTCTCAACACGGTTTTGCGTTGCAATCCCTGCATGGTCAGTCCCTGGCAACCAAAGTGCATCATAGCCTTGCATGCGTTTCCAGCGAATTAGGATATCCTGTAATGTATTATTTAAGGCATGCCCAATATGTAGGTTAGCTGTAACATTTGGCGGTGGGATAACAATCGTAAATGGTTTTTTATCGGAATTATTATCGGCCTCAAAGTATTTACCATCTAACCAAAATTGATAGGTTTTTTCTTCTATTTCCTTTGGATTGTATTTCGTTGGAATCTGTTCATATAGATTAGTTTGCATGTTGTAACCTCCTAAAATTATATCTTCAATAGTTGATTTTAACTTCGTGTGTAGAACGCAAAAAAGCCCCTGCGTCTTAAAGGACGAGGAGCTCGCGGTACCACCTTTATTCGTATGAAATAGATATACTAATGCTATCATTTAATGTTCCATACACTCTTTAATACAGATAACGGCTGCAACCGACTTTCCCTACTACAATTTCAGAAAAGCAACGATGTGGACTACTTCCCTTTGGTCGTTGATGGAGACCTCTCAGCCGTGGGTCACCTTTCTGTAAAAAACGAGTCAAAACTACTACTTCCACATATTGTGTTAGTCTAATTATTCACATTCTAGTAGTAGTTTAAACTTGTTTCGTTATAAAAGTCAAGCAGAAGGGATTCTAATTCTCATTCCTGCTCTCCACTCACCATCTTCTAGCTGTTTGTTAGCACTTAGCAGCTCTAGTCTGCTAATTTTATAGGTTTCAACGATTTTATTGATATCATCATCTTCTTGAATTACATAGTATTTAACTGGTGTAAACTTCTCCTCACTATTCCAAGCCTTCCACCATGCTGATTTCGTAGGAGCTTCATCTGTTGCTTCTCCGCCTTCTTCGCCTTCAGCTACTACTTCTTTCTTCACCAAGTCCTTAGTTCCTATTTTCGAAAAACGAACCTTCACTTTTAATGGAGTCTCTAAAATCTCCTCCATTTCTTGTTCTTGATCGCTGACTTCACTATCATTAGCTTGATCTTCACTTACCAGTTGTTCACTAGCTTGGTCTTCAGCTTGGTCTTCAGCTTGGTCTTCAGCTTGGTCTTTGCTTGCTTGGTTTTCACTTGCTGCTTGATTGTTAGCTTGCAGCTTACCTTCAGTAATCTCTTTCTCTGCAGCTACGTAATCAGTAGCTTCTTGTTCGTTAGTTTGCTGGCTAGCTTGGGCTGCTACAGACGCTGCTGCTTCCGTTTCCTGCTGAGCCTGTTCTTCAGCAGCTTTTTTCTTAGCTTCTACTTCCTTTTTAGCTTGTTCCTCAGCGGCCTTCTTTTTAGCCTCCGCTTCTTTCTGGGACTGTTCTTCAGCAGCCTTTTTCTTAGCTTCTGCTTCCTGCTGGGACTGTTCTTCAACTTGTTTGCTAGCCTGCTCTTGACGTGCTAGCATTTCCTTACGCAACTTGCTTGCCTGATCATCATATTGCTGTTCAGCTCGTTGTGCTTGATCTTCTAAAAATGAGTACGGTTTATATGCTGGTGTGTTTGTTGGTACTGACTGTGGAGTTGGCTGTGGTGCTGATTGTTGTAATGCTTGCGCTTCTGACGCCGAAAAGTCAGATTGGTTTTCATTATTGTTATACCATGGGAACGCCCAGCGCTTTTGGGAGAAGTCTTGTTTCCAGTCGTCCTCAGTAGCGCCTGTGTTCGAATCAACCTGATGGTTGTCTGAGTCCCTAATAAAGGCATTAGCATCTATATTAGGATTGTAATAATTATCATTATGATTACTATCCTGATTAGCTTGCTGCTGTTGGTTTGATTCTAGCTGTTGATTGGTATCTAGTTGCTGATTAATTCCTTCCACTATAATCCTACATTCAATCTGAATTATACCCTCGTCTTTAATTACAGTTCTAACATCCTCAACATTCACCTTCACTTGATCCTTAACTTCTATCCGTTCAGCAGGAATCATTACTCGCACAGGAAATGCCTTATCTAGCTTTTCTTCGCTAGCTTCTGGTTTTGCTAGCCATGGTTGATTTACACCTGACTTAATGTCTGTCGGCGTTGATTTCATAACAGGCTTGTATTTCCCCTTTAATAAGAGCATACCAGTTAGTGTATACATATAATCATCTTCTCTTAGTTCAACCTTAGGAATCAGATCTATTTCAGTAATTGAATCGACACCTGGACCGGTTACCTCCAATTCATCTTGAAACTGGATCTCGAATACATTCGATTTCATATTTTGATTACACCTCCATAAATAAACAAGCTTATAGTCTTTGTACACAAACTATTGACAATCACTAAAGTATATGAAGGAAAAGCTAAAAAATACCGCCGATTGATTAATCGACGGTATTTTTTAGAGTATATTACTATTGAATTACTTATTATTATAGTCTTTTCATCGCATTGTAGGTTGCTTCGATTGTCCTATCGATATCTTCATCGGAGTGGACAGTTGACATAAAGCAGGATTCGAACTGTGAAGGTGCAATATATACCCCTTCTTCTAATAGGTTACGGTAGTATTTAGCAAAGCGCTCTAAATCTGATTTAGCTGCTGTCTGATAGTCGTAGACTTCATTCTCATTAAAGTATAGACAGAACATAGAGCCTAGCTGGTCAGCATAATATGGAATTCCTAGGTCCTTAGCATTTTTTTCAATCCCAGTAGCTAGGCGCTTAGTCTTCTCCACTAAGCCTTCAAACACCCCTGGCTGACCGAGGATTTTCAGGGTTGTGTATCCCGCAATCATAGCTAATGGATTTCCTGATAGAGTTCCTGCTTGATAAATTGTTCCTGCTGGTGCTATATGCTCCATGATTTCACGTTTACCAGCGTATGCTCCAACTGGCATTCCACCACCGATTACTTTTCCTAAACAGGTTATGTCTGGGTCAATGTTGTATAGGGCCTGTGCTCCATTATAGTGGACACGGAAGCCACACATTACTTCATCAAATATTAGTAATGCACCATAGTCTTTCGTTATTTTACGGATAAATTCTAGATAGCCTGGCTTAGGAGTTACTAATCCCATGTTCCCTGCCACTGGCTCCAGGATAACTCCCGCAATATCGTCACCGTACTTCTCAAAGGCGAGCTTTAAGCTTTCCTCATCGTTATATGGCACCGTAAGTGTATGGGTTGCTACGCTCTCAGGTACTCCTGGACTATTCGGTAAGCCAAGGGTTGCAACTCCTGAACCAGCTTTAATTAACATGCTGTCAGCGTGTCCGTGGAAACAGCCTTCGAATTTAATAATTTTATTACGCTTTGTATAACCACGAGCTAGGCGCAATGCGCTCATAACAGCTTCAGTGCCTGAGCTAACCATGCGTACCATTTCAACTGATGGCAAGATATCAATTACTAGCTTTGCCATTTCTGTTTCTAATTCTGTTGGGGCTCCGTAGCTTGTTCCTTTGTCTGCATACTCTTTGATGGCTGCTACTACTTCTGGATGGCTATGACCTAATATAAGTGGTCCCCATGAACCTACGTAGTCTATGTACTCGTTCCCATCGACATCAGTAAACTTAGAACCTTTAGCTTCCTTGAAAAAAACTGGGTGTGTACCCATAGCGCTAAATGCACGAACTGGACTGTTTACACCACCTGGTATAACCTTCTTTGCTTCTTCAAAAGCTTTTGCAGAGTTTGGTCTAATCACAATTAGCCTCCTATTTAATATGTTTATCTTCCCAATCCTGAATATCTTGAGCAAAATATGTAACTCTTATTTTCTTAAACTCTCTCAAAGAGTATAAGGCGCTACGCTCATGAATATCCACTGTGTTCGCCATATCCTGTAATATGTTTTCACAGTCTTCTCGGTCACGGCCATGAATCATCGTAAATACGTTGTACGGCCAGTCTGGATAGCTAGGTCTTCTATAGCAATGGCTAACGGCTGAGAATTTAGCTAATGTTTGTCCGACTTCGTCTATGCGCTCCTCTGGCACTGCCCAAACTCCCATGGTGTTAACTTGAAATCCTGCTTGACGATGATGGAGTACAGCAGCAAATCTGCGCATATGACCCGTCTCTTTATATCGTATCAAATAGTCTAGTAATTCATCAACGGATATACCGACTTTATCAGCGACTTTGTCAAATGGCCTCGAAACAACCTCTAGGTTACCTTGTACTTCACGAATTAGGCGAATCTCTTCATCAGACAGCTTCGTGTCTGTCGGTGCTGATTTATGATCATATACTGGCTCATCAGACATACGAGCGCCACCGTTGCTTTCTAAATCTAGCTTAACACCTATCTTAAAAAGCTTAAGTGTCGGTAACAAACGGATTGAGTCTACGCCCGCAAGCTTTCCTAATAATTCTACCGATCCCGTTAAACCGAGCTTGCTATCTGGTGGTATAGCAATCGTAAACCACAGATTAAATTCATGGGCCCGCTCATAATTATGACTAACTCCTGGGTGCTGATTAATTATTTCTGCCGCTGCCTCAAGCTGCTCAGGCTTAACCTTAGCTGCCACAAGGCTTGAGTTATACCCTAGGCTTTTAGTATCAAAAATAGGGGATATCTGACGAATTACCTTCTGCTTTTTTAAGTTTTCGATGCGACTCATAACCTCTTGTTCTGAGACATCTAAGCGCCTCCCCAACTCTAAAAACGGTTCTGCCACTAATGGAAACTGTGACTGTAATTGGTTTAATAGCTTTTTATCAATTGTATCTAATTGGTATTCTACCATCTAATATTCAACTCCTGAAATGTAATACGTATACTTTAGCCAGGGTTTATTTGCTTTCTTTTAACCATTTAGCTATATCTTTTGCGAAATAGGTTAGAATTATATCTGCACCTGAGCGCTTAAACCCAATCATAGTCTCCATGACTACAGCCTGTTCGTCTATCCAACCGTTTTGGGCAGCCGCCTTAATCATTGAATATTCTCCGCTTACGTTATAGGCCGCTACAGGCAAATCAAAGCTTTGCTTTAACTCTTTAATAACGTCCATATACGCTAATGCTGGCTTAACCATTAAGAAATCCGCACCCTCTTCAATATCTGTTTGGGCTTCGCGAATCGCTTCTCTAACATTAGCTGGATCCATCTGATAAGTTTTACGGTCACCAAACTGCGGTTTTGAATCAGCAGCATCACGGAAAGGACCATAGTAAGCTGACGCGTATTTAACAGCATAGGACATAATCGGTACGTCAACAAATCCATTATCATCTAAGGCATTACGGATTGCATACACACGACCATCCATCATATCTGAAGGGGCTACAATATCAGCCCCTGCTTCTGCATGGGATACTGCAACCTTTGCTATTAATTCTAGTGAGTTGTCGTTAGTTACATAGCCGTCTTCTACAAGACCACAATGTCCTAATGGATTGTATTGGCATAGGCAAACATCTGTCACCACTAGCATGTCTGGAGCAAGGTCTTTGATTCTACGAATTGCCTGCTGTACAATACCATCCGCTGCGTAGGCTTCCGAGCTAATATAGTCCTTTTCTGCTGGCAAACCAAACAGAATAACAGATTTAATATCTAATTGCTCTAGCTCACGCACCTCTGCCTCTAGCATGTCAATTGATAGATGGAATACTCCAGGCATTGATGGCACTTCATTCTTTTGCTTATTGCCATGCACCACAAAAATCGGATAAATTAAATCGTCTGTAGTAACAATATTTTCTCTGACTAAGCTACGCATTGCAGCAGTTTTTCTTAATCTTCTATGTCTTTGAAATGGTTCCATGCGTTACCCTCCCAAACTTCGATTTGTTTCAACATCTATTTTTTTGCTACTTCAATAGTTGCATTTACTAAGCCGTTTAATGTGGACTCTTCAGCTTCAATTGCTACTTCAAAGCCTAGCTTTTGACATGTTTGTGTTGTCATCGCACCAATGCTGACAATCTTCACGCCTTTAATTAGCTCTAGCACATCTTGACCAGTACTAGTTAATGCTTCATAGAAATTGCTAGCTGTTGATGAGCTTGTAAAGGTAATAATTTGAATTCTTTTCTCCTGTAATAGCTCAACCACTTCATCTGCGTTACTTGCATCCATCTTTGTCTCGTAGGTATCTATTTCTGTTACCTCTAGTCCACGCTTCTTTAGCTCTTCTGGAAGCATCTTGCGCGCAATGTCGGCACGTGGAAGCAGGACTTTTTGTCCTGGCTTAAGCTGATCTTCAATAGCATCTAGTAAGCCTTCAGCGATGAATTGTGCTGGAAGCACGTCTACATTTAAACCATAACCTTCAAGGATTTCTGCTGTTTTTGGTCCAACACAGGCAATTTTAGCATTGCCAAAGTTACGGATATCGACCTTGTTTTCTTTTAAATATTTCATAAAGTGTGAAACACCATTAGGGCTTGTAAAAATTACCCAGTCAAATGTTGAAAGCTCATTTAATGCTGCATCGATAGGCTTTCTATCAACTGGAGGCAATATTTTAATAGTTGGGAACTCATACGGCTCGCCACCAAGCTCTTCAATCATATCAGATAGGTCGCTTGCTTGACTTCTAGCCCTAGTAACAAGAACGCGTTGACCAAACAACGGTTTCTTTTCGTACCAGTTAAGCTTCTCTCTTAATTTAACTACTTCACCAACTAAGATAATTGCTGGTGATGTGAACTGCTCACGCTCAACGATTTCTACAATTGTCTCAAGGGTACCTGTTAGTGTCCATTGCTCTGGACGTGTTCCCCAGCGAATTAGTGCTACTGGAGTTGTCGCTGGACGACCGTGCTTCACTAGGTTACTTACGATACTAGGAAGATTAGAGATTCCCATATAGAAAGCGATAGTGCCTGTAGCAGTCGCTAATTTAGACCAATCAATATTAGATTCATTCTTCTCAGGGTCTTCGTGTCCCGTAACAATTGCAAATGAAGAGTTATAGTCTCTATGTGTTACTGGAATACCTGCGTATGCTGGAACGGCAATTCCTGATGTAATACCAGGAACGATTTCAAATTCTAAACCGTTATCTACAAGTAGTTCAGCTTCTTCACCTACTCGACCAAAGATACAAGGATCTCCACCCTTTAAACGGGTAACAACTTTACCCTCTAAGGCTTTATCTACAAGTAATTGATTGATTTCCTCTTGGCGTAATGTGTGGCGATCTGGCTTTTTACCAACATAGATTAACTCACAATCAGTACTTGCATGGGCTAATAATCTTGGACTTGATAAACGGTCATAGACTAAAACCTCTGCCTTTTTAATGCACTCTAAACCTTTTACTGTAATTAGACCTGGGTCTCCAGGGCCTGCTCCGATTAAATATACTTTTCCCTTAGACATTGGCAATCTCCTTTGCTTCCTCTAGTATCTCTGCTGCTCCCTCTGCTTTTAATAGTGCAGCTACTTCGACTCCTAATGCTACTGGATCTTTACCTGTTAGTGTATGCTTAAGCACCTTCGATCCATCTATTTTTGCAACCATACCCGTTAGTGTTACCTGCTCGCCATCCCATGTGCCGTATGCTCCAATTGGTACTTGGCAGCCACCTTCTAATTGCTTCAAGAATGAACGCTCTGCAAGTACTGCCTGTTCAGTCGGTACATGATTAAGATGGTTTAATAAATCTAATACTTCCTTATCATCAGCACGGCATTGAATGCCTAATGCTCCTTGGCCAACTGCTGGCACACAGATAGTAGCGTCAATGGCCTCTGTGATTTGCTGTGATTGACCTAAGCGGTTTAACCCCGCACATGCTAATATAATTCCTGCTAAATCCATTTCATCGATTTTGTTAATACGAGTGCCTACGTTTCCACGAATAGATGTGATTTCTAGGTCAGGACGCATATTCAATAGCTGTGCACTTCTACGCAAGCTGCTTGTTCCAATGCGAGCACCTTCTGGTAAAGTATCCATCGTGTACTGGTTGTCCTTAGTAACTAAGGCGTCCCTCACGTCTTCGCGAACAGTAGTTGCACCAATCACAAGACCCTCCGGCATTTCTGCAGGCATATCCTTCATACTATGAACAGCAATATCAATTTCCCCATCAAGTAATGCCTGCTCAATTTCTTTGACAAATAGACCTTTACCGCCAACCTTTGAAAGGGTAACGTCTAGGATTTTATCTCCCTTAGTGACAATTTTCTTTACTTCAAATTCTACCGGCAAGTTCAGTTTGCTAAGTTGAGCTATTACCCAGTTTGTCTGTGTTAGTGCCAATTCGCTCTTTCTACTACCAATAATAATTTTTCTCATAATTACCTCCAAAGTCGTTAGTCAATTCTAAAAGTCTCAATTTAAGATCTAATTGCAATTTATTATCTAGTTGCAGCCACATTGGTCAGTTAGAATCAGTTCTTTTGTATATGAATGTATAATTGCTCTTGCTTCTTCGATGCGCTGTTCACGCAGCAACTCTAAAATAGGGGATTGAACAGCCTGTTTGAAAATTTGTCTGCGCGTTTGTTCATCTGGCTCATTTTTCAACAACCATTCTCGCAGCTGCTGCATCCAGTCTAAAAACATTTGGTATTCATCACAGAAGTGTTCTTCAAGCTCTTCGCGAATTTGCTTCGCTAATGCAGGACTAGCACCTGAGGTTGAAATACAAATCTGTAGCTTGCCTTTGTCAATTCTTGAAGGAACAATAAAATCACATAGCTCCTGGTTATCTATAGTATTTACTAAAATAGAGTGCTTTTGGGCATCTGTGTATACCTGCTGATTAACTTCCTGTGAGTTGGTAGCTGCATATACTAGGAATGCGCCGAGTAAGTCACCCACTTCATAATACCTAGGCTTCCACTCTACCTCTCCCGCTTCAGCTAAAGCTGATAAGGTTTTCGTAATATCTGGACTAATAACTTTTACCTTAGCTCCATCCTCAAGTAAGGTCATGACTTTACGTTCAGCGACATTACCACCGCCAACAACGACACATAGTTTGTCCTTAATTCTTAAAAATATCGGGTAAAATCTCTCCATAGGCATAACCCTAAACCCAATGGTGGAAGGATGATACCCACCTAGAGAGGAAGTAATTAAAGATAATAAAAGCAAAACCTAGCATGTTTAATATTGCTAGCTTACGTCCCTGCCACCCAAGTGCCACACGTCGGTGTAAATAAACACCATATACTATTAGCACTAAGCTACTAATAATAAATTTCACATCTGTCCAAATATAAATACTGTTCATATAAGCCCAAATCGTCCCTAATACCAAGGATATTAGTAATACAGGAAACGCTATAAGTGCTAGTAAGTATGAAAACTTATCTAGTTTATCTAGCGGTGGGATTTTTCTATACAGGTTAGAAAATACCTGCTTGTTTTTTAGCATTCGTACCTGTAACAAATACAAACACGAAAACAAAAATGATATAAAAAATAGCCCATAGCTAATAAACGCAAATATTATATGAACGACTAACAAATCACCTTGCAGCAATTCGTTAACTCCAGGATCAGCCTGTCTGCTGACAAATAAATTCAGAACTACAATTGCGAATCCTACGGCGTTTGCCATAAACACAAGTAAATCAACTTTATATAAATAATTAATTATAAGACTTAATGTAACTAGCATCCACGAGTAGAAAAACAGAGTTTCAAAAAGTGTCAAAATAGGTATTTGTCCAATTTCCTTCATACGCATGTGGAAAAACACAGTTTGGAATATCCAAACTACGACTAGTAAACCAAAGGCTAGACGGTTGGCTTTTTTATTGCTTTGGATAAAATCATAAAAATATAATGTAACACTTAAAGCGTATATGACTATCATTACAATATAAAGCCATGCATAATCACTTAAAAGCATTAACCAACCCCCCCATTACTTAACAAGTTACTTATTAGATTAACAGCTTTTATACAATCAAAATTAACAGCTTTTATTTATTGGACTAAGCAGGTTACTTACAAGCGGCCAATGGAAGCTAGGTACTTCTCAGATTTTACTGAGCATACTGTAGATTTAGGCTTACGATTCCCAAGCTTAACGACATTGGCCTTATAACAGGGTTCTTCTAAAACGCCAAAGATTTCGGCAATCAATTCAATTTGTTCCTTTGAATATTTCTTGCCTGCTACTTCTTTTGCATGGGTGATAGGCTGCTTTAGAATCTGATTAATAATGCTTTTTGTATGCTTGCGAATTACTTTCTTCTCACGTTCTGATAGGTCTGGAAGCTTATTGTATAAGCTTTCCATTGTGTTTTCATAGATAGCATCTGTTTTGTGCTTTAAGGCTTTTATCAGTGGGATTACCTCTAGGGTGTCAAGCCAAGTGCTGAAATTATCTATCTCCTCTTCGATGATTGTATCGATGACGTTAACTTCTTGCTCACGTAATTTCTTATTCGCTTCTACAACACCTTCGAGCTCGTCAATATCATACAGGAATACACCATCTACCTCATTGATTTCTGGATCCAAATCACGAGGAACAGCTATATCAATCATAAAAATCGGACGATTTTTACGTCTAATCATTACTCGCTCCATAATCTTTTTGTCAATGACAAAGTCAGTGGCCCCCGTTGAACTTACAACGATGTCCACTTCTGATAATGAGTCTTCAATATTCTCCCACTCTACCGCAATACCATTAAATTTCTCAGCAAGTTCCTGTGCTCGCTGGTATGTACGGTTTACTACATAAACCTGTTCAACGCCTGAGCTATTTAGATGCTTTGCCGTCAATTCACTCATTTTACCAGCGCCGATAATTAATACTTGCTTATCGTTTAACTGACCAAAAATCTTCTTTGCTAGCTCTATTGCAGCATAACTAATAGAAACAGCATTCTTCCCAATATCTGTTTCAGTATGACAGCGTTTACCAACACAAATCGCGTGTGGTAGTAGCTGTTTAAGAATCGTTCCTATTGTGTTATTTGCTAATGCAACATCATATGCCTCACGTACCTGTCCTAAGATTTGTGTTTCACCAAGCACCATAGAATCTAAACCACAGGCAACTTTGAACAAATGAATTATAGCTCGTTCGTTAGCATGGGTATATAGATATTGCCTAAATTCAGAACGATCAGTGTTGAAATACTCTTGCAGAAACATTAATAGGTTCTGCTCACCACAATGAATATTATCAACAATGAAATAGAACTCCGTGCGATTACACGTCGCTACTAAAGAACACTCCATAATACTATTCATTGATCGTATTTTTTGTAGAACATCAGGAACTTCATCTTTGGTGAATGTGAATTTTTCCCGAATCTCTACCGGTGCAGTTCGGTAATTAATACCAGCGGCCAAAATGTACATTTTTCTAAATTCACCCCATCAATTCATCGCTTCAGAATAATGCTTTACTTTTTTATTATTATATCATTGTATAAAAATCAGAGTATGACTGTTTTGTGAACAAATTGCTACAGATATATGACACATATAACAATACACACATTTGCCCAGTTCATAATATCATATAGATATATTAACTATGTAAGGAGGCTTTAACATGCATACTGTCTATGATACTAAATTATCTTCCTATAGTCCAAATAAAGATTTACATTTTTTATTAGGCCATACGATTTTACATTTCCCGCCAGGATGTTTCCACGATGCGGCTATTGTATCATCTTTAGCTCAGGATTATAACCGCAATTATAAATCTTCAGAAAAATTCAAAAGCTATAAATTTCGCTATAAAAACCGCTAATATATAGCTCCATTACAAAAGGGCTGTTGTACAACAAACTTAAAGTTTGCTGTAAACAACAGCCCTTGACTAGCTTATCAGCTTCCTGCGGGTTTTTGTTCCTGTGCTTCTTCTACTCCATCCGCTTCCTCATCGGTAGCTTCTTCATCTTCAGTTTCTTCTTCATCATCTTCAGTCTCATCATCTTCTGCAGCCTTCTTCGGTTTATCGCCGTTTTGTTCAATATCCTCTCGTTCCTCAATCGTCTTGAGCATATTTTCTAACTGCTCACAACCTAACATATTAACCGCTACCATTAATAGAAGAATAATTAACAATATTTTCTTTTCATTAGTCATATTAGCTGCTCCTATCTTGGCGCCTGCGGAAATATTGGTGCGCGTTGCTCGAGCTGGTGACGCATTTCCCCAAGTCTATCTTCATCAATATCGACACCTCGCCCTGGTTGTAGATCCTCATATAGCTCTTGTTGTCGCTCATCATCTACAACTGGTACTTGAGGTTCATTAAGTGGTCTATCTGGATAGTCTGGTTCAGTAGCTGGTGCTTCAGGTCGCTCAGCTGGAGAACAAGCAACTATTAAGGAAATTACAGCAAACACTAACATTATAGATAACAACATTTTCTTAAGCTTCATAATTCTCACCTCTTAATCAATAATTAGTACTATTTTTAGCTTGAGGAGGTTTTTTATGTATACAAAAAAGTAGCCATCATATTGTGATATGATGGCTACTTTTTCATATTAAATCATATTTCAATCTTGTGAGTAATTATTTGAGATTACTGCTCCCAGTCCCATTTCCAATCTTCAAACTGCCAAGGCCACTTGTTCTCTTCGTTCCACTCTGTTTCTGGGAATCCAATTACGCGACATTCATCGTCAAATTTATAGGTATGGTTTTGATACCAACCTCTATCATTACCTTCAAATCCACGCATTCCATCGATTAACTCACGAATATCTTCAGTTGAACCGTATTGACCTCCGTGACAAGATGCACATAATTCCTCCACAGTGCCATGTAATAACTTACCTTCATTATTATTTTCATGAACACTATGGCAATCAGTACAAGCCATCCAAGACTTAGTTCCAATGTAATGATCCATAAATTGCTGGCGTGATGCACGGGCTTTGCCGTCTGTAGCAACACGGGAAGTTCCTTCACCAAACTTCACTTCCATTGGTCTAAAGAAGTCTAAAACATTATCCCCAGGACGGAAGTTCAGATTGTCTTGACGAGGTGTAGTCTCACCATGCTCATCTAAAGTTGTTCCACGGATATGACATTGTGAACAATTATGAATTTGTTGATCTACAGTTAAATGCACAGTAGGATTAACAATTAAGTTTTCACCCATAGGGTTTGCAGCATGATTAGAACCAGGTCCATGACAGTTCTCACAGCCTACTCCTAAGTTTGCAGTCGTTTCTGCTATAGTTAAGTTCTTGTCAGCTTCCCACTTTGGTAAGTCGAAGCCTGTTACGTGACATGCGATACAGTTAACTTCAAAGATTCTTGCTTGGTTACGATCTCTCCATTCGTAGTTATGACTCCAATCTACAAAGCTATATTGGTATTTTAACATACGAGTTCCATAACCATCGCCTAAGTTAACAGCAAACGCTTGGCGGCGAACTCCTGCACCTACATGGAAAACATCAACTTTCATAGAGTGTACTAATTCTTGCGCTTCATTATAGAAATTAGCTACAAATACTCTATCTTCACCACTTAGACCATCGAAAACAACATAGACTCCACCTACACCTTGAAGGCTAGTTCCATCTTGAAGCTCAATGTCTCTAGTTCCCTCAATTCCAGTCTCTTCGTTCTCATCAAATACCACTGGATTTCCAAACTCGTTTAACATCTCAGTTTGCCATGTGTCTACAGGCTCTTGTCTGATGTTGTTCGCATCTCCAGTTTTGTTTGGATGCGATGTTACCATAAACTTGTCTTTCATGCTACCGTGACAAGTTAAGCAGTTGTCCATACCCATGTAAGTTTCATTAGGCAAAGCCTTACCTTGAATGTGATATTTCAAACACAATTCATTAAATGACTTATTATGTATCGTCACATTCTTAAATCTATTTTTTCATAATAAATTCACTAAATCTAGTGACATCCGTCACTTATTTAGAATTGTTTTTATTTTTATATTACACGTGTTAAATGTTATGAATGGCTCTATAATTAGAGTGATGCTAAGTGTTTGAAAAAAACAAAAGACCTCACAAAGGAACAATTTCCCCAGTGAAGTCTTCATAAATTTTTTATATATGATACGTTTTACATAGTCTCTGTTGCTTCTGTTGCTGCAGGTACTTCTTTCTTGCCAAATTTGTCTTTAACAAATACAACAACATACTCTAAGACAATGTATGCAATGATAATGATACCGAAAGCACCAAAAGTCATCGCCCACTCAACAAATGTTGGTGAGTAGCTAAGAATCTTAATTGGTCCTTGGCCATCTGGTGTAAGTGATACTATCTGTCCTGCTGTTACTGTATTGTGTCTAGCAAACATCATTGCTATCAATACTAGTACGCTTGACATCATTATTGCACGTTGGTTATTAGATAATAGGAATACCACAGCTAAAGCAAGTACTAAAATCCCAACTTCCATAACCCAGAAATTGATTGCATAGTCCCCAAACAGAAGGAAATTAGCAGCTTCTTGTCTTTCTAGATTTGAGCTAGTTAAGCCCATAAAGATATGGAATGCATTTAATGCAAAGTATCCTAGGATAAAGTATCCTAAAAGCTTTCTGAACTGATTTACTAAGTGGTTTGTATTAGCACGACTTTGCTCACGATCTACAAAGTAATATAGAATAATTAATGCTGCAGCACCTGTTACTAGTGCTGAAACAATCCACATGATTGGCATCATTGGAGCAGTCCAGTAAGATCTAGCAACTAAAGATCCAAATACTAATCCTAAGTTACTTGTAGCAGAAACACCAGTGATAATAGCTACAATTGCAAGATATCTTGAAAGTTTTTTGTAGCCTAGTGCGTAAGTAAATAGCTCTAAAATCAAGAATACTAGATATGCACCATATAACATACCCATCAATACGAATACCGACTTAAAGTTTGGTGATAATACTAGATAAATTGCCATATTCAATACGTATTTTAACTCTAAAGCGATAATTATGAATGCAGTAATCATAGAAACAATCGCTAAAATAACTGGTCTTAGACCCATTGATTCATATGGTTTGAAATGGAATACGTGAGCTAACGATGATAGTAAGCATAGCCCCGTACAGCCAACTGCGAAATAAACATAAGCTGTAATTAATATACCCCAAGGAACTTCATCAGACGTTCCCCAAACACCGTGCCCATATAAGAACGACATTACTCCACCATATGCAAATATAACAGCCAGAACAGCAGCAAAACCTAGTAGAGGAATGTTCTTATTAAAGCGACTAGGCATTGGCGTTTCTTGGTGTAGTGCTTCTTTCATGTTTGTCTCCCCCTTTATTATTTTCTCTTATAATATATTTTCGGCTCAGTTCCTAGCTCTTCTCTTAAACGTACAAGATTTTCACTAGCAACAACTTTAGATATTTCACTATTTGGATCGTTTAAGTCTCCGAATACACGAGCTTCTACTGGACATTGGATAACACAAGCTGGTCTATGTCCACCTTGAACGTATCCATCGCAGAAACGACATTTTTCAGGAGTCTTCCATTTATAACTCCAAAACCTTGCATTATATGGACAAGCAGCCATACAGCCCTTACATGCTATACATTTTTTATTGTCCATAACTAGAATACCATCTTCATTTAAGTACGTAGCAGTTGTTGGGCAAATTTTAGCACACGGCGGATTTTCACAGTGATTACATTGTGAAGTGAAATGCTCCGGTACACCGTTAGCACCAACGTAGTCTCTTTCTAATTGAATGAATGTTTCATCTGGTGGCATATCCCATTGCGTGCGGCAAGCTTTTTGGCATAATCCACACCCAATACATTTAGTATTATCAATAACCATGCCATACTTCCTGCCAGAATTCGAACCTGAAGCTTGAGCCAAGTTGTCAACCGACATCAATCCGCCAGAAATGAGAGCGACGCCAGCGCCTGTAACAGCAGTTGTCTTAATAAACGAACGTCGCGAAAGCTGTCTTTTCATGTTTCTTCCTCCCTTTATTTTTTCTCTTTTTGTTTTTGTTTTCCCCAGTTGAAGTTTAAATTATGAATTTTAAAGATGTGATTAATATTACATTTCCTATCATACTATATTATGAAATAAAATTGAACTACTAATTTTATTTAATCTTCTACACAATCATGCTACTAGTTTTTTATAGTAATTTATAGCTAGTTATTATTCCAGGCACCCATCATCACTAAGATTATTTCATAGTAATTAATTGTGATATTTACATCATTTATAGCTAGAAAGTAACTTTTTATTTATGAAACATCAAAAATTTTTATATTAATTTTGGTAAATTAAAAGTAATTATTGGCAGTGTTGGCAGCTTAAAACTTAGAAAAAAGGGCACTAATGCTATGATTAGTAACCCTTTTTCTTCTGTCAAAAAAACCACTTATAATATAGCTTCACAATATTGTATAGCTATTATTGATTCCAAGGCTCAGCGCCAGTGAATGTTTGCTGTCCTTTACCTTCGAAGTAAGAAGCTTCCCAAGGCCAGATAGATACCCAATCAGCTTTGTCTGCAGCGTTACCGCCAGATTTTAATGCCCATGTGTATTGCTCTGGTGATAAACCGAAGCTACGTCCTTCTTCGTCAAAGTTAAATATGTGTTGGCTATGACCAGTTCTTCCACCTTCATTATCCCAGTTACCAAAACCATAACCAGACCACCCTGTGCGACCATTTAAAACTTTCATGTAATCTTCTGATTTATCTCCATGACATGCGATACATGCATCAACTGGTTGAGAACCTTTAATACTCTTGTTGTTTGGATCATTACCTACATTATGAGAGTCATGGCAATCAAAGCAAGCTTGTTGTCCATGAACTGTTTGTCTCTCAAAGATGTAATCTTGCAAACGGATATCCATGTCATGCTGATGGTCACGTCGACCTTTACCATCGATTGATGTTGCACGGTTACCAGTACCCCAAGCTGGGCGTACATAATCTTGCACATCTAAGTAGTCATGAGTTCCTAACATAAATCCACGTAAATCGTTAGATTCCTGACTTAAATCAAACTTATTTTTACCGCCAGTACGTGTATGACATTGTTCACAAACCATTTTACGAGTCGGGTCGTCATAAGACAATTTAGCTGGGTTGATAATTTTTCCTTCAGCCATTGGGTTAGCAGCATGATCAGCACCTGGTCCGTGACATGCTTCACAGCTAATACGCAAGTCTGCTGCAAAGAAGTCACGCAGGTCTTCACGCTCACCATTCTTATACTCTTCTAAAGCATCTTCCCATGCATAAGCATCAAAACCGGTTACGTGACAAGCGATACAACGCTCTTGCCATGATCTGTGCTCACCATATGAATAAATTGACGCTCCAAATCCACGCATTTCAACTGCTAATAATTTGTAACCAGCGCGATCTAAGTTACCTTCGAATTGAACTGTTTGAGACTTGTCAATTGTCCAAGAGATTCCACCGTCTTCAGTAGTAGATAACCAAGCTTCACGAGGTCCACCATCGTAGTAAACCATATAACGTTGCTTACGAGTAGCACCTACAACGAATTCTACATCTTCAATAGCAACTTTCTCTGTACTAATGTAAAGAGTATTTCTGTCTTTTTGATCTAAGATTACATAAGTATCAAGTTCATCCCACTGTGGAACTACATCTTCCCAGATGTTCTCTAAGCTTCCACCTAGACGTGCTGGTCCTTCAGTTATTTTAATTGTATGCCAAGATGTTTCCCATTTTTTGTATTGATCTTGGTGACACATTTGGCATGCATCAGGACCAGTGAAGCCGCTAACATATTCATTGTAAACAGTTCTATGGTCTGTTGCAACTGGGTCTGGTGTAACTGGCTGATCAGGTGCTGGTGCTGGAGCTGGATCTGGCGTCGCAACTTCATCTGCACAACCAACTACAACTAGAGCAGCAATCACTAACATCGCCATTAATACTAATAAACGATTTTTGCTCATTTCAATTTTCCCACCTTTTAAGTTTTTGTGTTTTTGATGAATTCACATCTTAATCACATTTTGACATACATCACACTTCCTTCATATTGTCATAAGTCCATTAATATAGGGAAATTTTGTCCTCTTGTTTTTTTGCAATGATTTTACTTAATTACTTCAATCGGAGGAGTATATTTGTCACTTTCTTTTAAATAATTATAAATAATTGATATGCCGCTTTATTTATAGGCGTTTCTAAATCTATTGGAAAACTAGATTGAGAGTTTTTTTAATTTATAAATATCATCAGCAATTGTTATATTTATAATCTTGTTGTTTAATATGTCACTTTTGCTCCACATGTCAAATGTCATCTTTTTTGCATTGCATTTGTACCATAGATTTTTTTTCATATAATTATAATTCTATATACTTTATAAACTGGCGTAAAATAAAGAAAAACCTAGTAAAGACGCAGAATTTGCTATATTAATATTAAATCTTCCTGTATAATGACATATGAAAATATGCTACATTTTTTCTTCATAAATTCCTGGCAGGTGATTAACATTATATTTCAAGAATTCTTTATTACCTTTCGCTCAGAAGTCTTTATGGTATACGGTTTAGCTTTTTTCCTTATGGGTTTTGCAATTGCTTTACAGCCTAAGAATTTTAGTAATATACCATTAGCTAAGAGCCTAAAATTTTTAGCACTATTTGGTATAGCGCACGGACTTGTTGAGTGGGGTATTATGTTTATTCCATTTCAACGTGAGTACTTATATCTCGACGGAATTAATAACATCATCGTATTTAAAACATTTTTAAATTCATTATCATTTATGTTTCTATTTATGTTTGGAAGTAGTTTGCTTTCGGAAACGAAGCAGCGCTGGAATGGCATCCATTATATACCAGTTGTGATTTTTGGCATGTGGTTTATGCTCTTTATTTTATCAAATATTTTCTATTATGATGATTTTCGTACGTGGATAAACTCAAGTAACGCCTGGTCACGCTATTTATTGGCTTTACCTGGTTCAATAATATCTGCATACGCAATATACCTACAAATACCTTTGTTAAAGCAACGGCGTTTCAAGGTCTCTAGCTCGAAATTGCAAGGCTTTAGTGCGGCGTTCTTACTATATGCTTTTGCTGGAGGATTGATAGTACCTGAAACTACCTTTTTGCCCGCTAGTGTAATCAACACGAAATCGTTTTTCGAGCTAACTGGTATACCAATATATCTAATCCGAGCAACTAGTGGAGTATTAATGGCCTATTATGCTGTATTAATATTAAGAATCTTCAAAATTGAGATAGAGCGTCAGCTTGAGCAAGCACAAATTCTTAACTCTGTATACAATGAGCGTGAACGTTTTTCACGCGACCTCCATGATGGTATAATTCAATCGGTATATGGTGTAGGTTTATACCTTGAAAACGCATCTATGTCAATGGATAAAGAACCAGAAAAATCAAAATCACACATAAAAACTGCGATTGAAAAACTAGATGATGTAATAATTCAAATGCGTAATTACATTAACAACCTTAGGGCACAGTCTAGTAATAATACTAATATTTTAATAAATTCAATTTTTGAAATCATACATGATTTCAAAATTCACTCAAAAATCAATGTTGATTTTGCCTACGATGAAGCTTTCAATAAGTTTTATCCATCTGGTGATGTAACTCAAAACATTAAACTAATAACATTCGAATTATTAACTAACGTAATTAAACACGCTCAAGCAAGCAATGTGAAAATTAAACTTAAAAGCAATAATAATATTATTACATTAATTATTTCTGATAATGGTAAGGGTTTTAATGAGAGGAATTTAAAAAAGCGCACCTCACAGGGCTACCATCAAGGCCTAAACAACATTAAAGAAAGGGTGTATTCTTTAAAGGGTTCACTATCTATCAATAGTAAGCCTAAGCAGGGTACTACAATTGAAATTGAAATTCCGTGGGAGGATGATTTGGATGACTAAAACGACAAAAATTTTACTTGTGGATGACCATGAAATTGTCCGCTTAGGGCTAAAGGGCTTGTTAGAGCAAGAAGGACAATACGAGGTGGTCGGACTAGCAGAAAATGGTAAACAAGCTGTAGAGATTTATAAAGAATTGCGACCAGACTTAACACTAATGGATATACGTATGCCAATCAAAAATGGCATAGAAGCATGTAGGGCAATTAGGGATATTGATACTAACGCTAAGGTTTTAATGCTAACATCTCATACTGACGAAGAGGCCATGTACTCATCAATTCTTGCAGGTGCTGTCGGCTACGTTAAGAAAAAGATTGGATTTGATGAGCTTGTACGTTCAATTAACCAAGCATTATCAGGAGTGCATATCCTAGATTATGACGGCACGCAAAAGCTAATTCAACGCATGCAGCTTGAGTCAAAACAAAAAGAGCTAACCGACCAGGAGCATGAAATTCTTAATTTGATTGGCGAGGGTATGACCAATAGAGAAATTGGTGAAGTGCTATGCCTAAGTGAAAAAACGGTCCGTAATTATGTAAGTAACGTGTTCAGTAAGCTCAATTTCTCTAATAGATCACAGGCAGCGGTTTACGCAGTCCGAAAAAATATGTTTGATGAAATCTAAAATATTTTTGATGGAATCAAAAAGGAAGCTAAAGGCTTAGTACAAGCCCCTAGCTTCTTTTTTTATTAATCATCTATAGTTGAGACATCCCCAGTTGGAATATTTAATTCCTTAGCTTTTAAGACTCTACGCATAATTTTACCACTTCGGGTTTTAGGAAGCTTGTTTCTGACCTCAATAATTCTCGGTCGGGCATGGGCTGCAAGTCTTTCTCTTACGAAGTTCATAATATCCTCTTTTAGTTCGTCAGATTCATGAAACCCCTGGCGCAAAGTAATATACGCCTTAACAACCTCTCCGCGAACGGGATCTGGTACACCGATAACCCCTGCCTCTGCGACCGCAGGGTGCTCTACAAGCTTACTTTCTACCTCGAATGGGCCAACACGTTCACCCATTGTGTTAATTACATCATCAATACGACCCTCAAACCAATAGTATCCATCTTCATCCTTATAAGCTGAATCCCCTGAGATGTACCAGCCATTGACGAAGTAATCTGCATACTTACTTGGATTATTCCATATCGTCTTCATAAGTCCAGGCCATGGCGGCTTAATCGCTAGGTTACCTAATTCATTAGTCCCCATTGGTGTTCCGATATTATTAACGATTTCTACTTCAATTCCTGGTATTGGCTTGCCCATAGAGCCTGGCCTTATCTCTAAAGCTGGGAAATTAGCAATTACTGACGAACCAGTTTCAGTCATCCACCAGTTATCATATATCGGGACACCAAAAGTATCCATACCCCACTTTATTAACTCTGGGTTTAGCGGCTCTCCTGCAGATAATATATGTCTTAAGTTTGATAAATCATACTTTTTAGCAATCTCTGTTCCTGCTGCCATGAGCATACGGAAGGCAGTCGGAGCACTAAACCATACAGTTACTTTGTGTTTGGCTAATGTCTCATACCAATGCTCTGGATTAAATCTTCCCCCACGCATAACTACTGGGGTACCGTTAAGCCATGGTGCCCACATTCCTGCACTTGTTCCTGTAATCCAACCCGGATCTGCAACACACCAATAAATGTCAGTAGGTTTTAAATCATAGACCCATTTACCCGATATATACATATGAACCATCGCATAATGACTTAACAAAACACCTTTAGGCTTACCAGTCGAGCCCGACGTGTAATGAATCATCATCGCATCTTCTTTGTCTAGCCACTCGACAATAGGCGTGCTATCATGACGCATAATTTCTTGATATGCAACCTGCCTTTTACCTTCATCTACCTCATCCGCGCCAACAATAATAACGCGCTTAAGCTCTGGCAGCTCATGAAGTGGAACACGTTCAAGTAGTTCTGGGCTAGTTACCAAAACCTTTGCTTCACTATCTTCTAAACGGTCCTTAACTGCCTTCTCCATAAAAGCTTCAAAGAGCGGCCCTGCAATCGCACCAATACGAATCGTACCAAGCATCGCAACATAGTACTCTGGTGTACGAGGTAAAAAGATAAATACGCGATCACCCTTAGCAACACCAAGACTTTTGAGCCCTCGAGCAAATCTATTTGATAGTTTTTGTAGCTTTTCGTATGTATATTGCTCGTCACGGTCACCATCGCTGTAGTAAAGGGCTATATCGTTGGCTGCTCCCTGTTCACATTTCCGATCAATTGCTTCGTATACAATATTACACTTGCCAGATTTATTCCAGGTAAATTCCTTTTCAGCTTCTTCCCATTTAAAGGTAGCTCTTGCTTGCTCATAATTCTCTAGATTAGGAGCTATTGCCATATTTATCATCCTTTCTAAAACGTATCGATCTTCTATATATTATATGTTTCCTTTATTTTAATATAAATCTTTAGAAATAACCAACATTAAACGCAAATCATAGAAAAAATGTAACAAGAGCAGAGATTTACATCCCTGCTCTGTTGAGTCTTTGAGCCAAAGCTTATATTAGCCGAAGTTTCTATTAGTTGTATTGCTCTAGGTACGCATCATCACGGGCACCTTCGCCCCGTTGAATATCCCGTGGCGCTTCATATAATTCACCAAGCCTGGCCATTTCAGCTGCTTTACGTGCCTCATGGGCTTGCTCAATCGCTACTCCCAGTACCTCTAATGCAAGTGTAGGATTATGTGCCCCCGTACTGTTATCAGCAATAAAGAAATCTACCCTAAGCTGCGCACGACGCTGCAAATATCGCGCCTCTTCTAAGCTTTGTTCATTATAGTTGCCTTCCTCTAAAGCAAGAGCTATTTCTTCTATTGCATCAACTAAAGCATAGGCAGCTATATCTAGTAGTCGTTTTGTCTTATCTTGACGGTCGTAAACCTGTTGCCGTAACCAGTCTACACTTTGTATATGGCACGTACGACAGGATTCATTTAATGTGTTTAATGGACTTTGCCAATGGTGAGATGACATCTTTGTATTACCAACCCTCACATACGGCATATGACAGTCAGCACAACTAACACCAGCTTGACCATGGGTACTTAAGCTCCAGAGCTCAAATTCAGGATGTTGAATTTTGATTACTTCAGCCCCAGTAATAGCATGGGTCCAGTCGTTAAAACCTATATCATCGAAATACCTTTCAATATCATCTGGGTGAAAGCCGTTGTCCCAAGGGAAAATTAGGTACTTATCATCTGGTCTAAAGTAGTATTCTACATGGCATTGTCCACATACATAGGAACGCATTTCCTGTTGCGTTGCATCAGCGACATCAATGCCTAAGCGATCCATAGCCTCGATAAAAGCTGGATTTCTTACAGTCAAGCTCATATCTTCAGGATTATGACAATTTAGACAACCAATTGGATGCACTACTTCCTCCTCTAAATCACCCCAAGCCATTGAGTAGTAATCTACTCCTTCCCTTTCAATTATTAGGTGGGCTTGTGATGATTTACAGGTCCAGCATACAGCAAGTGGTCTACGACTTTCATGAATATGTCTGATATCTTCAACGGAGTATACATGTCCACGATCTTCAAGGTAATCTTCAGCAAAGCCCATACCACCATAGATAATAGGTAAATATGGATACATGATGGTTTTATCCTCTGGTACTGAGCCGTTATATCTTGTCGGGCGCATTTCATAGTTTCGTTGATAGCTCTCCCAGTGTTCAGGATAGAACTCACCCCATACAGAAGCGTCGGCTTCATCGTCAGCTATTTGACCTGGAAAAACTTCAATTTGTGGTTGATATTCAGGCTGTACTGCTAAAGAATAGGCGATATACCCACCCATTACAATAGCAATTGCTACAAGCATTATTATTGCTACTTTTTTTGCATTTTTCATTAATTAACTCCTCCATCTATGAACGTCTATCATTCTAACTATGAACTTCTATCACTATGACTATGAACGTCTATCATTCTGAATAAACTCACCATGTGGTGTGTGTCTATGGCAGTCTATACATGTCTTATGATCACCTAACTCACCTATTAGGTTTGTTTTATTAACTTCTTCGAAGTGGCATCGAACACAGTTATCTTGAATAATTGGGATGCTAAGTGTTGGGTGTATATCTATCACATCAGGAGTTTGACGTAAAAAAAATACCCAAGCATGGCGCACCGCAGCATGCCCCTTACTAGTCCACTCTACTACTGGGCCCTTGGCCACATGACAATCGTTACATGTTGCTTCATCAGCGTGGGCTGAATCGGCCCACGAGTAATAATATGGATTCATTATATGACAGGTTGTACATGCTTCAGGGTCCTCTAAGAAATATGCTATACCGCCACTTAAAGTGGGAAATAAAACTATTACGGCAATGATTATGATTACTGCTACTATGATAATTGCCTTTCGACTCATCTTGTTGCTCCCCTTTTTAGTTTTCTTTATCATATATACAGTATTTACAAAAAAAGCTGTTGTTAGTCTTTTATGGACGTATTTTCCCATACAAAAAAGCACCCTATAATAAGGTGCTTTAATATTTATAATATTCAACTATTTTTGTATATATTTTTGGAGATTAGGTTATGGTCGTATATCACATAATTCATAGATTGTCTTCCATACTTCATCCTTACCTAAACCAGTTTCACTTGAAAATAGTATCGGATGCTTACCCTTTGGCATACCCAGTTCCTCACGAATAATCTTCGCGTGTCTAGGTGCCTTTGTTTTCGGTATTTTGTCATGCTTTGTTGCTATGACTTCATGGGGAATATCAAAATGGGACATCCATTCATACATTAGTTTATCATCCTTAGTAGGTGGATGACGCAAATCTATGATATGAAATACGGCCTTTAACTGCTCCCGCGATGTTAAGTATGTTTCGATCATCTTACCCCATTCAGCACGTAATGTTTTTGGCACTTTAGCATATCCATAACCTGGCAAATCAACGAAATGCATAATATCATTGATTAGGTAGAAGTTAAGGGTCTGTGTTTTACCTGGACTTGAACTTGTACGGGCTAAGTTCTTACGTTGAATAAGTGTATTAATCAAAGATGATTTGCCCACATTCGAACGTCCTGCTAATGCTATTTCCGGAATTGGTGCCTTTGGGTATTGCTCGGGCTGTACTGCAGATATAACGATTTCCGCTTTATTTACCTTCATGTTTGATCACCTGCAATATATTCCGACGACTGTGCTTCAGCAACGTATGGCGGAGTATTTATCTGCTTGCGAATGGCAAGCTCTAATACCTCGTCTAAGTGCTCTACTAAATGCACTTCTAGTGTTTTTAATACACTTTGTGGTACATCCTGTAAATCCTTTTCATTTTCTTTTGGCAGTATGACTGTTGTGATTCCTGCTCTATGGGCGCTTAGCACCTTTTCTTTGACACCACCAATAGGTAAGACTCTGCCCCTTAAGGTGATTTCACCCGTCATAGCTACCTCTTTAGCTACGGGTACTCCAGTAAATGCAGACACCATAGCTGTTGCCATGGAAATTCCTGCTGATGGACCATCCTTTGGCGTTGCTCCTTCTGGAACGTGTATATGAACATCATATTTTTCGTAGAAATCTTGTTCAATATCAAGGGATTCGCTCCGAGAACGAATATAACTGAAGGCTGCTTGGGCTGACTCTTGCATTACTGAACCTAGCTTACCTGTCAAGGTTAATTTGCCTTTACCCTTTGTGATAGCTACTTCGATAGATAGTGTATCTCCACCCATTTCTGTCCATGCTAATCCTGTAGCAACTCCGACCTGGTCTTCCTTCTCTGCTAGGCCAAAACGGTAACGACTAGGGCCTAGATACTTGTCTAGATTGGTTGATGTAAATAGCACGCGCTTGCGTTTCTTAGAAACTAGGATTTTAGCAGCCTTACGGCACAGGGTAGCCATTTGTCTCTCTAGATTACGCACACCAGCTTCTCTCGTGTATTCGCGAATAACCTTTTCTACAACTTCAATATTTATTTTCACCTGTTCCTTAGTTAGTCCATGCTCTTTTAATTGCTTCGGTATTAGATATCCTTCAGCAATTTTTTGCTTCTCTAGCTCAGTATAGCCAGGAATATGAACTAGCTCCATTCTATCTAATAAAGGTCTAGGTATACCCGCAATACTATTAGCCGTTGTAATAAACATTACCTTAGATAAATCATAGGGCATTTCGATATAATGGTCACTAAAGCTGTTGTTCTGTTCTGGATCAAGGACTTCTAGTAGCGCCGCTGACGGATCACCTCGGAAATCCATACTCATTTTATCTATTTCATCTAGAAGAAATACGGGATTTATAGTTCCAGCCGTTTTCATACCCTGCATAATTCTACCTGGCATAGCTCCTACATAGGTTCTTCTATGTCCACGTATTTCTGCTTCGTCACGTACCCCACCTAAGGATATTCGGACGAACTTACGATTAATAGCCCTGGAAATGGATTTAGCAAAGGATGTCTTACCAACCCCAGGAGGACCTACAAAACAAATAATCGGACCTTTTAGCTTGCCTACCATTTGTTGTACAGCAAGGTATTCTAGGATGCGCTCCTTGACTTTATCTAAACCGTAATGATCTTCATTAAGAATTTTTTCACAGTTGTCGATATCAATCTCATCATCCGTAGTTTCTAGCCAAGGTACATCGAGTAGCCATTCAATATAGTTGCGAACGACTGTACCTTCAGCAGAGCTTTGTGGCATTTTTTCAAGACGCTCAATTTCTTTAACTACTTTTTCTTTAACATTGTCTGGTAGTTTTTTGCCTGCAAGCTTTTCCCTTAACTCAGCACCTTCTTGTAGTCGGCCCTCTTTTTCACCGAGCTCCTTTTGAATTGCTTTTATTTGCTCACGCAGATAGTATTCCTTTTGCGTTTTTTCCATTTGCTTCTTAACGCGTTGACCAATTTTCTTTTCTAACTCTAGAACTTCTTGTTCATTGTTTAAAATTTCATGTATTTTCTCTAGCCGACCAGCTATATCGCTGATTTCAAGTATTTCTTGTTTATCCTTAAGCTTTAATGTAAGGTGCGAGCTTATTAAGTCAGCAAGACGCCCAGGCTCTTCTATATCACTAATAGATGAAAGGGTCTCCTGATTAATTTTTTTAGAAATTTTTATATATTGTTCAAACTGAGCCAATACAAGACGCATTAGAGCTTCCGTTTCCAAAGGCTGCTCATTTGTCTCGATTATCTCTTGGTAACTAGCCTCGTAGTATGATTCATTATCAAGAAATTCTGTGATTTGTGCTCTATGTAAGCCTTCAACCAGTACTCTAATGGTATCATTAGGTAGTTTAAGCATTTGACGAACCTTTGCTACTGTACCAACATGAAATACTTCATGGATTTCTGGATCGTCGATTTGGACATCCTTCTGTGAAACAAGAAGTATCAAGCTATCATCAACCATTGCTTGCTCAAGTGCGTTTACCGATTTCTGGCGACCCACATCTAAGTGTAATACCATACTTGGGTAAACAATCAATCCGCGCAGTGGCATAACTGGTATTATTTTTTTATCGTTTACTGCCATGATTCTCCCCTCTTTCTGCAACCGCTTTATATAAGCAAAGCTAAGTTTACTATCCTACGGTCTGCTTAACATTTTAACTGAAAATATTGGGTTTGTCTAATAATTAAGAACGCTTCTATAATATCTTCTATAATGTTGATGCAGATAATACCTCGCCCGTTGGTACTGGAATACTTCCTTCAATCTCTTGCTCCTGAAATACTCCCTCTAATACTTCCTCTAACCTTTCTACAGCGACTACCTCAATTCCTTGCATTTCGTTAAAGATTTCCTGCCAATTTTCCTTTGGAATGTAAACCTTTTTCACGCCTGCTAGCTTGGCTGCCTCTACCTTAGAGATTACGCCACCGACAGGCTTAACGTTCCCATGGATACTAATTTCCCCTGTCATTGCAATTGTATTGCTTATAGGTAGGTTTTTTATTGCCGAATAAATGCCTGTGGCAATAGTAACACCCGCTGACGGACCGTCGATTGGAATCCCTCCTGGGAAGTTAAGATGTATATCAAATTTGCTAGCATCAACATCCATATATTTACGTAATACTGTTAGTACATTTTCGACAGAACCTTTCGCCATGCTTTTACGTTTTACCGTCCGTCGTCCACCACCTAAGGTCTCTTCTTCAATTAAACCAGTAATAATTACTTCACCCTTACGCTGGGTTGGTATTGCCGAGACCTCAACCTCCAAAATCGTCCCCATATTCGGTCCATAAACAGCTAGTCCATTGATAAAGCCTACCTGAGGTTGATTTTGAATACGTTTCTCCTGTCTCGGTGAAATCTGGCTGTTATGTACTACCCACTCTACATCAGATGTCTTGATATGTTCACGGCCTTCACCAATAGCTAAGCCTGCTGAAATCTGTACAATATTAACAGCTTCCCGGCCATTTGTAGCATATTGTGACACTACTTCAATGCCTTGATTATCGATTGTGAAGTTGATTTTGTCTACGGCATTCCTTGCAATTATAGCTATTTCGTTAGGAAGTAGCGCACGGAAAAAAATCTCTAGGCAACGGGAGCGAATTGCTGGTGGAATTTCATCAGCAGTTCTTGTTGTAGCCCCTACAAGTCTAAAGTCCGCTGGCAGGCCATTCTGGAATATGTCATGGACATGATTTGGTATATTTGTATTTTCTGAACTATAATATGCACTTTCTAGAAAGACCTTACGATCTTCTAATACCTTTAGTAGTTTGTTCATCTGAATCTGGTGTAATTCGCCTATTTCATCAATAAACAGCATACCACCATGAGCCTTAGTTACTGCACCGTATTTTGGCTGCGGAATCCCTGCCATACCCATAGCACCAGCACCCTGATAAATAGGATCATGTACGGAACCAATTAATGGGTCAGCAATACCTCTTTCATCAAAGCGAGCCGTAGTAGCATCGACTTCAGTGAACTTAGCATCCGATTTAAAGGGTGATTCAGAGTTTTTCTTCGCCTCTTCTAAAACTAGCCTTGCTGCAGCGGTTTTACCGACACCTGGTGGTCCGTATATGATTACATGCTGAGGATTTGGTCCACATAACGCAGCCCTAAGAGACTTTAACCCCTCAGACTGACCTATAATTTCAGAAAACTTAGTTGGTCTTGTTTTCTCTGCTAACGGTTCAGTGAGTGAAATAGTACGAAGCTGCTGTAATTTTTCTAATTCTTTCTTGGATTCTCTTTCTACTGCACTTCGATTTGATCGTTGATTCCTAAGTAAAGTCCAAAAGTATACCCCAATAACTATGGCAAAGAAGGCTTGGACAAAACCCACAATAACTAGTATCGACATATTTACTACCTCCTAAGTATTATCATTGATGCTTGTAAATCTTAATTGCAGTTAGCAATAAAACGTATAGCTACATGTTAATTGTAGTATTTCCTAATGTTGCATAATTAAACGGCAATTTTTAGAATTGTAATACTACATTTTTTCATGGGTACTTCTTTATTTTATGGGCAAGCTAATCATAGATGATGTTGCAAAGGAGGTGACATATATGGATGTAAAAAGATTTTTCCTACTGACACTCATTTTAGCTTTAATGGCGTTTACCATTGTAGCTTGTGGCTCTACAGACGAGCCTGCTCCACAGGATCCTGGAGATGAGCCGCCAATAGATGAACCACCTGGAGAAGTCCCTAACGGCGAACAACCTGGCCAGCAACCTAATGGTGAACAGCCTGGTGGCGATCAGCCCGGTGAGCAACCAGCAAACGCAGGTGCAATTCCCCATGCCTTAGATGGTGTCTATGAGAACTGTATGCAATGCCATTCAGATATCACGGCTACCCATGAACAATTTGGCGATTTTGATAATTGTACAGCTTGCCATCAGCCTCAATAATTACGTGCTTATACAAACTTTTCAAACGAATACAATGCCTGTAATTTTCCTTACATACAGGCTTTTATAAACAAACTATATAAACATGCGACCACTAATAACTTACTTAAACAGTTAATTAGTGGTCGTTTTTAAATTTAATTATTTTAATGATGTAGTTTTTTAACGTAGGTCTTCTCCCGTTAATGCTCTATATGATTCCTGCAATAATGACTTGGTGTATTGTGGATTGTGTACACCAAGGCTTCCATCAGACCTTACAAGATAAGCATTATATGCAGCTACATATACTTCTAAGGACACATCCCTAGGATTTACCCTTTGTCTTCTTTCTTCATCAGTAAATAATAGTAGCTGCCCTCCACCTTCTGACAATGCAATAGCACCTGTCTCCTCAAATATAGCATCCTCTAATTGCGAGACCCATTCAAGCACTTGGTTTTGAAAACCATTCAGATTAAAATCAGTTATTCCCGCATGACAATTGCCGCAAATTATTGGTGCATAAGCATCGTCAAGTACAAATGTATGTAGCGCATAGCCCTCTAATGTTTCAGGCATATGACATGAGATACAGGTGTCTTGCAGGTTTTCATGTGCTATCGAATGCCCATAGGTTACATTAGGATACTCCATACCTCCGAGTCCTGTGGTAAGAGCCGCTGGGCCGTGATGGGGAGCTGTCAGCCTAACACCGCCACCATTTGCAAAAATCTCATACTTAGCCCTTGCGTCAGTACGACCATGGTGACAGGTTATACACAATGCCCCCATTCCAGCTTCTAACGGCTCGTCTGTAAATGGTACGTCTACAGTTCCGTTCCTTAAGTATTCTAAAGCACGGTCGGAATGACATGCTTGACAATCTATACTGACTATATGCTGCCTTGCAAATTCTCCTGTCGAGAAAGCATAGCCATCATGACAGGCTACGGCACAGCTTTCACGTTGTGCAGGACCAGTAAGTGTAAACATTTTACCTGAGCGTTTCCACTCCTCTGTAACTCGGTTCGTTAGTTCGAAACCATCGACTAAAACTATCTCATCTGGCGGCACCAGCATTGGATCTCGCTCAGGGGCTTGATATGGTTCTGCTTGTGGGGCACATGCTGAAATAATAATTACTATCACAATAACAATCAGATTCATCAGTAGGGCATTTTTCCTCATAGTAGTGTTACTCTCCTTTTCTTTTCTAGGTTATGTTCTACTATATATTGCCCATACATCCAATGAATTACTTACAAAAAAACCCCTTAAGAGTCAGATTTTTAATCTCTGTTTCTTAAAGGGTTTTGTTTATGCTGTTTCTTCGTTTTTCTTCTTTTTCTTCTTTTTCAAAATAAGCTCTGGCTGCTTTGATTCCGTAACAACCTCTGTGTTTATACAGCACCTCTCGATATCGTCCCTAGTTGGTACCTCGTACATAATATCGAGCATTATGCCCTCAAGGATTGAACGCAGTCCTCTAGCGCCTGTTTTACGTTTGATAGCCTGTTTCGCAATCTCAACCAGTGCTTCTTGATCAAACTCAAGCTCAACACCATCAATTTCCAAGAGTTTTTTGTATTGCTTTACTAAAGCGTTCTTTGGTTCAGTTAGGATTCTGATTAGTGCCTCTTCGTCTAAGTTCGATAATGTAGAAAGAACTGGTAAGCGACCAATAAACTCAGGAATTAAACCGAATTTAAGTAAGTCCTCTGGCAACACATGCTTTAACAGATTATCTTTTTCTTCTTCCTTGCTAGTTGGTTTTGCTTCTGAGCCAAAACCAATAACCTTTTTACCCATACGACGCTTAATGATTTGCTCTAAACCATCAAATGCACCACCACAAATAAATAAAATGTTTGTAGTATCAATTTGGATAAATTCTTGATGTGGATGCTTTCTACCGCCCTGTGGTGGGACACTAGCCGTAGTTCCTTCTAGAATTTTCAGGATTGCCTGTTGAACACCTTCCCCAGACACATCACGGGTAATCGATGGATTTTCAGACTTACGGGCAATCTTGTCGATTTCATCTATATAAATGATACCCCGTTCTGCTTTTTCCACATCGTAGTCAGCAGCTTGAATTAGCTTAAGTAAAATGTTTTCTACATCTTCACCAACGTAGCCAGCTTCAGTTAAGCTAGTAGCATCAGCGATTGCGAATGGCACATTTAAAATCTTTGCCATTGTTTGCGCAAGTAATGTCTTACCGCTTCCCGTAGGTCCAATCAATAGAATATTGGACTTTTGAAGCTCTACGTCATCATTTTTTTGCACGGAATTAATTCTTTTGTAGTGATTGTAAACAGCAACTGCTAGTGTCTTCTTTGCATTCTCCTGACCAATTACATATTGGTCTAAAACCTCTCGTATTTCTGTAGGTTTAGGTACTTCCTGCATTTCTACTTCTTCTTCACTGCCTAATTCCTCTTCTACAATTTCAGTGCAAAGCTCGATGCATTCATCACAAATATAAACCCCTGGGCCAGCGACTAGTTTTCGGACTTGATCTTGGGTTTTGCCGCAAAAGGAGCATTTTAGCTGTCCTTTTTCGTCATTAAATTTTAACATCGAGTATTCACCCCTCTATTTAGCTTCTTTAGCAGTTATAACTTCATCAACGATACCATAGGCTTTACCTTCTTCTGCACTCATGATATTGTCTCGATCTGTGTCCTTTTCGATTTTCTCTATAGGTTGACCAGTACGTTCTGCTAAAATTTTGTTTAAACGGTCGCGTGTCTTAAGAATATGCTCTGCATGTATTTTAATATCAGAAGCTTGACCTTTAACTCCACCAAGCGGTTGGTGAATTAAAATCTCACTGTTTGGCAAAGCAAAACGCTTGCCTTTTTCTCCAGCAGCTAGCAAGAATGCGCCCATACTTGCAGCAATTCCTATGCAAATAGTTGAAACCTTTGGTTTAATATATTGCATTGTATCGTATATTGCTAATCCAGCGGAAACAGATCCGCCAGGGCTGTTGATATACAAGCTTATATCCTTATCTGGGTCCTCCGCAGCCAAAAACAATAATTGCGCAACTATTGAATTAGCTACATTATCATCAATGCCACTGCCTAAAAATATTATACGATCTTTAAGTAGGCGAGAGTAAATGTCATAGGCTCTTTCACCACGACCAGTTTGTTCAACTACCATAGGTACTAAGTTCATCGTTACCCCTCCTTATACAACCTGTATATTAGGATAATTCTAATATATTATCTACTATACTACATTTTTCGAAATTACTCTTTTTTGTATGTGTTGTATTTACTCTTTATTGTATGTGCTGTTTTCCACAAGGAACTCAACTGCTTTACGCATTGCAAGCTCATTCTTTAATGGCTCAAGATTACCTTGGGCTACTAAGATTGATTTAACTTCCTCTGGTTGCTTCTTATACATATCTGCAATTACAGCAATTTCGTCATCAATATCTTGGTCAGTAATTTCGATGTTTTCAGTATTAGCAATCGCTTCTAAAACCATTTGACTGCGAACTCTTCTTTCTGCTTCAACTTTAAATTGTGCTTCAAAATCTTCTTTTGATTGACCTGTATATTGAAGGTACATATCCATATTCATACCTTGGTATTGCATGCGTTGCTCAAAGTCTTTTACCATTTGTTCAACTTCTGTCTCAATCATTGACTCTGGTATATCAAGATTTGCATTGTCGACAGCTTGATTAACAGCTAACTCACGTTTGTAGTCCTTAGCTTCAGCTTCTCTTTTCTCTACCAGCTTCTTGCGAATATCTTCTTTTAGCTCATCTAACGTTTCAAATTCACTAACGTCTTTAGCTAATTCGTCGTCTAATGCTGGCACGTTTTTACGCTTAATCTCGTTTATTTTAACTTTGAATGTAACTGGTGCTCCAGCTAGTTCTTCAGAGTGGTATTCTTCAGGGAATGTAACTTCAATTTCCTTCTCTTCATTAAGCTTCATACCTACTAGTTGCTCTTCAAACCCTGGAATAAAGCTTCCAGAGCCGATTTCTAGTGGGTAGTCTTCACCTTTACCACCTTGGAATGCAACTCCGTCTTTAAAGCCTTCGAAGTCAATCTTTGTTGTATCACCAGTTTGCACTTCACCGTCTTCAATAACTTCTAGCTGTGCATTGCGATCTCTATATGTCTCTAACTCATTATCTACTTCTACATCTTCAACTTCAAAGGTTTTCTCTTCTTTAAGCTCTAATCCTTTGTATTCGCCTAATTCAACTTCTGGCTTAACAAAAACTTCTGCAGTTAAACGAAGTGGTTGATCCTTACCCATTTCTTCTATTTCAATGTCTGGCTTACTTACAGGTGTAATACCAGCTTCCTTGATAGCATTATCATAAACTTCTGGAAGGATATGGTCTAAAGCGTCATTATATAATGCTTCTACGCCAAACTTTTGTTCAAAAATCTTACGTGGTACTTTACCTTTACGAAATCCTGGGACGTTTACATCCTTTACAACTTTTTTAAATGCAAAATCGAGACCTTTGTTTACAATCTCCGCGCTTGCCTCAATTTGCAATTTCACCTTGTTAGTATCCACTTTCTCCCATTTAACACTCATTAATTACTTCCTCCTTAAAATTACTGCCTACATCCGTTATGTATACAGGTTTCTATTTTCAAATATAACCACTATATTATAACATAAGCTTTTTCTTTTTCAAATAATTGAAGTATATAGCCTTCATTTTAACCAAAGTTTTCTATAGTATAACAAGATTAAAATAAAATTCGATATTAGAGCATATTTAAAAGAGCGCTTGCTCAATTTAACCAAAATAGCAAACGCTCTTTTTACTATCTCAAATAGTAAGTTAACTTGATTGTAAATTATCTCGATAGTAAATTATCTCATTTCGTACGTATGACAAGCTGCGCAGTCCGCGTAAGTGTCGTCAAGTGGATGATTCGGCTGCTTTTCTTCCCTTATTAACGCTCCATCTGTATGGCAGCCAAGACAGTTATCGCCTAGTGTCTCATGGACCGGTGATAAGATTAATGTCAAGTCTCCAGTTCCCGCACCGTCCCCATTTTCAGTTACTGGTGGCTCATCACCGACTTCAGGCTCTTCTACATCTGGAGGGAATAACCCTCCACACGCTGCTACAAGTAATGCAGTCATAATGACTATTGTTGCTAACAGTACTTTTTTAGGTATATTCATATTGTAGCTCCTTTGTAATCTTTTTTAAAATAGTGTTGAAAGGTTTATAAGATTCGTTGCTTTTATATTTTTTCATTTAGCTGGCTAGTATATGTATAGGAAAGCAAAAAAGCTTACTATTTATAAATAGTAAGCTTTTTTAATGGGGTGATCGAGGGGACTTGAACCCCCGAGTGCCGGAGCCACAATCCGGTGCGTTAACCACTTCGCCACGACCACCACAATGGCGTGTCAGGAGGGATTCGAACCCCCGGCCAACGGCTTAGAAGGCCGTTGCTCTATCCAGCTGAGCTACTGACACATGTTATATGGAGCGGGTGATGGGAATCGAACCCACGCATCTAGCTTGGAAGGCTAGTGTTCTACCATTGAACTACACCCGCATGTGCACCACTAAGTCACTATACAATAGCTTTTCTTGAAGTGGTCGGGGCAGAGGGATTCGAACCCCCGGCCTCTTGGTCCCAAACCAAGCGCTCTACCAAGCTGAGCCATACCCCGTAACAGCGACAAGATTCATTGTATCATGCAGTGGGTTCTGTGTCAATATTTTTGAAGAATTTTTTCATGCCATTTAATGCCATTGCGCGGTGGCTAATTTCGTTCTTACGTTCAAGTGAAACTTCTGCCATTGTCTTGCCCTCTTCTTCAATGTAGAATAGCGGGTCATAGCCAAAGCCTTCCGTTCCCCTAGGCGTGTCTATTATCAGCCCATGACATTCACCTTCAAATAAAATAGGCTCAGGGTCACTTGCATCCATATACGCTATACAGCTAACAAACTTGGCCGTTCGTTCCTGAGGAGGAACTGCTTTAAGCTCTTCTAATAACTTCTTATTATTCATAGCGTCAGTGGCATCTTCACCAGCATATCTAGCCGAATATACACCTGGCTGTCCACCCAGTGCATCTACAACTATACCAGAATCATCAGCAATTGCTGGTAGACCGGTAACTTCCATAACTACCCTAGCTTTGATAATAGCATTTTCACAGAAGGTTTCGCCATCCTCAATTATATCAGGCAGATCGCTAAATTCATCTAAGCTAAGTATCTCCCAGCCTAGCTCCTGTAGCGATTGTTTGAATTCACGGACTTTTCCTTTGTTTTGCGTAGCCAATACAACCTTCATATTATTCTCACTCACCATTCACTGAACATGCTTCTTGTTCTTGCTTTTGTAATTGTTCAATTTTTTGTTGTTCTATTTTTCGTTGTTCGATTATCTCTTCTACTTTATTTATTAATATAACTATTTCTTCTCCTAATACTTCCTTTTGCTTTTCAACTAGTGCTAAACAGCCCTGTTTGGCAGTGTCAATCAATACCGCTAATTCACTTGCTGAGAAAGGATTTTCTTCCCCTGTCCCTTGTATTTCTACAAATTTCCCTGCTCCAGTCATTACTACATTCATATCTACCTGGGCAATGGAGTCCTCCTCATAGCATAGGTCAAGTACTGGTATATCATCAATAATTCCTACACTTGTAGCAGCCAAAAAGTCCGTTACAGGAATTAAAGATATCTGCCCCTTATTATATAAGCTATGGAAAGCGTCCACCATTGCAACGAATGCCCCAGTGATTGCTGCCGTTCTAGTACCACCATCAGCTTGGATAACGTCACAATCAATCCAAATTGTACGTTCACCGACCTGTTCTAAGATGGTAACTGAACGCAGTGCTCTACCGATTAGCCGTTGAATCTCCATAGTTCTTCCACCGAGTTTGCCCTTCGCTGCTTCACGAGTTGTGCGCGAGTGAGTGGCCCTAGGAAGCATTGAATATTCAGCTGTTATCCATCCCTTTCCCTGTCCACGTAAAAATGGTGGGACTTTATCTTCTATAGTTGCTGTACAAATAACCTTCGTATCTCCAATTTCAATGAGTACAGAGCCTTCAGGATGTTTAATATAGTCGCGTGTAATCTTAATCGGTCTTATCTCTGTGATTTGCCTACCGTCGTATCTTGTTTTTTGCACAATATGCCTCCTATGTATTTCAGTCAAACTTACTAACTAAACTTATTAGTACATGTTTAAACAGTCACTAATATACTTTACCGTAGTTGGATATAAAATTCCAGTGAAAAAAAGCCCCCTTTCCAGGAAGCCTAAATACTTATTTTTGAAATTATTATATTTGAACTTGTTATAATCCAATACGATTAATAACTTGCGGCCTAGTCATTGCCTCAACACTTTGTTCTTCTGCCATAACTGGTTTTTCGCCGTTGATTGTAATACTAATTGCATCTATGTCTTGAATCTCTGTCAGCCCTAATATTAAGGATTGGATTACTGTAAATTCTCCATGAGACCCAGGTCCATATGTAGTCAATCTATCGTCAAAGTCAACATGCAGGTTAGTACCTGTGCGGTTAATTGTATTTATTTTCGTTGTTGGAATAGTAGCAGAGTACAGATTATCCTGCAGTGGTCCACGGAGTGTCTCTGCAATAACTGCCTCGAGACGGTTTTCTGTTCTCGGAATTATTCTTGTTACAGGCACGTAATACATTTTTCCACTTTCATCAACTGCTTGGAAATACAACATAACATGAGAGGTCAGGGCTGGACTACCGATGTTAGCCTGCCCTGATACTTCTAGATTGATTCCAATTGTACGTGATACTGGCTCCTCTAAGGAAGTACCACCAACTGGCATTGATTCAATGTAGTGACCCTCTACCATGAAGTGGACACTCTCAATTGTCGGAAACTCAGTTAATGTCCAGACAACTGCTTCAATCATCTGTCTTTCGTGCTCTTTAGTTTGGTAGTTAAGAAACTCTTTAGTAAAGTCAATCTTAGCTACCCCATCATTAATTGACATGCCAATAACTTCAGTACCCGCTGGCAGGACTGGCTCTAAACTAGTTCCAGCAATTTGCGATAAAACTGGCCCACCCTTAGTCATAAATCGCAATGTCTCTTTAGCGATTCCCTCTGACCTTGGGATCTGGATTCCCATAGGTACAACCAAACCATTTCCGTCAACGAAATAGATTGATAGCTCTAGTGATCCAGTTGCTCCAACCCGCTCACCGGAGGCAGCCTCATCTACAATTAAATCATCCTGATCCATAATTGGAACCATATCAAAGTCCGGTGGTGGATCAATCGCATCCGTACTTGTTTTCTTTTCTGGACCGAATAGGCCACAACCAGTTATTGCAAAAACTAAAATCACTGACAGTAATAGTAAGCATAGCTTTTTTATTTTCATTAAATTTGCCTCCTCCACTTCCGTACTTACTAACATGTATACGAGCCTATAGCGATTTTATGCTCGTTTTTCGAAAGAAATGAGACAAATTATTTTTTGGACGTAAAAAACAGCCTCGTCACCGAAGCTGTTTGTATGCTGCACCTATCGCACCATTAAATTCTGGAAATTTAGGAACTACAATTTTTGCCGCTATGCGTTTTTCTAACAGGCGCAATACCCCTGTGTTTTTAGCTACTCCACCTGTGAACACAACAACATCACTCGCTAATTTAAGCAATAATGGCTCAATCCGCTTAACAATAGTGTCGTTTATTCCTGCTGCAAGTTCTTCCTTAGATGTACCTTCAGAAATTTTGCCAATAAGCTCTGACTCACCAAAGACAGCGCACGTAGCATTTAATTCAACAGGATTATCAAAGTGACTAGCTAAATCCTCTAAAGGAATTCCTAGCACCGTAGTCATATTCTCTAAAAACCTACCCGAGCTAGCTGCACATTTGTCATTGGTTATGAAATCTACCATCTGCCGCTCACGAACTAGGATGACCTTGCTATCCTGACCACCAAGGTCGACTAAGGTAAAGTCATCACAGTCTACTTGATATAATGCTCCTAGCAGATGTGCCTCAAGCTCTGGTATTTGCTTAGCACCAGATAACTTAACAGTATTTCGTCCATAGCCCGTTGATGTTACCTGTTTAACACCACTTAAGTTAAGTTTTGCGAAATCAACCTGAAATTCGTCTCCGATTTTCCGACCATAGTCTCGATAGAAATCTATTGTATTAAAGGTACGCAAATCTTCAATGCCAGCTTCAGATAATATCGCAAGCTTTACACTCCTACTACCTAAATCAATCCCACAAACTTTATTAGGATTTCTATCCTGTGTTTCCACAGTATTAAACTTTTGAGCTTTTGCTGGGATTCCTGTGGAATACTTCTTCTGTATTAGCATTTCTGTAAATGCATCGATACGTATTTTTGTCCTCGCATCCACCTTGCCTGGACGGTCTGCCTCTAATGTTAGAATCGGTAGGTCTATATATTTCTTGAATACTATATCATCAATCTGACGGTGACAGAAGGATTGTGTATAGTGAATAATCCCGTCTAGCTGTCGCCTTTCAATCTCTTTTTTAATATCTTGTAATCGAAAATGAACATCATAGGGATATGTATAGCGTACATATTGTTCAACCAAATCATCAACGAAATAAGGCATTGAAAATTGCCTCTGTACTTCATTAAAGACAACGAATGCACCCTTCGATTCTAAGTACTGGTATATATCCGTAATAATTGGCGGAACTCCAATATAGCCTAGTCTTAGGGTTTGTTTGAAGGGCTGCCTTTGCTTAGCCTCATCAATAAGCTTATCAAGATGGTGGGAGAATTCCTTATAATCACTAATAAAGTCACTACAGCATACCTGCCATAGATGGTTCTCAAAGCCAGTGATAATATTATCCTGCCAGGTCATGCGGTCCAATTCAATAATTTTACGACGTACCTGATCAAGCTCCTTTTTCATCTGATAAACTTCTTCCCAGCTTGTACCTAAGGCTTTTATTAGCTTGTCCATCTCGTGCTTAAGGGAGGTTTTGTCCCTATCATATGGATAGGCAAAGGGCAGCGCTTCCACTCCGTGTGTTTTTAATGTCTCCATCAAAGAGTGGGTATAGCTACAGTCGCCAACCATCACCGCTATTACCTTCTCGATATTGTTATCGAGAATCGCCCCATATAAACCTTTTATCCAGCTACAGGAGGTTCTTGGATAGCCTGTACGCTCTGCGTGTTCAATACATTTATCTGGATTGTCAGCGGTTACGAATAAATTGTTAACATCTACTGGTATATGACCACTGGCAAATATAATTTCTACAGGTATAGTTGTTGTTAATCCTACCTTTTTCAATCAAATCAATCTCCTAACGAACCCTAAAGGCTTCAGTCTTTTATCGAACCCCTAGGGTCTCAATCTCTGCGTTAACATTCATATTAAGCCACCTTGAGCCAATTTCCGAGAATGGTCGCGTATGACCACTAACGTAAAATTTGTAGGTTGGCTTATATTGATTATTGGCATCTTCAGACCAATTTAGTATTTCATTCTGATATAATATCGCAATCGTCTCCCTGGCTGTTTCTTCCGCTGAGCTTATCAGCTCTACCTCTGGCCCCATCACCATACTAATTGCATTAGCCATCAACGGATAATGGGTACAGCCTAGAACTAAGGTGTCTACGTGCTGAGTTTTAACTGGCTCTAAGTATTCAGCAATCAAACGACGTGCATCCTTAGAATAGACAAGGTTTTGCTCAACTAATGAGACAAAGGGCTGACAAGCCTGACTGACTACGAACATGTTTGGATTGATTTTTAGAATCGTATTTTGATAGACACTACTGTTAATTGTTCCTTCTGTGCCAATAATCCCTACGCGATTATTCCGTGTAGCTGAAATAGCCGCGCGCACCCCTGGCTGAATTACGCCAAGGATAGGTATATCGAAGTGCTTACTGGCCTCAGCCATGCTCGCAGCAGTTGCTGTATTACAAGCTAGTACAATCATCTTTACGTCCTGCTTTAATAAAAACTCGATTATCCTAAAGGTAAAATCCCTCACCTGGGATAAGTCACGAATCCCGTATGGACAATGGGCTGTGTCTCCATAGTATACAATATTTTCCCTTGGCAATTGGCGCATAAGCTCTTTAACTACCGTTAAACCGCCTACACCTGAATCTAAAACTCCTATCGGTCTAGTACTCACTAGCCTACACTTCCTTTAGCTTATTTTTTCTTTGACTGCTGTTTAAAATAACCACCAAGGGCTTTTCTTGTATCAAAAATAGTAACATAAGCATTAGCATCAGTGCTAGCAATAATTTTCTGTACATCTGCTAAATCCTTACGCTTAATCTGTAAATTCAATATATCTCTTTCGCCTTCCCAGCCATGGGAGTCAATTACTGTCACTCCGTAGCCGCTCTCACGCAGAACCTCAGTTAATGTTTTACTATGATTCTTTGAAATAATTTGCACGTTTAGGAAACCAACCGCTAGCTTTTCTTCAAGCCATCCACCGACGATGTTACCCGTAGCAAAGCCTAAGCCGTACATAATTAAGTTAATGGGGTTTTCAAGCTCATTCACAACAATCCCTAGCACGACAATAAATATAATTACCTCAAAAAAGCCAATGAAGGCAGCGTAATATTTCTGACCGCGCATTAGCATTAGCATGCGAATCGTCCCCATTGATACATCGAGAATTCGTGCACCAAATATAAATAGATACCCAAATAACAAACTCACCAAACCACTCCTCTAAGAAACTGACTATTTAATATTTGATTTATATATTTAATATATTAGTTTAGGATAGTCAGCATTTCTTATACTAGTGTATATTGTTTGCCAATTTTTTTCCACTTTGTCTATCCAAATATATTATTGTATTTAATATAATATATCTTCCAGCTTCCATTAGACATTTCCTTCATATAATATGTTCCACTTACATCTTTTTGTTTAGAAGTACTGCTATCCGCTTGTATAATTTCAATTTCATAGACAAAGTTTTCAATTTCTATAACAGCAAATTTATTACGCAAATACACTGAAGCAATATTTCCTTCAATAACATTATCAATTATATAAGTGCCGCCTGCATCAATAATATAGTCTATAAAGTCAGCTTCTATGTCTGCTGCATGCCTTTGAAATCCTGTGGTATATTGTTCACTGATGCTTAGTAATTGCGTACTGTCAGCGTTAGCTATTGCTCCAAAATACTCATTATAAAAACTTTCAATTAATTTAGTCAACTCATTTTTTTCTGGCAGTTGACTCTGCTGTAAATGGAGCGCTCTATGAAGCATTGTTACAGCTTCAGCACGGGTTGCATTTGCCTGTGGCCTGAATTCTTTCATAGCCCCTGCTTCAGTATTGTAGCCTTTAATAATATCAGCTTTACTGACCTTGGCAACACTCTCTACAGCCCAAATGCTTGGAGTATCAGCAAAATGCTTTACATCCCCAGCATTAAAATCAATCGAATCAGCAAAAGCCCTGGCAATCATTGTAGCAATAGCCTCACGACTAATTCTTTCATTTGGCAGAAAATAACCATCATCCGTTCCTGTAGCAATGCCGTTACCACTTGCAACCTTGGCAATATTGTAATACCAGCTTTCTGTATTGGAAACATCCTTGAAGGTTTTCCCTTGCTGATTATCTTCTACCTGTAGCGCCCTAACCAGTAAAGCAGCAAACTCAGCACGTGTTATATGATTGTTTGGTCTAATTTCTATGTCACCAATTGCGTTTATATATCCCTCTAATAAGTCAGCATTGATAAAATCATCTAATTCAGCATAGGCCCAGTGGTCACTATAGTCGATTGGGTAGTATTTTTGCAGTGTAGTAGATTCTGAACCGTAAGCTACTGCCTGGGAAGAAAAAACTAATATTAATAACAATACTGCTAATAGACTGATTTTTTTCATTTTCATGTTCCTCTCTTAGTTGTTATGCATTTCTTTATAGATTTTTTGCAATACGATTATTATATCATTTGCAATAGATTTTTTAGCTGGTGAATAATGTCTATAGTGCATATTTTCCCCGCATGAATGAATATAGTTAAATATTAGCTATATCCAAGGGGTGATTACAATGAGGTATCCTGTTACAAATATGGTGTTTGAAGGTGGTGGCGTTTTAGGCATCGCCTATCTTGGAGTATTAGATTATCTATACAGTCAAGGTGTATTCCAGAATGTTAAAAGGGTCGCTGGAACATCAGCTGGTGCTATTACTGCCTGTGTTAGCAGCTTCAATTTGCCTTTTAATGAAATTAAAGCAATCGCTGACTCTCTAGATTACCGAAAAGTCCCGCAATCAAAGGCTCATTCAGATCTTAAACATATCCCCGCTCCTATAAAGCATGAAATTGATAAGCTCTTTGGTGATGTCAACAGTATCTACCGTATCGTTAAAAATTACGGCTGGTATTCTACAGACTACTTTTACCATTGGCTGCAAGAGCAAATCGCTAATCAATTTGACAGCAAAAAGAAAAAGCCTCCGTATACATTCAGAGACTTCCAAAATACTGATATTCATAGATCTAATCGTACTTTTAAGGATTTATATATAATAGGCACAAACATTTCCTATAAAACATCAAAGGTATTCTCTTATGAAACAACTCCAGATATGGAGGTTGCCGAGGCTGTAAGAATTTCCATGTCAATTCCGCTATTTTTCGAAGCTGTAAAAACGACAGACCCAGCAATAACTGCAGAAACTAAGGTAAACGTTTTCTGCGATGGCGGAGTAATGGATAATTATCCAATTAATACATTCGACTATCCAAGGTTTAACGAGACAAAGCATTACGGTTTCAACGTTAATACGCTTGGAGCCCGCTTTAAAAGCAAGGTCAAATATAGTGAGATTACCAATATTCTAAGCTATATCAAAAATCTCAATCTGGCTCTCACACAGATTCAACAGGATATATATAATCATAGCCCATACGATCAAGCACGTAGTATTGTCATAGATACCAAGGATGTGTCATCAACTGACTTTAACATCAGCCCTCATGATGCTACCTATAACTTCTTGTATTCTCAGGGCTATCTAGCTGCTAAAGGTTTCTATCGTCAATAACCTCATCAGCAATATTACCAGCGTGATCTCCTATACGCTCTAAATTACTAACGATATCAGCAAATATCATACCTGCCCTTGCCGAACAAACATTTTCCTTGGCACGGATAATATGCCTATTTCTTAAATCACGTTCCATCTGATCAATTACGTCTTCTTTTTCAATAACCTGTTTAGCTAACTCTACATCATCAGTATCTAAAGCTTTAATAGCTAGTCTAACAGAAGATAATACGAGGTCAAACATTTCCTCTAGCTCTTTAACAGCAGCTTCCGAAAATTCTACCTTATTCGCTATTTGACTATCGATATTCTCCATCACATTTTCCATATGGTCACCAATACGCTCAAAGTTACGAATGTTGTTTAACATTACGTGGTGTAACCTAGAATCTTGAGTAGTCATCGAATGTGATGAAATCTGTACTAAATACTCAGTTATTTTTTTATCAAGGTTGTTCAAGGCATCCTCATACTGTGGGATTAGCTCCCTGTGCTTTTTGCCCTTAGTTTTAAAATATAGACCGACTTCCTGTAAACCATTTTCTGCTAGGTGGGCCATGCGCATAACTTCTTTTTTCCCTTGACCTAGTGCAATACCAGGAGATTGTCGAATAAACTTCTCATCTAAATGCACAGCTTTATAAGGAATCGCACTATCTTCACCAGGTATAATTTTTATTACTGCCCACGCCAGTAATCCGATAAAAGGCAATTGAATCAGGGCATTTGATACGTTGAAAATACCATGTGCAAAGGCAATGGTCATTTCAGGATTAAGATTCATACTAGCCTGAATAAATTCTATTAGCCTTGTGAACGGCCGCAGTAATAATATTACAATGATTGCTCCTACAACATTAAATATCACGTGAGTCAAGGCGGCTCGTCTTGCTGCCACAGAAGCCCCAATAGCTGCTAAAACCGCAGTGATAGTTGTACCGATATTATCACCAAATAAGACTGGCAATGCAGCATTTAAATCCATTAATCCTTGTCCATATAAAGTTTGCAGTAATCCAATAGCTGCAGATGAGCTTTGCACAAGTACCGTAAATATAGTACCTATTAAAACCCCTAATAGCGGGTTGTCACTCATGGTCACAGTTAAATCTGCAAAAGCTTGTACATCACGTAACGGACGTAGACCATCACCCATAATGTTCAAGCCTAAGAACAATGCTCCAAATCCAAAGAACACCTGTCCATAATTATTAGCTTTATTGTTTTTGAAGAAAAAGATTAAAAAAGTCCCGACTGCAATTATAGGTAAAGCATAGGCAGAAATTTTAATACCAATGATAAAGGCCGTAACCGTTGTACCAATATTTGCTCCAATGATAACGCCAATAGCCTGCCTTAACGTCATAAACCCAGCATTAACTAAGCCAATAGTTAATACTGTAGTACCAGTACTAGTCTGCAAAAGAACCGTTACAACCAAACCAGAAAGAACACCCTTTATTGGGTTTGTTGTGAACCTTTCTAGCATGTCTCTTAATCCATCACCAGCTACTTTTTGTAGACCATCGCCTAGGTACTTGATGCCAAATAAAAATATCCCCAAGCCACCAAAAAACATAAACAGCATCAGCTGTACATCCATAGATGTAACTACCTCTCTTCCTCTTTCTTGTAGTTGTCTCTTTTTAATATGCTACAAAAAGTAAAAAATAAGCCTAAATACAGTTGAATTCTAATGTTTAAGTTAAATAAGCCAACAATAATGTATATTATCACTTTGATTTTCAGAAGAAAATAGCCGTTTTCAGCAGTTTTTACTTGTTTATGTACTTATTTTAATTCCTTTTGCCTTCATTCTGCAAATTTCGACACTTTTTGATTAATATGCATCCACTTTTGCTATCGCCAAAATTTAGTCATGTCTTTTTTATCCTCGATATTATAGCTAATCATATTATTCAGCAAATTAAAATCGACTTTATCTGACCATTTAATTCTAAAAAGTTCCTGTGTATGGGAGTATCCTGCTTCCTCAATCTCTTTTTTAAATAGGCTAATGACTACTGACTCGGGGGCTACAGCTATATGCCCTTTAGCAATACTAAAACCTATGATAAATGTTCCATGGTCACTGAACATTGGCTGATTCCACTTTATTTCTTCTTTTAATTGAGGAAAATTCTCTTTAATATAATTCAAGATATCATCCATTCGCTTTCTTTTGTCTAAATCATCAATACTAGTCAGAAACATTTGAAAATCTTTCATTATATTGACACCTCATTTCTGTTTAAGTTCAATTGAAATACATACATTCTGTCCGCTCTCACGTATTATAAAAATTTAAAGCCCGCCTTATGGCGAGCATTAAATTTATACGCTATTCCAGTTATCTCTATTATTTTCATTGGAAGTACCTGCTTGCTTTTTCTTTGGCAATGAGTTAAATACTAATGAGTATGACACGTCAATCAGTTTGTTAATTAGTTCAATTTCTACATCCTCGTTATAATAAATGGAATTCCAATGATTCTTATTTAGATAATACCCTGGATTGGTAGCGTTATATTCATTCGTAATACCTCTGACACCTCAGGGCGATTCTTCAAAGAAATTATTTGTTTTCTATACTACCTACCTTAGCTCTGCACAATTCTCTCAATGTTTCTTCCATAATAACACCCTAAAAACAGTATTGAAATAATAAGTTATATTAGATGCTTACCTATTATATTTTATTTCTAAAATGTTAGAAAAAAGTCTTGAATACAAAGCCTTAATATTTGTCTCACTTTCTACGTCATTATAAAAACCAATTTCATTAATAATATTTAAACTATCAAAATCAGGATGAATCAACGCAGTTACATACATTCCATCATCAAAAACTGGCACTTCTTCGTAACTCAATTCTTTGTTAGTAAAAGGAACATGAGATTTATTATTTCCAATGAAATAAAATGGAATTTTAGAATCCTTATAAATCTGAACGTATTCAGGATTAGATGCTTCTGACAAATTTTCTTTAGTTATAAATATTGCATCATACTTTGAGTCCAAATTATTTACTTCTAAAAGGTTAAATTCAATTTCTTCAAACAATATTTGAGTTTCTCTAACTTCTGGAGCAGAACCTATTACTCCTATACGCAATTCTATGCCGTCATATTTTTCAGTTGGATCACCGTTTATATCAGAACAACCAGAAATAAAAATTGATATTATAATGATAAAAAATATTATTTTTTTAATAATTTTCAATCCCTTCAAATTTACCAAAATTCCCTCTTTCATCTTGTATTTCATCATATTTAACTAAATCAAACAATTCAATAATGTCTTCAAAATCAGTTAATTTAATTATGCCTACCTACTCACAACTTGTCTACTTATATGGATAATGGGAAATTAAACTAACTTATATTATAGTTCACCGTTTCACTGTACTGAAGTTTTAAATTGTCCCTGTGTAAATTGAATAAATGCATTAATACTCATCAAATATTTCAAATGATCTAACCCTAGTGTTTTTATTTATATTTGTTGTAAAGAATTTGAATAACCAATCGTTTTTATTAATTTGACTTCTATCTCCTTCTTCAGTTTCTTCAGTTCCTTCATCAGTTCTTTCAGATTCGCCTGTTTCTTCATCAGTTCTTTCAGATTTGCCTGTTTCTTCATCAGTTCTTTCAGATTCGTCTGTTTCTTCATCAGTTCTTTCAGATTCGCCTGTTTCTTCATCAGTTCTTTCAGATTCGCCTGTTTCTTCATCAGCTCTTTCAGATTCGCCTGTTTCTTCATCAGCTCTTTCAGATTCGCCTGTTTCTTCAGAACTTCTTATCTTATAAATTTCATTCCCCAGTTTATTATTTAATTCTACTGTTATTTCACTTCCTAGAAAAAAAGAATACTCTTCAATAACTTTTGACAAAATTTCCTGTGCTTCTAAGGTTTTCATATTAGTTCTAGAATGTTTAATGCATAAAGAAATTATTGAGCTTTTTACTTCCTCTAAAGCCCTAGAATAATTAGGATTAACAAATGATATGTTACAATCCAAGAGCTGTCTAAAAAACTTGTCATTTTTAATATGTTCATTATTTTTATCTTGTCCTAACCAGCCATGTAAGCAACACTCATAATAGAAGAGCCAACTACTGTCATATAGACTCTCTTCTATCAAAAGAGATTCATAGTATGCAAAGTCTAAAGTCCCACCTAAGAGGTTTTTTGAATTCAATATCATTACCAAGATATTTATTATCGCATTATCGCTCTTTAGTAATAACTTACTTACATCTTCATCTATAGTAATATCTATATTTTTTGCAAAACTCAGTGCCCATGACACCTCAAAGTCATTTTTTAACTCGATATTATCTTTAATAAGAGCATTAAGAAATTCTTTTATTTTTTCATAGTTCAACGGATAACCTTTATATTTATACCCTTCAATGGTCTCAAACACAGTAGGTATTATTGACGTATCAACTAGGATTGATTGTAATAATAGAGATTCAAACATATCCCAATTCTCTCTATATATCACAATACTTCTTAACACTTTTACTGCATAATTTAATATTCCTTTTTCATCTGATTCAATCTTATATTTATAAATTGTACTGAAAAATTCTTTTATATCAGTATGCTGCAGATTAACCGATTTTTTCTTATCATTTTTATTTGATCTGAATTCATACTTTTTAAAGAAGTACACCCATTCAGATTCCAAAACTTGAGGTATCTTTATTACTTTGGTCTTTGAATTATTTAATTCTAATCCATAATTTTTAAGAATTTTATTCAAAATATTTAAAGCTCTTTCAGCTTCTTCTAAAGTACTAAAATAATATTCCATATCATCTGTATATCTATAGCCTACTAACCCATTAGCGTAATCTCTTTTAAAGTCGTCATCAATTGTTGCCCCGATTATTTCCTGTATTATTAGAGATACACTTGGACCAATAGGAATTCCTACAGTTTGTCCATCTTGCAAGTTCCTTACTAGTCTATCAATCACATTTCCAAAGTACCCGTCATCTCTCTGATTTGCCTTTGCGACTTCTTTAGTGTGTAGTGCCCATGGAATAGAATGAGTGTAAATGCTCGGATAAAATCTTGTAATATCGGCTTGTAGAATATACTTTTTTGAGACAAGATTATGTATTCTTCTATTAATCTTTTCAGACATTTTAAATTTAGGTACTATGCTACCTTCAGAAACTTGAGGAATAGTTAATGAGAACTGTGACTTTGAAAAATGCGCCTCTAATGCTTCCCATTTTTCTTCAATAAGTTGAGCTAATAATATATAATGAAGCGGATGTGGAACTGACATCGTTCTACGAAAGTTTACGGTTTTGGGTATTGAAAAATCTATAAGTTTACACCATTTATTCAAACCTTCTTTAGAAAGTTTCGATTTTGTTAAATCAAGTCCATCTATAATCTCACTTAAAGCAGTAGATTCAAATTCACTTGGTATCTGCCTTGCAAAGTACCCTTTCGATATTATTTTTTTTGCTATTTCTTTCTCAATCGTCATATATTCCACATCCCTAATTAATTTATTTGTACAAACAAGGACTAAGGTTTTACTCTACTTCTGATTCACATAATGCATCGATAAATAATTTTTTTAATGAGAAAGAGACAGGTTCTTTGACCCAGTATCTATATAATTCTATGCAAATTAAGACATTATCCCATAATAATCCATATACTTAGCTAAAATGTTTTAGTTAGTTTATCTGCAGGGGGACAATGAATTAAATTTCCTTGTTCTCATAAGCATTACAATACCAATCCTATACGTGCCAACTATACAAGGAAAACCGACGTCAATTTATGGTAAGGTTCTCCTTACTGATGTATCGGCAGTTTTCATAAATCTCCAAAACCTCTATCATTTATAGTATGGGTTCTCCATATCGTTGTACTAGCATTTTTTTATTTTAAAGTAAAGGCTGTTCGCAACGATTATATAGATTCGTGGCAGAGCAGCCTCTTGATGCTACAATTATACAATCTCTATTATTATAATTTAGAGGACCTCGAACTAATTTTTGCAGATTATGTTGTTAGTTTAATGATTTTAGGATACATTCAACAATTTTGCACTATTCATACCAATTCGAAGTATCAACTTCATACTTTATAGTTTTGATGTTGTGGTCACAATCTAATTCAACTGTAAATGTTAGCGGAAAACTATCACTATATTCTGCACCATCTCCATATTCACAATCACGATCTGACCCATACTGTAGATTAACATATACTATAGCTTCTCCTGATACTGTAATTAATGATTTTTCTATAGCTACTGATAATATTTCATTAACTTCTATATAGTCAATAGTCGTATGTGTAGATAATACATCTAATTCCGATGGTATTCCTTCTTCTATAAAATAACCACTTATGATTTGATCTAATTCTTCAAAAATTATTTGTTTTTCAATAGGCGGTTTTACGTAAACTACATATGGCTTTGCATTTGTACTTTCAGCAAACTCTTTAAATTTTGTTATAATACCTTTCTGGAATCTACCTTTTCCAACTATTCTGAATTCATATATCCTTTTTTCTCCGTCTTTTACTGCATATAAATCAACTTTAAATCTCTTACCATTGAAGTCAAATATTTTTTCGGATTCAGTTAAAAAACCTTCATTTTTTAACTCTTGTTTATATTGCAATATCATAGCATCATGATAACATTTGTTTAAATATATTTTATCTAATTTCATATTACTTCTCTCCTATACAAACCATATTTTTGCAAAATTTGTTAACTTCGTAATATACTATATGTTCACTTCCATTTTCAAGTAATTCATTGAATTTCTCCGCAATTTCACTTGGAATATCATCTATAGAAATTTCATATGTTTGGAAATCTTCAAGCATTATTTTAGAACAAATTCTATGATTTATTGTATTATCGTCAGGATATATAATTCCTCTAAATGCATCAACAAATGGCTTACTCATATTATCCACATCAATATCTGTTTTTTTAGAATGAATATATATTATTTTCGAATAAATATTTTCTCTCAGTGGAAGTTCTGCATACATAGATTTGTACGGTTTAAATTCTTCAATTAGCCTTTGTTTATATTTCTGATATCCTTTTGATTGAATTGAAAATGGCTTTAATGCTGAAACAAAACACACCATGTTATCACATCCTTTGTAATAATCAATTCTTTATTTTATTTATGAATATATGTATATCACATGCGAATCCTATACATTCAATGATATAACTGGCTTCCATCTAAAACCGCCATCATTTGTGGTACGGTTCACTGTTTCTTACCCTAAACTGCTATTTAATGCAGCTTCCCATTATAGAGTTTGTCCTTATTTATGGATAATGGGAAGTACAGTCAGTGTAGCAATCGATTTAACTACTATTGGTTCCCAGCCAGCTGCAGATGGTCTCGATTGATATCCAATTCTAGTACTATACTTCGTTTCAAAAGTTGTACTATCGACCAACAGGTATTAGAAAATCTAAAATATCTTCTTCATAATTCTGAATAGCGTCTTTAAACCCCTGGAGAAAAAGCATTACATTTCCGTCACTAGACAATACCGGACTTTTAAATTCATAACTCTTAAATGGATCAGCATCTAGAAAAGATTTTGCAATAAAGCAAAACATCTCATGATTAATCCAATCCATAACAGTAGGGTCTATATGCCAAGATTTTTCATCACAATAGGTAATAATTACTATCCGTCTTTTGTCCCCATGTAGCCTAACCATTCGTTCTAATAGGCGATTAAAATGCATGTCCCCAAAAGAGTATCCTGCAATTAATAAAGACGAATTTTCTGCCAACGCTTTCTGGAAGTTATATGAATATGTGCTAAAAGGATAGGTTAGTAATTTATCAGTTTTCTTTAAACCCGTGATAATTGGACCCACTGTGGCCTGTTCATGTGATTGAGAAGTATTAGTTGATCTACCAAACCACGTTTTTTTTGCATTCTCATAATTAGTGAACTTGTATAGATCTTCAAAATTGTCTTCGAAAATATACTCATTAGGGTCCTTAAAGTTTGGGTAACCATAAAATATACTTCCGTGAAGTTGAAGTAATCGTGTCTTTTTAGTCAATAATTTTGAGGGATCAAATCTAGAATATATCTCCCCTATGTCCAAGTAGCCATCTTCAAAATCATTAGTTTCTAAGCTTTGTTGTACACAGTCGTCATAGTTTAATGTGCAAATATCCCAAGAATATTGTTGTATAGCTTTTCTCCAGAAAGAAGCAAACCAAGAATGTTCACCTTTAGGCTCATATTTGTCAACGTAACTATAAATTCGGTCTGCAACAACTTTAATTAAATCATGTTTCGATACGGTAATTGCGTGCTGATTAAACCATTTATTATCCCTTGGGCTAACAAAAGCGCCTAACGCTGGCTTATATTCTTTTACTGTCGTAGGCTCCCACCCACTAGAATAAGAATCAAGCATCTCTAAGACATGAAAAATTTCTTCGAAATTGCAAATATCGGGAGCATAGTATGTATCAAGCAATTTTGATACGTTGTCGATAAAGTTAGCCTCTATAGGAAGTTTAGTTTTAAAATCGATGAACTTTTGAGTTGTTGATCGTACTTCCTGTGTCAAGTCTTTTGCTAATGGCCCCCCAATTTCTATGCTTGCCCCAGCCCCTAAAAAAGCTGTTACTCTCATATAAAACCTCCTTCGTTCATCTGCAATTTCTCTTAAATTTTCATTACAGAGATAGTTCGGTAAATCGTTTTAATTATTAACTATCTTCAACAATATTTTCATGGACATAATTAACTACTTCATTTTAATACGCTATACGTCTTCCCAAAGTTATTGGGGTTATCATTCAATAACTTAATAACTTAAGTGCCTTACCTGGCACTGAGTCTTAAGAAATCAGATTAAAACATTATGCTAAATATAAGCTTTTGCTTATTGATGAAATTGGTTATTTACCTATTGATAAAGAAGATATTAAATTATTCTTCCATCTTATTGATATGAGGTATGAAAAATAGAGCACCATCTTAACAACAAACGTCAGTTTTAGGTCTTGGGATGAAATATTTCAAGATCCTAAAATAGCAAACGCTATACTTGATCGTGTATTACACATGCAACTGTAATTAATATAATAGGTGATTCATACCGCATAAAAGATCATCTCGAAAAAGATAAAGAGTAGTTTTTGTACATTCTTAAACAGTCAAATGCACATGTTTATGCTGACATTTGTATAGGTGCTTATATTAGAATTTACGATTTGTGGTGATCGACCATTTAGGTCTCTCTTGTTTCATAGGCTACTTTCATAACCTTCCGCTACCCTACACCGAGAAGTTCATCTATGATGCTCTCTTGATTCTTCTCATCTTCTAAGACCTTCACCTTCATCCCAAGGTTCGACTTTCCTTTGTCCCTTTCGGTTTAACATGACGACGCTGCAGAATTCACTTATGTTACGGACTGCTATTTTGCTCTCTTTATGAGGATGTTGCATTGGGGCACCCCTTTCACTTGGAGCCTGCTACATGGCTTTCTGGAATTACCACAGTCAGACTTTCACTACCTAGCAGACTATGACTTTTCAAGACTTACCATAGCCATAATTAGACGTAAATTGAATAGCACGTAATAAAGGAAATGTTTCAGATACTGCTTCTTTTCTTGGACTTTTATCTTTAAGACTTATTGAAATTTCTTTAAAAACTTCTGGTATTGACTTTACAGTAATATTCTTATCGAGATTACTTAGATATTTTTTATCTATTGATTGATTAAGGCTATAAATAGCAATTTTATCTACACTATTAAAATGAACAGAAGGTAGAATAGAAGAATAATGAAATGAAGCTGCGTTAAACTTTTTGTTAATTATATCAACTCTTTTTTCCCAAGTCTTTGAATCATTGCTAGTTTCGATATGCACTAACTTCTTATTGATAGGGTCATACGCCAAGACATCAATTTCACCTTCATAACCACCGTTTGAACGTTTGCCGAAATTTACATTATTTTTCACAAAATACCCTTGATATACGTACCATTGAGTTAAAAGTGTCTCTAAGAAATTATTTACCATTAGTAAACCTCCCATTTCTACTTTCTAACATGCTATTTCACGATTTTTCTTTGCTGTTCGAAGCATATGGTTAAGAGAAAGTTGCACGGCATTTACTTTAAAACTATGCGTTACTACCAACATCAAGCTTTTTTCTTTCCCTTCAAGGATTAACTTCTTCGAGTACAGTAACAAACCCCTCAAATAGACACTCGTCTTCTATCGAGGTATTTCCAGATACTCCAACCCAATATTTAAAAGCTTCTTGTCTAAAAACATCCAACTTATCTGTCCTTAAAGTTAAGTATTGTTGATTGGACCTGTGAATTTTTCCTGTTAGTTCTACTTTAAATACTTTTTTGTTTCCTGCACCTAATTGCGACCACCAATAATTAACAGCTTGTGTAATATCACAATCATTAGGAATAACCCATATACCTCTTTGTCTAGAAGGATAGCCTGGGAAGAAGTCTTTTCTTACTTCTTCAAATAATATTTCTCTAACATATCTTATATAATGATTTAATGTATCCGCTAGCTCTGATACAGCTCTATTTGAATCAAAATGATAAAAATTTGCAAATGCAGGATCTTTTTTCCCTGTGTTAATGTAATTTTCCATGGCAGATGCTGCATAGTTAATAGAAAAAATCTGACTTGTATTAGGGTCAGTGATACCCTTTCCATAGCTATCAAAAAAACCAAAGAAAGGATTTCGATTTTTACCAACGAAGTATGTTTGTCCAATACTCCAATTTGTCAACGAGTTGAAACTATTTGAATTTTGAATATGATAATAGATTTCATTTTTTATACATTCCATTAGAGGACTCCCGCGTTATATATTTTTTTATCTATGTATTAATTTGATACGCTCTTTCGCATAACGTTCGCTGAATTACCGAAGCGTCTTTCCGCATACGTCTTTGCAAAGTTTTGGTAATTTCAGTGTTAGACGAAGTTTGCAACTTTCATAGTCGTTGAAATTCACAGATTGTTTTTTTTATCCTATTCAAAATATCTAAGATAATATTGGGTAATTCTAAATTAATCTTTATATCAGAAGAAAAAAACCTTTTTCTATTTTTATATTTATCTATATTTCCTTCTGTAAAATCTGGTTTGAGTATAAATTTTTCCTGAACCTTCCCGTCTTTTATTACAAAAAAGATTTTTGGATTTTGCTCCCAAGATGAATTATGAATCAGTTCATTACGCATATTTATAACAAACTGAATTGTTTCTGAACTATCAAAAACTGTTCCCGTAAAATCGATTTTATTCAACTCTTTCTTATTACCATACAGTTTGTTTGATGATTTTAGGTTGGGATAATTTTTAAATTCTGTATGTATACTTTCTAATTCAATTGCAGTTTTGGTGAGCAAATCAAAAGAAGAGTATATAGTAATAATCAAATTACTCAATATTGAAAAAACTAAGGATGTTTGCATTGACTTTTTCCAAAAGACACCATCACTCGTGCTTTCTATATGTTCGGTATTACTTAACTGTATATAAAAATTGATTAAACCCCAGTTAATAGACAAGATGTTTTCTTGTACTGAACCTATTAACGATTGACAATCAGCGAGATATAAATGTTTATAAACACTATCTTTTTTAATTGAATTTATTAATCTCTCAAACTCCTTCTTACCAACACTAATATCTGAATCCAGTCCCGCAGTATATACCCATATAGGAAGAACTTTCAGTTCCTGATAATACTTCGAACTATCCTCGAATATCTTATTTTGAAATATCTCGTATAAGCGAACACATTCATTGTCTAGTGAATATATAATCTCATCTCCGGGATACGAGTAATCCTTCATTAACTTAGCTAAGTAAAATCCTTGACTTTTGTCCAAAACTGAAGATGATATCCCATTACTATAAATATAAGCCACTTATAATTCACCTCCGAAATGCAAAATTTCGTCTAACTTATTATTCCCGATACAGGTTCGGTAATCGTTACATATTAGTGTGATTTACGACGACATTAATGTCGGTAATATTTCTATGTATAGTATTAAAGTTATAATGAACCAACTTCGCATTATAGACATTAGTACCCTTGAAATCGGACTTAATATATACTTAATTTCATCTTTCGCCGACAACCTGCCAATATCCTGCTCTTTCGACAAAACTTGTCAATTTTCGACAAGTTTTCTTTTTTCCTTATATCCAGCAAAAAGCAAGCCTAAACAAACCGATTATATAATCAGTATGTTTAGGCTTTACCCATTTGTTGCGAAGAGGGGAAAGCTATATTTCTATTTCCCCTAATCGTACTAGTTCCACGACTGCTTGCGAGCGCCCTTTCACACCCAATTTCTGTATGACGTTTGATATATGGTTCCGTACTGTTTTTTCGCTTATAAATAATAGTGCGGCGATATCTTTCGTCGTTTTACTTTGAACCAATAAATCAAACACTTCGCGCTCACGATTTGTCAATAGTGGTCGATCTTTTCTACTTTTCACAATGCTACCCCTCCTGCGCGGCACAAGGTACCAGGAAGCTAAGGATACAGTCATCATATAGTATGTTACAGATTTTTGAGGGGTGCGACTCTAGAAGATTTTAGGCTCCGGCCTAAGCCTATTTTTATAATATGAAGAGTTAGTTAACGTGGTTCCACTATCTTAGCAGTCTTAGCTTTTATTTTCGTGAGCACGATATCTAGTCTTTGGATCTTTACTAAACATTTCGTAGAACCCGATAGCCAGCATAAATCCTCCATATATTTTGCGCAGATAGTCCGTGTCAAGACTTGCCGCTACCTGTGCGCCAATAAACGCTCCGACTACACTACCTGCGATTAAATATAGTGCTACCTTATAGCTTATGTTCTTCTCTCTAATATGCGTGTATATAGCTATTAATGATATTGGCAAGAATACTGCCAATGTAGTTCCTTGGGCTGTTTGTTGTGAAATTCCAATTATCAGGACAAGGGCTGGTATTAGAAGCTTGCCACCACCGACTCCCATGCCAAGCAGAATCCCCATTGCGACACTAATTCCGACGATTAATATAGTATCCATTAGCCAATCACCATTCTTATACCAGCAACTATCATCACTATTGCAAAAATACGCTTCACCCAGACCATCGATATTTTCCTCAGTGCTTTAGCACCTATGTAAGACCCTACTACGCCACCGATAGCCAACTTCCAAGCTAGCTGTAAATCTACGTGGCCATTTTGCAGGTAGACAAATGTACTAACCACCGATGTCGGAAAGATTATAAGTAACGCAGTTCCATGGGCTAGACGACGCTCTGTATGTAATATATAAATCATGGCTGGAACAAGTACTGTTCCTCCAACCCCTAACAACCCATTAATAATTCCTGTTAAAAAACCAATGATGACAGAATAGATTTTCAAAAAGAAAAACCCCTTTCACCAAACAACAATCGTTATTGTTAGTATGGAGTAAGGCGTTCTTTTCATACATTTCCTCATGCATTTTAGCTATTATCAAATTAGTTCTGCTCGTCAGCACTTCTCAGTATTGTTAAAAGCTGCTGCCATGTATGCTTGTCCTCACAAGCTATTTGTACATCTGCTATTAACTGTTGAACTGGCAAATTACTATGGTGATGCTCTGTTAAAAATATAAGCAGCGGATGACTTCCTATTTGCTCTAGCCTCTGTTTAGATAGAATCGGATGTTTATAGTATATATATAGAAAATACGGTCGTCGCCTAGTTATGACACGATTTATAATATCTTGCCTTTCTGCTGAAGGTTTTTTCTGAATATAACGGTCGATAATTACTGCAAGTACTTTATGCGCAATCGTAAATTCGCCCTTTATCCTTCCAACATCATGGAGCAGGGCTGCTTTTTTTAACAGCTGTATTTCTAATTCACTTAGGTTACGATCTTTCTCTAAATGCTGTAAAACAGTTTCATATACTCGAAAAGCGTGGTATTGATCAGGCTTTGACATAGCAAAAAACAGTTCTTGCTCTTGATTATTAAGCTGTTTGCATACTTGAAACTCGTCAATCCCCTTATAATGGGCCGTTAAGGCCCACGCCAATTGTTTAATTCGTTGTCCTATTGCAGCCATTAAAATCTCCCCTGCTACCTTGTTAATTGATTAGATGCTACTTTTGTTACTTATTGTATTGTTTTTTTGGATAGAGTCAATTCGAATTGGCAAATTAGGAAGATATTTTTTTATTAAATTGGCGTTCATCATTTTCGTAGTATAGCAATATATAGCATCCCTTAAATCAAGCACTGCCACACCGCGTTCGTGTTTGCTTAAATACAGAATCGGCAAGGATATATTCTCAAAAACAAACACAGTATCTCCAAACCTACTACACTGCTTAATACAAGAACGCTTGGAAAGTGCATCAGATGATTGAAGAAGATGTACAGGCTCAAAACCAAAGCGCTCTTTCAGCTTTTGTCCATCCGTTAGCTGCATAGACGAGCGACGGTGCTCACTGTGTACTGGATTTATAATTGGAAAGTGAAATTGTAGGTATTCAGCTTTTATTCCATGAAAGTACATAGCTTTTCACCTCGTAACTAATTTCAGTAGGAGACCTCGTCCTTATTTTTACCAATAGAAATAAAAACAAACCTGCTACCGTCTATACAGACTATGTAGCAGGTTCAATAATCACTTACTATTCCTTCGTTAACCAGTTCTTAAATGCATGCTTAGTTGTTTGCTTATTCAAGTCAGCTAATGAGGTTGTCAAAGGTATTTCCTTCGGACAGGCCTGTACGCAGTTCTGCGAGTTACCGCAGTCAGTAATCCCACCACGTCCCATGATTGACTCTAAGCGTTCTTCCTTATTCATAGCACCCGTTGGATGAACATTGAATAGACGAACCTGATTGATTGGCGCAGGTCCTATGAACTCACTTCGTTCATTGAAGTTCGGACAAGCTTCCATACAGCAGCCACAGGTCATACATTTAGATAGTTCGTACGCCCATTGACGCTCTCTTTCAGCAAATCTCGGACCTGGACCTAAATCATAGGTGCCATCGATTGGTATCCATGCCTTTACCTTTTTCAAGCTATCAAACATCACCTGACGATCAATCATTAAGTCTCTAATAATCTGGAATGAGCTTAACGGTGCTAAACGAATTGGTTGCTCTAGTTTATCGATCAAGGCCGTACACGCCTGCTGCGGCTTGCCATTAACAACCATAGAACATGCACCACATACTTCCTCCAGACAGTTACATTCCCAAACTACCGGAGTTGTACGATGACCTTTTGCGTTTACTGGATTCTTCTGAACTTCCATTAACGTACTAATAACGTTCATGTTTTTTCTATAAGGTACCTTAAATTCTTCTGTATAAGGTGAGCTCTGGGGACTATCCTGACGCTCTACTATTAAATGAATAAATTTTTGTTCACTCATGGTTTAGCTTGCCCCCTTATCAACATCATACACCCTTGGACGAGGCTTAATATGTGAAATATCTACTTCCTCATACTCAAACACTGGACCATCTGGAGTATGTTTTGCTTTTGTTGTCTTTAACCAGTTCTCGTCATCACGTTCTGTAAAATCTGGTTTATAGTGAGCACCACGAGATTCATTACGATTTAATGCACCAATCGTAATTACTCTAGCTAGCTCTAGCATGTTCCAAAGCTGACGAGTGAATACTGCTGTCTGATTGCTCCACTGAATTGTGTCACAAACATTTATGTTCTTATATCGTTCCATAAGCTCTTGGATTTTCACATCTGTTTGTGCTAGCTTGTCGTTATAACGTACTACGGTAACGTTGTCTGTCATAACGTCCCCAAGCTCTTTATGCAGCTGGTACGGATTCTCTGTACCATTCATATTGTAAATCTTTTGAACCTTTAGTTCTTGGTCTTTCAGTTGTATTTCAAACACTGATTCTGCTACATCGTCAGTGGATTTTTGTAGACCCTTCATGTACTTAATAGCGTTCGGGCCAGCTACCATTCCTGCGTAGATTGCAGATAATAGCGAGTTAGCACCTAAACGGTTTGCTCCATGATATTGGTAATCACATTCCCCAGCAGCAAATAGTCCTTGAATGTTTGTCATATGGTTAATGTCAACCCAGATTCCACCCATCGAGTAGTGAACTCCAGGGAAGATTTTCATTGGAACCTTACGCGGATCTTCTCCTACGAACTTTTCGTAGATTTCCATAATACCGCCAAGCTTAAGATCTAGCTCCTTAGGATCTTTGTGTGATAGGTCTAGGTATACCATATTCTCACCATTGATACCTAGCTTCTGGTTAACACATACATCGAAAATTTCACGGGTTGCAATATCACGCGGTACTAAGTTACCGTATGCTGGATATTTCTCCTCTAGGAAGTACCAAGGCTTGCCATCCTTATATGTCCATACACGCCCACCTTCACCACGTGCAGATTCAGACATTAAGCGTAGCTTATCATCTCCTGGAATCGCCGTCGGATGGATTTGAATAAACTCACCATTTGCAAAATAAGCGCCCTGTTGGTAAGCTGCTCCAACTGCTGACCCTGTATTAATAACAGAGTTAGTTGATTTGCCGAAAATCATACCAGGTCCACCAGTAGCTAAAATAACAGCGTCCCCTTTAAAGACCTTAAGCTCCATCGTTGATAAATTCTGTACAACTACACCACGACATACTTGCTCGTCATCTAAAATGACTGAAATCATTTCCCAGCCTTCATATTTAGTAACTAGACCAGCCGCTTCATGTCTACGCACCTGCTCATCACAAGCGTACAGAAGCTGTTGACCAGTAGTAGCACCCGCGTAAGCTGTACGGTGATGCTTTGTACCACCAAATCTACGGAAATCTAGTAAACCCTCTGGTGTTCTATTGAACATAACACCCATACGATCCATCAAATGCAAAATCCCAGGTGCTGCGTCACACATGCCTTTAATAGCTGTCTGGTTTCCTAGGAAGTCGCCACCATATACCGTGTCGTCAAAATGCTCCCAAGGTGAGTCTCCCTCACCTTTTGTATTCACTGCTCCATTAATCCCACCTTGAGCACATACGGAGTGAGAACGTTTTACAGGACAAAGCGAGATTAGGTCAACTTTAACCCCTGCTTCTGCAGCTTTTATTGTTGCCATTAAGCCAGCTAAACCTCCACCGACTATTACTAAATTCTGTTTGCTCATCTGTTCCATTCCCTCCTATACAAAAGCTAAAATCGCGCGCACACCAACGAAAGAAAGTACGAAGAAGAGTGCTGTGGTAGCTACTGCTACAACCTTTTGCGATTTCGGTCCTACCGTAATACCCCAAGTGATTAAGAAACCCCAAATTCCGTTAGCAAAGTGATATGCTGCAGAGATAATCCCCAAAATGAAGAATCCTAATGCGAATGGACTTGCAACTATACCAGCCATAGTATCAAAATTGATAGGAGTACCAAAAATAACGTGGGCTAAACGCAAATGCCATACATGCCAAATTAAGAAGAAGAATAAGATAACTCCACTAATCCTCTGTACTGCAAATGCCCAATTGCGCGCATAGCCATACGTACCAACATTGTAATTAGACGTGTATGCTATGTACATTCCATATACCCCATGAATAATTAACGGGATAAAGATGAAGAACAGTTCTACAAATAGAACATACGGAAAACCCATGATTCCCATTAGTCCATTGACCACAGAATCATAAACCTCCGCACCCATTAAAGCTATCGAATTTACATACAAATGCCAAATTAAAAATAAACCTAAAGGTATGATTCCTAATAATGAATGTACCTTCCTTAGTAAAAAGTGATTTCCACGATCCATTTAATTGGTTCCCCCTTCCCTTTCTTTAATAAAGCTTCTGTTTTATTCTAGTAAATATTCAACTCTATCTACTATTAGAACAACTCTAGTATCTTTATGCCCCCTTTATATAAAACATTAAAAAATATCGTTATGTGTTATAATACACCCACTAAAAAGCACAGTCAAGAAGCACCAACAACTACCAACGTGCCGCTTTAGTGCTTCTCCAATACTTTTTCACTAGTTATTTTGTCGTTGAATTTCGACAATTTACTAACTCAATCCTTTATATAATAACAATCGCTAACAGTAGCTAAAAACTACTATTATCTTGCTTGTTAACAATAGATGAATATTACAGTAATATTACAAAGCGTACCGTAATTACCTAAAAGACCATATTATTTAGTTTCGTTGGCTTTAAGGCTCGCTAGTATTGTTTGCGCCAATACATCACCTATGCCAAGTTGACGGAAGTCCTCTACGCTAGCATTACGGATTCCTTCTATAGAGCCGAAATGCTTTAGCAGCGCTTTACGGCGTTTTTCCCCAACCCCTTTTATATTATCAAGCTCGGATGTAAAGGTGTTTTTATTCTTTGTTTGACGATGAAAGGTAATCGCAAAACGATGAACTTCATCCTGTATTCGTTGTAACAGGTAAAAGGCTTCACTCGACTTCTCAAGGGGGATAATTTCTGCGTTTTTACCGAATAGGATTTGCTCTGTCTTATGCTCGCGGCTTTTTTTCAAGCCACAGATTGGGATATCCAAGCCAAGTTCATTTTCCAGTACATCAATAGCGCTCGATAGCTGTCCTTTACCACCATCTATTACAATTAAGTCTGGCAGCGGCAGGCTATCCTTTAATACCCTTAAATATCGCCTGCGTATTACTTCTCGCATGGTCGAATAGTCGTCTGCCCCCACAACTGTTCTTATCTTATATTTACGGTATTCCTTACGTGCAGGCTTGCCGTCAATATAGACAACCATTGCCGATACTGGGTCAGTACCTTGAATATTGGAATTATCAAAGGCTTCAATTCGTCTCGGTGTCTGAATATTCATAGCCTTAGCTAAATCCTCAATCGCCTTAAATGTTCTGTTGTAGTCCCGTTCTAATATTAAGAATCGCTCTTCTATCGCTATCTTAGCATTATTATTTGCCATATCTACAAGCTGTTTCTTCGCGCCACGCTGTGGCACCTTTGTTTTAATCGATAGCCATTCCTCTAATTCGACAGCATCCTTTACTTCTGGCAGTAATATTTCCTTTGGCAAAGCGTGATTTTCGTGGTAGTACTGGGTTACAAAGGTCATAAAGTCCTCTTGCTCGTCCCCATAATGCTTGAACAGGCTAGCATCACGTTCAATCAGCTTACCCTGGCGCATGTAAAACACCTGCACGCACATCCAGCCATGCTCGGCGTAATAGCCAAATATATCACGATCAACTGTATCAGTAAGGATGATTTTTTGCTTTTCCATAATAGTTTCAATGGCTTGGATTTGGTCACGAAATTCTTTAGCCCGCTCAAAATCCAATATCTCCGCTGCCTTTTGCATTTTAGTTCGCAGTTCATCGCGGAGTCCTTTATAATCACCCTTAAGAAACTTCGTAATATCTGAGACAATTGATTCGTAGTTTTCTGGATTAACCACTTCAGTGCATGGTGCATAGCATTGGGACATATGGTAATACAAGCACGGGACAGGTTTCATCGTTTTACATTTACGCAATGGATAGATGCGCCCTAACAGCCGTTTTGTTTCATGGGCAGCCTGAGCACTTGGATATGGTCCGAAGTATTTACCTTGATCCTTGAGAACTTTACGTACAACCTCTAAGCGCGGATGCTGTTCGTTGGTGATTTTTAGGTATGGGTAGGTCTTGTCGTCCTTAAGTAAAATGTTATATTGTGGCTTGTACTTTTTTATTAAATTACACTCAAGTATTAATGCCTCTGTAGCTGAATCAGTAACGATATACTCGAAGTCTTCAATATTAGCTACTAGTCGCTGTGTTTTTTCGTCATGACTGCCTGTAAAGTAAGAGCGCACGCGGTTTTTCAAGACCTTAGCCTTACCAACATAGATAACCTGACCGCTATCATCCTTCATTAGATAGCAGCCAGGCTTTGCTGGTAATAATGCGAGTTTATCTTTAAAGTTCATATATTTCACCCCAAACAAACACAAGGGGACGGTTCCTCTGTGTCCTATTCTGCAATTAGGCGTTTGCAGAGGCTAACTGCCTCTACAGCGTCCTTTGAATAACCATCAGCACCGATCTCTTTAGCGTAGCTAGACGTTACTACTGCCCCACCTACAATTACCTTTTGCTGTAGTTTTTGTTCGTTAATTTTGTCAATTAACTCAGGCATTCTTGTCATCGTCGTTGTCATCAGTGCACTTAGGCCTATGATATCTGCCTGCTCTTCAATGGCGCGCTGGATGATAAATTCTGTATCGACATTCTTACCTAAATCAATCACATCAAATCCATGGTTGGCAAGTAGGACGCTGACGATATTCTTACCAATATCGTGGATGTCTCCTTTTACTGTTGCCATTACTACCTTGCCTATTTTCTTACTACCGATACGATTTAGTTCTGGCTCTAATGCATGGAAGCTTGCAGTCATAGTTTCACCTGCTAGCATCAGCTGTGGTAAGAAGTAAATGCCCTTGCCAAACTTCTCGCCTACTTCTTCTATTCCTGGGATTAGACCCTTGTTCAGAAGATCCATCGCGCTATGTCCCTGCTCTAATCCATCATTGATACGAGCAACTACGTTTTCTTTATCTCCTGTAACTACCGTATGTTTTAGTAGCTCAAATATACAGCTAATCTGTCCTATATCCTTCGTCTGCTTGTCTGTTGGGCGCTGCACACTAATCTCTGAAGCTGATTCATCTAAATGCTGTGACCAATCTATATACTCTGCTGCATGTGGGTCACGGTTAGCTAAGACAGCGCTTGTCTTCAGTGCCATCATCATGTTGATATCTAACGGATTTATGATACCAGCATCTAATCCAACCCCTAAGGCCATTGAAAAGAAGGTCCGATTGATAAATGGACGCTTTGGCAAACCAAAGGACACGTTACTAACACCTAAAATTGTCGTTACCCCTAGCTGCTCCTTCACTAATGGAATCGCTTGCAGGGTTTCCTGAACCGCTTCTGGCTGAGCGCTTGCCGTTAAGACTAAGCAGTCGATAATAATATCCTTCGCAGGTATATCGTGCTCTTGCGCGCGTTTAACAATTTTCGTAGCTATTTCTAAGCGTTTTTCTTTTGTAGCCGGAAGCCCATCGTCGTCTAGAGCAAGTCCTACAACTGACGCTCCGAAGCGTTTTACTAATGGTAACACCTCAAGTAAGCTCTGTTCTTCACCATTCACAGAGTTAATCAGCGCTTTTCCATGATATTGCTTCAGTCCTGCCTCTAACACCTTAGGGTCGGTACTATCTAGCATTAGAGGTGTGTCTACAAGCGTCTGAATACGATTTACCGCCGTCTTCATCGCCTGTATTTGATCAATCTTTGGCACGCCCATATTAACATCAAGCACAGCCGCTCCAGCTTCTGTCTGCTCAATGGCTTCCTTACGCACCATATCCATTTTGCCAGCGCGAATTTCCTCAGATAATGCCTTCCTACCCGTTGGGTTAATCCGTTCTCCTACTGCAATCGGAGCTTTTGAGGCTTGAATTTCAACAGACTTCGTGCGACTGGCAATCCGCAGACCAAACTGATGCTGTCGCTGTTTAGGCTCTATACCTATAGTCGCTTCCGCAATCGCTTTAATGTGGTCAGGTGAACTTCCGCAGCATGCACCTACAATATTAACTCCGAGTTCAACCATTTCCCGTGCATATTTTGCCATTTCATCAGGAGTTGCGTCAAATACTGTTTGACCATCTACCAGCTTTGGTAGTCCAGCGTTAGGTTGTATTATTATTGGCAAATTGGTGTTTCTCGCAAGCAGTCTACCAATTTCCAAAAGCTCCTTAGGTCCTCCAGAGCAATTTGCCCCTATGGCTGAAATACCGATTCTTTCTAAAATTATAGCAGCACTTTCAGGGTCAGTTCCTGTGAACGTGCGCAAATCTTCGTTAAATGTTAATGAGGCGATTACAGGGATGCTGGTGTTTTCAACAGCAGCTAATGCCGCTGCACGCATTTCACCTATATCACCTGAGGTTTCGATAATCAGTAGGTCTGCGCCGCCTTTTTCTAAAGCTTGGGCTTGTTCTCTGAATATGTCATACATTTCATCGAAGCTAATTTCACCTAGTGGCTCAACAAATTTTCCAGTAGGTCCCATGCTACCAGCTACCCACTGACTGTCATTGAATATCGCTGCTTTAGCGCACTGTACAGCCTGCATATTAATCTGTTCAAGCTGATTTTCTAAGCCAAACTCCTTTAGCTTAATACGGTTTCCGCCAAAGGTATTGGTTGTAACAACATTGCTACCAGCTTCAAAATAAGCTCTATGAATTGCCGTTATTACCTCTGGCCGTTCTATATTCCAGCTTTCAGGACTAGCCCCAGTAGGGAAGCCTTTGCTTTGTAGCTGTGTTCCCATAGCACCGTCAAAAATTAGTATGTTTTTCTGCAAATATTCCTTTAACCAATTCCTCAAACAAATCTCTCCTAACTATCTCTAATTTGACAATCTACTGAGTCACACATCTTACACTTAGTTTCCTGGTCTGCTGACTCCTGTTCGGATAACCCATTATTAGTATGGGTCAATGGATACCAGCCAATAATTGCCGATACTGACTTGCGGGGTATTAGCTGACTATGCTCCGTGGTTTTAATACCTATTTCATTACCACCTAAGTAGTTAATCAAATCCTGCTGATTCTCAACGGACCAGCCACCATAGCCAGGGCTATAGCGAAACCTCGTGCCATAGCCTTTTCGCTTCGCTTCTTTCTTCACGTAATCATCTACATAATCAGCGACTCGTTCAACAGCATCAGAGCCAATTGCATCTAAAATCAGTGCCTTTGTAGGCTGCTGTTCTTTAAATAAACGATCGATTTCCATATCGATTTGTTCTCCAATTGTTACTCCTAGTAATGTAATTGCTTCACATTCCGCTAAATGCTTGTACACTTTCTCACTTCGGATTATATAAGAAGCATGTACATCTTTCCCATGTTCCGCAACATTGCTATCAGTGCAAGTAATTTCGAATTTCTTAGGGTCTTTAGTGACGATTTTCGCATGTCGAATCATCCCTTTTGGTTCAAGGATATATTTAGCTTGTTTGAGCATTGATTCGATAAGCTCATCAATTTCTTCTGTTGTTTCCGATTTGTTTTTCTTAAAGCCAAGGTAGCGATTAACCTCACTTACCTTTATGGTTATTGGCACATGTGGAAAAATCATAATAAGCCCTCATTTCAGAAGCAATATCTTACAATCAAACAGAGCTATTTGTATATGCAAAAAAAGCCCCTTAGAAAGAGGCTAAGAGTACTTACTCCAATATAGTTTAGAATATGTTATACTACTATGACTTAAATGTCAATATATCCGACTAAATTTGTCAGAATAGATTTAGTCTAGCACCACATTCGACTCGTTTTGGATACTTTCTACATATGCAAACGCTGCACGAACCTGTTCCTCTTCTCCCTCAAGCACAATTGTAACTGAACCCTCAGAGCCATTAGCGCCTCCCGACGCTACATGGGTTGCCATTACATCAAATAGAATTTCAAAGGCTTCTAGCTCAGTTATAACAATTGCATTCGATAGTGGTATTAATCCGACTGGAGTACCCATCACTAAATCAACTTCGTTTATACCCACTTCTATTGATGCATCTATTACGTTCGGCACTAGCTTTTCTAAGCCGACAGGACAGATAAAGGTTGCACCACGGGCAATTACTGTTCCGTAAGCAAGGCCGATTGTACCTCCCCTTTGATCAGCAGCTAAAATTCCGACATTACCATCTAAATCTAAGGCACTCGCACCCTTAATAAATAAATCACCTTTAGTGAACTCAGCCATAACATCTGGCCACGGCTGTTCTACCTTCTCACCATCGACTAACGATATTGGCTTTAAGCGCTTTTGCTCATCTGTTATGTCAAGCTTACCCTTAGAAACTATACCAGCTGTGTAGTAGCCTTTATGTAGGGATTCCTGTAATAGCTCTTCCGCAACATATGCGTTTGTAGTACCACCAGCAATAATAATTCTACCCTCTTTATACGCCGTTTGAACCGTTGACATATTAGCCACTGCCCGTCCTATCAATCGCTTTGACATGCTGGGATTTAAAACAACTAATGCTTTCATTTTAACAATACCCCCTAATCTAAAATACTTGTATATCGCGCATTTCCATTAATTATTCTTCACTTTATAAGTATAGCATAGTATTCTTAATCAAAAAATATAAGTGGTAAAAGAATCTATTACATGTACAAATGTGCTATGTAAGCTTGTTTTTAACCTGTTATTAGTGTAGAATACTTATGAAATTGTAAAAATAGGAGGTACGAAAATGGCTGCAATTGTTGCTGAAATGACAATCTCTGAGGTAGTACAAAAATATCCCGAAACAATTGAGGTATTTATGAAGCACGGCTTAGGTTGTGTTGGCTGTTCCGCTGCTAGATATGAGAACATTGCTCAAGGTGCCGCAGTACACGGTATCGATGCAGATAAACTAATCGCTGATCTAAACGCTTCTGTAAAACAATAATTTATCACTACATAAAAAAAGCAGGCATTTCCGACTGGAAATGCCTGCTTTTTTTGTGCCTGCAGATAAAAACAATTTCATCCGCTACCTAATGCGATCCCTTGCGTTCCCTAAGAAATCTCTGGTTTCATCTACTGCGTCCATTGCCCTGGTAGCACTTTTAAAAGCCATCTTGCCGACCATCCGTCTAGCCTCACGAGAGAAAGCTAATACAGCCGTCGATGCTAAAGCAACTCCCATCATAATTCTGCGGACGTTGTCTTCCATTTGTATTTCCCCCTTAATTTAAGTGTAAAATACGATTAGAAGATGCGAATGTTTTAAAACATTCATATATATAGTCCCACAATACGATTGCTTATATTCTATTTCTCCATGGTAGATAAATCACCAGTTGGAAGATTTAACTCCCATGCCTTTAATACACGACGCATTATTTTACCACTGCGTGTTTTTGGTAGTCCGTCCTTAAATTCAATTTCCCTTGGTGCTGCATGGGCCGCTAGACCAGTTTTTACAAACTGACGAATTTCTTCCTTCAATTCATCACTTGGCTCATAGCCAGCTCGTAAGGAAATAAACGCTTTAATAATCTCGCCACGAAGTGGATCTGGCTTACCAATTACTCCAGCTTCAGCAACAGCAGGATGCTCAACTAGCTTGCTTTCTACTTCAAATGGACCTACACGCTCTCCCGATGTATTGATTACATCATCTACACGTCCTTGGAACCAGAAGTATCCATCTTCATCCTTATACGCAGAATCCCCAGAAATATACCATGGCTCAAACTGGAAGTATTCATTATACTTAGCGTCGTTGTTCCATATTTTGCGCATCATTGATGGCCAGCCACGATTGATTGCTAAGTTACCCATTTGGTTTGGCCCTAATTCATTACCCTGATCATCGACAATAGAAGCTACAACACCAGGGAAAGGCTTACCCATGGAACCAGGTTTAATGTCCATACTAGGGAAGTTAACAATCATTTGTCCACCAGTCTCTGTCATCCACCATGTATCATGGATACGCTTCTTGAAGGTTTTCATACCCCAGCGAATAACCTCTGGATTTAACGGCTCACCTACACTCATAATATGACGGATTGATGTTAAATCAAAATCGTCAATACTATCCGCACCCTTAGCCATTAACATACGAAATGCCGTTGGCGCACTGTACCATATAGTAACTTTATAATTCTGTAGCGTCGAGTACCAATCCTCCGGACTAAAGCGTCCGCCACGTACAATATTCGTCACACCGTGCAACCATGGTGAGAAAATTCCGTAAGCTGTGCCTGTTACCCAGCCTGGATCTGCCGTACACCAGTATATATCACCTGGTTTAAAATCAATTACCCATTTACCTGTCTGATAGTGCTGTATCATTGCATTGTGAACGTGCAGAACCCCTTTTGGCTTACCTGTTGAACCAGATGTGTAGTGCAACAGCATGCCATCCTCACGATCTACCCACTCAATTTCAGCATCCTCCGAGGCACCGCTAAGCTCCTCGCTAAAATCGTAGAAGTTTGTCTCATCGTCACTTTGATACTTTTCTTTATCTAAATTAGTAACAATTACATGCTTAAGGTCTTTAAGATCTTTATAAGCTACGCGCTCTATAAGGGCATTGGTCGTAATTATGGCTACGGCAGCACTATCCTGCATACGATCAGTTACTGCATTCTCCATAAATGCTTCGAATAGTGGCCCAACAATTGCACCTATTTTCAAGGCACCTAGCATTGCAATATATAACTCAGGGCTTCGGTTCATAAATATAAATACCCTGTCACCTTTACCTATACCCTTCTGACGAAGGACGTTGGCGAACTGGTTGGTTTTAGCCTTCAAATCAGCAAAGGTCAGCTTTACCTCCTGTTTAGGATCAGAATATATTAAAGCAATTTGATCTCCATTTCCTTGATCTACATGCCTATCAATTGCTTCATAAACGATATTGACCTTATTGGTCTCATACCAGCTAAATTCCTTCTCAACATCTTCCCAGTTGAATTCTTGATACGCCTTCTCGTAATCCTGCAAGTTACAGTCCTTAATCTCTGCATAAATAATTTCCTTTGACATAATTCAGGCCTCCCTTTTCTTTTCCTTAACCTATTCATGTGATACAATATACTATAACAGTACATAATCATAATTGTTTTCTTATATCTGTTATATAACATTAGCAGTTTGTTTGTCAATAGTATTAGTAGATATAGTACAGATTTAGGAGGAAATCATGGAAAAAAATTATTTTTCAGAGGAAATAACCTTAGAGGACGGTTCAACTATTGAGATTTGTGGTCCAATTGAAGCCGAAAAACTTAGACACCTAAATATGCATGAACAGTTAGTGGCTTTTCGAATTCCAGAAGAGCAAAAGGAAGCATTGGTGGAAATCGCCGAATTACCTGAAGGCCGTATTGTAGGAGCTATTCACAATGATACATTGGTTGGATATATTACCTTCCATTACCCAGACCCATACGAACGTTGGGCCGAAGGGAATATGGAGGATTTACTTGAGCTAGGTGCTATCGAGGTAGCCAAGGACTACCGGCAATATGGACTAGCCAAAAAAATGATGGCAATAGCTTTTAAAGACTCAGTTATGGATCAGTTTATTGTTATATCAACGGAATATTATTGGCATTGGGATTTAAAGAATACGGGTCTTTCAGTCTGGGATTACCGAAAGATTATGGAAAGCATTATGAGCAGTGTTGGCATGGAGTATTTCGCCACAGACGATCCTGAAATCTGCTCCCATCCAGCAAATTTATTAATGGCTAGGATTGGCAAGGAGGTTCCCCTAGAATCTATAGAAGCCTTTGATAATTTACGCTTCAAAAACAGGCATATGTACTAAGTTACTATTTATGTACTAATATACTAATTAATATTTAAGATTATTGATTGAACGGAGGTTGCTCTTATGTTAATCGAAGAAATCATGAAAAAGAAGGTTATTACCGTAGAGCCTTCAGAAAGCCTTGCAGCTGCACTACGCATTACCAAAGAAAGACGCATACGGCATTTACCAGTTGTTGAAAACCAAGTTCTTGTTGGAATTGTAACAGATACAGATTTGAGAGATGTATGTCCATCCAAGCTTGTAAACGAAGACCAGGATGATTTATTACAAAAAACTACAATTAAAGAAATCATGAATACAAACGTCATTACTGCACATCCATTAGATTTTGTCGAGGACGCTGCCAGCGTCTTATATGAATTCAGAATCGGTTGCCTGCCTGTAATCCATAAAGGCAAGCTTGTGGGAATTGTAACGGAGTCCGATGTTTTACATACGTTAGTGGAATTATTGGGGGTGAATCAACCAAGTTCTCATGTTGAAGTAACTGTCGATGATAAGCCTGGTATGTTAGCAGACATAGCTGTTATATTTAAAGATCTTAAGGTTAACGTTACAAGTATTTATCTGAAGCCTAGCTCTGAGCATGGCAAGAAAATACTTGTGTTTCGTGTGCAAACGATGGATCCTCGACGTGTATGCTTGGCTATAGAGAAAGCTGGCTATAAAGTTAAGGGACCTTTAGGATTATCCTACGGAGAAATGTAATGAATAATAAGAGCTTATTTTTTCATGATCCGAGGTTTTATAAATATCGTTTTGGAGAAGATCACCCCTTTAATCCATTACGTTTAGAATTAACTGTAGATTTAATCGAGCAAATGAATTTACTTAAACCCGAGCAGATTGTTAGTCTAACAGAGGTAAGTGATGCGCTTTTAGGATTAGTTCATTGCCAAGAATATATTGACGAAGTGAAAATGGCCTCTACGGATATTAATTACAGCTCCTCAAGGTTTGGTCTTGGCACTGAGGATACTCCAACCTTTGAAAACATGCACCAAGTGTCATCCCTGGTCGTAGGCGGAACCGTTCAGGCAGCCGAGTCTGTTATGCAAGGAATATGTAAACATGCGTTAAACCTAGGCGGCGGGCTACATCATTCTTTTGCAAGCAGGGCTTCAGGATTTTGCATTTACAACGATGCTGCTGTTGCTATTAAGTACTTACAGCAGAAGTATAAAGCGCGGGTACTTTATCTTGATACCGATGCTCATCATGGCGATGGCGTGCAATCAATTTTTTATAATGATCCGACAGTCCTAACAATATCCTTTCATGAAACAGGCAAATATTTATTCCCTGGGACTGGACATATTCACGAACGAGGTGCAGGTGAAGGCTTTGGCTATTCATACAATATTCCCTTAGAGCCGTTCACAGAGGACGATTCATTTAAAGAAGTATTGTTCGAGGTGCTGCCAAGTGTGGTTGAGTCATTCAAGCCTGATATCATCATAAGTCAAAACGGCTGCGACGCTCACTACCTCGACCCACTGACACACCTTTATACGACCATAGATATATTCGCTGAAATTCCTAAGCTAGTACATCAACTTGCACACACATACTGCTCAGGAAGATGGGTTGCTATTGGCGGAGGCGGGTATGACCTATGGCGGGTTGTGCCGCGCGCCTGGACCTTATTATGGGCAGAGATGAACAATCAAGATATCATGCACCGCGAACTACCAAATGCCTGGATAGATAAGTGGCAGGCAAGCTCTCCCGTAACCCTGCCTACACACATGCAGGATCCCGAGAAGCTATATGAGCCCGTGCCAAGGAAGGCAGAAATCGACGAGAAAAACACATTAACAGCAAAAAAAGTATTGCACAAGCTATAGGAAAACGCCCAAAAGGATTATATAGTCCTTTGGGCGTTAAGTTATTCAGCGGCCATTGCCCTAGCCATTAATTCATCTTCAGAAAGCTTACCTATATTTATTAGTACCCTTCTATTCAATGCACGACCATCAGCAGTTTCATTAGGAGCAATCGGCCTATATTCAGCATATCCAACAGCCGTCATCCTATCTGGGTCCATTTCGTGCTCTGCTATGAAATAACGGATTACACGACTTGCACGGGCTGTTGACAATTCCCAGTTCGACGGAAATTGTATAGTCGATATTGGTATATTATCGGTATGTCCTTCTACCTCAATCGGGTTTGGCATCCCTTGAATTAATCTACCCACTGTAGCAAGGAATGGAATTCCTTCAGGTTTAATCTCAGCCCTACCTGAATCAAATAGCACGCGATCACGAATTTCAAGGGTCACTCCTCGATCATCTCTGGTGGCTGCAATTACTGTCTCTAAACGATTATCCTCTAAATATTGCTGTACTGCTTCATATAAATCATCCAACTGCTCTTCCTGTACCTGAGCCACTTCTTGCTGACTTTGGTCTTCATCAACACTTCGATTATCTTCATCAATTGGAACATTAGTATTCGCATGCAACGGAGGGTCTGGTGATACCACACTCACTCCACCTTCCACTATACTTTTCTTGCGGAAAGAGTCAGAAATCGCCTTGAACTTAACTATGTCTATTGTTGAAAACGCAAATAACAGAATAAAGAAACACAATATTAACGTGACTAAGTCCGAGAACGTAACCATCCATAACGGGGCACCAGGCTTATGCTTTTTACTTTTACTACGCACCTAAATCTTCCCCTTTATCGTTGGCTGCGTCTTCAAGTGCTTGCTCGTAAATTTCACGTTCACTAGTAGATAAGAATGCTTTTAATTTTTCTTCTAATATTTTTGGATTTTGCCCAGACTGCACACCTAGTACGCCCTCAATTGCAATTTGTCTAATAAATATTTCACGCTCACTTTTATTCGTCAATTTGCCTGCCATCGGAATAAATACAAGGTTTGCTAGTAAAGAACCATAGAATGTAGTTATAAGTGCAATCGCCATTTTCGGACCAATTGTATCTGGGTCATCTAAATTTCTTAGCATGAGTACAAGCCCAACTATTGTTCCAAGCATACCAAATGCTGGCGCTAGCTCTCCAGCTTTTGATAGGATATTAATTCCCCTTTGATGGCGCTCTTCAACAGCAATGACCTCAGCCTGCATTATTTCTTTAATAAGCTCTGGTTCAATACCATCAACTGCTAAGAGTATACCTTTTTTAATAAAAGGATCTTCTAACTCTTCAGCTTCTTGCTCTAAAGCTAATAATCCTTCTCGACGGGCTTTTGTAGCTAGGTTTGAAAATGTTTGAATAAGTCCAATAATCTCGCTATCTTTTTCATAAAAAGCCTGTTTAGCTATGGTGATAAGCCCTTTAAGCTCTGTAAGGGTGTAGTTAACAGCAAGGGCACTACTTAAACCTCCGACAACAATAAATAAAGAAGTAGCACTGACAAATGCTGTAACACCTTCAAAGGCAAAATCTGCCCCCATAAACATAGCTGCAGCTAATACTGTAAGGCCGACAAATATTCCACCAGCCGTCAACGCATCAAATTTCCCCATCAGATCTCTCCTAATCTATCTAAGAAACATATTATTAATTAAACACTAAGATACAATGCTTGTACAAGTGAAAAAACTCCTAAAATTATTACAATTAAATTTACGATTATACGCACACAACTACCTAAGTGTAACATATTTATCGGAAAAATATCATCTTTTTTAACATGTTAAAACTAAAAACAGGTGAAGAAGAGCATTAAAACACTCTTCAACACCTGTGTATTATCATTTATTGCTTAATAATTAGTCTACTTTAACATTTCAAATACCTGCTGGACATCCTTATCTCCGCGACCAGAAAGATTCACTATAATTGTCTGATCTTTCGACATTTGTGGTGCAATCTTTATGGCATGTGCAACTGCGTGAGAACTCTCAAGGGCTGGGATAATTCCTTCAAGCTTAGAAAGCAGTTGAAAAGCATCTAAAGCTTCTTTGTCCGTAATTGCCACGTATTCAGCACGACCACTAGCTTTTAAGTGACTATGCTGAGGGCCTACCCCAGGATAATCTAATCCTGCAGCTATAGAATGAGTATCTTTTAATGTGCCATCTTCTTTTTGAACAACATAGCATTTAAAGCCATGGATAACCCCAGGGGTGCCTGCCACTAATGGTGCCGCATGAATACCTGCTTCGATTCCTGTTCCACCAGGCTCAACACCGATAATTTTCACATCTTTATCTGCTTCAAAAGGATGGAATAAACCAATAGCATTACTACCTCCGCCAACACAGGCCATAATTACATCTGGCAGCTTACCTTCCTTTTCTAAAATCTGCTGTCTAGCTTCTCGACCAATCACAGCTTGAAAGTGTCTAACAATCATTGGGTATGGATGAGGCCCCACCGCTGAACCCAACATATAATAGGTGTTTTTATAGTTTTCCATAAGATCGTTCAGGGCTGCGTCTACAGCTTCTTTTAAGGTACGGCTACCTTCTGTAGCTGCTACAACCTTTGCACCTAATAACTCCATGCGAAATACGTTTAATGCCTGACGCCTTGTATCTTCTTCACCCATATATATTACACATTCCATACCAAACATAGCACATGCCGTTGCAGTTGCTACACCATGCTGCCCCGCTCCTGTTTCAGCTATAACTCTTTTTGCACCCATTCTTTTTGCCAGTAAGACCTGACCTAGAACGTTGTTGATTTTATGAGAGCCAGTATGGTTTAGTTCTTCTCTTTTTAGATATATTTTTGCGCCACCTAGCTTTTCAGTCAAACGCTCTGCTAGGTATAACGGATTTGGTCTGCCAATATACTCACGATTATAATAATCAAGTTCCTCAATGAAGTCTGGATCATCTTTGAATTTATAAAAATTTTCCTCAATATGATCCAATGCCTTTTGTAGTTCCTCTGGAACAAAGCTCCCACCAAATTCACCATAATAACCAGTTTCTTTCACTAATTCTTGTTTCACTACACTCATCTCCTCTATTTTTTCTCAGCTAACTGCCTAGCTACTATATACATTAACTGAATAGAGGCTTGTGCGTCAATGAAAAATTAACTTTTAGCATTAAGGCTTTTTTAAGACTTTATGGTTCTATCCAAAGAAGCCCATACTTAGATATCTTTCACCCGTGTCAGGGGCAATGACGACTACCTTTTGCTCAGGGCTAAGCTTAGCTGCTACTTTTACAGCAGTAAATATAGCCGCCCCACCTGATACTCCGACCAAAATACCCTCTTTTCTAGCAAGGTCCTTTGTCATTTGAATTGCATCTTCATCGCTAATCAAATGTATTTCATCATATATTTTTTGGTTTAGAATACTCGGTACGAAGCCTGGGCTTGTTCCGATAATCTTATGACTACCTGGTTCTCCACCAGATAATACAGGTGAACCCTGTGGTTCGACGACATGAATTTCTATCTCAGGAAGTTGCTGCTTCAAGGTTTCACCCGTTCCCGTTATTGTTCCCCCAGTGCCAGCTGTGGCTACAAATGCATCAAGCTTCCCATCAAGCTCACGAAGAATCTCTAGTGCCGTAGTTGTCCTGTGTATATCAGGATTTGCAAGGTTATTAAATTGTTGCGGCATAAAGCTATTTGGAATCTCAGCTAGGAGCTGTTCAGCCTTTTCTATAGCTCCTGGCATCCGCTTGTCACCAGGCGTTAAAACTACTTCTGCACCGTAGGCCTTAAGAATCAGTATACGCTCAAGGGTCATAGAATCTGGCATTACTAGAATTGTACGATATCCAAGGGCAGCCCCAACCATCGCTAAACCTATCCCTGTATTACCGCTAGTAGGCTCTATGATTGTACTATCCTTGTTAATCAACCCTTGCTTTTCTGCCTCCATGAACATATTTAGCGCTGCTCTATCCTTGACACTTTTTGTAGGATTGAAGAATTCCAGCTTTGCATACACTTCAGCAGAATTTGCATGCACAACTCTGTTTAATTTTACGAGAGGAGTGTTTCCCACGAGCTCTGTTATATTGTTTACTACCTTCATACTTATCTCCTCTATTCTTACTAAGTTTTCTTTTATCTATTAGCTAGTACTCGCTCTAAAATGGATAAGTCAATCAAACCAGAGATATTAGAGCTTGTAGTAACGCCGCTTTCTTCAGATATCACAGCCATTGCATCCATTGATTCCATGTTAATCTCATAAGTCATTGGGCTACGCTCTAATGATCTAGCAAGAATATCTACATCTATATCTTGTTGTGTAATATCGTTAATCACTTTGTTAATAGCTTCTAATGAATCCTGTGTGTTAGTTTCGATATACTCGATTGAGCGTACGTGTGCTTTTAAGAACTGCTCAACAGCCTCTGGATTTTGCTCGATAAACTTCTGTGATGTTACAATTACAGTCGCTGGCGTGCGTCCGTTAAATGGTAGTTCATCCCAATCTTTAACTACCACTGCACCTTCAGCCTCTAGCATAGTTCCCCATGGCTCTGGAATGCTCGATGCGTCGATTTGGTTTTGTGCAAATAAACCACGAACTGCTGAAGGATTTTGCGATCTGTGAACTACTGTACCGCCTGCTTGTTGCATGTTCATTCCAAGTGGAGCTAATGCCTGCCTAAGAATTAGGTCATGTGTACATCCTAGTGAGTGAGTTGCCACTACTTTGTTCGATAAATCTTCTAATGTTGCAATGCCTGAGTCTGGATTTGCTACTATCATTACACCGCCGTCACTTGTGCCTGCAAGAATTGTTACCTTAGCGCCTTGCACAAAACGGTTAAGTGCTGGCCCTGGCCCAACATAACCTATATCAATTTGGCCTGTTGCCATTGCATCCATGAATAATGAACCACCAGAGAATGTATGTGTTTGAATTTCATACCCTTCTAATTCTTCAGCGAAAAATCCTTTTTCCAAACCAATCATCGCAGGAGCGTGGGTAATATTAGGGAAATACCCTATGCTAATTGTGTTACTATCTTTACTGGCGTTACTCGCGCAACCCATAGCCACCAAAGCCAGTATACTAACGATTGTAATTAAAAATATTATTTTCTTATTCATTTTCATTTCCCCCTTGTTTGTAGAACAGTCCTTCTGACTGTACATTTGTTATATTGTTCATTTTTTTAGCATTTTCGAATACCATTGTAAATGCCGCCTGATCTATCTCCAATGATATTGGACTTCTTATAAGTGATTTAGCCAAAACTTCAGTCGATATTTCCTGTTGTGTGATATTTCTAATCTGTTGCTGCATAATCATTAAGCTTTCTTCTTTATTTTGCTCTATATAAATAATTGTTTCTTTATGAGCTTGCAGAAATTTTTCTATTATATCAGGGTTATTTCTAGCGTAACTTTCAGAAGTTACTATTATCGTTGCAGGCACTTGCCCTGCATACGGAAACTCATTCCAGTCCAGCATTACCCTGGCACCGTTTTGCTCTAATAGACTTCCCCAAGGTTCAGGTGCCATTGCTGCATCGAGCTGTTGCTGACTAAAAGCACTTTGGATTGTTGCCGCACCTTGGATTCGGTGCCTTACGGTACCACCCTGCTGTTCCAACGCTAGGTTGTTTTCACTCAGTAGATGGCGTAGCATAATGTCTCGACTATCGCCAATAGCTTGTGTAGCAACTATATTTCCTGCCAAATCTGCTGTCGTATTGATATCTGTAGCTGGGTTGGCTACTAGCAGCATACCACCATTACTTGCACCTGCTAGGATTTGGACTTTAGCACCTTGGAGGTAGCGGTTGATTACTGGTCCTGGACCAACATAACCTATATCAATCTTCCCTGTGGCAAGGGCATCCATCAATAAGTTACCAACCGCAAACGTCTGATATGATAAATCCAATTCTGGGAAATGGTCCGCAAATATCCCAGCTTCTATACCAACCATCGCTGGTGCATGTGTAACATTTGGGAAATATCCTATACTCAATTGCTGACTGCTATCTGTTTCTGACGACTGGCTGCAAGCACTAATAAATAATACAACAATCAATAATACCGTTATGCTTAAGTACCTATTCTTCATCTGCACACCTCTGAACACTGTAAAATCTAACACTTCAATATCCACTAATACTTCAATATTTGTTACTTCAATAGTCCATAGCGTCTTAACACTTTATTTTCATACTTACTAAAGATTAAAGAGTCTGTAATCATACCGATTAGTGCAATTATAATCATAATTGATATTACTAAGCTCATGTTTGCAGTATCTCTACCCCACATTAGGATGTATCCTAATCCGTCACCTGCACCAATTAACTCCCCTGCCATTAACGCTCTCCAAGCGAAGGCCCAAGACAAACGCATTCCTGTAATAATTTGTGGTACAGCGGCTGGTATCATTACCTTTGTTAACATGCTCGCGTCACTTAATCCCATTGTTTGCCCAGCCTTAATGTAAATCCTAGGTACATTTTTAATTCCTGATGATGTGTTCATTACCATCGTCCAAACACCACCAAGGGTAACTACAAAGATAATTGCTGGTTCTCCAAAGCCAAACCACAATAGTGCAAGCGGTAGCCATACGATGCTTGGGATTGTTTGCAACGCTAGAACTAATGAACCTAATGTTTCTTCTACTAATTTGTAGCGAGCAATTAGAAATCCTATGAATACTCCAATAACAACTCCTAATGTGTAACCAATCAGCAAGCGTTTCATACTAGCTATCGTTGCTGATATCAAAGCGCCTGAAGCTATATTTCTATATAGTGTTTCTGTAACCATCCATGGGGATGGGAACATATATGGCTCCCATAGTTCGAGTCTAAATAGCCCCTCCCATATAAGAATCAGAATCACCATGAATCCTATTCTTTTGAGCATAGATACTCTCCCCCATTTCCTGTTTCATAACTTTATCTATCTCTTCACCTAATGCATCGAAAATTTGTTTCTCATGGTAATGCAATATATCGTTTTGGAAATCCCTTGGTCTACTTTCTTCAATAATAAACTCCTTCTTAATCTTGCCTGGCTGTGTCGCCATAACTATTATGCGATCCGCTAGGATTAACGCTTCACGGATATTGTGAGTAACAAAAATGATTGTTTTCTTACTCTCCTGCCAGATTTTACCCAACTGGTAATGGAGCATCATCCGTGTCTGTTCATCAAGTGCAGCAAATGGTTCATCCATAAGCAGTACCTCTGGCTCCATAGCGAATGTACGAGCTATTGCCGTTCTTTGCTTCATACCTCCTGAAAGCTGATGGGGCAGTGCATCACGGTACTTATGTAAATGCACCATCCGTAGATAGCGATCTACTGAGTTTTTGATATATTCTTTTGAAAAGCGACTTTGCTGCTTCATCGGAAAAGCAACATTCTGCTCTACAGTCATCCATGGGAACAATCCAGACTCTTGAAAAATTACCCCGCGATCAGGACCAGGCTTTGTTACCTCTTTGCCATGAAGTGTGACAGTGCCCGAGCTTGCCTGCTCTAGTCCAGCTACAATATTCATAAGCGTCGTCTTCCCGCAGCCAGATGGCCCTAATAACGCAACAAATTCCCCTGTTTTAATTTCTAAATCAATTCCATCTAGGACTAGGTTGTCAGTTTTTTCACCTGGAAAGCTCTTATATACTTTTTTTATTGTAAGCACCTTAGCCACCTCATTCATTTTTAATTATTGTAATTCCGATAGTTTTACTATGATTTAGTTGTTTTGTTTATTATAAATACTTTTTATACCTGTTGTCAATAGGCAATGATAAAAATTTGTATCAAATACAATTTATATTTGATTAAAAAATTCCAAAAAAATAAGACCCTTTATTTTAAGCAAGGTCCCGTAGTAAATAGTCGTTAAGTTCAAAGCAATCAACGCAAGATATATGCTTCATCTCACCAAATGAACTTATGTATGTGTTCATCTCGTAATCATATAATCTTTGTTGTGGATTTAAATGTTGTTCAGTGCTGACTTCTTCTAACACCTCTGAAGGTTTATACCTATTTGCTGGTAACGTGGTTAGAAGTTCAATATATGCTATGACAACGAACGACATAGCTGCTTTAATAAAATGTCGCCTTGTAGTAATCAATAGTCCCCACTCCCCATCAGTTTTTAGTGTAAAATGGATACCTGTATGTATACAAATCGTGTATATACAGGTACCCATTTTAGAAAAATAAAACTACAAACTTGTTAAAACAGCATAATTACATTGTAGTCTCAAAAGTCTTACAATCTGTTTCTTTCTCAGAAGAAGCTTGTTGACCTGATTGACTTACGACATAGATGGAATCAGCGTCACACTTGTTCCCCTGAGCCCAGTATTTACAGTTACTTACTTCACAAAGTACATCTTTAGCCATTATCAAACACCCCCTTCTATATATAAAATGTCCCACCAGCTACAAAACATACAAAACAAAACTTGGCACCACCACAGCTATACGCGCCATTAATCGAAAAAAAGAAGCAATATCTATTGATATCACTTCTTCCTTAATAACTAATCTACAAATCATAACTAATCTACAAATCGTATTTGATCAAGATTTGATTTTAATGATCGGCGCACAGATTGAATGTACTCTTGTCTCAACATTAACTGTTCATTCTTCTCATCGCGGCTAAGTCCAAATTCCTTAGATTTCCTAGCTAGTTCGTTAATACGTTCAATTTTCTCATTGGTAATCAATTGCTATCTGCCTCCGTATACAATGATATGCATCCATCGTAACATTTTAGACAGTGAATGGCAACTTCGTATAGAATTTGCTTTTTTTTGCTAATTTAGCTTAGAAACGGCTTTAACGCTTCACATAACTGTTCAAATTCTGCAGGATTTAATTGCTGTGCTGCATCACATAATGCTACTGGTGGATTTGGATGATGCTCAACCATAATACCATCAGCGCCTGCTGCTAATGATGCCTTAGCCGTCGGAATTACAATATCCTTACGTCCTGTTGAGTGACTTACATCAACAATAACTGGCAAATGGCTTTCTTGTTTAAGTATTGGAACCGCCGAAATATCTAATGTGTTTCTCGTTGCACGTTCGTACGTTCTAATACCGCGCTCGCAAAGGATAACATTACTGTTACCATGGGATACTACATACTCAGCAGCAAACATAAATTCATCTAAGGTAGCGGCTAATCCACGCTTAAGAATAATTGGTATACTTGCTTCTCCTGCGACTTTAAGTAGTTCAAAGTTTTGCATGTTACGAGCACCAATCTGAATTACATCGATATATTTGTGAGCTGCTTCCATGTCATAAGGACTTACAATTTCACTAACAACGATTAAGTCAAGCTCATCTGCTACCTTACGTAAAATTTGCAAACCTTCTTCTCCAAGACCCTGGAAATCATACGGTGATGTTCTTGGTTTAAAGGCACCGCCGCGCAGCATACGTACGCCCTGTTTCTTTAGATTCTCAGCAGCAGCGTATGTCTGCTCATAAGTTTCTACCGCACAAGGTCCAGCTATGATGACTTTATTGTTAGCCCCAATCTTCAGCCCTTTAATATCTATAACTGTATCCGTTGTTTTAATTTTACGACTTACTAATAATTCCTTTTGTTGATCTGTTTTTTGTAAGTCTAATGATGCTTTGAAGATTTGCTTAAATAAGTGGCGGATTGTATCATCTGAGAATGGCCCATTATTTCTACTTACAAGCTCTTCAAGCATTTGACTCTCACGTACAGGGTCAAATCGCTTTGTACCGATTTTAGCCTTTACCTTACCAATTTCCGCTACAATTTCTGCCCTTTTTGTTATTAAATCTAATAGCTCTATGTTGATATCATCTAATTGACCACGTAGTTCCTTTAATCTTTCTGCTGTCATATAAATCCCTCCAAATTTTTTAGCTTTTAGCTTTTAGCTTTTAGCTTTTAGCTTTTAGCTTTTAGCTTTTAGCTTTTAGCTTTTAGCTTTTAGCAATTTTACAATTCTGCTAATACTTCCTTAAGTTCGTTAATAAATATTTCATTCTCCTCAGCCGTACCGAAGGTTACTCGAATATATGTCGGCTGACCAAAAATGTCTCCAGAGCGTACTATTACACCTCTGTGTAAAAGCTTCGTGAATACATCCTTTGAGTCTTTCTTAGTATCTACAAAAACAAAATTTCCTTGTGTAGGTACATACGGTAAGCCTAGCTCTTCAAAGGCATTATATAAAAGCTTTTTCCCTTCTTCAACTATGTCCCTGCTATCCTCTACATGTTTTTGGTCTGCTATTGCTGCTGTTGCGGCAACCTGTGCAAAGCTATTAACATTAAATGGCTCTCGCACACGGTTTATATAGTGAATCAGTTCTTTACTGGCAATACCAAATCCAACACGATAGGCTGCTAAGCCATAAGCTTTCGAGAAGGTTCTAAGCACCACTACTCGGTGACTATTTATATAATCAATACCAGTTGCAAAGTCATCTGCAGTTGCGTACTCATAATACGCCTCATCCATTACGACAACGATATCTGAAGGTATATTGTTCAAAATTGTTTCTAATTCAGTCTTCGATAAGTACGTACCTGTCGGATTGTTAGGGCTGCATAGGAAAATCATTTTTGTTTTCGGCGTAACAGCTTGAATCATTGCATCTATGTCATAGGTAAAATCATCCTTCAACGGAACCCCTGTAACATAAGCATTCATTACCGTAGCAGCAAACCAATACTCCGAAAAAGACGGGGTTGGCGCGATTACTTCGTCACCCTGATTTAAAAACGCTTCCGCTAAAAGCTTTATAATCTCATCAGAGCCATTACCAATTATCAGCTGATCCATAGACACCTGCAGGTTTTTTACTATCGCCTGCTTTAGTTCAAAACAGTTGCCATCAGGATATATATGACTTTGGTCTAGAAGCTTTCTAGTAGCTTCCTTAGATGCCGCAGAAGCACCTATCGGATTTTCATTGGACGCTAATTTAATAACGCGATCTAAACCTAGCTCCCTTTTCACCTCATCAATAGGCTTGCCCGGAATATAAGGTTTTAAATCATGTAAGCAGTTTCTAACAAATCTTTCTAATCCATTGCTTGTGTTTGTCATAGTGATCCCTCCAGCTTTTTATATTTTCTTATATGTTTTTGAATATTAAAAAAACCCATGCTTCGCCCAAAATCGGGACGAAACATAGGTTTGAATTCCGCGGTACCACCCGTGTTACTACTAAATTAGTAATCACTTGATTCCCATAACGCTGGGCTGCGTTCGACCTACTGTATGAAATATAATTCAGTCGTTAGCTCTGGAGTGAATTCTACAGTCTCTCCATCTAAGACGCTTCCAGTCGCTGGCGTCTATTCCCTGGTAGATGATTAACTATTTACTAGTCTCCATCAAAGCAAAGTATTAATCTTTAGTCCATTAGAACTAAGTATTCTTTATAATTTTTTGAATTATATCACGCAAAAAAAAATTATGCAAGATGCATTGTTATATTTTGCTTTTTTCGATATGATTCTACATAAATAGATGTATTACAATCAGAATTTGAGGTGACTATGTAATGCAACAGCCAGCACCAATCTTTGCCCTAGATATTGGAACCCGTAGTATAGTAGGAATCCTAGCTTATCCAGAAGGGGACAAGCTTAACATTGCAAGCTGTGAGGTATTTGAACACCAGGAGCGTTCCATGCTTGACGGCCAAATTCATGACGTACTTAAGGTCGCAAGTATTATCAAAGCTATTAAACAAAAAATCGAAGATGAACACAGCATTCAATTAACACATGCTGCCGTAGCTGCTGCCGGTAGGTCTCTGAAAACAGTCAGAACTACACTAACGCATTCGATTAAAGACAAACCTTTTACAAGTCGTGATGAAGTTATTGCTTTTGAACTTGAGGCAGTACAACAGGCTCAGAAAATGTTAGTCAAAGAAAACGAAGGCGTCGACAAAACAAAGTATCACTGTGTCGGATACAGTATTGTTGAATATGCAATTGACGGTAGTCCAATCGCTAGTATCATAGATCAATATGGTGAACAAGCAAAAATTGACGTAATAGCAACCTTCCTACCCCGGGTAGTTGTTGACTCGTTACAGGCTGCCCTTGAGCGTGCTGATTTAGAGATATCTGCATTAACGTTAGAGCCAATTGCTGCTATTAATGTCTTAATACCTCCGACAATGAGAAAATTAAATTTGGCCTTAGTAGATATTGGTGCAGGTACTTCTGATATTGCCATAACTGCCGAAGGTACAATCACAGCCTACGATATGGTACCTAGCGCTGGGGATGAAATAACGGAAGCCATTAGCCAGAAATATCTATTGGATTTCAATGTAGCCGAAGCTCTCAAAAGGTCCCTCAGGGAAGAAACCGTTACCTACGAGGACGTACTCGGATTTAGCTATGAGAAGGCAAGTAAAGAAATTATTAGTGAGATTCGCGAGCATGTAGATGTATTGGCTAATCAAATTGCCGAGCGCATACTCAGTCTGAACAAAGTTACACCGCAGGCTATTATGCTAGTAGGGGGTGGTAGCATGACTCCCCTATTACCAGAAATATTAGCGCAAAAGGTAAGCCTACCGAAAGAAAGGGTGGCTGTTAGGGGCGCTGAGGCTATTAGTAACTTAATAGGCCAGCATGAAATCCTAAAGGGTCCAGAGGCAGTTACGCCTGTTGGTATAGTTGTGTCGGCATTAGCTCACCACATTGATTTTATCAATATAAAGGTTAATAACAAAAAGGTTCGTGTCTTCGATTTGAAAAAACTAACTGTCGGTGATGCGCTAATCGCTGCTGGCATAGATATGCATAAGTTACATGGTAAGCCTGGCATGGCACTTAGCGTCGAGGTCAACGGCAGCATACGTATAATAAGGGGTAAATACGGCACTCCACCTTTAATTTTATTAAATAACGAACCAGCTACCCTAGATACCATCATTAAAGAAGATGATCAATTAATTATAGAACCTGGCATGCCTGGAGCAGATGCTACTGGAACGATTGCTGACATTCTTAAAGACGACGAATTGGCACCGTTACAGGTCGTCCTTAAAGGACAGTCCCGAGAGCTACCCGTATTAATTTTCTATAACGGTAAGCCCGCTACTATAGACCAGCAGCTTGCTGATCGTGCAAGTATCATTTGCCATCCCCCATCAACAGTAAAAGAGTGTTTTGAGGCTGTAGGTATTACCGACTATGCAACTGGAAACAGTGATATGTCAATTGTAGTTAATGGACAAACAAAATTACTTCCAGGTGGTAAGTCTGAGATTTTCCTAAATGACCAAATAGCAAGCCTTAGTACACGGGTTCGTCCTAATGATAATATTAGTATGCAGACCCAGCAGCATAAAGCCTATAAACTGTATGACGTAATTGAACCTGAATTAATAGTCGGCTATGAAGTAAATGTTAAGGTCAATGGCAGCCCTGTTACCCTATACCATCCAGGTATTAAAATACTTAACAAAGGCAATCCCACTCAGCTATCAAATGAAGTAGCCGATAAGGACGTAATTGAAGTGGTACGTAATAATCACATTCAATTAATGTTTAATGATATTTTTAAATTCATTGACATCATGGCAAAAAAACCCAAGGACTCAAGTCGCCTAAAAATGCTTCTTAATGGCAGCCCAGCAACCTTTGATGCTCCTTTAAAGACAGGTGACACAATAGATTTAACTTGGGAAGAAAATTAATTTTCTAAAAAATCAGATATTTTTGCAGGATAACCCCCTCTTTTGTAGAATTAGAGTTCTTTATAACTCATATGCTATATAACAGTTCTATGGAGAGAGGGGTTTTTTATGTATTTTAGTACAGAATTAGAAACAATAGAGCGTAATGAATTAGAAGTTTTGCAGCTCGAAAGGCTTCAACAGCTAGTAAAGCGGGTCTATGAAAATGTACCCTTCTATCAAGAAAAGCTTTCGGAGCTTGGAATTAAACCAGACGATATCCAATCTTTAAGCGACCTGCAAAGGCTTCCATTCACAACAAAACAGGATTTAAGGGACCAATATCCCTTTGGGCTGTTTGCAACATCTCGGGAAAACATAGTCCGTCTACATGCTTCCTCAGGTACAACTGGAAACCCAACGGTTGTAGGCTATACAAAGAATGATATTGAAAACTGGAAGGAGCTTATGGCACGCTCACTAACCTCCTACGGAGCTACCCCTAGTAGCGTCGTTCAAAACGCCTATGGCTATGGTTTATTTACTGGCGGATTAGGAGTTCATTATGGCGCTGAACATTTAGGTGCAACTGTAGTACCTATCTCTGGTGGAAATACTAAGCGACAGATTAAGCTAATGCAGGACTTTGGAACAGAGGTGCTTTGCTGTACACCTTCCTACGCTTTGTTTATAGCTGAGGTGCTAGAGGAATCTGGAATTCCAAGGGAATCGCTAAATTTAAAGACAGGTGTATTCGGTGCAGAGCCATGGTCTGAGAAAATGCGTCAAGAAATAGAAGACCGCTTACAAATCGATGCCTTTGATATCTATGGATTAAGTGAAATTATGGGGCCTGGGGTCGCTGCAGAATGTAAGGAGAAGGACGGTCTGCATATTTTTGAAGACCACTTCATTCCTGAGATTATAGATCCAGACACATGTGAGGTACTACCATACGGTGCTGAAGGAGAATTAGTTATTACAACAATCACTAAGGAAGGTATCCCATTACTTAGATACCGCACAAGGGACATTACAAGATTAACTATTGACCCTTGCTCCTGTGGCCGCTCCCACGTCAAAATGAAGCGTGTAACGGGCCGTTCTGACGATATGCTAATAATTAGAGGTGTTAACGTCTTCCCTTCACAGGTAGAAAGCGTTCTATTATCTATAGGCGATACAGAACCACACTATCTATTAGTTGTTAATCGTGTCGGCACACTTGATACACTAGAAATATTAGTAGAGGTATCGGAGTCGATGTTCTCAGATAAGATTAAACGCTTAGAGCAATTGGAGCGGAAAATCCGCCAAGAGCTCGATAGCATACTTGGAATTGCTGCGAAGATTCGCCTCGTTGAGCCGAAGACCATAGAAAGAAGTGAAGGCAAAGCAAAACGCATTCTAGATAAGCGGAAAATATAACAAACGTAAAATATAATAAACGTAAGATATATAAAATTTAAACTAAAATAACGAAAAAATATAATTATAGGAGGTTATGTCCATGTTAGTAAAACAAATCTCTGTGTTTTTAGAAAATAAGACCGGCCGCTTAGCCGAAGTCACTGGTACACTCGGTAGTAACAAAATTAACATTCGCGCTTTATCGATTGCTGATACGACAGATTTTGGTATCCTGAGATTGATTGTCAACAACCCAGCTATGGCTTACCAGCTACTTAAAGAACAGGGCTTTACTGTAAGTGAAACCGATGTAATTGCCGTAGAAATTGATGACAGCCCTGGTGGATTAAGCCGAGTGCTACGCTTGATGGATGAAAATAAAATCAACATCGAGTACCTTTATGCATTCTTAGAGAAAAAAGAAGAAGCGGCTCTGGTCGTATTCCGAGTCGAAGAAATTGAAAGGGCAATTGAAACACTACAGAAAAACAATATAACGGTATTAAAAGGGGCTCAGGTATACGAGCTGTAATCTAAGTTGTTATGTAATATAACAGTCTTCATATCACCTTATCTGTTAACTGGGTTTTGCGCCCAGTTTTTTCTTTTATGTAACTCGTTCACAAATTACTCTGACACATCAAGGACGAATAAAATAAAATCACAATTTTCAAAAAAAGGACTGACAAACAAGCCTTACATCTGTTATAATTCTCTGTAAAATACTTTATTGCTTTAAAGCTTTTAAGCTTTTAGGTAAATCAGTGAGATTTAGACTGCTTTATATTCAGAATAATAATGGGGGTTTTTACAGTGAGAAGAAATTGTTTGTTAGTTATTTTGGTAACGCTAGTTGCCGCACTTACAATAATCGGTTGTTCGTCAGCGAATCCAACTGGTGATGCAGGTGGGAAGAATATATCATTAAACTTTGCAACATTTTGGCCAAGTGGCGACTTTCAAGTAACAGAAGGGCATGAAGCATGGGCAGCTGAGCTTAAAGCCCGCGTTGAAGCGGAAACAGATCATAGATTAAACATCAACTTTCAAACTGGCGGTGTGTTATTAGGGGCAACTGAGATTTATGAAGGAGTTGCAAGTGGTGTAGCAGATATAGGGTCAACTAGCCCATCATACACAGCAGGAATATTCCGTGCTACAACAGCCCTTGAACTACCTGGCTTTAATAACGACAATGCGTTAGTTGCTTCGATGACTATTCAAGAAGCATACGAAACTATTGAAGCTATACAAAATGAATACAGTGATGTTAAGGTTATGCACTTTTGGGCTACTGGCCCTGGTGACATTATTACAACAAGTCCAGTAACAACCTTAGAGGATTTAAGGGGTATGGAAATTCGTGTTGCTGGTCGCTCACCTGCAATGGAAGCGTTAGGTGCTGAGCCAGTATCGTTGCCAATGTCAGAATCATACTTATCCCTAGACCAAGGAATTGTTAGAGGCATCCTAGGCCCTACAGATATCTTACAAGGCTTTCGTTTAGCAGAAGTTACTAGTCACATAGTAAAGACACCATATCTATATAACATCACATTCGTTAAAGTCATGAATCTTGATACATGGAATTCGTTACCTAGTGATGTTCAAGAAATTTTTAATGAAGTCAATGCAAAGTATGTCTACGAGTACGGTGTACTTAGATCTAATTACACTAAACAGGGTCAGCAATTTGCAATTGAAGAATTTGGCCATGAAGTGATTACACTATCGTCAGCAGAAGAGGCGCGTTGGCTTGATGCGATTAGTGGCGTTCAAGATAATTGGGTCGCTGATATGTCTAGAAACGGACTGCCTGCTCAAGAAATTATCGAAAAAGTTCGAGATATTGACCAAAAGCAGTCAACAGAGTACGGAAATTATTTTCAATAGGTGAATATCTGCAATAAAACATGGGAGATGCAATCATGAAATACTTAAATCAATTAGCTGGCACAATTTCCACTAGATTATCACAAATTGCGCAAATTGCTTTAGTTGCGGTCATGCTATTAATTGTATCTAATATAATACTGCGTAGAATTTGGAAGCCAATTCCTGGCACTGTTGAGTTAGTTGAAATCCTTGGTGCAGTAATTTTAGGAACTAGTGTCGCTTATTGCTTATACAAAAAAGGGCACATCTTTGTTAATGTTTTTGTTCGCAATTTATCCTTTCGCAAGCAAGCAGCTATAGACATATTTACAAATGTATTGTCCATAACAGCGACTTCGCTTTTAACTTGGCAAACATTTGTGTACGGCAATCGCATGATGAACCGAGGTCTTGCAACTGGTCAGCTTGAAATACCGTTATGGCCTATCATATATTTAGTCGGTATCGGCTTCGCTGTAGTTGTACTTGTACTTGCAAATAACCTACTTACAGCATATATAAACCTACGAAAAGGAGAAGAACAATGACATCAGTAGCTGCTGCCATATTATCTATAATAGTTTTATTTGTATTATTATTCTTACGCATGCCTGTATCCTTTATCATGCTTGTTGTTGGAATGGGCGGTTACGCTTATATGGTTTCGCCTACGGCCGCTTATACAATGTCAGTGCAGACTATATACAATAATTTTTCATCTTACTCACTCATTGTAATTCCACTTTTCGTATGGATGGGTTTTATAGCTTACTATTCGGGCTTAAGTACCAAGATATATGCTGCTACATATAAAATTGTCGGCGATTTACCTGGTGGACTATCGATTGCTACAATTGCAGCCTGTACAGCCTTCGGTGCGATATGTGGTTCAACTACAGCTACAGCCGCCACTATGAGTGCTGTATCAATGCCAGAGATGAACAAATACAATTATAAAAAGTCCTTTTCAACTGCTTCAATTGCAGCAGGGGCAATTATCGGAGTTATGATTCCCCCAAGTGTTATATTTATCCTATATGGTGTGTCAACAGGTGAATCTATCGCTAAGTTATTCGTTGCAGGAATTGTTCCAGGATTACTTCTAATGCTGTTATTTATGTTAACCGTATATATAAAAGCAGTAAGAAATCCCGAAATAGCACCTGCTGGCCCTAAAATTCCACTTAAAGAAAAGTTTTTTGCACTCTTTTCTGGTGGGATGGAAGTAGTATTTATCTTCATTGCAGTCATGGGTGGACTATTTCAGGGTTGGTTCACACCAACGGAAGCTGGAGCCGTTGGTGCTTTTGCTACATTAGTAGTGACTGTTATTAGACGTTCGTTAACCTGGGAAGGTTTTCGTAAGTCACTAGAAGAGTCAGTGAAGTTATCGGCCATGATACTATTCCTAGTTGCAGCTGCTTTCGTATATAGCCGCTTCCTAGCTGTAACTGGTCTACCTGCTTCAGTCGCATCCTTAGCAGTTGAAGCTACTTTACATCCAGTAATTATCTTGTTGCTAATTTTACTTGCCTATTTCCTTTTGGGACTATTCATAGATGGGCTTGCTTTAGTACTAATGACTACACCGATATTTTATCCGATTGCTATAGCCTTAGGCTTTGATCCTATATGGTTCGGAGTAATTGTAGTACTTGCTTTAGGTATGGGTGTTATCACCCCTCCAGTTGGGGCTAATGTGTACGTTGTTGCAGGAGTTGCCAAGGACGTCGATGTCATGGAAATATTTAGCGGCATTTGGCCATTCTTATTCGCTATAGTGGTATGTATTGTATTACTTATCCTGTTCCCACAAATAGCACTATTCCTACCAGGTCTCATGTAATAGAAAAGTAACCATTATATAGTAAAGTTATAGGTATCAATAAAACCATTCAAAATCCCTTATGTTAGGAGTGTCAATCTTGATCTACAATAAGGAGTTTGGCTGCACTACACCCTACGACTTCCACACACTAGATCGCGACAGCTTAGAGCAAATTCAATTAGAACATCTGCAAAAAACCGTAGCTAGGGTGTATGACAAAGTGCCCCATTATCGCGAGGCATTTAATAAGCTTGGAATTACACCCGCTGACATCAAATCGCTTGCAGATGTACGAAAACTGCCTTTCACTACTAAGGACGCACTGAGAGATAATTATCCATTTAATCTATTTGCAGCTGACTTAGAGGATATAGTTCGTATTCACGCTTCCTCAGGCACTACTGGCAAGCCAACGGTTGTTGGTTATACCAAGCAAGACTTAGACACCTGGGCTGAAGTAGTTGCAAGAATTGCTACCAATGCTGGCGTAACACCGAAGGATAGAGCTCAGATTTGCTTTGGATACGGATTATTCACAGGTGGCTTTGGTCTACATTACGGATTAGAAAGACTGGGAGCTTTAATCATACCTGCTTCAGTCGGACAAACGAAGAAGCAAATCATGCTTATGCAGGACTTTAAAACAACGGTATTGATTTGCACACCAACCTATGCACTGCATTTAGCTGAAGTTGCTGAGGAAATGGGACTTGATCCCCGTACTGACTTATCCCTCCGCATAGGGATGTTTGGTTCAGAACCGTGGACCGATGATATGCGCCAGGAAATTGAAGAGCGCCTCGGAATAATAGCCACAGATAATTATGGCATGAGCGAGCTTATCGGACCTGGTGTAGCTGGAGAATGCACCTGCAAAAACGGTATGCACATTAATGAAGATCACTTCTTAGTAGAGGTTATTGATCCTGTTACCGAAGAGCCTGTACCTTTAGGTGAAAAGGGTGAGCTTGTGTTTACAACCCTAACTAAGGAAGGCTTCCCTGTTATCCGCTATCGTACGCGAGATATTAGTAGACTAATCCCTGAAGAGTGCGAATGCGGTAGAGCTTCCCTACGGATGCAAAAGGTTATGGGTAGAACTGATGATATGCTTAAGATTCGTGGCGTTAACGTGTTTCCATCACAAATCGAAAGTGTATTGGCTGGCATCCCAGGTACGACCACCCATTACCAAATCATCGTAACTAGACGTGGCCACTTAGATGCTATTGAAGTACAGGTAGAAATGGATCCAAATCATTTTACAGGTAGTTATCGAGATCTTGAACAGCTAGAAAAAACAGTTCACGACCAAATTAAAACTGTCCTATCAGTAGCTGCTAAAGTTAAATTACTAGAGCCTAAGTCTTTAGAACGTACAGCTGGTAAAGCCGTTAGGGTAATCGACCGTCGCCATGCTAGCGCCGTATAGCATAGATACTATACGCTACCTATAATGTTATAATAGAAATACAAAGATATACTAGAGTAATATATAAAATTTAGCTACTAATTAGCTATTACCAAATAATAAATGCATAGAGATATGGAGGAGAAACCACCGATGGCAAAACAACTTATGTCAGGAAACGAAGCATTTGCTCGTGGCGCTTACGAGTATGGCGTGCGCGTTGCCGCTGCCTACCCTGGTACACCAAGTACCGAAATTCTAGAAAACATAGCAAAATACAAAGACACCATCTATAGTCAGTGGTCACCTAATGAAAAGGTTTCACTGGAGGTAGGTATTGGTGCTTCCTTTGGCGGAAGCCGCGCTTTAGTTGCTATGAAGCACGTTGGTCTTAATGTAGCTGCAGATCCACTTATGACAGTTACCTATTCTGGAGTCCGTGCTGGACTAGTAATTATTTCAGCCGACGACCCTGGGATGCACAGCTCGCAAAATGAGCAGGACAACCGATTCTTCGCTAAATTTGCAAAAATTCCGTTGTTAGAGCCAAGTAATAGCCAAGAAGCAAAGGACATGGTAGGAACTGCCCTAGAAATTAGCGAGCAGTTTGATACCCCTGTGCTAGTACGTTCAACAACAAGAATTTCTCACTCTTTAAGCCTAGTAGAATTAAATGAGCCAATTAAAGCTCCAATAAAGCCTTACGAAAAAGATGAGAAAAAATACGTAATGGTTCCTGCATACGCTAGACAACGTCGTGTAATCATCGAGGATCGCTTACGTAAATTAGAAGAATATAGTGAAACTACTCCTTTAAACCGTGTTGAAATGAACGATACGTCCATCGGTGTAATTACTAGTGGAGTATCATATCAATATGCCAAAGAAGCTCTTCCAAACGCTTCCATATTAAAGCTAGGGTTTAGTTATCCCCTACCTAAGAAAAAAATTGAAGAGTTCGCTAAACAAGTAGATGTACTTTATGTAATAGAAGAATTAGATCCATTTATGGAAGAACAAATTCGCGCTATGGGTATTGCCGTCAAAGGCAAAGATGTGTTGCCTAACATTGGTGAGCTTAGCGTGCAAATTATCCGTCAGAAAATTCTTGGTGAGTCAATCGCTAACTTAGAAGCTGCTGCGACCGTTGCTGAAAAACTATCTGAGCAACCAACTCCAGGTCGCCCGCCAGTGCTTTGTCCTGGATGTCCACACCGCGGCGTTTTCTTCACGCTGAAGAAAATGAAGCTTGTCGTATCGGGTGATATTGGCTGTTACACCCTCGGATCTCTTCCACCTCTAAGTGCTATGGATACTACGATCTGCATGGGCTATAGTATCGGTGGTGCCCATGGTATGGAGCTTGCAAATCCAGACCTTAAAGGAAAAACCGTAGCAGTAATAGGAGATTCGACCTTCTTACACACTGGTGTCAATGGGCTAATGGATATTGTCTATAATGGTGGTCAGACTACTACGTTAATCCTGGACAACAGAATAACTGCAATGACGGGACAGCAAGAAAACCCTGCCAGTGGTAAAACTCTTATGGGCGATGCAGCTACAGAAGTTGATATAGCACTATTATGTAAATCCCTTGGTGTTAAACGCGTATTTAAAGCTAAACCTTTTGAACTGCAGGAATTACAGAATTTAATAAAAGAAGAGCTCGCTGTCAATGAACCTTCGGTAATCATCGTTGAGCATCCTTGTATCTTTGTCGACGACAATAAATATGAGCCAGTTAAAATTAATGAAAACTGTACTACTTGTACTTCCTGTATGCGTATCGGATGTCCAGCAATCGTGAAAAAGGGCAATAAAATTGAAATCAATCAAAACCTTTGCTATGGTTGCGACCTCTGTATCCAGCTATGCCATTTCGATGCCATAGTAAAATGCTCAGACAAGGGAGGCTGCTAATATGCGACAAACATTAAATATTCTGCTCGTCGGCGTTGGTGGACAAGGTACAATCCTAGCTAGTAAATTCATGAGCCAAGTAGCAATTGATGCTGCATACGATGTCAAAATGTCGGAAATCAAAGGAATGTCGCAGCGTGGCGGTAGTGTAGTTACACAGTTACGTATCGGTGATGACATTGCTTCCCCTACGATAGATAAAGGTGAAGCTGACTACATCGTAGCCTTTGAACAAATGGAAGGCTATCGCTGGGCTGAATTCCTAAAGCCCGATGGTAAAATAATGATAAGTGAACAACAAATTGAACCTATGCCTGTTATCATGGGTGTTGCTGACTACCCTAGTGAAATTATTGAGAAAATTGACACTTTAGGCTTAGATGTAGCTAGTGTCGATGCACTGAAAATCGCTACTGAGTGTGGAACTCCTAAGGCAGCCAACATCGTACTGATGGGCTATCTAGCGAAACAGCTACCAATAGCCAAAGAAATATGGGTCGGCGCACTTGAGAAAATCATCCCTGAGCGCTTCCTAGAATTAAATAAACAAGCATTTGAAAAGGGCTACCAGCTATAAGCTGGCAGCCCTTTCTCTTTACCTACTGTGTTTTTACATTTTGCTTTTGTCTAGTGATGTTAGTCTAATTCCTTTAGCTCTGCTGGCATTTCTGGCTCGTAAATCGTGCCCATGCTAGCAATACCTACTCCTGCTACCGCAATTGCCGAAAGAATCGCAGCCGCCTTTGTGTAGAATTTTCCTTTAAGGTTTTTCATGCATTGAACCTCCCCTCTGGAAATTTGTTATATTGAATATAAACTGATCTAATAATGCGATCAACTTATAACCAAAAGGTGAAATGTTAATGAATTGCCATAATAACCCTAGCTGCATAGCCATGCCTAAAGTAAGCAATGACAAATCCTTAGTAAGTAATGAACTTACAGTCAGTACAAAAATGATACTTACTGTTATTATTGTAGCATTCTGATAATGCTCTTTTGTTTTACGTAGCTTGCGCTCGTGCCATTCACCTGGAACCCAGCGATATATACCGTAAGCTGTGACAATACTACTAATCAATACCAATACCGATAAAGATTTGACAGTCGCTAAGGTAGCTATTAGAGCTAAAGGCGTGAAGGTTAGTAGCCCCACAGCAAAGCAACGCATATACGATGTACAATGAGGTCCACCTGATGTAATTCGCACAATAATATAAGTAAAGACAACCAGTAACATTTCTATAAAACAATTTAATAACCAACCAATAGTTAAAAAGGCTACTATCTTTATGGCTTCACCCAATAGTGCTTCAATAGCATACGCTATTACATTAGCTGACACTGGTTCTGTTGATTTTTTTGCTATATGATTACCTAAGCTTTTGGCTATTAATTTCATCTAAAATCACCCTTAACTTTATTAGTTATTAAAACCTACAATTATTCAATTCCACTAACCATTTCTTATCTTTACTGAAATTTCCTCTTTCTTTATTTCTCTATAATTCTACATATTTCCATAAATTCCTGCTAATTTTTCCTTGATTCAAAAAAAAAAAAAACTACCAAGTTATTGGTAGCTAAAATACTAGTCATTTAGATAGATTAAACTTATTTGCTTATCGCATTATTGTTGGTGCTTCTGTATTCGTTAGCTCAGGTGTACTTTTATTTACTATAGGCATTGCTATTGCTATTACCGTTCCATCAGTTTCGGAGCTAGTTACATTCATAATCCCACTGTATCTTTCAACTATCTGTTGTACTATCGACAATCCAATGCCAGTATGATTGGCTTTTGTTGTATAGCCCGATACGAGCATTTTTTGAATTTGTTCTTCCGTTAACGTAGGACGCAGGTTGTTGACAACTAAATGAGTATAGTCTGCATCATCAAATATTTTTAGTATTATCTTTCGCTGCTCTTTTACTACATCATTTTCGATTATTGCTTCCCTAGCGTTGTCTAAAAGATTTCCAACCAGCTTTACTAGCTCAATATCCTTTAATGCAGTGTTTTGAAAACTAGATTTAACGTTTATATCGAGTTCAATACCATCTGATTCCATTAAGACATTTTTAGTTTGCAATAGTGCACTAAGGGTTGCGTTGTTAGGTATCGTTATCTTACTAATTTCCTTCACTTCTGCAAATAAGCTATTTGCATATGCTTGGACTTTCTCTGTTTTGCCCATCTTAGCATAAGAGTGAATTACCTGTAAGTGGTTCAAAAAATCATGTCGTTGACCGCGGATTGTAACAAATAGGTCATTAACATTTTTCAAATATTCTTTATGAGCTTCTAGTTCACCAGCCTTAGCCGATATAGTAATGATGTTATGTGCAAAAAACAATAAAAAGCCAGTTACAATAATTAAGACAAAAGTAACTATGTGAAATGCTAGATTGCTAAATTGAAAGAATCCCGTAACATAACTAAGGTTAATGCTTACAATCAGTAATACTTGAAGTACAAGCACCATTAAATATGTATTAATTTTTCGAACATCTTTTGTAGTATACATTTCTATTTGCTCTTGTTGCTTGAACAATGACCATCTTTTCTTATTCATAACCCAAGATATTATCAACAAAACCACATATCCACCACTTACCACAGTTATTTTCAAGAAATCACTCTGCATTACATCTGCGTGGGTTATTCCAAAAATAAGTAACGCTAATTCAAGGCTTATAGTTTCAGCAATTATTAATAAACCAAAAGCAATTGTTCCTGTAATCATAACCTTATTGAACGGAGCTCTAAATATCAGGTATAAAATAATCCAAAACACTGGTAATTGCAGAAAAAATCGTACTAAAAATGGTAACTCTACAGCCCAAAATACTACAGTAGAGCTAGCTAAAAGAACACCAGCTAAAGTAGCTTTAATTAAATTATCCTTTACTCGCATTCCCATAAGCGCTACAAAAAAGATTGCAAACACAATTGCCTCAGGAACCGATTGAAAAACAAACGATATCGGTGTAATCAATTTCATAACCTCCAGTTTCTCAACTAATTAAGTACTGTTAGAGTATAGCTATTAACAGTTGTCGTTTGTCAATTTTTGTCGATATTTGTTTCCTTGTAATATTATAGCATTACAGGTACTATCGTCCTAGAAATTTTTTATATAATTATAATATTAATTTTACCTATGTTGTCTACACTAGCGTTTTCACAGTGGTTTTTATGCACTATTTATGATATATTATTTGAATATATAAATTAATGGATGGTTGTCATTTATAGAGGAATCAGAGGTGAACGTATCAATGAAGAATGTATATATTTATGATACAACCTTGCGTGACGGAACCCAAGGTGAAGGTATCAGCTTTTCAAGTGAAGATAAGCTCAAAGTAGCAAAAAAACTAGATAGCTTAGGTGTTGCTTATATAGAAGGTGGCTGGCCTGGTTCTAACCCAAAGGATTTAGAGTTTTTCAAACAAGCTTCTAAGGCCTCATTTAAAAACGCTAAGCTTACGGCATTTGGTAGTACGCGCAGAGCCTTTTGTAGTCCAGCAGATGATTCTAATTTAAACTTTTTAATAGAGTCAGGTGCTAAAGCTATTGCGATTTTCGGAAAAACCTGGGACTTCCAAGTGATCGAAGCATTACGAACAACCTTAGAAGAAAATTTAAAGATGATTGAAGATTCTGTAGCTTATTTAAAATCTAACTCCCTTGAGGTTATTTTTGATGCTGAGCACTTCTTTGATGGGTATAAGGCAAACCCAGAATATGCAATTGAAGCATTAAAAGCCGCCGAACGTGGTGGCGCTGACTGCCTTGCTTTATGTGATACTAATGGTGGCTCTTTACCCCATGAAATTGAAGATATTGTTGCTAAGGTTAAGCAAGCGTTAACGACACCAATTGGCATCCATGCCCATAATGACGGTGAGCTTGCTGTTGCTAACTCTATCGCAGCTGTGAGAGCTGGAGCTACACAGGTACAAGGAACTATGAACGGATTTGGGGAGCGCTGCGGAAATGCAAATCTGTGCTCTATTATCCCAAACCTGCAATTAAAATCTGACTATAATTGTATCGGAGATAATATAAAGTATTTAACTGAAGCTTCTCGCTACATTAGTGAGATTGCTAATGTTGTTCATCATTCGAATCAACCATTTGTCGGGCGCAGTGCCTTTACCCATAAGGGTGGTATGCATGTTAGTGCAATCCTTAAAAACGCCAAAACTTATGAGCATATCGAGCCAGAAACCGTTGGTAATCAGCGTCGTGTTCTTATGTCCGAGCTTGCAGGTCAGAGTAATGTACTCTTTAAAGCTAAGGAATTGGGCTTAGATGTTAGTAAAGAACACCCTGAAACGAAAACAATCATTAATGAAATTAAGGAGCTAGAGCACCAGGGATATCAGTTTGAAGCTGCTGAAGCATCCTTCGAGCTACTCCTACGCAAAGCCTTTTCTGAGGTAAAAGAAATAATTGCCCTTGATTCCTTTAAGCTAATTATTGAAAAACGTGGTGACCAAAAGGTTACATCTGATGCAATTGTCAAATTAAAAATTAATGGTAGTGGTACCACTTCGATAACGGCTGATGATGGAAATGGCCCAGTAAACGCCCTTGATAATGCACTAAGAAAAACCCTTGAGGATATCTACCCTACCCTTAAGGATGTATACTTAACGGACTATAAGGTGCGTGTTATCGACGAGAAGGACGGAACTGCCGCTAAAATTCGTGTGCTTATAGAATCAAGTGATGGTGAAACAAACTGGAGTACCGTTGGTGTCTCTGAAAATATTATCGACGCTAGCTGGCAGGCATTAACAGATAGCTACAGATACGCTTTATTAGGCAAGGAAGATGAAGCTATTATCGATAATACTCAATTAGAGAGAAAAGGAATTTTAAATCATTAAAATTTTCCTGTTGACTAAATATAGCATCCCATGTTAATATTTCATCAAGCTAAAACAAACAATTAACAACAAATCACATCTGAATACTATGATTTGCAACTTCTAATTACGAAATATAACTTAAAACAATTAAATACTTGGATATATACTCTTATCCAGAGAGGTGGAGGGGCTGGCCCGATGAAACCCGGCAACCGGTGAACGATTTTTGTTCACTATGGTGCCAATTCCTGCAAAGCGTATGCTTTGATAGATGAGAGAGGTCGACTTACTAGTTATGCGCCCTTTCTTATGAAGGGCGCTTTTCATTTTGTGAAGCCTTATATTTTTCATTTTAGTTATCTTTAAAAAGGAGGTTCACCATGAGCACAAACACTATGATTAAAGTAGATAATTTACAAAAAGTATATCAGACTAACGGCAAATCGATCGTTGCCTTAGAAAATATTGACTTAGAAATTACTCAAGGTGAGATTTTCGGCATAATTGGCTATAGTGGCGCTGGTAAAAGCACGCTAATTCGTTGCTTTAACATGCTTGAGACTCCAACCTCTGGTAACATAATCATAGATAATCAGGATATTACCAGGTTATCTACCACACAGCTACGTGAGAAACGCAAAGAAATAGGTATGATTTTTCAGCACTTTAACCTCTTAAGCGCACGCACAGTCCGTGGTAACATTGCCTATCCACTAGAAATAGCAGGCATGAAGAAGGCTGATATCAACAAACGTGTTGATGAACTAATTCACCTAGTTGGACTAACGAACCAAGCAGATTCATATCCAGCTCAGTTAAGCGGTGGTCAGAAGCAACGGGTCGGTATAGCCCGAGCAATTGCTAATAATCCTAAGGTTTTATTATGCGATGAAGCAACCTCTGCTTTAGACCCTAAGACAACATTATCTATTCTTGAACTGCTAAAGGACATTAACCGCAGGCTTGGTCTGACCATGGTGTTAATCACTCATGAGATGGAAGTCATTAAAAACATTTGCGACCGTGTAGCAGTTATTGATCAAGGTCAAATAGCTGAGCTTGGTACAGTGCTACAGTTGTTCAGCCAGCCTAAGACTAAGATTGCACATGAATTTCTTAAGCAGGTAACCCATGTTGAAGTACCCGAGGAAATACTAGCTAATTTTGCTAGTAAAGACTCAGCAACACATAAGCTACTACAGCTCTCGTTCTTAGGTGAAACAACTAGTAATCCTGTAATTAGCGATATGATTAAAACTCATGATATAGATATTAATATTTTACACGGACAAATAAATCGTATTCAGGATACCCCTTATGGAACTCTCGTCATGACGGTTGAGGGTGCACCTGAAAACATATCGAACGCTCTAAAATATTTAAAAGAAAATAACATCCGAATTGAGGTGTTAACAAATGGACTTTAGAAATCTACTAGCTGATCTCCAGCAGTTAAATTGGAGTCTAATAGGCACTGCTAGCTACGAAACACTCTATATGGTATTCTGGCCGACGGTAATTGCAGCGGTCATTGGAATCCCTATCGGCATAGTCCTAGCCCTTACGAGCAAAGGACACATTTTAGAGAATCACATAATAAATCAGTCAGTAGGCTCTGTCGTAAATATCTTACGCTCAATTCCTTTTATCCTACTACTAATTATGTTAATTCCTTTGACAAGAAAGATTATGGGTGTAGCAATTTCCTACGAGGCGATGGTAGTGCCATTATCCTTCGGTGCCGCTCCATTCTTCGCTAGATTAGTAGAAACTTCTATCAACGAAATTGATAGAGGGATAATCGAGTCTGCTCAAGCAATGGGTTCTAATCTGCGACAAATAATTTTCAAGGTGTTAATCCCTGAGTCTTTACCAGGATTAGTTGCAGGTATTACTGTAACCGCTGTTGCTTTGGTAGGCTATACGGCAATGGCAGGTGTTGTAGGAGGTGGTGGTTTAGGTGATATGGCATACCGCTATGGCTTTCAGCGCAATCAGCCATTAGTCATGTATGTCTGCATTGTATTACTAGTTTTAATGGTGCAAGTCATTCAATCATTTGGCGACTGGTTATCTAAAAAGGTCAACCATCGTTAATATATATAAAACATAAAAAATGGAGGGGTTATCATGTTTCAAAACAAAAACAAACTATCAAAAACTTTATTCACAGTTGCTCTATTAGCAGTATTAACTATTGTATTAACTGCTTGCGGTGGCAGTAGCCCTGCAGCAACAGACAATGTTTCATTAACAGTAGGTGCTACTGACGTTCCACACGCTGAAGTCTTGGAATATATTAAGCCGATTTTAGCTGAGAAAGGAATCAATCTTAATATTAGAGTTTTCAATGATTACACTATGCCTAATGAAACCTTAGCTGGTGGAGATTTAGACGCTAATTATTTTCAGCATAAGCCATGGTTAGAAAACTACGTATTAGAAACAGGCAACGACATAATCCCATTTATCGGCGTTCACATTGAGCCAATGGGTGGCTACTCTAAATCGATTAACAGCATCGATCAATTAGCTGATGGAGCAAAGGTTGGTTTGCCAAATGCAGTAAGTGAAGTAGGTCGTGTGCTAGCATTATTGGAAGCTAATAATCTGGTTACACTTAAGGATGGTGTGGGCTTAAAAGGTACACTGCAGGATATCGTTGATAATCCAAAGAATCTTCAATTTGTTGAAGTTGACGCTTCCCTATTAGCTCCAACAATTGATGAATACGATTTTGCAGTAATAAATACAAACTTTGCTTTACAGGCTGATTTCGTACCTGCTAATGATGCATTAATAATTGAAGGTACGGAGTCTCCGTATGTAAATGTTTTAGCTATCCGTGCTGAATCTAAGGATAACGAAGCAATCGCTGTTTTAGCTGAAGTTCTTCTAAGTGCTGAGGTTAAACAATTCATCGAGGAAAAATATGAGGGTGCTGTAGTACCAGCGCAAGTCCGCTACTAAGATTTCCAATATAAACAATGCATAAGATAAGCGTGTGTAAGGTATATCAATCCTTACACACGCTTATCTATTTTATCGCCTATTTAGTTTTTAATATATTTTACTACATCATCATTGTGGTCATAGTAGAATTTTACGTTACGCAGTCGTTGACCCTCATAAAATACCGATTTATTTTTTATCTTTATTTTTGCACTTATTAGTTCTTTCGCTAATATAGTCCGACCAGCAGTTAAGCATGGAGGAGCCCCTAACTCATTTCCAACCTTAGAGGCGATGATATCTTTTATCGCTTCCGTAGTTCCGCCCCGGATAACTGAGTTTTGACTGTAAAATTTACAGTCTTTGCCTGCAAAAACTAAAGAGTGGTAGCTCCCATTCCCAACATATACTACGTCACCATTTGTTTTTAATGTAGAGAAAGAACTGTATCCTGTGGAAATAGTGCTATCTTCTTTAATAGAGTTGTTTATTTTTTCAATGCCCTCGTTCAGGGCAAAAATTAATGTTTTTATACTTTCAATACTCGCTAATTTTAATGTTGTTTGATAACTGCTATAGGGCAATAGTAGCTTATATAAAACCATGAAATCCATTTGTATATTTGTATGTCTCTTCGCCTCAGTGTAAATATCATTATATTCGTCGATTCTTTTTATAATTGTGTTAAACTTACCATCTAACAAGGTCGCAACAACCTTAGTATACGATATTTCCTGATTTCGTATTTTTAATTCCGTCATTAACTGGTTAGCAACCTCGTATAGTTTTTCAAAATAATGACTTAAGTCCTGAAGAACTCTATAGGCTTGGCTATAAAAAGTGATAAAATGCCCCCCATATACATAGCTATTGATAACGTTCCCGCTAATCGTAATACTCTGAGCTGATACTAAAGTAGAATAAAAAACATTTCCGAACACCCATATATTCCCCATAGATTCAATCCGCATATCTTCTTTAACGTCCCCATAAACAATTACATCTCCAGTGAAATAAATATTTCCTTTCTTAATATCTACATCACCATGTACTATATGAACATCAAAAATATCGATATGCTTTACTAAATTCCCAGAAATTGAAAGCCTGCCAGACTTTAGGGCGATAATTGTACCATCTGCTTTCATTTCGACATTTTTATTCAGCTTTACACTTAGCTTCTTTGGGTGCTTAGGCCTTATTATTCTCCCAAAAACATTATATCCTTCCACACCTTCCTCAGGTGGATGTAATCTGGCTACTATATCTCCCTGTTTAACAGAAGGTATTTTTACGCGATTTTTAAAGTCAACCTTCCCCGAAACTTCTTCAATCACTTCTTCAATTTTTGTTGAGAAAAACGTTTCAATATAACTATCTTTTGACTGAGTAACTGGAACTCCCTTTGCAATCAGCACCTTTTCATAAGATGGTTGCCATAATTCATTTAATATTAACGTTGTATTTACATCAACCTTTATCTGCAATTTATATATTTCCTCTACTATTAGCTCGTAAATATCTTGCGGGCTAAAGTCGTAGTCTATCACTGTAGATTCAAGCTTGATTACGTTAGATGGCCCACTATCGACTATAATCTTTTTCCTATATATATCAGGTGTCACCTGAAAATAAACATGCAGCTTTTCTTCACATACAGTTATTTCAAACCCCTTAATTTGATTATTTATTTCCCAGGTAATATCATCAGATTCCTTAACGGTTCTAGGAGCCCTGATTCTAGCTTGGTTCACAGTAGTAATAATGTCTGGTGTTGGAATTATTTTGGGGTATTTCCCATTACCGACTGGATTAGTAACGGTTATTTTACCATCTTTAATTTGTACAGTACCCTCATCCTTATCTACAGTTTTAGTAATACTGCTAATATTTTCAGGCTCAGTCTCAAAAGTCATTTCCGAATTCTCAAATAACTCACGATTACAAACATCAGAATCATCTATATTTAAGGTTTTTATTAGCTCTTCTAAGTATTTATCTTCATCTAATGGTCTCATTGTCCACTCTCCACGATGCTATTTATTTATCTCTATCTTTATCTAATAATTCAATAATTTCATTAGCGCCTACAGGCTTACTAATTAGATAGCCTTGTATAAAATCACAGCCTTTTTCTCTTAGATACTCTAACTGTCCCTTAGTCTCAACTCCTTCAGCATTTGTATATAAGTTCATCGTATGGGCTAAAGATATTATTGTATCTACTATCATTTGTGAACGTTTATCCTTACCTATTTCAGTAGTAAAAGCACGGTCTATCTTTAAAGTGTCTATCGGAAATCTAGACAGATAGGATAATGAAGAATATCCAGTACCAAAATCATCTATAGCTATACGGACACCCAACCCCTTTAGTTTCCTTATAGTTGCTAAGTTTTGTTCAATATTATACATAATATTAGTTTCAGTTATTTCTAATTCTAAGAGCTTAGAATCTAAGCCCGTAACCTCTAGTATATCCTTTACTTTATTAACAAAATTCAATTCTTCTAGTTGTAGAGCAGATACATTAACACCTATAACCATAGGTGAATAGCCCATTTGCTGCCACAGTTTATTCTGTTTACATGCCTCCATTAATGCCCAATTCCCTATGTCTAAAATCAAGCCAGTCCGTTCCGCTGCATTGATAATTTTTTCTAGGGAAATATTTTTGTATTTTTCACTTTTCCAACGTAATAAGGCTTCAGTAGCAACTATCTTTTGAGATTTACTTTCTATAACTGGTTGGTATTTTAAATAAAACTCCTGCCTTTCTATCCCATAAATAAGTGCCCGCTCTATTTCTTGACGCTCCCTTACTTCTGCTTTTAATTTATCGTTGTAGAACATAATGGAGTTCCCACCAAGTTCTTTTACTTTTAATTTGCTAATCATAGCTTCCTTAATAGCCTTATCTACATCAGTTTCATCATGTATAATACTTGCACCTATACTCATTTTTATTAAAAAGTCATTGTTATTTGCGGAAATTGTATTTGTAGACTGATCCGCAAACTGATTTATCCTCGCCAGGAGCGCATCATTATCTCTTGCACCTATTAATACGATGAATTCATCACCAAAGTATCTTGCGACTATCTCATTTTCTTTGATATTGCTTGAGAATCTAATGGCCAGCTCCTTAAGTACATAGTTGCCAGCTTCATACCCTGCTACACTATTAATCCTCTTAAAATCGTCTAAAGATATTAAAAGAATGCATAATGTAATATGTGTTCTTTTTAACTTACTTATCTTGCCTGCGAGTTTAAGCATACAGCTATAGTAATTATCTAACCCAGTGATAGAATCTTTAAAGGTTAAATCTTTAATTTGTTTTAGCATAATATTGAAGCTTTTTCCAGCATCACCAAGTTCATTAGCAATATTTTCCTCAGCCCTTACTTCAAAGTCTCCAGCTGTTGCTTTGTTAAATGTATCTTTTAGGTTCAATATCGGCTTTAATAATTTATTCGAGTACAGAATAGTCATAGTCACAACTAGAATTAGGCTACCTAATAAAGCGTAAAGAATTGATCTTCTAACCCCTAGCAATTCCGAATAAATATCCTTCTCTAAATAAGTTATCATAAATGTCCAATCAGGTGAATTATCAATACTTTTATAAATTGTTAATAACGAATTTCCTTGTTCATCATAGTGTTGAAATGTTCCTGCTGTATTATTTAAGATTAGCTTTAATAAATCTTCTTTATCTTTATCAATATCGATTATGTCAGAAGCCGATTTGTTCATTGGTGTATTGGCATCTTTATGGACGATTACTGTACCAAACTTATTTATAATCCACCCTTGTTCCGACTGGTTAACTTGTATGCTTGTTACTACGTCATTCAAAAAATTCACTTCAATTACAACAATAGCTATTCCTACTATGCCTTCTGTGTTATCAACATCGTTGCCACTATTAACAGCCTGAAAAATTGCTATTAACGGAGCCTGGTTGTCAACATATCTACTATAAAAAGGTTGTGTAATATAGTAGTTATGTTCTGCTAAAGTCAACATAATATCTTCAAAACTCTTTTGTTCTTGAATCTCTATCAATAAACCATCAGAATTCTGAGCTAGTTCCTCTATTGTAGCCACTGTTATTGTTTTATAATTATTTGTTATTTCTGATAGATTTTCTTCTATTACTTTAAGGTCCATCTCCTTCACGAAAGATAAGTTTGATACCATATTTACCTGCTCTATTAAACCATTAAGCTCTCGACTAACCTCTGCAGCTTTTGCCGATACTATTTCTTCGTATCGACTATTAACATACTCTGGTAGTTCATTTAGTTTTTTATCGGTCACAAATCCAATAAATATAAACTGGAAGAGAATTAATAAAACGATAAATAACAACATTTGTAATCGTATAGACTTCAAGTGTAGATATCTCATACCAATTACCACCGCCTTAGCATACTTGGGTTTTGCTACTAGGCACACAATCAATTTCTGTATAATAAAATAATCCTAGGTAATACTACCTAGGACATACTTCGACATATATAGCATTTTTCCTGCAAATATTTAAAATAATTAACATTCCTAAATAACGTGTTTAATATATACATTATCCTTCGGCTCTACGATACGTCACAAGTCGAGGATATGGAATCTCAATACCTTTACTATCAAACTCTGCCTTAATTCGTTCCCTTAGCATGCGGGCGACACCCCAATGGGTTACTGGCTTACATGTAGCAGTAATACGTAGTACCACATCTGAATCGCCTAAATCCTGAACTCCAAGCACCTTAGCCTCACCTGTAATTTCTTCAGTCTCTTCAGCAATCATTACTAATAAAGGCTCTAGTACAGCCTTAACATGCCCAATGTTTTCTTCATAGGCAATACTGATGTCTACTGCAGCGACCGAGTCGGCTTTTGATAGATTTGTCACTTCACCTATAGAGCCATTTGGTATGATGTATATTTCCCCTGTCCAATTCTTAATCTTGGTTACACGCAGACCGAAATCCATTATAGTTCCTTGATAATTACCAATCTTAACAAAATCTCCCACAGCAAATTGATCCTCAAATAAAATAAAGAAACCCGTTATTACATCCTTCACTAAGCTTTGAGCGCCAAAGCCAACGGCTAGTCCAATAACACCTGCACCTGCAAGGATTGGCGTTACAACGAAAAACTGCGATAGAATCATTAAACCCATGATAAAGTACACTACATAGCCTACTATGTTAGATAGTAGATTACAAATGGTATTAGCTCTACGATCATCAACTGAAAGAATATCGCGATTTGGCAGCTTCTCTAGTGCACGCTCACGTTTTTTCAATAGCTCTTCTATTGTCCTCCGTGCTACACGAACTATAATCCTTGCACCAACTATAATGACAATAATTTTTATAGCTATTGTGAATATATTAATCCACATTTCCGCATTAGAGAAATACTGATAGGTACTAATCCACAGTTCATCTAACAAATCCAAAACTATCTCTCCCTTCCCACTCAGCACCTTTCTAAAACTCTTGTGCCAAGGGCTAAGCTTTTAGTATTGTTAGCACCAATTGTACCTATCAGTATTTTCTTTGTCAATTAATCATATTAATCATGCTTTAATGCATCTATTGTATTCCTGCAGCAAAACGAACGTTACGTTCATGGTTCAGGTCAGCTCTACCGTCTACATGTCGTGTACTATTACCAAAGTAAATATCATAGTGTCCATTGAAATTATTATCGGTAATAAATTGAATATCGTGTGGCATCGCACTTGCTGATGCAGCTAAGCGATGACCATCAATTTCAATAAGGATTGGTCTCGTCTGCCAGCTCCATTGCCCACCCCAAACCTGTAGCATTATCTGCGTATCTCTAGCTGTTAACGGCTCTACATCTGCATGGTTTGCACCAATAGTTCGCTTTGTATACCAGCTTAAGCCAGTATGAATATCTGTCACCTTAGCGACTGCACCAATAGGAAACACGTATTGTGCCTCAGTCCACCAATCCATGTATGCACCACGATCTAGTCTGTCTGGATTATTGATTGGTATGTTATATTGTGCAACCTGTACCTTCTGTCCGACTCTTAGCCAGCTATTTTGATTTAAATTATTTAAAGTTAAGAACTCTAAAAACGGCATTCCATGATCTATAGCAATATTCCAGCTAGTATCACCAGACTTTACATAATAATCATGATACGTAATTCTTGGAAGTTGTTGCTGGTTTGTGCTATTACTAGGGCTATTTACTAGATTCTGAGTTGTGATTTTCGCTGGAACTCTTAATGATTGACCTACCCATATATGATGGCTTTTGAGATTGTTCTCTTCCATTAATTTAGCTACTGTCGTATTGTGCCTTTGTGCAATTAACCACAGGGAATCTCCCCTAACTACATCATAGCTTGCTGAGAAATTAGTAGTCTCCCATTTTATCTCTTGCACTGTATCCTTTACAACTTCATTAGAAACCTGTCCTTTAATTGGCAATAAGAGAACCTGTCCAATCTGTAATACATCTGTCTTTAAATTGTTTAACTTAATAATTGTATCCATTGTTGTTCCGAAACGTTGTGCTAGAAGAAATATTGTGTCGCCAGATGTAACTGTATACTGCTCAGGAATAATCAATGTTTCCCCTATAAAAATATTATCTCTAGTTAATTGATTACTTAGCTTAAGCTGCTCAACTGTTATTCCATTTCTTTGACTAATTAAAAACAAAGAATCTCCAGAATTCACCTCATATGTAGCAGCTTCTACAAACGGGCTCATAGTCGTCATCACGGCTACAGCGACACCTGTTGCAACAAATCTTTTAAAATAGTATTTTAGTTTCTCATTCATGCTAGTCTCTCCCCAGTGTTTAGTTGACATAATATATCTATAACTATTTTAGATTTAAATCCACCGAGATTCATTGCTAAATTATTGTCTATGCTGTCTATTACTGGATTCCACTTTTTGTGCTAAAATAGAAGAATCGTTGAATACAGAGGGATATTACATGCTAAAAGAATTTAAAACCATGACATGGTTTTTCAAAAAACATTATCATAGATACTTACTAGGTATATTTGCTGTTTTGATTGTCGATGGGCTACAGCTATTGCTGCCAAAGATATTAGGTTGGTTTGCTGACGATTTGCAAGCAGGGATTATCACACGTGATGCACTCCATGAGTATGCGTTTATGATTATCGCTATAGGCATCGGTATCTTTATTTTCCGTTTTTTTTGGCGCTTTTTCATAAACGGGGCTGCTCGTTATCTAGAGTTTGAGCTAAGAAATATGCTAGTTGAGCATTTCATGAAACTGTCACCATCCTTTTACAATTATAGAAAAACTGGCGACCTAATGGCTCATGCTACCAACGATATTAAATCAATTCGTATGGCTATGGGACCAGCAATAGTTATGTCGATAGACGCTATCATCTTGGGCTCTGCTACTGTTGTTATGATGGTTATTACCGTAGGCTGGAAGCTCACACTGATAGCCTTATTACCTATGCCCTTTTTAGCCCTTGTTGTCACCCGATTTGGTAAGGTAATCCATAATCGCTTTAAAAGGGTACAGGAAGCCTTCGCCACTCTAACGGATGTGACCCAGGAGAACGTCGCTGGCATCAGGGTTGTTAAAACCTTTGCACAGGAAAAACGGGAAATGGAGCGCTTCCAGGTAGCAAACAAAAACAAGTTCGAACGCAATATGCACTTAACGAGGATATGGGGCCTATTTGATCCGTTAGTGGAGCTGATTGCAGCCCTGAGCTTCCTATTAGTGCTGTCCTACGGCAGTATCATGGTGTTAAATAACCAAATTTCCTTAGGGGACTTTGTAGCCTTCTATGGATATCTTGCATTACTTACCTGGCCTATGATGGCCTTTGGCTGGGTCTATAATATGCTGCAGCGCGGCTCTGCTTCGTTAGCAAGAATCAATGCTTTATTAAATGAAGTGCCTGAAGTACAGGATTTAAATGCACAACAAACTTCACTTAAGGGTAAAGATATTGAGTTCCGTAATTTATCATTTGCTTATAAGGAAGACAGTGAACCTGTACTTAAAAATATTTCCTTAACTATTCCAACTGGCTCTACTGTTGCCTTTTTAGGTAAAACGGGTAGTGGAAAATCGAGTATTGTAAATGTATTAATCCGTCAATATAATCCGCCTAAAAGTACGTTGTTCATTGGTAGCACAGATATCCTAAACATTCCTTTAGCCTTATTAAATACTGATATTGGTTATGTACCGCAGGATTCGTTTTTGTTTTCAACTTCCATAAGAGAGAATATTGCCTTTGGCAACTACCAGGCTTCCGATAATGAATTGGAACGAGCAGCTTATATCGCTGATATTCACGAAAATATTCTAGAGCTTCCTGATGGCTATGACACAATTGTAGGTGAGCGTGGGGTGACACTTTCTGGCGGCCAAAAGCAACGAATTTCTATGGCCCGTGCAATAGTGCGAAACCCTGAGGTGTTTATCATGGATGACAGCTTGTCCGCTGTAGATACGCAGACTGAGGAGAGAATCCTTAGTCGTTTAAAAGAGTTTATGCAAGAACGAACAACAATCATAATAGCCCATCGTATTTCCACAGTTCAGCATGCGGATTTAATTGTCTATCTAGAGGATGGTCAGATTATCGAGCAAGGCACCCATGAACAACTACTCAGCATAAATGGCAAATATTATCAGACGTATATGCAGCAACAGCTTGAGCAGCAGCTAGACGGGTTGTTCCAAAAGGATGTGAACAAAGATGAAATATAGCGTTTCAGAAGAGTCTGGACTTGGAAAACCTTATGATGGCAAATTAATGAGCCGACTTATGAAGTACGTGCGGCCGTATCGATTTATCTTTTTCATTACCTTTATACTTGTATTAATTGTTACAGCTTCCCAATTAGCACGACCTTATATTATAAAAGTTGCGATTGATGACCATATCAACGGCATGTATATTCCTATGGTTGTACTCGACTATGTGGATACCCCGCAAGCTGAAATAGAGCTACAAGTTGAAATAGAGCGTGGTTTCTTCGTCTTTGACGGTGAATTACTAACCCGAAAGCAAGAATTTGCAGAACATGATAGTATCAGGCAAATTGTCAGGGACAATAATCAGTACTATTTAATTCACGGTGTAATTGAGCACCCGACAAACCCCATATCAGTCGAGCTTTTACCAACTGGTGAATATCTAATTGATGGAAATATCGGCATATTACTAACGGATACTCAAGTACAGCAGATTCGCGACTATGATATCCGCTCGCTAATCATTATATCTGCTATTTTTCTAGCTATTATCCTGATTGGTTTTGTTGTTGGCTATGCTAAATTTTATTTGCTCCAATATATCGGCCAGCGGGTAGTATATGATATTCGCGAGCAGGCATTCGCCCATTTACAGAAAATGAGTCTGTCCTATTTTGATAGTAATCCTGTTGGCAGAATTGTAACTAGGATAACTAACGATATAGAAAACCTCAATGAAATGTACACTTCCGTTATCATTAATCTTTTTAAGGATTTATTAATGATTGTTGGAATAATGGGGATTTTATTATATTTAGATTACCGATTGGCCTTAGTCAGCTTTGCCACAATCCCATTGATGGTAATTATTACAGTGTTTTACCGTAAACGTGCACGGGCAGCTTTTCGTGAACTACGTGTTCAATTGGCCAAAATCAACTCCCATATTCAAGAGAGCCTATCAGGAGTAAAGATTATTCAAGCCTTCGGTTTAGGTAAGCGAAAGTTCGAAGAGTTTTTCAATATCAATCTTGCCCATTTTAAGGCAAACTTCCGTGAATTAATTATTTTTGCACTGTTCAGGCCATCTATGGATTTAGTTTACAAACTGACTCTAGCTTTACTCGTCTGGTATGGTGGTGGATCAGTAATTCAAGGGGCAATACAGTTCGGAGTACTTTATGCATTCATTCAATATACTGAACAGTTTTTCCGACCTATTCGCGATTTAGCTGAGAAATACAACATTATGCAATCGGCAATGGCTTCGTCTGAACGCTTATTCCAGCTCTTAGACGAACCTGAGCAAATTAAGGAAGTGGCTGTACCTGTAAAACTATCAACGCCTATTAAAGGGCAGATAGAATTTGAAAATGTCTCCTTTGCCTATAACGACAACCAGCCAATTCTTAAGAATGTAAGCTTTTCCATTAAACCTGGAGAAACCGTGGCGATTGTTGGTGCAACTGGGTCTGGAAAGACTACAATTCTGCATCTATTAGCAAGGTTTTACGATATAGATAGTGGTGTCATCCGCGTAGATGGAATAGATATTCGAGAAATGGCTAAGGATGAACTCCGAGGAATGATTGGTATTGTACAGCAGGACGTATTCCTATTCACTGGCGATATAAAGTCAAATATTAGTCTCAAAAATCCTGCTATTAGTGAACAACAGGTTGTTAATGTAGCAAAATACGTAAATGCTGATGAGTTCATTCAAAAGCTCCCAAATAAATATGATGAGCCAGTAACTGAGCGCGGCTCTACCCTGTCAACAGGACAGCGTCAGCTGCTAGCGTTCGCAAGAACATTAGCACATGAGCCAAAAATCTTGTTGTTAGACGAAGCGACGGCTAATATTGATACGTATACAGAACAGTTGATTCAGGATGCTTTACCAAAGCTATCTAATGGACGAACAACATTAATCGTAGCCCACCGCTTGTCTACGATTCAGAATGCTGATAGGATTTTAGTAATTCATAAAGGCCGACTCGTGGAACAAGGAACTCACGAGGAATTACTCCGGAAGCAGTGTTATTACTACACTCTATATAAGATGCAGTATGCCACGTCACATACTGATAAAATTTGGGGGTAATGGTAAAAAGCCAGAGCAATAGGGGTTAGCCTATTGCTCTGGCTTTTTTAAGTTATCTTTATCTTTGTGCTGGTGGTGGGTTACCTATTGGTAGATAATTAGTTCCTGGACTATAACGGTTACCCGCGTTCCATAGTAGATACTCCCAAACACCATTCTCATTCAGGGCACGAATTTGATCTTCTACCTCTTTAGCACCATAAACCTTAAAGTTTCCTGCCCCTAAATAGCTTGCAGTGAAGTCCTGAATCCATGGTCTAGATATAGGCGGATTGTCCATTGCAGCTAGTACTTCATTTTCACGAATAATATATTCTTTTACTAAACGATATGGCTCTAAGTCAGGTCTAGGGATGCCAAAATAATTAAAGCCCCAGTGACTTGGATATATCATTGAGCAGATTACATCAACATGCTCACTAATTCTAGTAAAGTTCTGACCGATTCCAGGCGCTTCTGGTAGAGTTGCCGTATAACCAAAAATATCTACAGAAACATCAACACCATATGGCTGTAGCTGCTCATATGCATAAGCAACAAAGTCCGTGACAGAATCTACACGTAACTGTACATCCTTTTGCTTCGCGTTAAGCTCAGGTTGCTTCGGCTCATTATTCTCTAGGTTCTGTAATTGTTTCTTAGCTTCAGCAAGCTCTGCTTCTAGCTCTTTAAGCCTGCTTGTAGTCTGCGTGACTTTAGCTTTTGCTGCTTCGATTGCAGCTTCATTTGTAGTTGCTGCTGCTTGTTCTGATTGTAGTTCTCTCTCAGCTAACAGCTTTTCTGTTATAGCCCTATTAACTTCAGCTTCTTTCGTATGCTGTAGCTCTCTGTATTCAACTAGCTTTTGTTGATAGGTTACTATATCACGTTCGTAAGCCTCTTTTAAATCATATAGTCTTGTTGGATTCGTTCCTTCATAATGACCTTTAGAATACTCTAAAATATCATCTCGAGTTTCAAAGCCCTCTGGAAAACGTACATAATCAAACTGAATCTCTTGGAATCCCAGTTCAGCGGCCATTTTCGCAATTTCTACATTGTACTCCCATACTTCCTTCAGAAATGGGTTAACAAATGCTTCATTACGGCGATTTTTCCATACTTGTCCATTCTCTAAGAAGGACCATTCTGGTTTATCTACAGAAATGACAGAGTCCTTGAAAACTACTATTCTAGCAATTGGGTAAATCTCGTTCTCTTCTAATGTTTTCATTAATCCATGGATATCTGCAATGTTACGCTTGCTATATTTTTTTAACGGGTGATCATCTTCTAGAGGGAACGTTATGTACCCGTGATCATCCTTAATATCGATTACCATCGCGTTCAAATCCGTAGTATTTACTAGCTCAATCAACGATTGCATACGTGAACCACCTGCAGAATGGCTGGTTACGAATATGCCGCGGACTGCATCAGGATATTCAAAGTGGTATGGACTCACAAATTGTGGAGTTTGATCCGCTACTTCTTGAGACTGCCCTTCTGCACCATTTACATCGCCATTACCTTCAGAATCGACGTTACCATCAAGTTCATTTCCTTGTTCATTAGCTTCATCCAATTCTTGACTATCTTGCTGATTTTGTTCTGGCGCTACTACCTCAGCTGATTGACCACTACAACCAATCAAAATCACTGAAAAAATACTGATAAAAAGTACGATAGTGAAAATTTTACTGCGTTTGTGCATCCGGTTCGCTCCTCTTATTTTGTCTGTTATCCCTAAGCTGTTGTTAGGATTATTTCTACTATACTTATACATTATAAATATTTTCCTGTTAATTTTAAAGAGGAAACTTATTCTTAAGAACTTTTATTGAAAAAATTAATAAAATTGTTCAAGTTCGCAGATTTAAAGTTTAACAAAAAAATAAAGCTATGCGAAGAAGACAAGGGCTATACAATAACCGGTGTATAGCCTTTTTCTTCTAATGTTTTTTTGATTGTTTTTATATGATCAAAATCAATTGTCTCCACGACAAATTCTATTTCTGTTCTCCCTAAAGTAATTCGACTTCCTACGCGGAAATGTTCTAAGGATATAATATTCACTTTTTGGTTTACAAGTACTTCAATAATTTTTTGTAGATTACCTGGTCGGTCTGGTACAGATACCATAAACCTTAGATATCTGCCAGCCTTCATTAGACCTTGCTCAATAATCATCGATACGAGATTGACATCAACGTTGCCACCACTTAGTATTACAGCCACTTTCTTTCCTTTTAATTGTGTGCGCAGTGCTTGATTATTTTCAGCTATTAGCGCCGCCAGTGCTGTCGCACCCGAAGGTTCAACCATTTGCTTGTTACGCTCTAGCAGCGTGAGCATTGTTCTAGCAATTTCCTCGTCAGATACTGTAACCAAATCATCCATACAGTGTTCAGCAATTTCATAATTCAATTTTCCAGGTTCCTTTAAGGCAATTCCATCGGCAATAGTTGTGACCTCTTTTATTGCCACAGGTTTTTTTGCCTTCAAGGAGACGTACATACTAGCTGCACCCTCGGCTTCAACACCAATTACTTTTATTTTCGGATTGGCTTGCTTAATTGCCACTCCGATTCCACTAATTAACCCACCACCACCAACGGGAACTAGCACAGCATCAACATCGGGTAAATCTTCAATTAATTCAATTCCTATAGTTCCTTGTCCTGCTACAATCTGTAAATCATCAAAGGCATGAATAAAAGTTGCTCCCGTTTCTGCTTGAATTTCCCGTGCTTTTTGATACGCTTCATCAAAAACCTTACCATGCAATACAATATCAGCACCATAGCCCTTAGTAGCTTTAACCTTGGCTAACGGAGCACCTTCTGGCATCACTATTGTTGAGGATATTGACGCTTTTGTAGCTGCAAGGGCTACACCCTGGGCATGGTTACCTGCCGAAGATGCTATAACCCCCTTATGCTTTTCTTCATCTGTCAAAGTCATTATTTTGTTATATGCTCCCCTGATTTTAAATGATCCTGTCTTTTGCAATTGCTCGAACTTCATATATACCTGACATCCAGATAGCTCGCTGAAAATGTTAGCATACACTAAAGGTGTCCTATGTATAATGCCTGCTAATCTAGTTTTCGCTAATAATATCTGTTCGTAAATATTATTTAAACCTTTAATATCTTTATTTTTAATTTCCTTAGCTTGATTTTCTTGCAAATCTCGCATATTATTACCCTCCGTCGTTTCGATATTAATTACTTACATATAGCTTAACCTACAAGTAATAATTTTACGAATTAACTGCATGAACAAAATTAATAAGCAGCTGCCATCTTATAATGCAGCTGCCTATATCTTATTTTTATTAAAAACCTATTACCAATAGATTATATTTTAATTATTTATTACTTCTATTTTATTTCAAAGCATATCAGCTTTTTCGGGTGACTTTCTAGCCTTGGCGAAAAGATGTACTTCACCTTTCCTTCATCTTCATCCCTGCGATTAAACAAGTATCTTCCAGTACTTACTCGAAAATCCTTCCCATAAAAAACCCAATCACAAGCTTGATTCTTCTCTTCAATCTTATTAACGATAAAAAATCCTTGGGCTGTACCGAATTGAATATGAGCTACTATTTCTTTACCTTGCTCAAATGCAGATTTAATATCAGTTAATACTTCTACTGTTTCCATTATGCCCTCCGCCCCCTAAATGTTTGTAAATATACTATATACTTATGAGGATACTATGAAATTGTGTGATTATCAAGTGATTAATCCCTTGTAGTTCATTATTTTTTCAAAACCTCCCATGACATTATATACTTGATTAAAGCCTAGGTCATAAAGAATCATAGTAGCATGAATGCTTCTAATCCCATGTTCACATATTATGTAAATCGGCCATGCTTGGTTTAGTTCTTTTACTCGACAATACAATTCATCCATGGGGAGTAATATAGAGCTTGGTAATCGATAACATTTGAACTCATGTTCTTCCCTCACGTCTAATACTATTATGTCAGTGCCGTATTTTTCGTATATTGTTAAAAATTCCTCAGCAGAAATGTTCCAATCCATAAAAAAACACCTCTTTATATAATTATTGATACAGATAGTGTATCGATAACTATATCGAAGTGTTACTGTGGCGCCCCTGTTTTTATGAATTGATTTTGAATTGGATATTGATTTATAGATTGTAGATACTCCTGCCAATCGGCTCTAACGCTAAAATTGCCGTCATCATACTCATTAATAGCTTTTACATAGAATTTAATAATCCCAACCATACTTTCTACTGTCTGAGAGTTAAATATATCAATTTTAAGGAATTCGATATCAGCAGTTAATAAATCTGGCAAATATTCATACAAGGATATGTCGTATGCCGAGAATATGTATGTACCCCTGGTATCTTCAATGACTCTATACGATTCCTCTGGTCGCATCTCTTCCACTAAAGTGAAATCGCTGTTCATAGATGATTTATTATGTGGTTCTTTTTCATCTAAAGCTAGCCCCTCGCCTATCTCCGCTACATATCTATCATAGTTACTAAGGACTGACCTTAATGTATGAAATATCCCCACTGGACCATGTATCTGTATAGAAATTTGTATGTCCTCAGCAATGTCTAAGGCTTGCTTGCGATTAATCATTTCCATAATCTGCTCTATACTCAGCTCACGGGACAATAAAAAATTACTTACCCCTTGCTGATTCCAAAAACGAATCATTTCTATATTAGTTACAGTAGTTTCAGTTTCTAACAGCATCTTAAAAGAAATACCAAGTTTTTTTGTTAGCTGTAAGATAGCAGTGTCTGTATATACAATTCCTGCTATACCGATTGATTTAGCTTTTGTGAGCATTTCAGCTACTAAAGCCAAATCGTTATTATGCATAACTGTATTTAGACGTAAATAAATATGGCTATCAGGATAGTTTTGTCTTAGCTCTTCAATTTGCTCCCATGTCAAATTTGCTTGTTCACTACGCAGACCTAAAGCAGGGCCATTGACGCTGATGTGTTTAACACCAGCATTAATGGCCGCCTCAGCATGTTTATAGGTCGGTGTATATACGTGAAGTTGTGGTTTAGTCCTCATGGTCACAGTCTTCATGGTGGTCATGATCATCGCCCTTAAGATCTTCTTCGGATATATCTATATCTTTTCCTGTTTTATTTTTATAATCCAGTAGTGCTGCTTTAAGAGCTTCTTCAGCTAATACAGAGCAATGCATTTTCACAGGTGGTAATCCATCTAATGCTTCTGCAATCGCCTTGTTCGTAAGCTTTAAGCACTCTTCAACAGTCTTGCCTTTGATTAATTCTGTAGACATACTCGATGTTGCAATCGCTGCACCACAGCCAAATGTTTTGAATTTTACGTCTTCAATGACTCCGTCATCAGATATTTTTAGATAAAGCTTCATTATGTCTCCGCACTTCATATTGCCAACTTCACCAACTGCGTCAGCATCTGGTAGCTCTCCAACATTCCTCGGATTCGTAAAATGATCCATTACCTTCTCTGTATACATAAATTACACTCCCTTTTATATTGCCTTATATATTATTAGTTCTATAATTAAACTTTAGCTCTTTGATCCCAAACTGGAGACATTTCACGTAAGCGTTGAACTACAGTTTTAAGTTCCGCTACTACATAGTCTATATCTTCATCTGTCGTGCTTTTCCCTAATGTCATACGTAGACTTCCGTGTGCCGTTTGATGGGTAAGTCCCATCGCCATAAGTACATGTGATGGATCTAGAGACCCCGATGTACAGGCAGATCCACTGGAAACGGCAATTCCTTTCATATCTAAACTTAGAATTAGTGATTCGCCCTCTATATATTCAAAGCTGATGTTAGCATTATGGGGCAATCTTTTAGTTGGATGACCGTTAAGTTTAGTTTCTGGTATTGTTTCTAACAGTTCTTTAATTAGACGGTCACGCAGCACCTGTAATCGTGTACTCTCCGCTTCTAATTCATTTTTTGCTAGCTCCATAGCCTTAGCCATACCAATAATTCCTGCAAGATTTTCTGTACTTGGACGAATCTTGCGTTCCTGACCACCACCATACATCAATGATTCTACACGTTGACCTTTTTTAATATATAAGACTCCCACTCCCTTGGGACCGTATATTTTGTGAGCGGATATAGATAATAAATCAACGCCTAGCTCGTTAACGTTAACAGGTAGCTTGCCGACAGTTTGTACAGCATCCGTATGGAAGACGGCTGGATGACCCTTCAATAAACTGCCTATTTCTGCAATTGGCTGCACTGTTCCGACTTCATTGTTAGCATGCATAATTGTAACTAATATCGTATCTTCTCTCAATGCTTGTTTTACACTTTCCACTGAGACAAGCCCATCTGCATCAACTGGTAGGAACGTGACATCAAAGCCTTCCTTCATCAGCATCTTACATGTATCAGAAACTGCGTGATGTTCAACAGAAGATGTAATTATGTGCTTTCCTTTCCCCTGTTTAGCTTTCAGTCTAGCTGTTCCTAATATTGCAATGTTATCAGATTCTGTACCACTACCAGTGAAGATGATTTCCTTGGGCTCAGCGCCTATAATTTCTGCCACCTTCATTCTAGCTTCTTCTAATACCTTGCGGGCACTTCTGCCAAACTGATGGACACTTGACGGATTTCCCGCTTCTTCCCTATATATTTTCACCATTTCATCTATAACTTCAGCTCTCATTGGAGTTGTAGCTCCATGATCTAAGTATACTTTTTTCATACTGCCCCTCCTTTGTCACCTTCAACAACTAATTCTTGATTAACAATATCCTCTAAAGTTAAATCATCTAAAACATTCACCATTGAATGTTTTAGCTTTTCCCAGACCATTTTTGTGGCGCAATGGGATGTCTTATCGCAGCAATCTGGCTCATGATCGCGCAAGCAATCTACAGGGGCAATTGGCCCCTCTAAAACTCGAATAGCTTCGCCAACTATAATATCACTTGGATTCCTCGCCAAGGTATATCCTCCCTTAGCACCACGAATGCTTTTAATTAAATTTGCTTTACGCAAATCAACAAATAGCTGCTCTAAGTATTGCTCAGGAATATTCTCACTAGCAGCAATAACACGTAGTGGAATTGGACCTTGATCAGCTTTTAATGCTAGGTGGGCTAATGCCATAAGACCGTAATGACCTCTCGTGGTTAGCTTCATTGCTTCAGCACCTTCCTCTTCTCTATAACAACCTACTAATCTCGACTAATTTAGTCTGGATTGTATGCATGTAAACTCGACTAATTTACTCACCATTAAGTATATGCCTATATTTTAGTATTGTCAACATAGATTATGTATATGAAAATATTATACCTAGAAAGAAAAAACTACTCAATTGAGCAGTCCATTTTCAAAAAAAATTAATTTAATTCTTGTTCTTGCTGTTGTTCTTTACATGCAGTGCATGTACCATATAGGTCCAAACGAACTGAGTCTATGTTATAGTCTGTCTTTTCTTCAGCTTCAGCTAATAAGTCGGTTATTGGAGATCCCCAGAAATCAGCAACTTTGCCGCAGCTTTTGCAGTATACATGGTAGTGTTCCTGTATATTTCCATCAAAACGGCTAGCTAAATCTCCATATTTAAGTTCAATCACTAGGTTATGTTCTTTTAACAGGTTTAAAGTATTATACACTGTAGCCAAGCTTAAGCCATAACAATTTTCACTGACATTCTGATATATCTCTTCCGCAGTCGGATGAGTATCCGTTGACTTCAAAAAAGATAAAATTTTCAAACGCTGTGGTGTCACTCTAACATTACAACTATGCAGCTCACGAATAATCTGTTGAGTCTGTGTAGCCATGCTCCCCCCCCCTAACCTTTATTCTAAGTTTATAAGCAATTTAATCTAATAATACCATACAATATTTACAAAAGCTATAATTAACATTTTATATATTAAACTGCTTGTATAAAGAAATCGATATCGACGAACACTATAACTGCACTACCATAGCAAATTAATCAAAGGAGGTACTAAATATGTCTGTAGTAGATAACTTTGATGAGTGGAAGAGCTATTTATCAAAGCGCATTCAGCAAGCAGAGTCGATGGGTGTCTCCCAACAGGATATTCAGCAAGCAGCTAGCCGAATTGGAGATTTTCTTGCTGAAAATGTTGAGCCTGACATTAGAGAAAACCAATTGTTAAAAGAGCTTTGGCTTAATAGTTCGGAAGACGAACAACAAGCAATTGCCAACGCATTAGTGAAAATGTTAGACAGGTAACGCAAGAAAGGCTGTCCATCTGGACAGCCTTTTACCTTTAGTAATACTTATAGCTATATCTAATATCATCAGCTATGACGCAAGCATCTAGCTTTGCATTGCCTGCTTCATTTCAGCCGCAAGCTGCTCCATAATAACTTTTACTGGTAGAATTTCATTTATTCGATGGGCATACTCACCTGAGAAAACTAACCCACCTGAAGCATCACCATCTACTGCTCTTTCTAATGCATCAAGAATACAGAAACGTTGACTGCATACCTTTAAGCAAGCTTTACACTTTTCGACCCCTATGTCTGTACCTGCTATTCGATCAGTAAATTCATTTCTAAGTGCACGACCTGGCAGACCAACAGGACTATCTATAAGCACTGTTTCTTCCTCAGGTACCGATTGTATAAATAACTGTTTAAAGGAATCAGCAGCCTCACATTCTTCACTTGCTACAAAACGTGTACCCATTTGCACACCACTTGCACCTAGCTTGAACATCTCTGCAATATCATAACCGTCAACTATACCACCAGCTGCAATTACTGGAATTTTAACCTCTTTAACAACCTCAGGTAAAATATCTTTCACTGATCTATCAGTGCCTAAATGTCCACCAGCCTCTTTACCTTCAACAACGATTGCTGCAGCACCTAAACGCTCTGCTAATTTAGCAAACTTTGCCGTTGAAACAATCGAGATAATTGGAACATTGTATTCTTTACTCCACGCAAACATATCGCGGGAAAAGCCTGCACCAGAAATTACGAAATCTATTTTCTCTTCCATAGCCGCTTTCGCTAATTCTGCGAATTTTCTAGCAGCAAATAAAATGTTCACACCTATGTAACCCTTACCAAGTGTAAGCTCACGTGCCTTTCTGATTTCAGCTTTGAGCTGCTCTATACTTAAACCAGTTCCTGCTATGATACCTATACCACCATTATTAGCCACTGCCGCTGCTAATGTTGCGGTTGAAACACGGACAGCCATTCCGCCTTGAATGATTGGTAGTCTAGGCATCATATGAGCGATTTTTAGTTGCGGTATTGTAAACACTTCTAACTCCTCCTATAGTCTAACTGTTCTCTATAACTATATAACACAATAATGATTATGCCATAAAAACTTGACCGAATAAAGGTTTTTTCTAAAGATTTGTATTTAGCTTGTACATCAATTATATTTATAATTAGCATATAGTTTATATTATTTGCTATTAAACATCAAAAAAATTAAGGAGTCAACGATGGAACAACCGTTATTATATTTGATGATTGCTATTGTTATCGGAGGCATAATTGGTGGAGGAACAAACCTCTTAGCCATTAAGATGTTATTTCGGCCTTATACTGCTCTATATGTTTTTAATTATAGATTACCCTTTACACCAGGCGTCATACCTAACAAGCAAGGCCAGCTAGCAGAAAAAATTGCATCCGTAGTATCTAATTATATCTTAACTCCCCAAGCAATTTCTCAAGGATTAAAGAATACTGGGATTCAAACAACTATTCACGGTAGCTTAATTAATCAATTTGACAAACTTAAGCATAACCAGGAACCAATTGGCAAATATCTATCTAGCCTTGGACTAAAGCAACAAACAATTTCAGAATATGTTACTAGTGCATTGTTTAGACAATTAATAAAAGCGAATAATCCAGCATTTGTTCAGGGTCAAACGCAAAAATTCATCGACCATTTCGGTGACATTCCTTTAAACAAGCTATTACCAGAAGCACTTCTATCATCAGTTGAAAACAATATCGATAAAGTAATCCCAGTAATTCTAAAAAACATTGCTAACAATTTAGAAGAAACAGAAACGAAAATTGCTATTATTCAAATGATTGATCAGACCCTAGAGGTGAAAAATCCACTTCTACGTAAGCTGTTATTCACACTAATTAACGATTCTCAACTGCAAAATCAGATTATCAAGAAATTGCAAAAGCTCATAGAAAGTGAAGCTATACATAATCACATAGAGCAACAGCTATCTAGCCATTGGCATAAAATTGTCTCCTATAGTCTTACAGACCTTAACAATAAGCATCCAGAGGATTTTGCCGAGGTTTTACAGGCTTTAAATCAAATAACACATAAAGGCCTCCAGCGTAGTCTACATAGCGAACAACTCAAGGACACAATAAAAGAAGAAATTGAACGCTTACTAATTAAAGTATGGCAAACACGAATCTCAACTTTCCATAGCTTGGCTGAACCTTACATCAATAATATTGTGGATTGGGTGGTCAGTAAGGTGCTAAAGCATGTTGAAGAAAATCTTGGGGAGTTATTAAGTCAATTAAACATTCATGAGATAGTTAAACAGCAGGTGTCATCTTTTCCAGCTACTAAGCTTGAGGAAATGATACTGCAGGTAGCTAAAAAGGAATTGCACTATATAGCCTATATTGGGGTCTTATTAGGAGGTATTATGGGCGTTATACAGTTTTTAATTCTATACAACACCCTTTAAGAAAATTACTTGTCACATACGAATATGCCACTTGGCGCATATTCGTCCTTCTTAATGTCTTTAACGAATACGTGAATTCTTTCCTTAGGTGCACCAGTTGTTTGTTCAACAGCTTCTGTGACTTTCTCAGCTAAAGCTCTTTTTTGCTCCATAGTGCGACCTTCTAGTAGTTCAACAGTAACAAAAGGCATTTAATTCCCTCCTCTTCTTGAAGTACGTTATTTTTTTTAAAATTTTATGTAGTCAATGATATTATATCTTAAATCTTATTCAACTTAAAGCAATAGACACAGACATAAAAAAACAAAGACCTGTACACCGTACAGGTCTAACCTCTATGCTATCACTGATTTTGTGGAAATTGAGACTGCATATAGCCCTGAAACTTCTGGTAAGCTTGACTAACCTGTTGCTGATCAGCATTTTGCGGGCTGTACCAGCCCTTCTGACTCATAAGCTGGAATAGTTTCCGTTGGCACTGTAGAGTCTCTTGCATGATATTACTACAGGATTGATGTAAGCTAGGATTACTTGCTTCAATAGTAGCAGTATGATAAAGATTAGAAGCATGCTTCTCAAGAGAAATCATTTCGTTAAGAATATCCCTATCATTTAACATTGGAGTTTCTGGCACTTGCTGCTTCTGCTGCATCTGCCCTTGCCCTTGTTGAAGTTGCATGAATTATCCCCCTTTTAAATTAGTCGTACATTAATCAAATCAGATTAGTTATTGCATCTGCCCTTGAGTTGTACCCTGTAACTGAGTTAACATAGTTTGGTAATGTCTCTGGTGCATTTCGCAAGCTTGCTGGAAAGCCTGTTTTATTTCTGGACAGGCTACCGTTTGCATAGCATCGTGATATTTCTTCACCATTAACAATTCCGTATTTAATTCATCTTGAATATAAAGTAAGTCTTTGTCAGAGAGTTGATTTTGACCCATCATCTGTGTCATAGTTCAACCACCTTTCAGATTGGTTTTTGAAAAGCTTTTTGCAAAGCAGTCTTTGCAAGCTTTAGTTTTTGTTAATTCACATAGGCATATACGACACAATATTTACAATGTAACGTATTTAAAGGTTATATTTCTTGTTGCCTAATAAATGCTGAATAATAATGTATGTGTAGATTGTTAATAAAAAGCCAGTAATATTTATGAAAAAACTGTATAGAAAACGCCAATTCACATGTTCAAACATACCAGTTACAACCATAAACCATTCAAATGGTAAAAACATGGCGTTAGCTATTAGCAATAGCAAAACACCCCTCAGCGGATAGCCCCAAGGGTAAAAATAAGTTAGAAACACACCTCCCCCATAAAGTCCGATTATATAAAACAACGGCAATTCAAACACTTGAATTCCTGGGTTATGGAATGTATACATACCACCCTTCGCTAATGGTGAATCAATCATTATAACTAAAACCATACCAATAATACCAGCAATCCAAAGACGCTTGAAATTCTCCCATTTAACCAGCAAAATACAAATTCCCCAGATAGCTATCGCAAATAAAACCCAAATAATAGCCATTATAATAAACCCCTTTTATCAAGAAGCTTACACCAAGCTATAATTGCAATTGATATTAAAATAATAATCACTAAATATATACTCCCCATGCAAATACCTCCTAATTTAGTTTTTTTACAAATTTTGTTCCATACCACCCTAGAGCCATAAAAACAGTTACATCAACGAAAATACTACCTAGGTGATTCCAATGCACATATTCCAATGCGTCAATAATCTCAATAATAACTTCAAAAACAAAAAACAACGACACAAACACTAATATATGTAAGCTTTGCCACCACTTATCCTTAGGCAAATATTGTACAAACAGAACCGCCATTGTAAACACCGGCCCAAATGTAAAATACAAAGGTGAACCATGAAAAAAATAGCCATCTCCATGAATATAGTACAAATCTAAATAGCGGGCATTTACATCTATGGAGAGCTGAAAAATAATCGCTAATGGACCTGCAAGGTAAGCTTCGATTGGCTGATTTTTTCTAATTAAAATAAAAAAAATAATCCAACTAGCAATAAACACGGTAAGCCAAGGCAAATTTACTCCCCCTTTTCCATAAGTTATCTGTTATAAATTGCCCTAGTAAGCAAAAAATATGTTAAAGCAGCTTTATCAAAAAGATTCTAAAAAAATAATTTTTGAAAATTCGGGGGGATTATTAATGAAGGTAGCTATTATTGGTGCAGGCTTATCTGGACTTTCCTGTGCCCACGAATTAGAGAGAAACGGTATCCAACCTACAATCTTTGAGCTTAGACATACCGTAGGTGAGCTATATAACCACGTTGGCGCTTTACTTCAATTAATCTATAGACCAATTAAAGAGCCTTTAACATTTATTAGACGAAACTACGGCATACATCTTTCTCCATTGGCTCCGTTAGAGTCAATTGAAATGAATACGGTAAACCGAACGAGAACGGTTACGGGCAATTTAGGCTGGTTTTTTGTACGTGGTCAAACGCAGGGAACTTTAGAAAATCAAATGGCATCACAAATTAAGAGCCGCATTATTTTTAACACCTACGGTACAGTAAATGAACTAAAGGAAGAATATGACTACGTCGTCGTATGTACTGGCAATAATTCACAGCCAGCAATAGAAATGGGTTTAACACAGACAATTTTGCAAACATGGGTGCGTGGGCAGGTTGTATTAGGGGATTTTGATCCTAATAAGTTAATCATGTGGACAAACACCAATTACATGAAAAGTGGTTATGCGTACTTAACACCATTTAGTAAAGAAAAGGCATCATTGATTCTGATTGTTCCTAACACAACCAGAGAAGAGTTGGAATATTATTGGAACCTGTTCGTCGATATTGAGAAGTTAAATTACCACGTTGTCGAACAGTACGAAGAAGATCATGCAGCTAACCATGTATATCCAAAGCAAGTCGGTAATGTTATGTTTGCAGGGACAGTCGGAGGATTCCTTGATCCTTTCTTAGGCTTTGGACAATTCTCAGCAATAACTAGTGGACATTTAGCCGCCCGTGCAATAATAACTGGCGAATCATTCAATACCGTATCTCAGCAGCTATCTGACACTATCAACAGTTCTATTGCAATTCGTGAGCGTATCGATACATTAGACAATAAGAAATACGACGTCCTAGTTACCTTATTAGGCAACCCCATTATGTCGAAACTAATATATGGTACTAACTTTAACTATATTAAATATACAGCCAGTGCTTTAAATATGTTTAATAAAATCTTTCCAGTTAAGCCTGAAAAATAAACAGACAACTGACTTATAGCTTGCCTTTTACAACTTTGGATTAAAGTTTTTACGATATGAAATTACCAGTAGTAGTAAAGGGATGAAAACAGCAAATATTGCGGCTACATATGGAAGAATAGCCCGAAAAAAAATATTTAATATGTGTAAATTCGGAAACATTACAATTGATATCAAGATAATTAGCACCCCGATTGGAGGGATGATTGTCTTATAGCTAGGGATACGAAACCATTGGCTTGTCATAAGCACACTGAAGTAGTACATCATAATCATCTTCACAGTAATACCGCCGACCCAAATCGCAAATATGAACGCATCGAGTCGTTGAATAAAGTCGTGGATGTCAATGTTTCTGACTAAATATAAGGCTGGAAATATGAGTTTAGCAGTTCGTTCAGGACCAAAAATTGCAATCGCTAAGACGCCTAGCATCATCATGATACCAAGGACTGCAACTGAACTAACAGCTACATGAGTCAGTCTATAATCAAACTCGCGCAAATATGGAGTTACCATAAAAACTATAATAACAACTTGACTTAACCAAGTGAATATTAGTAATCCTCCATGTAAAGAAGGCATTATACCATGATACAAGATTGGCGTAAAATGCTTTAGCTGTATATCAGTTATATTAAACAAAATGACCAGTATTAGAATTAGTATCCCTAAAGGTGTTAAGATTTCTGAAACACGACTAAATGTCTCTAATCCATGGAATGCCCCATATGCAGCAACTAAAATCATTGCTATAGAAACCGCTAAAATTGGGGTTCTCATTAAAAACACATTTAACATAATCTCATTCAACTCACGCATAATTAGGGCCGCAATAGTTATAAAGGTGATTATATATAATAAAGATACAATTCTTCCAAGAATATGACCAAGCAATGTATCACAACTGTCGACAATATTTCTACGACCTACCCGCAACTGTAGTTTACAAGCAAGCCAGACAGTTACCATAGAAGCAGCAGTGCCAATAATAACTGATATCCAGGCATCTTCTCGGGCTACATCCGCTACATAGTTAGGCAAGAAGATATCCGCCGTTGAAATAACAAATATGATGCATAAAAAGAACAGCTGTTGCAAGCTGATTCTTCCACCTTCTATAGTCAATGTGTCTAACGGTCTTTTATCATTCATATTAACACTCCACTTATTTAAATGGACTAATTGTCACAGCTTCCTTAGGCCTTGTCATCGTATCTATTTTTTGCTGTAAGAGTATAATAAAGCGCATTTCATCATCACGCATTTGAGCAAATGTCTGTCTGGCTTCAGGATTAGTCATAAGTAGCATCCAATCGTTAAAGAAACGCTGTTGATACATACGGTCGTGTAATAAATCTTTAAACCACGAAACTTTATTCAATGTAATAACCTCCATATGTCGTAGTATTAATTAAACTAAGTGTAGCTTGTCCATCTTATCCTTGAGCATTTTAACATGCTGCTCATCTTGAACGATAAACTCCTCTAATAGTTTTCTTACTTCTATATCATCAATAATCTGAATAACTTTAGCTGTCTTCTTTATCATCTCTTCCTTACTTTCAACAGCCTGATCAAAAGCTACTTTAGTCAATTCAATTTGCGATACACCGCCAGCCATAATGCGTCCTCCTTTTTTTCACTTGTTTAATATAGCGATTTCTTCAATTTATTGTTCACATATCTTGGGGTTTTATGCAAAATTCTCAGATTCTGTGTAATACGATTTGACTACGGAAGTTTTCAAAAAAATCTGCTATAATGGAACATGGAGGTGAAATTATGCGTTCTACGTTATTATCTACTTTAGCAATGAGTATATTAGTCTTTTCTGTTATAACCATCGTGCACATGGAGCGTCAGTATGACATTAATGTATTAGCATATTTCACCGTAGCTTCTATTAATCAAGAAACGCATCGTAGCAATCAGCTTCCTAACGAACTAATTACTAACGAATATGATAAGGATAAGGAGCTTAAAGCTTCAGAGCGCCCTCATTATGTAATTAAAGCACAGCTTAATCCTAATAAGGCTGTTATACACGGCATTATGACTGTAAAAACTAGTTTGCCAGCTAGTAATAATCTAGTTTTTAATAATTATCCCCCTTTCAACATGAACAATATGAGCATTGACGAGGTTAGGGTATTTGACCAAGAGGTTAACTTTCAATTTAACAATAACCGACTAACTATCCCCCTGAATCTATCAGAGGAAGAAATATACAGAGCTAGTGCAGATAATCTATCCGTAGAGATTGCTTTCACTACTAAGGTTCCACAGCTAGGTACACGCTTTGGTGTTAAAGACGATATCTGGCTGTTAACTACCTGGTATCCATTACTCGGAGTGAAAAACCAGCATAACCAATGGTTTACTAGACCTATTCCCGTCGGTTTTGGAGACCCATTCTATTTTGAGCATGCTGATTATGATGTATACTTGCTAGCCCCCGATAACATTAAATGGGTTACAAGCGGTAGTCTCGTAAGCCAGACAACGCTGGAAAATAATCTAGTAAAATACCACTGGCAGGAAGAAACGATTCGCAACTTCGCCCTTGTCGGCAGCAAGCATTATACAATTTCTGAACTAGCAATGGATGATGGGGTAACTATCCAAATTGCTTTAACAAGTGACCGCTATCTTGAAACTACTAAACAGATACTAGAGTATAGCTATCCGTTGTTCAAAGATGTATTCGGTGCATTGCCATACAATACTTTGTCTGTAGCAGAAACGAGTTGGGGAACTAACTTTGCTTTGGAGTATCCGAATTTAGCAATATATTCAAAGGACTTATATTCACAGGGTAATCATGAGCACTGGCTAGTCCATGAGTTCGCACACAATTGGTGGTATAATGCCGTTGGTAATCATGAAATTACGGACGGCTGGATTGATGAGGGCTTAGTAGAACACGCCGTAGTACTATATTTGGAGCACCGTTATGGCAGAGAACGAGGTCAGGAGCTGAGAAATTATTTCCGTAACCAGAATAGACAACTGATAAACAGGAATCCGCTGATGCGAATGAATAAAACACTAATGGATTTTCAAACCCAATCTGACTTCTTCAATAGCTGGTATTATCGTTCGGCAGATATGTTCTTAACATTGCGTGAAGAACTTGGGGAGATTAAATATAACTACTTCCTAAGGACTTTATTCGAAAATAATATCGGTAGCATTATCGATATCGAGGACTTAAATAGAGTTTTACGTGAAACTATAAAAGGAAATCATCAATACTTTGACACATGGGTTAATCAGCCCTTTAGCATGACGCCATTTGAATTGCAGGCTACACCTTTACCAGTGAAAATTAACGGTCAGCATATCCCTGATAGTCAGGTTCATTACGTAGACTGGGAGCTGTATGTACCACAAAAGGCCTTTGAAGAAGTGCTATTTTCTAACACCAGCAGCGCTATAACTATTACTGAAAGTAACGGTCAAATTTACTATAATGACCAAATTGTCTTCAGTTTACCTGCTGTAATTACTGACAATCAAGTCCTGCTTCCACTTGAATTAATTAAGCACATTAGTGAGCATCAGTTTGTCTGGGATTACGAGCGAAATTTGTTAACGATTAATGTAACTAGATTGCATAGATAAGGGATTGGTTCAAATGAACCAATCCCTTATCTATGTCGCTTTTACTCTATTGAAATTAGCTTTATATAGTGCTAATTGATTTATTGTACGCCGTCAAGCGCCCACGTCTTTAACTGCTGTCTTGATAGCTTACCACTACGTGTCTTAGGCATTTTCTCTACCTGATAAAACTCGTGTGGTATGCAATCCTTAGCATACGTCTTCTCAACTAATGAAACCAACTCACATTTCAATTCATCAGACCATACATGACCATCCTTCAACCGAATGAACGCATGGCGTAGCTCACCCTTAATTATATCTGGAATACCTACGACACCAGCATCAGAAACTGCTTGGTGCTGCTTCAACAAATTCTCAAGTTCTAAATGATGGTGCTGGTAATAGAAAGGACTCCAAGCTTCAACCATTTTGAACACCTCACTTTTGTATTATTACATATGTAACATATTCAGACTGTTATATAACTATTATATGCACAAACTAGTTTTTTTGCAACAATAAATAAAGAGCCATATCATTTTTCAATGTATGACTCTTTATTTCATCACTAATGTCATTCACCAACTTATTATATTTTGCATAGGCTAATATCATCAGTAAACTAATATAGCAATTCTACAGCATTCTGACAATCAACCATTCCCATACCTTGCATATTTCGTTCAATTCCAGCTAGTTTTATTGCTGTTGATTTTAATATTTGTCGAACTTGCCCAAAATGTAATTGAGGATATCTCTCAAGCATTAAAGCAACAGTACCAGCAACGTGAGGCGTTGCCATAGACGTACCTTTTATTCTTCTTGTTCCACCATGCAACCAGCATGATAGGATTTCTACACCAGGTGCACAAATATTTACTTGCGGACCTCGGCTACTAAAGTTTGCAATTTCATTGTCTTCAGTAGTTGCGCCAACTGTAATTGTAAATGGGTATTTACCAGGATAGCCGACAGTCCCATCTGGTCCATTGTTACCTGCTGCAGCAACCATTATAGCGTCTCGCTCATATGCTTGATGGTATATTTCTTCAAGGGTTGGATTTGAACTACTAGTTCCAAAGCTCATGTTAATTAGCCTGATATCATTTTCAACACACCACTCTACCGCTTTACCTAAATCGGATAAAAGGGCTTTGCCATTTCCATCAAAGGCTTTAACAGGATATATTTTAGCTCTAGGTGCCACACCTATTAAGTTGCCAGCACCACCTATAGCAGCTATTGTCCCAGCTACGTGCGTTCCGTGACCATTATCGTCTTTAGGAGCTTTATCTGGATCTAATATGTTGATACCTTGTCGTAAATTCGGCTTAAGCATAGGGTGACTGAGATCTACTCCTGTATCGATAACTGCGACCCTTACCCCTGCCCCTGTATTTCTCTGCCATACCTCAGGGGCACGAATTCGATCAACACCCCAAGGAATAATAGTCTTTTTCGGTAGCTGCGGTGTAATAAAAGGAAACAAGTAAGGAATTGGTTTAATTGATATTTCTATGTCGTCGTCGACCCTTAAAACATTAGGATCTCGTAAGAGCTCTTGTTTATTACAGTTGGCGTCTAGTCCACAGCATATTGCCCTTATGCTAGGTAGTGCTCGTATCGGTATTACGCCTTTATGCTTTAAATAATTAATACTTCTAGTAATCTCATTTTCTGAGTACCAATTTTTAAAAACAATAATTTTTCTATTTTTCACTCTATTAGCGTACAGCTTTTTATAGTGTCTGCCAGCTACTGCTACGAAGGCAGTAACCGCTAGTGGAATATAAAAACGATATCCCATACACATCACTCCAATACTTTTTAAAAGAAGGTGATTCTATGACAACGATGAAGCGTCGTCATTTGTTCCATCCATTTATGCCTAGAAGATTTTCACAAACTCAACCAGAAAACGTAGAAGCTAGCAAAGAAACTAGTGCTACATACCCTGGTATACAATATCATCATCCATTCGGAAGATTGTTTGCACCCTATCCGAAGCTACGTCCTGACGAAACTACTGGATCAAATCAATACACTCCAGTTGATCCACTCTTTGGCCCTGATCAAGATGTTTCAGATTCAAATAACTTCGAGTTGGAAAAAAACATTTTACCAATAGGTGACTCCCTTAACATTAATGCGATTCATTCATTGACTAAAGATGTAATATCTACACTGCATACCGTTGATAAATCTTTAGATATTGTGGTGAAAACCCTGACCGTGCTTGACAACTATAATATAAATCTAGCCACTATTACTGGGAAATCCGCCTCTAGCTCTGGTGGTCCAAACATATTACGTTTAGCAACAGATTTTATAAAAAAAATAAATGTTAACCAACTCGAGCAAACAATAAGCATTTTACAGTCACCTATGGTAGTTGAATTATTAAAAAACGGCCTTGATTTTGATGCTGATGACTCAAATAGTGATAATAGTGAGAATACTAACTAATATTTTATTAGCAGTATATGAGCATGGATTCATATCGACTGTGTAAATAACTAGATTAATTAAAAATAGGCTAGCGTATATTAGATGGGTATAAAAAAAGCTGTTGCAATTGAACTTGTTTGTTCTGCAACAGCTTATGACTATTCCTATCTTCCCTGATACAAGTGAGCAGTATTATTAGCAAGCATAGCAAGCTATAATCACTAAAAGTATAAATAACACTAAAATCAATGATAGATTATCCGTTACGAAGCACATAATTTCACCACCTTTCTGTTCATCCGCTTAATAGAACCCTGGAGTGAAGAAAAAGAAGAAGAACAAAAATGCAATAATTAATATCCACCAAATTCCAGAACCTGATCTGCATCCACATGCAGTATGAGCATCTTTCATAGTACCTACCTCCTTCGTGTATTTAGTTTATTTTATGGCGCTAATATAGCATCTGCAACAAGCATACGCCTAATGTTTAGCCTATTTTAACTACTTACAGCTAACATCTTAAAAGTACTATGATTTGCTATGTTTATTTAGAAATTTTTCGATAGCCTGTGGATCCTTTGGGTTAAGCCCTGAGGTTTTAATATCCTTAGCTAGTTGATTTATTTGACTTTCAGTAATTGGTATATTACTAAACATGACTAACAACCTTAGCATTTTTTTAATTTGAACTTCGTCTTTTAATGTCTCTGGGTCTACATTTTTTAGCATATTTATAATTCTTTTTTCGTGTTTTCTAAGTAATTGCAACACCTTTTTATTTTCATATATACTGCTCAATAGATATTTCACTCCCTAGCAGAAATTGTTCATAGCAAAACAAACCGCTACACGCGGTTCGTTTGTTATTGCACCCTTACCTTAATCGTTATAAATACCATAGTCCCAACCACGACGACGTCTGCGACTATGTCCAGGCCCTATAAAAAACCCTGGGAAAAATCCTTGTCCTGGAAAGAACCCAAAACCAAAGCCAGGTGTTATGCGTCGATGTACACGGCGACGGCGTCTACGTCTGTGCCCAGGTGGATACCAATACTGTTGTGTTTCTCCTAAGCCTTTATAATCAAACTGATTACTCAATGCATTCACCCCCTTATGATATTCCTATTCACAGTATCTATTAAGATAGGATACGGCTAGTAAAACTAGCCGTATCTAACCAATATTTAACTAGCATCTAGGTCTGCCAACAGGACTGCAATAGCAAGCTATAATCACTAACAAAATGAATAATACTAATATTAACGAAATGTTATCAGTTAACCAAGCCATATTTTCACCACCTTTACATGGACATACTTACTAAACGTTACAATAGCAAGCTATAATCACTAACAAGATGAATAATACTAATATCATAGAAACGTTATCTGTTAACCAGCTCATGATTTCACCACCTTTCGCAGTTCAAACATGATTTTTCATAGAAACATATAAACTTTTGTTACCATGTTTCTTGATATATAGTCTATGGACGATTATCAGCTTTCGTAATCGACATTCACCCATATAAAGCGCCCGTTTTTTGTAAACTATTGACTCACCATCCCCAGTTAGCTCGCATAGGCTATAGGTGTATAGCTTATGAAAGGGCAGGTGACAACTATGAACAAACAAACCCAAAACGTATCCTTAGGTAAACAAAAGGCAAAATCAAGTCGAATAGTAAAATCTAAAGGCAAAAAGACTGCTATTAAAACAAAGCCAAAGTCTACCAAGGACAAATCTATTAGCAATCAGCAAGTAAGTACAGAAAGTGTATCTAACGCTCTCAACAACGTCTCAAATATCGATACAGTTACCATTAAGAATGTTCATAATATAACTAAGGAGTTAATAACTACACTCTATACAGTTGAAAAATCATTACTATTACTAAATAAACTAATATCAATCATGGATAACTATAAAATCAATCTTAATAGCTTAAACAAAACTGAACTTTCAGGTGTTCTGAAGAAATTGAATTTAGAGCAATTAGATAAGGCTGTGCATTTACTACAAAAGCCCGAAATTATCGGATTGCTAAACAGCTTAAAATCATCCACAGAGTCAGAGCAAAATAAACAAGTATAAAAACAAATACGACTAGCGCGAACTAGTCGTATTTGTTTTCTTTCTTATACATTACAATAGCAAGCAATAATCACCAACAAGATAAATAACACTAAAATCATCGGAAGGTTACCAGTAAGAAAGTGACTCATAATTTCACCTCCTTTTAAGTATTAGACTATTAAGTGATTTCTCATGATATAGTATGATAGATTGAGCAATATGTAATAAACAGATGCCTATTTTAGAGCCTAAAAAAAAGCTGCTGAGAATTATTAACTCAGCAGCTTTCTAACTATTCAAATTTTAGTTAATGTTATTTCTTTTTGTTCTTAATATCACTTAAAACCTTATTTATCGAATCTGGATCTTTAGGATTAAGCTTTTGGTTTTTTAACATATCAACGATATTGTCAAGTTTCGTGTCATCGGCTTTAATATTTGCTATTTGCGCTAGCGTCTTTAAAGTTTCCTTTAACTGTTTTTCGTTGTTTAGTGACTCTGGCGTTATCTTTTTCGCTAACCCTTTTAATTGATTACTATGCTGATTGAAAAAGTTTTTGAACTTTTCATCTTCAAAAATATTGTTCTTGCTCACCGTTTCTCACCCCTTCATTGTTTTCATTACTAATGTATGAAGGAGCTTAATAATTGGTTAGCCTATTTCTTGTGTATTATTATATTTTTCGTAAATTGCTAGGAAACATTTGACACCTACAGCTAAACTATCTTCATCAATATCATATTTGGGATGATGCTGCGGATAATTGAACTGCTTCGCGTGATTACCAGCACCTACAAAGAAAAAGACACCTGGAATTCGCTTTTGATAATAAGAGAAATCCTCTCCACCCATGACCGGGGGAATTTGTATAATGTTTTGAGTGTCAATAACCTTGCTGAGCTCTGCTGTCACTTCTTCAGTTAATGACTCATGATTATTAACTGGTGGGTAGCCCTCGATGTATATCAACGTATGTTCAGCGTTATATGTTTTACACACTAGAGTGACAATTTCATCAATGCGCTGTTTGATTTGTGCTCGAACCTCTGGTAGGAAGGTTCTAACTGTGCCAGTTAATTTTGCTTTATCGGCAATGATGTTAAAGTTCGTTCCAGCATGTACTGTCCCAATCGATAGAACAGCCGAATCTAAGGGGTTGATATTCCTACTAACAATCGTTTGCAGACTCTGTATAACTTGACTGGCCACAATGATAGTATCTACTGTTTGGTGGGGCATTGACCCATGACCGCCCTTACCCTGTATATTGATGATAAAGCGGTCTGCGGCTGCCATCATCACCCCTGGTCTGATTCCTATTTTGCCAATTTCTAAGGACGACCATAGATGTAAGCCAAAAATTCTCTTAACATTACCTAAAGCACCTGCTTCGATCATCGGTATAGCTCCACCTGGAACCTGCTCCTCTGAGTGCTGAAATATTAACCGTACACTTCTCTTCAGCTTGCCTTGTAGCTGCATTTCCTTTAATACCTTAGCTAGACCAAGTAATATTGCCATATGACCATCATGACCACAGGCATGCATGACTCCCAGCTCCTTGGAAGCGTATGAGCAGTCTTTACCTTCCTCGATAGGTAATGCGTCAATGTCTGCCCTGAATGCAATCTCTTCGTCTGTTAATCCAGGAATCAGCGCAACAAAGCCTGGCATGCCTTCGAACTCCATAATATCTATTTCCATATCTCTTAACCATGCTTTTAGCCGTTTGACCGTTTCCCATTCTTGGTTTGAGATTTCAGGAAATTGATGTAATGTTCTTCGCCATTCACTAAGCTGTCCTATAAGCTGACCATCTATATATTTAAACCAATCACTAATTGATTTTGGCAAAGGAATTACCCCTCTCGTTTTAAGCAGGATTATATTCGTTATTGTACTTCTATTCATTAAAATACGTTGTTATATCATACCAATCTGCCCTTTTAAATTGCAATGGATCATCGTGATACACAAACATATAATATGACACTTGTTCCTCTTTATTACCCATAATATCATATTGAAACACTTCTATATGTACACGTTTACTCAGATTTCTCATGTTTAGTTCAGCGTATTGTGGAAAGTATTTTTGCACGATGTCTGGATTGCTTAGCATCGCTTGCTTGCGCTTCTTGAAGCCTTCTGGTTGAAACTCCATAATAAAATCAGGAATTTTCCCATGGGGGCTAAGTCTGATAAAATCAAATTTCAATGTCTCTTGAATCCTTAACAAAAATACTTCATTGCATGCTGAAGGTTCTATTTTCGATTCCTCTAAGCAGCGTTTAGAGAAACCATATAAGGTATTATACATTGACCCTTGACTATGGGCGCGTTCAAAGACTCCCACTTCCTTACAATAATCTGCAAACTGCTCATAAAAATCGAACGGTTTAGTATTTAAGGTTTTTATTAAAAGCTTTAACGATTGATCGAACTGATGGGAATTATAATAATGGTCTAATGTATGCTCAATCTCTTTTAGTTTTATAATTTCCTTGTAGCTAAGAACGCTAGTCATTAACACTTCATACGGTGGTTCTGATGTATATACGAGTCCGTAATCACGTTCACGTGCTCTAATGCCCGAGCCTTTGAGGGCTTTCAGGAAGCCCATCTGTAGCTTGTCTGGCTGTAATTCATATACATCATTAAAGGATTTGGCAAACTGCTGATACCCTTCATATGGTAGGCCGACAATCAAATCTAAATGCTGATGAATATTGCCACCTGCATGAATCTCCTCAACTGCCCGCTTTAGCTTCTCAAAGTTCGTTGTTCGTTGTATCTCCGTTAATGTACGTTCATGGGTCGATTGTACACCAATTTCGAACTGAAACAAACCTTGAGGGGCTTTTTGTAGAAATTCAATCATATCATCCGTTAATAAATCTGCAGATATTTCAAAATGAAAGTTTGTTTTCCCTTGTTGATTATCAATAATCCACGTGAATAATTCCATGGCATATTTAGGGGCGCAATTAAAGGTACGGTCAACAAATTTAACCTGCTTTACCTCTGCTGCGATGAACTTTAATAAATCCCTTTTCACCCTGTCAATTGGAAAGAATCGCACACCTTGGTCTGTAGATGATAGACAGTATTGACATGAATAAGGGCAGCCCCTAGATGTTTCATAATAGATAATTCTGTGCTTGTATTGCTCTGAATCAAAACCCTGTTCATATGGTGACAATATATTGGATAAATCTTTAATCCTTCCTTGCTCTGTGGCTGGTCGTATCTCCTTTGCACTTGAAACTCGGTAGCTAACGTTATTAGGCAGAAAATAATCAAGGTTTTTTTGATATTTTTCTTGATGATGCCCCTGAAGTTCATAACAGATTACTTCAGCAAAGGCATACTCTCCCTCTCCACAAATAATATAATCAATTTCTGGATATTGTAGTAACAAATTATTTGAGTCAAAGCTGACCTCTGGCCCTCCAAGTATTATTTTAATATTTGGTGCAACTTTTTTTAGATTTTTAACAATTTTAAAAATCATTTCTATGTTCCATATATAGCAGGAAAAGCCGACAATATCGGCTTTCATTTCATATATATTAGCTGCAATATCTGAAGCATGCTGATTGATTGTATACTCCGCTTTTTGTAGCTCAATCGGACATTTTTTATAAGCATGCTCTAGGTAATAATTTTCTAGATACCTTATAGCAAGATTGCTATGTATGTATTTTGCATTTAAGGAGACTAGTAGTACCTTTCCCCTGTGGGCTGTATGTATCTTTTCTGTCATAGCTAGAATTCTCCTTTATATAACTTATACATTGCTATACTTTGTGAACTTAGTTTCACCTTTAATTATTGGTTATATAAAGACTTATTTCGATATATTACAGAAAAAATCCTGCATATACAGAATTTTATTTAGATTTAGATTTGTATTTACTGTTGTTTTAACATTTTTGCCGTTTTCTTTGCAACAGCCACTGACCCTTCTATTGAAGGCCAATTCAAATAATCACCACAGAATAATAGCCCTTTATTTATATTTTGTTGCTGTTTAAATTGAAAATCCTTGACCTCCTGTGCTTTATTCACGTAAGGATGTGGTAGCCCAATAGGTACATCATACAACTTTGACCATGTTACGTGTTCGCGATATCTTGTAATCAATTTTTCTGCTTCCTTAAGTATCATTACTTTCTTTTCTCTTTTATTGTATGCTGATAGTTTTTCCGTAAAATGGGTATGTGTGTATAATGTATGTAATCCATATGGCTCTGGTACATGCTTTCTGAATTTCTCATGTTCAAGCGTTATGCTTGATACACCAGATGTCTCCGTAGGAGGGACAATAAAGCTATATGCACCAGGTCTAATTCTATGATTATATCCAGTTATAAGACTAGTGGTTTGTGTATACTTCTGTTTTTCTAGAAAAATAGTTTGCTCTAATGTTAAGTCTAAAGCCTTTGGAAAAAGCTCCAACGCCTGCATGCTCGGTATAGCAACAATAACCTTTTTTGCACTCCAAAGCTCTTGATAGTTTTGACGATTACTTGTTACGACAGTCCAACCATACTGCGTCCTTATAAGCTGCTCCGCTTTTTGCTCTAGCTTGACATTTAACTTTTTTGCTAAGGCTTCAGGCAGCTTCTTCAAGCCTCCACGGAAAGTATATAAGTGAAAAGAGAGTACATTTTTAAGCATTGTCATAAATAATGGATAACTGGCCTCAGCTGTGCTCATAAAATATAAGGATGAAATCATAGGCGATATGAAGCTTCGTAGTATATGTGGATTTAAGCGTTTAAATGCGTACTCCTCCATAGTTAAATTATCAATCCCTGCACTTTTTTCAATATCCTGATGGCTAATTTTCGACCAGTTTTTCAAGGTGTCAAACATTAGGTTTTTTAGCTTGATACGATCTCTAATCTTAAGCCCTGGTGGAAGCATCAGATGCCAGGGTGACTCTTGGTCAGCTAATTGAAATACCCCTTTCATTTGTATAAACATTGCATTATGAAATCGTTCTAGGTCTTTTTCAATCCCGAGTTCTTTTATTAACCTAAAGGTTTCATTATAGAACCCCCCTAAAAACTGAGCACCCACTTCATATGTGAAGTCGTCAACCTGCTCCGTATATATTCTTCCACCAACACGGCTATTTGCTTCTAAGACTAGTACTTTGTGTCCCTGTTTCTGAACTTCATACGCTACAGTTAAACCCGAAATCCCAGCACCAACAACTATTATATCATAATCGCTGCCCTCAATTCCGTTAGTTGCACTTTTGCCAATATGCGTCTCCATCCAATCGCTCCATAGAGTGTATTTTACCTAACTGTCTTTTCTTCTTTTCTTCTCTATATATAATTTACTATGTTTGATTAAATATACAGAAATTTACATATAAAAAGCACACCTTCTAATTAGTAGATGGCATGCTTTTATAGCTTATGATTATGACTATTTCGATTGTAGCTTTAAATTTAATTTAAGAAATGACTAAATCTTCGATTACAACACTTAGCTGTTTATTCAAATCAATAACCTGTGATGAGGTATTTAATCCACCATCAAGTTTAATTATTGGTCTAGTTGGTACTTCAGGATTTGCTTGCATAACTTCTCCAATTCTACCGTCGTTCAAGCGAATTTTGCAGCCAACAGGGTAAATGGAACAAGAACGGAATAGCAAACGCAAGATATCTAAATCAATTTGTTTACCTGCAATCCCCCATAGAACTTCAATTGCCTCAGATGGTGTCATCCGTTTCCTATATGGTCTATTTAGAGTCAGTGCACTATAAACATCAGCAACGGAGGTGATGCGTACAAATTCTGGCAATGTCCCTTTGTGTAAATTAAATGGATATCCTTTACCATCAAGTCGTTCATGATGCATTAATGCGATACAGGAAATATTATAACTAACCCCTAAAGATGATTGGAGTAATTCATGTCCGTAGATTGTGTGTTTTTGAACTTCTATAAATTCTTGCTCATCTAATTTGTTCTTTTTATTTAAAATTTCAACAGGTATTCTCACTTTCCCAATATCATGTAAAGCTGCCCCAGTACCAAGCTCATATAATGTCCTTCTAGAATATCCTCTTTGACAGCCAATTAATATCGCTAGTACCGCAACATCGACGGAATGTATAAAGGTATATTTTTCCCTATGGCGAATATGCTCAAAGCTTTTTAATACGTTGTTGTTATTAAAAATCATATCTGCCATGTTTTTAATCGTATTGGCAACAGGATTAATATTAATAGCCCTATTATTTTGAACATCATAAAATAAGTTGTCCAAAACATTTTTTGCATCTTCATAGCATTTATTAAATTGTTGATCGACATCAGTTGCCTCAATGGCAATTTCTTGGACTCCCCACTTCTTGAGTCTGTCAATAATTTTATGATTTATTATTATTCCGCGAGGTAGCAACCAATTACTTCCGCTATAGATGTCTTCAGCTAGTACTTGTCCAGGTGTTATAAATTCTGTAGATACCTTCATTTCACTACTACCACCTTAATCATATACTTATACCAATAGGGCATTCGGTAATTCAGTTAGGTAAATTGCCAATTTAAAACAATACACCCAGTCACTTATTTCACACTATTTAGGCAAATTTTACAAGTATTGAAAACAACAAAAAACAAGACTCAGACAAGAGAGTCTTGCTTAATCTTCAATTCTCTAATATTCTTTTAGAAATACAGTTTTCTTATGGTTTCTTTCGTATTCGACATATTTCGACACACTTCGACATGCTTTGATTATTATATATAGCTTTATTCTGCTTGCAGCCGATGCAATGTTATCTCTGGTCTAGAATTATATCTAACATTGATAGCACTTTGCCCTAAGCCAGCACTGATATACATGCGTTTACCTTTGTAGTCTAATAAGCCTTTATACAAATTCTGCTTAGGTAGCACACCCATAGGGTATAACCTAAAGGCATAAGGAAAATCACATTGACCGCCGTGAAAATGTCCCGCTAAAAGATAATCGACTTTATGGCGCCCATCCATATGAAGTATTATGTTAGGATCATGGGTTATGACAATTGAAAGAGCTCGTTCATCTATGTTAGCGTACGCTAATTCTAAGTTGCTGCGACGTAAATGGTAATCATCAATACCAATAATATTGATATCCTTACCCTTATAATTAATTTGAATCGACTCATTCTGTAGAACCTTGCAATTATAGCTCTCCATAATCGCAATAAGCTCGTTAACCTTATCTCCAAGACGATAGTCGTGGTTTCCTAATACTGCATACATTCCGTATTTAGGCTGTAAACGTGCAATATATTGCATGTATACAGCCCATTTTGGCAAATTACCAGGCTCATCTAAATAGTCACCCGTTAAGACTATCATATCAGGGTTAGTACCCTTAATCTGCTCATACATCTTTTCTGGCGAAACTGAAATTCTTTCCATATGCATATCTGATAAATGCAGAATTCTCATCCCACATACATTTTCTGTACAGCCTGGCAGGTCAACATCTACCTCCTGAAGTATCGGACGGAATGTGTTCCAATATCCATAGGACAGGATAAAGCTAATTATAAACATTAAAATCACTATCAAACCTTCCACACACTCCCTTAAATTATAATTTACCGTATAGGTACCCAGTAACTATACTAAAGATTAGCCAGCTAATTACGCCATCAATGCGAATTAATCTAATTGCACTCTTTTCAGGCATTTGTAAAAAACCAACCCTTTGGTATAGCTTGAACACTAGTCTTGGTGAGACAATTTCAATCATAGACCAAACCGTCACTAGTGCTGAGATAATTAATAGTACGAGAATTAACATTACTGGACCACCTTGTTATTAGTTTACTACATATAAATTATTATATAAGGGTTTTCGCAAAAAGTTAACATAACATTCGATTTTCATTTATACTTCCTACATATTTTAACAAGAAATTAACGACATGTATAGTGGCTGACAAGTAAAAAGAGGAGCTCTTTAGCTCAAGCTCTCCCCTTTTGTTAACAATATTCAATTACAAGAAATACTGCTGATGTTTTCTACTACTGGAGCTTTTCTAATACTGCAAATATTTCCTCATTATTTGGCTGCTTCTCAATTGGATGAACATCTATGAAGCGGATAATCCCTTCTTTGTCTACAACAAATAAAGCACGCTCAGAGATACCCTCTGCTCTTAAAATGCCGTACTTGTCTGTAACTTCTCCATGGGGATAGAAATCTGAACAAAGCGGGAAAGATATACCTCCTAATGACTTCTGCCAAGCATCATGACTAGGTACACTATCAACACTCACACCCACAACTTGGGTGTTTAATCCTTCAAAACGCTGAATTTCTTTTTCGTATGAAGGAATTTGGTTCGTTCAGACAGGTGTCCAATCTAATGGATAAAATACAATAAACACATTTTTCTTGCCTTTAAAATCACTTAGCTTAACAAGCTCCTGTGGCCCACATGCCTTCAGTTCAAAATCAGGGGCAGGGTCGCCTACTTTTAATGTTTTAGTTTCAGTAGCACCTTCTGGCATAATTATCCTCCTTTTATTCTTAATTGGAATAATACTTATATTATTATTTGTATAATTCTGATTCAAAGTCAACTTTTTTCATGTAAACCACTAATAAATTGTGGAAGTTTTGTTTTAAAAACTGCCAGCTTCTTTATGCATGCTTTATGTTGTTTTAAGAAAAGATAACTATGAGGGAGATTAAGGAGGTGAGACTATATGAACTTTATTTGGTTTTTAATCATCGGTTTAATCGCAGGTTGGGCAGCTGGTAAAATTATGCAAGGAAGCAGTTTCGGAGTTGGTGGTAATATCATTGTCGGTGTAATTGGTGCTTTTATCGGAGGATTCCTATTTGACCTATTAGGCTTTACAACTTATGGGTTGATTGGATCCATTATTACAGCTACCATAGGTGCCGTATTACTACTGTTTATTGTTAACATGGTAAGGCATGGTGAAGCCCGTGTTGATAAGGATAACAGAGAATAAGAATAACTCCTCACATATAAATAAGCAGGGATACTAAAATTATATATCTTAGTGCCCCTGCTTATTTGATACTAAGATTCATCTTCGCAACCCTCTACCCTCGGCTGAGTTGGATCACATTTAGGTGCTGGTAATGAAGTTACTTGGGCCAGCTTATGCAAGTAATAGCATTCTTCCCGAGCCATATGGTCAAACATAAGTGTATCAGTCACTGTAAGAAATCTATTTTGTTTTTCTAATCCTTCTAGCTCACGTAGGAAAACCTTAAAGTCCCAAATGTCTTGGGCAACCTGTTGGTTAAAACGATCAAGCCTAGGAAAAGTGCGTAAACCTGTTCGCATATAATCGCAAAGTTCAACTGCTTTAATATACATTTCCTCAAATCTTAGTGTAAATGATTCGCTCTGGTCAATGACATTCTTCTCAATCATATCGGCATCACCCATGACTGCCGCCGCATGGCCTGCTGCATCGAGTAGCCACGCTAAATGTAAGTCAATCGCTTCTATGATAGGCATTTGCTGCTTTAGAAGCATACAGAGCACTTGTAAATACTCCTCCACTTCTGTAACCATATGATTTAGAAATGTTGGCGGTAAACCGATAGCAATATCTCCTACTAAATGACGCTTAATTAAGTGTAGCTTGAAGTTTCTTATTTTTTCTGAATATAGTTTAGCTTCCTTGGTCAATTCTATTAACTCTGCCTCACTAAGCTTAGCACGTGATTTATTTAGTAATTCGTCAAAGGTACATATAAAATAATGGGCATGCTTTATTTCTTCTTGCTCTGATGTTGACAGCGTATTAAAGATAAACCGCGCGTGGTCGCCTAAAACCTGTAACCAGAATTGATGTTCAAAAATTGCGGCTTGCCGAAAATCCATACTCAAATTCATCCCTCCTATGTTTCATAATTAAAAAATTAATCAAATCAAAAAACCACATACATACTAGATATATGTGCCTTTGTAGACATTTAGAAGGAATTATTATTAAACACAAAGGGACGGTGCATCACAGCAGAACCGTCCCCTTGTGTTCTATTTTAGATTGTCTGGATTTAGGCCTTTGAGTTCATCGATTACGAACAGACCATCTTTACGGATTAACCTACCATCAAAGTACATTTCTCCACCGCCGTATTCTGGGTTTTGAATGCAAACAAGATCCCAGTGGATGGCTGATTTGTTGCCATTACTCGCTTCGTCATAACACTTCCCAGGGGTTAGGTGGAAGCTTCCGCCAATCTTTTCGTCAAACAGCGTGTCCTTCATTGGTGTATGAATATAGGGATTTACGCCAATGGCAAACTCACCGATATAGCGGGCACCTTCATCTGTATCAAAGATTTCGTTAATCTTTTCTGTGTTATTAGCAGTTGCCTTAACTATCTTGCCTTTTTCAAATTCTAGTCTTATATTCTCATAGGTGTATCCCTGATATACTGCTGGTGCGTTATATGTAATATAGCCATTAACAGAATCTTTGACTGGAGCTGTAAATATTTCTCCGTCCGGGATATTCATCTTACCATCGCACTTAACTGTTGGTATATCTTTAATAGAGAACGTAATATCCGTGCCTTCTCCTTTTATATGAACTTGATCTGTTCCATTCATTAGTTCAACTAATGGATTCATCGCTTTAGACATTTTTTCATAATCCATGTTACATACGTCAAAGTAGAAGTTCGTAAAAGCTTCTGTGCTCATATTAGCAAGCTGTGCCATAGACTCGTTCGGGTAACGCATTACGCACCATTTAGTGTTCGGAACACGCTCTTCACCATGCACCTTATGCATTAGCTTTTCCATATAGAGCTTCATCTTATCTCCAGGCACATCTGCTAGCTCATTAGCGTTATTGCCGCCACGAATACCTATATAAGCGTCCATAGTCTTCATTCTAGCTAATTCCCATTCACCCACTTTACTGAGCTGCTCGCCAGTAGCTTCCATTAGTAATTGGCGAGTAATTTGCGGGTCTTTGATTGTTATATATGGATATGCTCCTACTTTATAAGCTTCCTTAATCAGCTCTTTAACAAGCGGAATGTTCTGCCCTACAACTTCAATGAGAAGCTTCTCTCCTTGCTTTAATTCAGTCGAATAATTCACCAGTTTGTTAGCTAGTTCTTGTACTCTAGGGTCCATATTTGCCTCCTACTTCATTTGTTACCTATAGTATATTCCCTCAGCATTCTTTTACAATTCACAGGATAATCATCTGCAACCCTAATTATTAACCCTAATTATTACTGTTGTCTAATTCTTCATTAACCATTCGGTTTAAGATATGATTAATACCAACTGTGCGCTCGACCTCTAGTACAAAAGCAATGCCTTTCCCTGGCTTATCTAATTGTGCTTTTTTCACGATAGCTTCGAGTACTTTATTGGTTAAACTACGCTCTATTAATGTAAGTACAATTTCCTTTTCAGGCTCAATTTGAAACGAAAACAGTTTTGCCTGTTCATGTATACCCGTGCCCCGTCCAAATATAATTGTCCCACCTTCTGCTCCAGCTTCCTTAGACGCATCCACGACTAAATCCGAGTTTCCCTTATTAACAATTGATACAATTAAATCATACAAAAGTGATTTATCCATCCCTCTGCCTCCTAACAGTCCATGCATATTTGACCTTTTAACAAATGACAAATACCTGCTAATTTTTTCGCATCTATTACAAAACCTACACCTGTTCCAGGTTTATCTAATTTGCCAGCTTTCTCAATTGCCTGTAATACTATATCTACCTTATCCTCACTAACTAGAGTTAGGGTAATTTCTTTTTCAGGCTCGATTGGAATTCCCAGGAACGTGTGCTTCTCGTGAATCCCCGTGCCCTTACCAAGGATAATCGTACCTCCTTCAGCCCCTGCTTCCTTTGAAGCTTTGACTATCTTTGATGCTATTCCTTTTTTTACAATGGTAACTAGAAGCTTATGATTCGTATTCAATGTCACGTTCATTCTCTTTCTCCTTCCTACCATAGAGCGCGCCGAGCGTTAGTACTGCTAATATCGGCGCAAGCGCTACTAGCGTTATCATTCCAAAACCATCCATTAGCGGGTCTCTACCTTCAGTAACTGTTGCTACACCGACTGCCATCGCCATAATAAACGTAACAGTCATCGGACCTGTCGCAACGCCTCCTGAGTCAAAGGCAACTGCTGTAAATGTCCTATCATTAAAGTAAATCATCAGTAGTGCTAACAGATACCCTGGTATTACAAAATACCAAAGGGATATTCCTAGCAATATTCTTACCATCGATAATGCTACGGATACGGCTACACCAATTGACAAAGTATAAAGTAATACCTTTTGCGGTATGTAACCACCAGATACCTTTTCCACTTCGTGATTTAAAATTCTTACAGCTGGCTCAGCGTAGGTCGCTACAAAACCAAAGACAAATCCGATGGGGATTAAAAGCCATTTGTAACGCATCTCGCCCATAATAGTTCCCATCATTTCACCTGCTGGTAAAAAACCAACATGTACCCCTTGCAAGAAAAATGCTAGTCCTACAAAAGTCAGGGCCATACCGACAAATATATCACGTACTTTTTTCATCGGTAGCTTTAGAAATACAAACTGAAAAAATAAAAATAAAACCAATAATGGAATGAGCGCCATTGAAACTTCAACTAATACATGCCCAAAGCCCTCGAAAATTTTAATCTTCATTGATAAATCACCCCTAGTATTAAGACAGCCAATACTGGTCCTATAGAAGCTAATGCCACTAGTCCAAAACCATCTGAAGATGCAGTTTTACCTCGTAGAACTGAAGCAACACCAACACCTAAGGCTAGAATAAACGGCACCGTCATCGGACCCGTTGTAACCCCACCCGCATCAAAGGAAATTGGTACAAAATGCGGTGGAGTAAAAGACGCAAGCAAAAATACTAAACCATATCCTACTACTAAAATATAGGTGATTGGAATACTTAAGATAATCCGCACCATTGCAAGACCTACAAATATAGCTACCCCTAATGCTACGGTATAAATCAGTAAATTCCTTGATATTTCACCATCTGAGACTAAGTCTACCTGTATTGCCAATACCCTTACATCAGGCTCAGCCACTGTTACTACAAACCCTAACAAAATACCAAAAAAGATTACCATCCAGCTCTTTCCTGTCTTCGGCAGTGCTGATCCTATCATTTCACCTACTGGCAAAAGACCAATATGTACTCCTAATAAAAAAAGAATTAATCCTGTAGAGACGAAGAATAATCCAATTAAAAATTGAATAAATGTCTCCATCGGCATCCAAATGATTGTAAACTGTAGTAATATAACCACTATGGTTATCGGTAGCACTGCATAAACTACCTCCATAACGGTATCTTTGACATTATGCAATCAGGTCACCTCCTTTATTTCTATATAATTCAACTTCTTCTAGCTATAAACATCTGCTCGCTAGAACTAACTCTCTTCTAGCACCAGCGGTACGACCTTATCTTCTAGTAATGACTGTTTCATGTCAATTACGCGCTGATTTTTAGAGCCTCTAAACTGTAGCTGTAGGCTTTTCTCTTCGATGCGAAAAGGCCCGTCGACCAATACATCAACGTATTCCATCATCGGCAAATCTTTCACCCTGTCAAAGGTAAATCCACTGAAAACCCATACGTCTAAATTAGGTTTTACTTTCTTAACAGCCTGAATTACTTTATGTACTGCTTCCGCTTGTAGGGTTGGTTCTCCACCAGAGATTGTTAAGCCCTTATGTAATGGATTTAGGTTCTCAAGGATTAACCGCACTAGCTCTTCTTCAGTAACTTCCTTACCTCCATCCAATGGTTGTAGCCCTGGATTATGGCAGCCCTCACAGGCAAGCTTGCACCCCTGTAAAAACACTACAAGCCGAATGCCTTTCCCATCAACAATTGATTCTTTAACTATATCAGCGTAACGTATCATTTACACACCTCATTTTATGCTAAATTTTGATAAAAAGCTAGAAACTATGCCTTGAAACTATAGGTTTAAGAAAACGGCCCGGATTTTCCGGGCCGTTCATTTTAATTAAGCTGTTGTTTAGCGTTAATTCCGTGCTTCACACGCTCGCGCTCTTCAGCAATCTTACCGTCATTCCATTTATCCATCGTTCCAACTAGATAGCCCGTAATTCTACGGATGCGCTCTATCTGTGGAGCTGAATTGGCGTCACGTCCACAGCCTGGACATACATCGTCGATAATTCCCGTATAGCCACACAATGGATCTCGGTCAATTGGGTGGTTAATCGAGCCATAACCGATGTTATGCTCTTTCATGGCACGAATTAATTGCTCAAATGCCTCTATGTTATTCTTAGCAGCCCCATCAAGTTCAATGTAGCTGATATGGCCGGCGTTACATAGTGCATGGTATGGAGCTTCTTTGACAATCTTGTCATAGGCAGAGATTTCGTAGTGCACTGGAATATGATAACTATTTGTATAGTATTCTCTATCCGTAACGCCTTCAATTGTTCCAAATTCCTTACGGTCGATTCTCGTAAAACGCCCAGCTAAGCCCTCTGCTGGTGTTGCAATCAATGTATAGTTGAGACGATATTTCTCCGCTGCTTCATCTAAGCGCGTACGAATACGATCTACGATAGCAACCCCTAGGTTCTGTGCTTCCTCTGACTCGCCATGGTGAGTACCAACCATTGCTGTTAGACATTCTGCTAGACCTATAAAACCACAAGTTAACGTACCATGCTTTAAGACTTCACGGATTTCATCCTCAGGCCCTAATTGATCAGCTCCAAACCAGATTCCCTGACCCATTAAAAACGGGAAGTTCTTCACACGCTTGCGTGCCTGTAGCAAATAGCGTTCATGCAGCTGGCTAATAACCAACTCTATCTTTTCGTCTAAGGCTTCAAAAAAACCAGCAATATCATTCTTATAAATAATACCTAGTCTTGGTAAGTTAATCGTCGTAAAGGATAGGTTTCCACGCCCGTAAGATACCCCATCGCTCTCAGGGTGAACAGATCCTAACACGCGCGTCCTACAACCCATTGTTACTACTTCTGTTTCTGGGCGCCCTTCTTGATAGTACTTTATGTTATAAGGTGCATCAAGGAATACGTAGTTCGGGAATAATCTCCGAGCAGAAACACGGAATGATAGTTTTAATAAGTCATAGTTTGGATCTTCTGGATTATAGCTAACGCCTTCCTTTACCTTAAACACTTGAATTGGGAAAATAGCTGTTTCCCCATTACCCAGACCCGCCTCTGTCGCTAATAAAATCTGGCGAGTGACCATTCTGCCCTCTGCACTAGTGTCCGTTCCATAGTTTATACTTGAAAATGGCACCTGTGCCCCTGCACGGGAATGCATTGTATTTAAATTGTGTAAGAACGCTTCCATCGCTTGATACGTCTTCTTCTCTGTTTTGCGATGAGCGTCACGGAAGGCAAAGGTTTGTAGTTTATTCACTTGTTCTTGATCAAGTGCAAATTTCTCTACTAAAGCTGCTTGTTCTTTCTTCTTATATTGATCAAAGTTACCGATGCTAAGCTTGTCCACAAAAGCATTAGTTAACATCTTTATTTCTTCTAGTAGTTCTTTAAATTCCTCTGAATCTAGCTCCCAAGCAAGTTTTTCCGTCAATGCTTCACGGTACTCTCGTACAAAGGTCTTACGGACACCCTTGGCTAATCCGTAGTCGAAGTTCGGGATTGACTGCCCTCCGTGCTGATCGTTCTGATTTGATTGAATCGCAATCGCAGCCAATGCACCATAGCTAGATATATCCTGTGGTTCACGTAAGTGACCATGTCCCGTACTAAAACCCGATTGAAATAATTTTTCTATATCTATTTGACAACAGGTTAATGTGCCTGTCGGTAAAAAGTCTAAATCATGGATATGAATTTCACCGTCTAAATGGGCTTTGGCATGCTTTGGCTTAAGTAAGTACATTCTAGCAAACTCTTTCGCAGATTCAGAACCAATCTTAAGCATTGTACCCATGGCTGTATTGCCATCGACATTAGCGTTCTCCCTTTTCATTTCGCTATCTTTAGCATCTGTAAAGACTATGTCATTATATGTTTGCATAAGTATTGATGCCTTGCTGCGTACTTCACTACGTTTTTGACGATACAATATGTATGCTTTCGCTACTTCATAGTAATTATGTTCAACTAATTTTTGTTCAACTATATCTTGTATCTGCTCTACCTCAAAAATCTGTGATTTCGCCGATGTTAAAAATTCCTCTACTTCAAAAGTTACCTCAGATGCAATTTTAGTTGCAATTTCCACTTCTTCTTTTTTTACATTTAGTACTGCTTTTTTGACCGCATTATATATCTTTTCTGAGTTGTAGCGGTCCATCCTACCATCACGCTTAACGATTTGCCAAGTTAGTTCTGATAACTTTAAAGCCATTAACAAATCCCCTCCCAAAAACACTACAATTTGTGTTCCTAAAACATATCACAGTCTATATATTGTATCAAGGTGCTAAAGTCTTATATATTGGACAAGTAAAAAGACAAGCTATAAAAGCCTGCCTTTTTCTCAATATTTGATTGTTTTTAAATTTTTTTTTACTAAATTACACCTTCAAAAAAGCTTGCTATTTACTCGCCTGAAATAGGCTTATGGGCGCGCTCAAATTCTGCTTGGATTTCTGCCGATGGCTCTTTATCCATTAAACTCACAACCACAATTGCTATCGATGAGAATAAGAAACCTGGAACCATTTCATACATAGCTGAGCCTGTGTACTCCCATAGAATTACTGTAAGGCCACCAACAATCATACCGACTAAGGCACCATTGCGAGTCATACGCTTCCAGAACAATGAGAAGATAATCGCAGGACCAAAGGCCGCGCCAAAGCCTGCCCACGCATATGCCACCAGTTCAAGGATACTTCCCTTATTCCAAGCAAGCATAACGGCTACAATTGCTATTACAATAACTGCAAAACGACCAACCCAAACCAATTCCGTTTGTGATGCGTCTTTACGGAAGAAAGTGCGATAGAAATCTTCTGTCAAAGCACTCGATGATACAAGCAACTGTGAGTCGATTGTACTCATAATAGCTGCTAAAATCGCCGCTAATAAAATCCCAGCTACCCACGGATTAAAGATAATCTGCACTAAATCAATGAATACGGTTTCTGGATTTGCTAGCGGTTGATCTGCAAACAATGCAATACCGACAAACCCGACAACAATAGCACCGTATAGAGATAACACTACCCAAACAACCGAGATTAGACGTGCCTTAGGAACATGCTTCGCCGAGCGAATTGCCATAAATCTCGCTAATATATGTGGTTGACCAAAATACCCAAGACCCCACGCTAGAGCAGATACGATTCCAACGAAGGATAAAGCCCCTGCTGACGTCCAAAGAATTCCTTCACCTAGATTATAGGATACATTTTTATTGACATCTAATAAATCAACGTTAATAGAACCAATAGTGGCGAACAGTGCATCTAATCCGCCTATATGTTGGATAGCTACAATTGGAGTAATTAATAGTGCAAAGAACATCAAACTACCCTGAAACAAATCTGTCCAGCTTACAGCAATAAAACCACCTAAAAATGTATAGGATATGATAACTAAAGCACCAACTAACAATGCTGTTGTGTAATCAATTTCAAAAACTGATTCAAACAGTACCCCGCCCGCTACTAAGCCTGAAGCCGTGTAGAATAAAAAGAAGATTAAAATGAATATGGCAGATACAACACGTAGAAGTCTTGATTTGTCATGAAAGCGGTTTTCAAAGTACTCTGAAATAGTAATTGATTCCCCTGCTAGCTCTGTATACCTACGCAATGGCTTTGCAACATATTGCCAGTTAATCATAGTACCAACTGCTAAACCGATTGCAATCCAGATGCTCCATAAACCCATTCCCGAAGCATAAGCGGCACCTGGTAATCCTAACAGTAACCAACCACTCATATCACTGGCCTGTGCCGATAATGCGGCAACCCAGCTATTTAACTTCCTACCACCTAGTACATAATCAGATAAATTCGTTGTCATTCGATAGGAAATAACACCGATTGCAAGCATTCCCACTAAATAAAAGACAAATGTAATATACGTTGGACTCACGACTGATCTCCCTCCCGTTCACGAAAATATGTCCAAAGTGCCCAAACAATTAACAAGGGCATTGGCACCAGAAACCAAAACCAAGTAGCTAAGGTTAATGAATATTCCACGTTAAACCCTCCCTTTTTATGTACTTGCATATATTACCACTTTAACACCGTAAAGCTCTTAAAAAATTATACACTTTATCCCATGATTTGTACATGTTATGGGTAAAATTGCACATTATTTCTATCCATTATTTACTATTAAGAGCTATGTTGGACTTAGCATACGTTACTACTGCTTTGGGGAATTATACTTAATATATATGTCAAGAAGGAGTGATTTATTTTGTCTATGAAAGTGGCTTTACTCGGAACCTGTATAGCAGATATGTTCTACCCACAAGCAATTGAAAGTACATATAAACTATTAAAACGTCAGGGTGTTACCGTTGATTATCCTGAAGATCAAATCTGCTGTGGTCAACCTTCCTTTAACTCTGGATATTTTGATGAAGCAGCCCGTGTAGCTAAGCATTTAATTAAGTCCTTTGAAAAAACTGAATATATCATTACACCATCTGGCTCATGTGCAGCAATGATTCGCGATAATTATCCTAGACTGTTTAAAGACGACCCACAGGCTTTAGAGCAAGCAAAGACGTTTGCCAATAAAGTTTATGAGTTCTCTGAGTTCTTTGTAAAGGTGCTCGGTGTTAAAGATTTAGGTGCTAAATACGATGCCAAGGTAACATATCATCACTCCTGCCATATGTCACGACTATTGCGGATTAAGGATGCACCTGTTGAATTAATCAAAAACATCGAGGGTGTAGAGTATGTAGAGCTGCCTAATAATCAGGACTGCTGCGGTTTTGGTGGTACATTCTCTGTAAAAATGGCCGATATCTCAAGCTCCATGCTTAACGAAAAGATAGAAAACGTGAAAAAGACAGGGGCAGAAATATTAGTTGGTTCAGACTTGAGCTGTCTAATGAATATAAGTGGTGGTCTAAGCCGTCAAGGAATAAATGTAAAGACTATGCATGTAGCAGAACTATTAGATAGGGGGCTACAATAAATGATGAATACTGATTTTCGCAAACGAGTTGACGAGGCATTGCATGACGATTTCCTCCGTGGTGCCATCAAGAACGCCACCGAACTCCTACGTACACGCAGAGTAAGTCAATGGGAAACCTTAGAGGATGCTCAGGAATGGCGAGCGAGAGCGCAAGCGATCCGAACCCATACCGTACTTAATTTAGATAAATACCTCGACCAATTCACTACTAAGCTTGAGGAAAATGGCGCTAAAGTTCATTGGGCTATGACGGATCAAGAGGCTGTGCGACACATACAAGCCATCTGTAGTGAAAAAAATGCAAAAATGGTCGTAAAATCGAAATCAATGGTATCAGAAGAAATCCATCTTAATCATCACCTTGAGAAAGATGGTATTGAGGTTGTAGAGACAGACTTAGGTGAATATATCATCCAATTAGCTAAGGAAACACCATCGCATATCATAGTACCATCGATTCACCATACACGAGGCTCTGTTTCGAAATTGTTCTCTAAAGTGGCTAAGGAAGAGCTACCTGCAGAAACGCCAGCACTAACGGCCTTCGCTAGAAAAGTATTAAGACAAAAGTTCATCGACGCTGACATTGGTATTACAGGCTGTAACTTTGCTATCGCTGAAACTGGTTCTATCGTTCTTTTCACCAATGAAGGTAATGGTCGCATGGTTAACAGTATGCCAGATACACAAATTGTCATTATGGGAATGGAACGGATTCTGCCATCCTTTAAGGATTTAGATCCAATGCTCGCGTTACTTCCAAGAAGCGCTACAGGCCAAAAGATTACAAGTTATGTATCAATCCTAAACGGGCCAAGACGTACCAACGAAGCAGACGGAGCGAAGAACATCCATGTAGTAATCGTAGATAATGGTCGCTCGCGCATATTAGGCAGCAAATATCAGGAGGTGCTTAACTGTATTCGTTGCGGCTCTTGCCTAAATGTATGCCCTGTATATCGACAAATTGGTGGACATGCTTATGGTTGGGTGTACCCTGGGCCAATCGGTTCCGTTATTACTCCATTACTAGATGGCTTAGAGCGCTGGGGCGAGCTACCCTATGCATCAAGTTTATGTGGCGCATGCTGGGAGGCTTGTCCAGTTAGAATTCCATTGCACGAATTGCTGCTTGAACTAAGGAACGACAAGACTAAGCTCGGCAAAAACACTAAAGAGAAGCTTGCATTCAAAATGTGGAGTAAAGCCTTCTCTAGTCCTGGGCAATACCGCATGATGCTAAAGGTCGGCAGAAAAGCACAAATACCATTTGTTAAAGATGGTAAGATTCGCGGTGGCGTTCCAGCACCTGTCTCAGAATGGACAAAAACCCGAGACCTGCCTCCTATAGCGAAGCAACCTTTCCACGAACGCTGGAATGAATTAAAGCGGGGTGATATATAATGACTACTAAAGAAACCTTCCTACGGCATGTAAAAGAACGAATGGCTAGAATGCCTGATACAAAGAAGGCCGAGGTTTTTGGCGATATTGAAAAAATCCGTGACAATTATAAGCTAACCTATGTAGAAATTGCCGACTCGACAGACGGAATGATTGAAAAGTTTAAGCAAGAGCTTAGTGCCCTTAATGGAATTGTCAAGATAACTAATTCTCCCGATGAAACATTTCAAGCCCTTAAGCAGGTGCTAGAAACCCACGGCTCCAAGAAAATCATAGCTTGGGACGATAGTACCCTTAACGGATTACCATTAGCACAACTAAATCAACAAGGCTATGAGATTATGACCAAGCCTAATGATACAATAGAATATAAGCATTTTGCTAAGGATGCTGACACAGGTATTACGGGCGTAAACTTTGCCGTAGCTGAAACTGGTAGTATTGTATTAAAGGCTGGTGTAGGCAAGGAGCGCAGTATTAGCTTATTACCAAATTTCCATATTGCTATTGTGAAAAGCAATCAATTTGTAAAACGCACAGCAGATATATTCGATTATTTAGTCAAAAATAAGGAGTCTTTACCTTCGTCTGTTAATTTCATAACAGGACCAAGCCGCAGTGCGGACATCGAAATGGATTTAAGCATTGGGGTTCATGGCCCTGCACAAATATGTGTGATAATTGAAAAATAAACATCTAAAGGAGCTAATGCGACATCACTACTTGTTGATGTTGCATAGCTCCTTTTTCATAGCCATCGTTAATTATACAAGCTTATAACCGACGCCCCAGACAGTTTTTATTAGCTCATCAACTTGAATTCCGTTACTTCTTAGCTTCTCCCTGAGGTTCTTAACATGTGAATCCACAGTTCGTAAATCTCCGTAAAAATCGTAACCCCACACAATTTCTAGAAGCTTTTCCCTACTCAATACCTTGCCTACGTTCGTAAGGAATGTCTGTAGCAACTGGAACTCCTTCGGAGTTAGTTCAATCTCTGCGTCATTATAAAAAACTTGGTGCGATCCTAAATCTAAACGAACATCCTTATAGGTTAGTACATCTGCATCGTCGTCTTTTGCCTCAGCGTTAGACCTACGAAGAATAGCTTCTATCCTAGCAAGCAATTCAATTTCTTCGAAGGGTTTAGTTACGTAATCATCTGCCCCTATCGTTAGACCCTTTACCTTATCTAAGGTTTGATCCCTAGCTGTAAGCATAATAATCGGCACTTTACTAAAATCTCGGATTAGCTTACATGCTTCGAAGCCATTCATTTCTGGCATCATAACATCAAGAATTACTATATCGTAATGATTTTTCTTAAGCTCTTGAATCGCATCCAGGCCAGAGTCCATTGTCATTACACTATAACCATTTTTCTTCAAATAAATTTCAATCAATTTCCGCATAGGTGCTTCATCATCAACTACAAGCACTTTCACTAATTCAGACATACCCTAACCTCCATGATTCTGTAAATATATTTCAAAAATCGTACCCTTGCCTAACTCACTGTATGCATATATTTCTCCACCGTGTAGCTCAATTATTTTCTTAACAATAGCTAATCCCAAACCTGATCCTCCAGTATCGCGGGAGCGTGACTTTTCTGCTCGGTATAGTCTTTGCCAGATGAGCGGCAGCTCCTGTTCTGGTATGCCTGGACCATTATCTTTGACTGCAATTTTTGTTAATTGATTGGTATGAGTAAGCTCTACAGTTACTTCACCAGATTCGGGAGTGTAGCGGCGAGCATTATCTAGTAAATTCAGTACTACTTGTGCCATTCTTTCCTTGTCCAGAGGTAGCTCCATCTTATCCTTGTCATAGATGAAGTTAAGCTTTATCTGTTTGTCTTGAAAAAGCGGTAAAATAGTGTTTATTGTGTCCTTAATCAATGCCACTAAGTCCGTTGGTTTTTTCATTAATGTAAACTGAGTTTCGTCCATTTTGCTTAAAGTCATAATATCTTGCACTAGACGTTGTAAACGCTTTGACTCATCATATATGATTTGACTATATTGTTGTACTTCTTTAGGGTCTGTAACATCACCATTTGCTAATAGCTCCGAATAGCCTTTTAGATATGTCAAAGGTGTACGTAATTCGTGAGAGATATCTGAAAGAAATTCATGTCTACTTGTTTCGTAATGCTGTAGGTTTTGGGCTAATGCATTAATAGTATTTCCTAAGTCTGACAGCTCATCATTTCCAGTAGACTTTATCTGTACATCATAGCGACCATTTGAAATTAGCTCTGTAGCATTTTTCATCTCTAAAACAGGCCTTGTGATTAGCTTTGATAAGAAGTAAATAAAGCTTATCCCTATTAAAATACTACCTACCCATACAGTAAATAATATCTTGAATTGGATGGCAACAGCATCTCGTATAGGCTGGGTTGGCGTATACATATAGACCATCGCTAGTACATGGTTATCCCTAATAACAGGTGAACTGGTTACGACATAAGGCTGATTTCTCCAGTCCGTCTCGATTGCCTGTTCGTAGACCAATATCGCTTCCATTGGTCGGCATATTTCTTCCATAGTGCCACAATTTATTTGATCTGAGGCAACTAATATATGTCCATCACGTCCAACAACTACTACATCTGTGATTGCCGCTTTCTCCATATGTGCAACATGACTTAGTGTAGTCGCATCAAACTGATCAGCCAACACCTCTGCATGTCCATTTCCCCGATGTAATAACTCGTCTGTCACATACTTTACAAAAAAATTCGTGAAATAGCTATGAGTAATAACAAGGATAACCGAAATAATGACTAACAGTATAATAGAAAACAGGATGCTTAATTTTACGGATATGTGTCGTAGCACTAGTAACACCTCCCCATCAAGTAACTTCTAATTATCTGAGTTAATAATACATTGATTTTACATTAAATAGTTAACTTTTCAAAATGATTTACGATTTATCCAAAACTCCTACACTATTTCTACAAACTTTTTCAGTAGAATGCTAAGTAGTTAGAATCAAAATCAAGTGCATAATATGCATTTATAATAAGGAAGGGGTTTATATTATGTCAAAAAACAAAAAACAACAATTTAATGAGGAAAGCCGTAAGAAAGGAACAAACTTAGTAATTGCAGGTTTAATCCTTGTTTTCATAGCAGGATTTGCCGCTTATATGTTTTCAAGCAATCCGTCATCTGCCGAAGATCGCCTGCGATTTGAGCCTGGTAACTTTAATATTGGAACAGCCTATGCATACGAACAAGTGACACCTATGACAGTAATAGATAATGAAATCCAGGGCGAAAATGTTATCATCTCATTATCTGACGTATTAGATGTAGGCTTAGCGGCAACACGTGTTTATGTTGAAAACAATTACAAGGACTATATGCCTTTAACAGCTTTTATTAATCCATCAGGTCAACTTGTAGTTTCCCTTGGTGTTTGTGAACCCTGCCGCTCCGAAACACTGCGTATAGATGGCGAATACTTAATTTGTGAATCTTGCAGAACGGTATGGAGATTAGATAACCTGCAGGGTGTTAATGGTGGTTGTATGGATTATCCACCAGAGGCTATTTATTACGAAGTTGTTGGCGATGATATAGTCATTCCACATGAGCAACTTTCAAGCTGGACTCCAAGGCCACTGTAAATCAGACAAGACTTATTAACAGGTTAACTGAAAGGTGAGACTATGAGACTAGAGCTAATTTCTATCAAGAGTATACTCAGAAGAAAAAAACGTGTGTTTTTCTTACTATTCACTATAATTATGGCTGTAGCTATAGTTAACACGTTATATAAATTGAACGATTCAATGTATCTAGAAATAGGCGATACCTTTGACAAGCTAGGGCCTAATATAATTATCACTTCCTCTGCTAATGATTTAGACCTAGCTTACGGTGGCGTCACTTTACCTTCAGCAAGAAATGAAGGTACACCATTGATTGCCGATGACTTCATGAAGATTTTCTCGATTATGGATGCAGATAGTATTGCTGCCGTCTCACCAAAGCTTTTGGACATTGGGCAAGTTAATAGTGAACGAAGTGCTGTATTATTAGGTGTGTACTTCCAATTCGAAGAATTAATTAAGCCATGGTGGAGCTGGCAAGGACAACTTCCATTTGCAAACGATGAAGTTCTATTAGGGAGTACTATTGCGAAGCAACTAGGCAAGGACATTGGTGAGCAGCTTATTATTGAAGACGAAACATTCTTAATTACAGGAATACTCGATGTAACTGGTACAGATGAAGATCATGTAATCTTTATGCCACTACTTACATTACAAGACTTGAAGGGTCATGGAGAAAACATCTCCTTTATTGAAGTAGCGGCGTTGTGTACTACCTGTCCATTACCTGAAATAATGGAACAAATTCGAGAAGTACTTCCACATGCGAATGTTGTTGCCCTGCAAGAAGCTGTTGAGGTGCGTATTAACACGGTCGAACGCATTCAAGAATTCATGCTCTATGGCTCTGTTATTATTATTGTTATTAGTAGTTTGGTTATTGGTATGGCAATGATGAATTATGTATTCGATAGGAAAGTGGAAATAGGTGTTCTTCGTGCTGTCGGTCTTAGAAGATCCCACGTGTTCGAAGTATTAATGACAGAGGCACTTATCATCGGACTTATCGGTGGATTGGCAGGTTATAGTTTGGGAACTATGTTTGCAAAATATATAACTCCGTATGTCGTAAGCATCCCACTTACGATTGAGTTTAATCTAGCAATCGGTGGCACCTCAATTCTAACAACAATTGTGATTACATTACTAGCTAGCCTGCTACCGATTTATCGTGTTACCAAATTAGATCCTGTTGAAGCACTTCGAATGTAATGATGATAAGCTACAAAATTAATTCTTAACATTAAGGGGGATTTTTCGTGGGATTTATTCAATTAAACAATGTAAATAAAACATACAATTTAAAAGGAACTGCCGTTACAGCTTTGCAAACAACTAATTTAGCAATCGAACAGGGTGAATTCGTGGCACTCATGGGGCCGTCAGGTTCTGGTAAAAGCACCTTACTTACAATCATGGGCACACTAAATCCACCTAGTACAGGAACTTTATTGATTGATGAAATGGACGTTTATGAGCTAAACCAGGAACGTCGCGCTGACTTTCGCTATATGTATACAGGTTTTGTTTTCCAGCAAATGCACCTACTTAACTATCTAACGGCAATTGAGAATGTTATGGTGCCACTAGCTGTTAGTAAATACTCGAGAGCAGAACAATATAAAATGGCAGAAGCCGTGCTTGACCAAGTTGGATTATTGAATAAAAAGAATCGACTTCCGAATGAATTATCTGGTGGAGAACAACAACGTGTTGCGATAGCGCGCGCAATTGTTAATAAACCTCCGATAATATTTGCCGATGAGCCAACTGGAAGCTTAGATACTAAGACGGGAGCAGAAATACTCCATTTATTTAAAGACTTGAACAAGTCTGGACAAACAATCATTATGGTTACCCATAACCCTGAAACCTTGGCTTATGTATCTAGAACAGTCGTAATCAGAGATGGTGTTATTGAGTCAGATACATCCATAACGCAAGGGGTGTAGCTATGCGCTTATATGATATAGCTTATAGAAGCCTTTTACAGAGAAAAGGCAAGTCCGCTTTTCTAATTATTGGACTTAGCCTTGGACTTATAACAATTTTAGCTCTCATGAGTGTTACACAATTCTTAGAAGACTCTATTGATCAGTCTTTACGAGAGCATGGAGCAAAGATATTAGTGTCGCCTAGTTCTGAGGATATTCAACTGACCTATAATGGTATAACCGTCGCTGGTAACCGAATTCAAGAGCATATAGATATATCTATATCAACAATTGACAAAGTACAAACTATTTTAGATGAAAATGCAGACTTATCAGGAACATTAGTACAAAAAACTGTTGATCTTGGTAATGTAAATGGTCAGGATACGATTATTGTTATTACAAATATTGCACAGGAAATTGCAGCTAACCCAAGCTGGGCAATCCGCGGTTTGTCTGCCGACGCTTTACCTAGGGTAATTGTCGGTGAGCAGTTCGCTAATCAAAATGATATTAGCGATGATAACTTGAGCATTAACTACGGATCAACCGTCCTACAATTAGATAATTATCTTGTATTAGAAAACCAAGGTACAGAGGTCGACCGACTAGTGCTGATTGACCGTAGCTTAATCGATGATAGTTTAGCAATCAATGTGATGGATCTCCATGTAAAAGTTGACAATATGGATGGAGTCAACAAGCTTATTACAACTTTAGAAAACCAAGTGCCTGAGGTACAAGCAAATGTTGATTTTGGAACACTCGAAGCACGCAAACAGCTCTTCGAGGAGTTTAAAACCTATACAACCTTTACAATCATCACTATCATAATTGTAGGTTTGTTTTTAATCACGACAACAATGATGTCATCAGTAAACGAACGCATCAATGAGTTTGGAGTAATTAGAACTGCTGGGTACCGCAAGAAACATATTGCTCAGATAGTTCTCACGGAGACATTCTTCCTGTTTGTAGCATCCTTTGTTGTTGCTGTAATCATTGGATTAATCGTCACTAATATTGCTATATACTCGATTTATGGATCTGATTATTATCTATTTATACCAATCGCTACTACCCTTCTCATAGGTGCAGTAGGTGGTATCATTAGTCTAGCTGCAGCGCTATATCCTGCAATGAAGGCAGCAAATCTTGATCCTGTTGAAGCAGTTAAAAAGATATAGGAAGATAGCAGGAGCACAAACCATGTACTCCTGCTGTTTTTATGATATAATTTCTCTTGTGCTTTTATTTATGAGTTAATTTTTATCCTTATCTAGGTGGTGATTTTTTGTGAAAAGAAAAACATCTTTGCTATTACTCCTATTAGTTATAACATTATTACCTACCTCTGTATTAGCAACGACTGAACCAATCGACTTAAATCCTGATTTGGGAACTATAGAATATCCAATTGAGACTGAACCGCTACAGCAGCCTTTAGAACAACCCGAACATGTAAAGGGTAAGGTTATTGCCATTACTGAAGAAATCAAAGGTCAAGATTTTGGTGGCATGCGTGCCGATATTCAAATTTTTGAAGTAGAAATTTTAACTGGCGAGCATAAGGGGACTATTATCGAATCAGAAAATACAATGTTTGGTAATCCTGCCTATGATTTATGGGTTTCCGAAGGCGATCGGGTTTTATTAGTCTTAGAAACTGGTCCTGACGGCAATATCCAAGCATACCTAATGGACTTTTCTAGGGATAGTTATTTATACGCTATTATTGCCCTGTTTATCATTCTTCTCTTAATCGTTGGGCGCTTCCAGGGTGTTAAAGCTGTAATAACACTTGGTTTAACCGTGTTCATAATCGGAATGTTTATGCTTCCACTGTTATTCCAAGGACATAGTCCCGTTCTTTTAGCACTTGTTACAGGCTTTCTTGTCTCAACAATCACCTTTGTTATCATAGGTGGCTTTAGTAGAAAATCCCTAGCTGCCATTCTAGGGACAATTGGCGGTCTTGCTGCCGCTGGCATCTTATCAATTTTAATGACAAATTTAATGAACTTGAACGGACTATCCTCGGATGAAGCACAAATGCTAATGTATATTCCACAGGCTGTTGAATTTGATTTTCGTGGTCTTTTATTAGCTGGAATTTTAATTGGGGCCCTAGGCGCTGTAATGGACGTGAGTATGTCGATAGCGTCTGCAATGGAGGAAATATACAAGAAAAGTAAGCAGTTGAGCTTTAAAGAGCTATATGAGTCAGGCATGAATGTTGGAAAGGATATAATGGGTACAATGTCGAATACCCTAATTCTTGCTTACACTGGTACTTCTATACCTTTACTGTTAGTGTTAATGGCCTATGAGCAACCGTTTATGAAATTGATTAACATGGACTTTTTTGCAACTGAGATTTTAAGGGCACTGTCTGGTAGTATTGGATTAGTATTAGCTATACCAATTACTGCTTTAATAGCTGGTATATTACTAAAAGCAAATGTTAAAGATATCCCAGACAGTACAACCTCTGAATCTCAAAAAAGCTAAACAATATACATTATGCGAGACTCCATTTGAATAAGTCTTGCTTTATAGTAGCCTCTTAAGTTTATGGAGTGCACAATTCAAGCCAATGATTTGACCAGCAATGAATTTTTTTCCGATTTCCGTTTCTCTGCTGATGTCATATTCAACGGCTTTTTCTTTTAACTCCAGCTCAATTTCATGCAGTATTTGCTTTAATTCTTGCGGATCAATTACCTTCATGTCTTTTCACACTCCTTATAGTTACTGATAAATCGTAGATACTATATCCTATGCATCTTGCTCATTCTAGGTTAGTAATAACAAGCTACGTGAAAATGTATGATTACTCCCTAAATTTACATACTAATTATAAGGAGGGATAAATTCATGCGTTACAATCTTGATTATAAGAAAAACCTTGGAGACACTGACCGTATCATCCGATTCGTACTGGGTGTTTTCCTATTAGCCCTTTTCTACGATCGTAGAATTGCTGGCACTAAAGGATTCTGGCTAGCGATAATTGGCGCCTCTCAGGTTGTGGAAGGAATACTAGGCTACTGAATTTTTTACGATTTTATGGGTTGGTCAACCCGCGATAAAGAATACATAACATATAGCAGACGTTTTTAACGTTACACAGAAAGACTGACTCATTTTTAACCTAAATGTGTCAGCCTTTTTTTATTGTCTTACAAATTAACTTACATTTTGATGTCAGTAGTCAGGCTAAAATCACCTCTTGATTATTAGACAATCTCCTGTCTCTAGTTCGAGAATATCTGCTAGAAATGCCCTTGAAATGGCAAAAGATAACCGTTGTAGCTCTTCTTTATCCTTTGCTAATAATGATAGTTGATTACCACCTAGATAGCGATTTTTATCAGTAGTTATGTAGGCAAGTATACCCTTTACATCACCATTATCACTCATTAGCTCGAACCTCCTTGTTTAACATCCATTAGCTCAGGGGACTTTTTCACCGTTTCTAATAGTGGTGTTAATAAGATTGTCTCCTTCAACAATTCAGTGCTATGGATGATAGGCACTAATGCAATTACAACCTTACCATCGCCTGGGTTCTGGAAGCTATAAATTCTTTGTCCCATCCTTCTAGTTACTTCAAAGAGTATTGCCTGTCTTTGTCCTGGATTTTCTAGTGTTATCCTGAAATGTTCTTTGTTCGGATGTATTACGGCAGCTATACCTTCCTCTTGAAACCATTGCTTACCCTGCTCATTACCTAATAGGTTTGTAATAAACATATCATCTACATAAAGCTCTGAACCACGAATATCAATTTTACCAACGGTTACCGTTGCAATGTCCCGTACACTTTGGCGTTTAGTAAAATGCTTGAGGGCATAAAAAATAGTGAAACCAACAGCTGCGCCCGCAGCAATCTCTAACCAGGTGTCTACAGGACGAAACTCCCGCAGTAATTGAATAGTAAGTGCTGTGCTAAAGGAAACAATTAGTGCTACATAATTTCGCGACTCGAAGATTTTAGCTATGCCATCGATATAAGCCTTGCCCCGTTCAGCAAACTCATTACCTTCTAAGTCTAATAGGCTTTCACGCTCAATTTTACGCACTTCACGGAATTGCTGAATCGCTAGACCCAGGAATGTTACAGCTGTAAAATTCTCAGTCATCAACGTAGGTATAATAAATGCACCTAACGCCGCCGCTAATGCACCTGTTACGATATGAATTAAGTAGCCATTAGGATAGTTTGGGTACTGTCTATAATCTAGTTTGATTGACAGGATGCGCGCAATTGTACCAACTAAGGTAGCTGTTAAAATTAATATTAAAACCTCTGGTGATATGATATCGTTGTTATTTTCCATCGCCATAACTCCCATCAAAGCATTAAAAGTTGAAGTTTTCTTAATGCTTTTAGAATATGTTGGATGGAAGTTTTTATACAAAAAAGACAAGACCTAGCTGTAACTCAGTCCTGTCTAATCGTATTATATTTTGTTTTTTCATATAGCATATTTTTAGTCATACATAAATTCAACGTTATATCCACGTAATGTTTCCAAATCATCCGTGTAAAGTACTATAAACAGATTATCTTGTTCAAATCTATGGGCATCATTCTCAGCAACACTAAAGCCGTTATCTTGCAATATTGTCACTACATCTACCAATGCATCTCCTACAGTGAAATCAAATAACGAGTGAGTAGCATTGTATGTAGTTATCCGACGGACTTTATTAGTATTCCCATCGAAACCTATGTTCAATTCTAATTGCTCATAGTCATAATTATAGCCATGTATGCATCTACGGTATTCACCTTGATAGCCTATTAAGCTTTCTACGTCTTTATTTGTTTGTAATAGTTGGATTCCTTCTACGTCGATACTAGCATTTACCTCTTTCACTGCTGTCGTTTCTAAATTAGCTGAACACGCAACTAACAAAAAAGAAACAACGATTAGTATCCAGCATCTTGCCATGCTTTAATACCACCTGGATGACGATATACATTTTCATATCCTAGAGAAACTGCATATGCTGCTCCTGCGTCACTTCTCGTGCAAGCTACAAATCCGCAGTAAACAACAATCTTCTTACTCTTATCATCACCTAACAATGCGGCAAATGCTTCTTTTTGTGCTGGTGTAGCATCATCCATAGTACCTATTGGCATTTCAGCGTTTACAGCCCCTGGGATACGGGTGTTTTGATGGAAGCTTGCTGGCATAGTATCAATAATCAATACGTTCTCTCCAGCATCAATCCATTGCTTTAATGTCTGAGTATCTACTAATTCATAACCTCCGGCTTGCTGTTGTTTCATTAAATTTATTGACGCTCTTTCAATGTTGATTTCGTTACCATCGGGTGCTGTTCCAATCCCTCCGCCTGAAACATAGCCATTGGTAAAGAAACCGATACCAAACCCTGCAACTAACATAGCTGCAATAATAATTCCTACTACTAATTTGTTTTGCATGCTTAAACCCCCAAAATATAAGTATAGATTGCGAGTTAATTATAGCACGCTTGGAATTCTACTAACATAATCATGCCAAAAAGTATTCCTAATGCAATTATTTAGTAAAATAAGGAAAGAAATAGGTTTACTTTGATTAGTATCCGTTTGTTTGGAACAATTTCTTAGTACATTAATTAACTTACATCATGCTAGTTATCAGGCTAACGAATGGTATTGTTAATAAGCAAGCCAATGTAGTAACGAAAATTATCTCTGTAGCATATTGATCATCTGACTGATACACAGTAGCTAGCATAGCAATAGTAGTCATCGAAGGTAGGCCAATAATAATCGCTAAAATAGACCTTGGAATATCCTCCATAAAAAATCCTAGAAAGTAGAATGCTGTTACAGGTACGACTAACAGTTTAAATACTACCAATACGAAAATGCTAGGCTTTTTCATGATATTGTTAACTGATAAATACGCTAGCATCCCACCTATGTACATCAGAGCCAAATACGGTGTTGCATTACCAATCCCAGCAACTGCATCCTGCAGTGGACTAGGAACAGGAATATTAAAGAATACAAATACCATACCTAGTATCAACGATATTGTCATCGGATTTATAATGTTCTTTAAGGCGCTTAATTTATCGACATCATCCCTATGTCGACTACATAAATAAACACCAAAGGTCCAGAGTAATGTAATATCGATAAAGGCAAACACCGTAATACTTACAGGAACTACAGGGTCGTCAAAAACTCCTTGGATTAGCGGTATTCCCATAAAACCTACATTGCCAAAGGTCATAAGTGCTATAAAAATATTTGCCTGCTTTCCCTCTAGTTTTAGCAACTTACTTAGAGCTAAGCCAGTAATTATTAGCAAGGCAAAACCCAGCATTGCCCCTAGTATGAATCGTCCACTGATTAGAAAATCCGCTGTCGTTACTCCGCTTAGGGCAACAATACTAAAAATCATTGCAGGTAAAATAACCTTCACTATCAACCGAGATAGTGAAGCTAAGGCTTCTTTTGTTAAGACTTCTGCTTTAGCTGCTGCATATCCAATTGCCATTAAGATTGCAAAAATTATTATTTGATTGATTAAAATAGCTATCTGCTCACCCAGCTGTAATCACCCTTCTATCACTATTGTTGTAATCTAGTTAGTATATTATATCAATTGAGTCTATTAATTCCATCCATATCCCACAAAGGAATACCTAACATATTAGCAGCCAGAGGGCATATATCAGTAATACAGCCTCCTGACAAAGCTTCACCTTGCTGTATTCCTTTGCCTACCGCAAGGTAGAACGGAGTATACCCTGCCCGCTCCAACGCATAGCCATGCTGCGCCTTATATCCAGGTTTGCCAAAGTAATACCCGTCAGTTGCTTCTATACCAACCATATACTCCTTATCCATGCCACTAACCTGCATTTCCTCATTCGTTAGCTTCCTTGCGACATAAGGTTCTTTAAGAAATAAATCAATTGCTTGCCTTACACCGTGTTCTGCTTTAGGGTTATACAGCTTTAGAAATGTTGTTCCTCCAGCATTATGGAAGTAGGCATCATAGCGATTAAGCTTGTCCTTCGTTTGCTGTATGATGCCTTGTTCTATTAGAAAATTGTTTGGATTAATTCCCGTATGTACAGGCAATGAGTCATGATCACTAAAGATAATGATGCTTGTTTTATCTGACGTTCCAGACTTCTCTAAAGCGTCCATGAGAATGCCAAGACGCTCATCCTGTCTATGTAATGATTCTAGCGTTTGTTCACTATTTATGCCATACCTATGCTTTTGCATATCCGTATCTATAAGATGTAGTGCAAGCAGATTTGGCTTATAGCGTACTAGTCCGTCTGCTGCTACAGCTGTAGTCAAATCATCAAGGGCAGGCTGTCCAATGCCTTTGATATATTTTCGAAAACGCAGAAGATTCGAAATCAGGTAACGAGCGCTCCCATGCCGTAGCATGATATACGCACGTTTTAAGGGATTCATCTCGCCTGCAATCTCTAGTATATTGTAATCTATTTTCGCTGAACCAGTTACAGGGTAGAGAATCGAGCATGTTGTTAAGCCCTGCTCCTTTGCCTTATGAAATAATGTTGGGACTTTTATATCGCCTGTGTGATAACGCCATTTGGCCGACTTTCTCTCTGGTAGAAGTAGGGTATTATCGATGACACCATGCTTGTTTGGGTGTGTACCAGTGATAATCGACGTGTGAGCCGGATATGTATTTGAAATCAGAACTGATTTGACATCTCGAACCAAGGTGCCTTTTTTACGAAGCTTTGAAAAGTTCGGTAGCTCTTGTAATATTTCCAAATCATCGCTTGAAACTGCATCCAATGATATCATTAGCAATCTACGTTCAGTCCCCATAAAAATTCTCCTTATAGTCATTCTTGAAATATTCCATCTGAACTAAGTTTTCTTTACTAAGTTTTCTTTACTAAATTTTCTTTATAATCACTAACACAACTAGTATATCAGCAATAACATGATTCTACCATTTATGTGGATGATAATGTGGGCTTTGCCAGCATTATAAAAGCGCCTAAAACGGCGCCTATATAATTTATTATAGCTTAGTTTATGTTACTGTTTAGTCTTATCTAAAGGATTTAAGATATCAAAGCGTTTATTACTAAGTGGGATTGGTGACCTGAATAATAGCTCTTTAAAAGCTTTAGCATTAAAAGGTATTAATGGCCATAAATATGGCGTATTTAATGTCTTTGTTGATGCAAGCATAACAAACCATAGCAGTATAGCAACTATAAAGCCCCAAATACCAAATATTGCAGCGGCAATTAGAAATAGCACGCGAAAAATACGATTGGCCAAACTAAACTCATAGCTCGGAGTTGCAAACGTTCCCATGGCAGCAACGGCAGCATATAAGACCACTTCACTAGTAAATATTCCTACTTCGATGGCTATTTCTCCGATAAGTAAAGCAGCAACCAAACCTAGTGCTGTAGCTAAGGCATTCGGTGTATGTATAGCCGCCATACGCACGATTTCAATACCTACTTCTGCAATTAGAAACTGCCAAAACAGCGGAATCTCTCCTGCATTTTCTACCCCTATGAAGTCTAACCAGTCTGGAAGTAGCTGCTGATTGGTTGCAAGCACATACCATAGTGGCAGTAGAAATAAGGATGCCGCAATCGCTGCAAATCTTACCCACCTTAAAAAAGCACCAATTACTGGTTTTTGTCTATATTCTTCAGCATGCTGTACATGATGCCAAAAAGTTGCAGGGCATATCATAACACTTGGACTGCCATCTACAATAATTAGTACATGTCCCTCCATCAAATGTACAGCACTAGTGTCTGCTCGTTCAGTATAACGTACCATAGGATACGGATTTAGATGTCGTCCGAAAATAAATTCTTCCAGTGTTTTCTCACCCATAGCTAGACCATCTATACTTATTTTTTCTATTTCTTTCTTTAAACGTTTGACTAACTCGGGATCGGCGATAGAGTCGATATAGGCTAAGGCTATATCGTTCTTAGAGCGCTTACCAACTTGCATGTATTCCATAATTAGAGATCTATCTCTAATTCTTCTACGAATCAAAGCACAGTTAAAGACAATCGTCTCTACGAATCCGTCTCGAGGTCCACGTACAACCCGCTCAATGTCAGGTTCTTCTGGGGAACGTATTGGGTATTCACGAATGTCTATTAGCAGTGCTTCTTCACAACCTTCAACTATAAGCGCCGCTTGTCCAGCTAGTGTCTGTGAAATTATTTCTTCAAGATCTTCAGTCGTTTCTATCTCTATATGAGGAATAAATGTCTGTGATAGTTTCTTAATTGTGTCATGCTCAATATCTTCAGGCTTTAAGTGTTCTAATTCACGCATTATAAAAAGCATGACATCATCTTTCGCAAACCCATCAATGAAGAACATGCCTATCTTCCTACCTGCATGCTCCATCTTATGGTGTATGACATCGAAGTTTTTTTCAATGCGTAGCTCGTTGATTAGATAATCAATATTTGCGCTAAAACTCTTGTCTAATGGTACTTGGGTAGTTGGTTTCCCCATAATCAGTAGCCTCGTTTCTCTCTAGAATGTGCTATTATTATGGGGCATTTTACTGCTATTTATGCTAAATTCTCTGAGCCTAAGCCGTTAAAATGAAATATGCAAAACTCGAATCCCAGTAAGAGATTCGAGTCTTAAAATTTCAAACAATTTTTAAATTCATCTTAGTACGAATATATACCTCTATTTATACCATCCATGATTGCAGAGAAAATTTTATTGCCACGAATTGTTGCTCCTGTAGCTCCATCTATATCGTCTACAAAATCACCTGTATTGTGTAAATCAAATATCGCTGAAACTGGTTTTCCTACAAGGTACTCAATCGCCTGTCTGTATTGTGTATCCCATGCCTTCACAGCATCAGGAGCATCTTGTGGAAGCGAACGATAGTTAGTTCCACCGTATTGTAGCTCTCTAAATGAAACTGCTGTGAAAACACCATCTGCAATGTCAAACTGTACTCCTACTTGCTCAACGTTACGGTCTGTGTAAATACCGCGATAACGTCCATCTTCAAGTTCTGGTAATTCAGTGCTAAAGCCGTTCGCTGGAGAGTATAATCCTCTATTTAAACCGTCTTTAATTGCAGAGAATATTTTGTTGCCACGGATTGTTGCTCCTGTAGCTCCATCTATATCGTCTACAAAATCACCTGTATTGTGTAAATCAAATATCGCTGAAACTGGTTTTCCTACAAGGTACTCAATCGCCTGTCTATATTGCGCATCCCATGCCCTCACAACATCTGGAGCATCTTCTGGAAGCGAACGATAGTTAGTTCCACCGTATTGTAGCTCTCTAAATGAAACTGCTGTGAAAACACCATCTGCAATGTCAAACTGCACTCCTACTTGTTCAAGACCGCGATCATAATATACGCCTCTGTATCGTCCATCGTCGTAGTCAGGTAAACCCGTGCTAAAACCGTTAGCCGGTGAGTATAAACCTCTGTTCAGACCATCTTGAATTGCCGATGCAATTTTGTTACCACGGATTGTAGCACCTGTTGCCCCATCAATATCTTCTACGAAGTCACTTGTGTTGTATAAATCCTTAAATGCCTCTAAAGGCTTACCTACTAGATACTCAATCGCTTGTCTGTACTGAGTGTCCCATGCAGCAATCAATGGATCAACATCTTCTGGAAGCGAGCGATAGCTAATCCCACCATAAGCTAACTCTCTAAATGAAACCGCTGTAAAAACACCGTCTGCAATGTCAAACTGCACTCCTATTTGTTCAACACCACGATCAGCATAAGTACCTCTGTATCGTCCATCATCATACTTTGCTGCTTCTTCAACTGGCTCTTCAATAGCTGGTTCTTCAACTACTGGCGCTTCACCTTCATCAACTGGGTCTTGATCTACGACGTCATCACACCCAGTAAGTGTTAAGGCTAGAACAAGAGCCATCATCATTAATAATAATGATAATTTTTTCATTACTTTACTCCCCCTATTATAATTATTCACTTCAATATCAAGGATATCATGATTGTGAATAAATTATAAAGGTGGCATCTGTCCCGTACACTAGGTACATTTGTCCCTGAGGTTGTACTAATTTGTGTTGTTTGCCCGTTTTTGTCTAATCCAAAAACTAGCTGCTTCTGTGCGGTTTGTAACATTTATTTTTTTGAAAATTTTACTTATATAATTGCGGACTGTTTTATCTGAAACGCCCAGACTGCTAGCTATCTCTTTGTTTACTTTGCCCATAGTTAGCATGTCAAGTATCACAATCTCTTTGTCAGTAAGATTGAATTCAGCCCTTTGATCCTTTTCTGCAATTTTCAAGCTATTAAACACATCATCTGTAACTGATGAATCTAGCACAGACTTACCTTTAGATACAGCACGAATTGTTGAGACTAGTTCATCCCCTTCAATGTCCTTCAGTAAGTATGCATCTGCCCCCGCTCTAATAGCACCAACAATTACGTCTTCTGTGGCAAAAGCAGTAAGGATAATTATCTTTATATTTGGATGAGTATTTTTGATATTTAAGCAGCCTGTTATTCCATCACCGTCAGGAAGTTTATAATCTAGTAGAACTATGTCTGGCTTATGCTCTCCTACAATATCTAAAGCTTCCTTAAGCGTGCCTGCTTCACCACATACTGTAATCTCGTCATTTGAATCTAAAAACATCTTCAAGCCTTTCCTGACAACACTATGATCATCAACTATAAATACTTTAATCGGATTTTTCATCATTCCCACGCTCCCACGGCATTATAATCTCAACTTCTGTTCCAGGATTACGTTCTTGAATAGTTAGCTTTGCACCGATATCCTCTGCTCGCTTATACATCGATTTCATACCGAGGTGCATTACGGGATTAATGTGGTCCAATTGAAGACCCACACCATCGTCTATTATTTTAAACTCTAGCTTATCACTATATACTTTCATAGCTACTCTAATGATTGAGCCTTTTGAATGCTTAGCAGCATTATTAATAGCTTCTTGAATAATGTAATAAATATTCGTTGAGGATTTCGTAGATAGGTTCCCTTCAGCAAGTGAGTCAGCATCTTCAAGAGCTACCGCAATCGCTACACCAGAGTTATTATTATAAGTTTCTACTAGTGTGCGCACCTTGCTTTTCAGTTCCCTTAGTTCGACCTGTTCAAATGTCGTTTGTGATATGAACTCCCTAGTTTTCTTAATTGCATCGCCTAAATCAGCTTTAACTTCATGCAAAATCTCTGCCTTTTCCTGATCTTCCATCTTACTACTTGCCTTATTACTAAGTAAGAATTGAATCTTCAAAGTAGCTGCATACATGTTCTGAATAATGCTATCATGTACTTCTAAACCAAGCTTTTTTCGTTCCTCGTTTGCTATCCTTTGCTGTTCAAGCTTTTTCAGCTTTTCTTTTTGTTCCCAATCAAAGGTACTTATAACATCAATTAGTAGGTAATTAATTGCGATACCAATGAATATCTTTAGAAACTGAATTGGAAACCCAAACAGTTCAATAAATAGGGTGTTGTTGATTACGCTAGCTGGAAAGAAATCCATTTTCCGAACGAATAGGCCATCGACAATCCCATAACAAAAAAAGATTGTAGCGAGTCGTTTGTATTTTATTTGTATTAAAAAAAGCTTTTTCTTTGCTAATGAAACTGCTTGCAAATATAATGCCCACGCTGTAATCATTGCTCCAGGTAAACCCATAAAATACCGTAACAAGACTACGTTAAACTCTGGGCTATCAAGATGGTAGAATGCCCCATTTTTAACTACTAACCAAATTATGCCTGCGCACCATACGAGAAAGATAACTATCGGTAACAGTTTTACATACTTTAGATATGTCTCTACCTTTCGCACGAGCAAACTTAATCCAAAATACATTAAAAATACAAAGGAAACTGCCTTCAGTGTTTGCTTTATATAAAACATGTACAAGTAGTATTCGTCATAAAGACCAGTAATCACAACCATTGTAACCCATTCAGATAAGCCATGGGTCACACCAAAGGCCCCAAGGTATTTTAATGATCTCACTAAAGGTATGTGGTTGACATCTTTATCCTTTTTGTAGCTGGCGTAAATCCCCATAGCTACGAAAACCAAGCCGTAAATTAAGTATAAAAAAAAGTATTCCCGTTCCATGACGTTCCCCTTTTAGAGCATATTAGCTTAGCGTGAATAATCCCGTAATTAATAAACCAAGACTAAGCACCATAATTACATCCAGCTTTGAAACTGACAATTTATATGAAAACAATTCTTCATTTTCAATTTGCTTTACATACTCTTCAATTCTGCCAAGTCTTTGGAATGAATCTACAATAAATGAAACTAGTATTTCACTAATACCTCGCAGCCACAAACAGCTTGATTCCACTATCCATGATTAAAAATCCCTTTTTTCTTAATCTCAGTGATTGCCATCTCCGCAATACTACCTGTAATAAATCCTGTAATAACTGCCGAGACTAATAATATCGGCAAATAATAAAGTATTACTACTTGACCTAATATCAATGAAGCAATGACAATCTGCGTTGTATTATGAACAATAGCACCCGCGATACTTATTCCCTTTATCGAAAAATAATTAGAGAATTTCTTATACAAGATTGACATTACAATTGCACTCATTATGCCACCAGTTAGGCTAAACGCAAGCATCATTACACCTCTAGTTAAGACGGCGATTACTAAGCTCCGCATTGTAACTATGAGCATAACATCCTTAAAGCTTAAGAACACAATTGCTAGTAAAGTAATTATGTTTGCTAAGCCCAATTTTACCCCAGGTACAGGAACTGGAACAGGTATGAACAATTCCAGAAATGATATTAATATCGCATTCGTTACTAATATAATTATGAGCCCGTAACGCTTATACTTGCTCATATAGACACGACCGTCTTCGAAGGTAGACATACTGCAATATGACCCTCCCTCGTTAACCAGCCAGTCATAACGCAAATTTGGTCAGGACAATCGGAGTGTAAAAACCGGATTCTCCCTGGCTCTGCTTCAATTGTAACTTTGATTCCTTCATCAAATTCAATATATTGTGTCTCTGTGATTTCATTAAGGTCGATTTCCGCTACTTTTTTCCCATCGCGTTCAATCTTTGCCATCAAACGATTATCGGCTGCACTTCTTCTAACCCAATCTGTAGACCAAGTCCAGACAAACAGTGCACCTGCAACGATTCCAGCAAATAAAAGCATGATAAAATCTCCACGCTTTAGCTTTGCAATTTTTTTCACGAAAATTCCTCCCCTCATGCTGTCGTTATTTATTTATTGTTATTCACTGATTGTTACTTCTAACATGTGATTGCATGCCCTCTGTCATTACTACCGTGCCGTCATCTAGTACCCATAGTGCTTCTATTTCAGTTAAACTGTCAACCAAATCCCGTCCCTTATCGTACGGTAGTAAAAATAGCTCTGTAGATAAATAATCTGCTATACCAGAGTTTTCTGCCAGTACAGTAACACCACGATGGTAATTTCCAGGCATTAATGTGTCTGGGTCGATAATATGATGTACTCTTATATCTTCTACCATAACATATCTTTGATAATCACCACTTGTATCTATTGACTGGTCCGTTAATTGCACCCTTTCTAGAATCCCCGATTCATCTAGGGCGTAAGGTACATCAGGGTTTTGAATTGCAGCTATCCAATAATCTCTGTCACTCGCCAAAGGCTCACCTAGTATCTTCCAGTTACCTCCTGATATAATCGCCCCTGATATAAAACCTTTCTCAATCATTTCTCTACCAACTATTTCTGCTGCATAGCCTTTGGCAATCGCTCCGAAGTCAAGACTCATATTGCTATCAGCTAAATATACGGTCATTGCCTGTTCATCAACAATAATATTATTAATATCGATATGCTCTGATGCTATTTCTAAATCTGCCTGCGGTGGCAAATACGCAGAATCATAGTCAACATACAGCGCATGCTCCATAACATCATCCCAAACTTTAATTAAGCTGCCAGCGGCTATGTTCATTTTTCCATAGGTACGTCCGTACCATTCCTTAGCAAATAGTATTAAATCAATGATTTCTTGTTCTACCTCAACAGGTTGAATCCCGGCGTTATCATTTATTGTTTTCACATTATTTATACCTGTATAGGTATTATATTTGTCGAAAAGCTTATGGAAATCCCAAAAACGGCTTTCAATCTCATCCACATATTCATAGAACTCTGCTTCCGATTCTGTAAATCCAATAACCTGAACTACCGTATCAAAGGTATCAAGAAAATTAGTTGCATATCTTTGATATTCTACTTGTTGAGATTCTTTACTACATCCTGTCAGCACAAGAGTCAATAGCAGTAGTACAATGAAAAACCTTTTTGCTAGTATCATAAATCTTGCTCCTCGTTAATTGTAAATGTGGTTGCGATTGCAGCCTCTCAATCAATTTAATTTGTACCGTTTTGTTCAAATAATTGTCGATAGATTGAAACTTGTCGTTACTAGGCAGCAAATAACGCTCTGACAAAACAAGCTTTTTTATCGAATATTTACTACATCCGTAATCAAATTCTTGTATAAGTTCCCGTAAATTGATACGAACGTCCAATCAATTTTTCAGTTTCTCTTACTTCTCCCTGTTTCAGTAATTTGCGAATCGTGCTACTAGAAATCTTCTCATTTCCATACATAATACTATAGTAAATCGCCGTTACGTGTAAACAAGTACATATGTCCCTAAGATTATTTGTTTTGCAAGTTTCATAAAAAATAAGATGACACGATTTACAATAATTAAATCGTAGCATCTTATATACTTAAATGACTTAATAATAACATCTAGTCACTATAACTTAATTCTGCCTGCTTTATTTTCTGCTTACGAATATAAATTATCAAAGCACTTGCCGCTAGTATAATTAAACCCAATGCAATACCAACAACATTAAGTGCTTGTCCAACCAGTTGAATATAAGGACTTAAAAATTTCCCAACTAAAAACAAACTTAATCCCCATAATAATGCTGTTGTGTAAGAATACAGTGCAAAAATTGGATACGGATAACGATTCGCTCCTAATAGAAAAGGTACCGCGTGACGTACTATTGGGACAAAATAGCAAAGAGAAGCTGAATATGAACCATACTTTTCTGAAAACTTCTGAGCTTTAGTGATATAGCTTTTAAATCTTAAATTGTTAATTCTTTTCTCTATCAGCACCTTACCAAATACTCGACCTATCATATATAGCACTGTAGCATTAACTGTTAAAGCTAAATATATTAGAAAAAATACATAATATGGATTCATATCTGTTATTGCTGCTAAAAACCCTCCTGTCATTATCAATACCTCATTAGGGATTGGAACTCCAAGTAGTGCAATATAGAACGATAGAAAAATAGCACTATAACTAATATAGAAGTAGTCTGAAATAAAAGTTGCATCCATTTTCAAGCCCCTCTCAATAAATACTTTCGATTTTAAAACTCTAAGTTAGTATTGAAGCTATCCTTGAACAAAATAGTATACTACCAACGATACAACCATTAGAGTTGTTACAACTATCGAAATATTAACGATGTCTCTTTTTTCAACATGACTAACTTCTCTAGTAGGGTTATTTTTCTTTAGGTAGTTCATCAGATATAGTGCAAAAACAATCCCTGCCAAACTCATCATGTGACTAACACTAAATGGCCCAAAAACCATCGGATTAATTCTTGAAAATTCTACAACACCTCTGATAGCTAAGAATCCGATTAAGTAGTGTAAGAAGATTCTATTGCCCAAGGGATTCCACTAGAAACTGGTGCACCAAATACATCGCATCCAATTCTACTTATACCTTGTGCTAATATTACTGCAGGTGCCGCTATATCCAGTGTTTTCCAAATCGGAAATTTCGTTTTGCCTCCTGTATAAAAACAAACAAACCCACTAAAAACCCAATTCCAATCATTACTCCAAACAAATGAATATTTAAAGGACCTATACTTATTAAAGGCTCCATTCTTGCTCCCCTTCCACTGAATACATTCTAATGTTAAAACAAACTGAGTGCCCTACTTCACCAACGGTAGTAAGGCACAAGTTAATTATCCCTGAAAAGTATGTAGATGGTGTGGTGAATGTATAAAATAATTATAAAGAAAACTAGGCATTCGCCCCGCCTTAATTTATGTATCCATAAACCTAAAGCAAGTCTAACCCTCGTGTGTGTTACATGAGGGTTAGACTTTAGTGTGTAATCATATTTACATAATACTATTGTGAGAGTAACCAGCTTGCAATATAGCCTGTCGTAGCACCTGATTTAACTTGCACCCAATCATTGTCTGTATCTAGTACCTCAACAGTATTTCCACTACGGGCAACTCCTACGATACTATGGTTCGTGCTTGGGCCGCTTCTTATATTAACTACCCCACCAGTAACAGTAGCCGTTTGTACTGCTGTTCCTGGATCTGATGGTGCTGAATTCCCTGTACTAGCTACTGGGGTTGATAGTAAAAAGTCAGCTACGTATGCAGATTGGCCATTCCAATCTATTTCATACCATCCACTTAATTGACGTTTTACAACTACTTCATCCCCATTACGGACAACACCTAGGATTGAACTATTAGTTGATGCTGCTGCTCTAACATTTACAATATTTCCAGTAACTCTACTCTTTAACGTTTCTGAAGTTACAGATACCGAACTTACTAACCAATCAGCGATAAAACCATTTCCATTTGCAATACGAACATTTAGCCAGCTTCCCGATTGTCCAATAACATCTAGGACATCACCATTTCTGACAACACTAATTACGGAGTGATTTGTCCCTGGTCCTGAACGAACGTTAACTGAATTTCCAGTTACACTAACCTGCCCAATTATCGACGGACTGCTTTCGTTGTCATTACCTGAATTCGAAGACTCTTGCTGATTTCCATTTAAAACTTGATTATTTGGCATAACTATTGGCATTTGAGGCGGCAAGTAGTAATTTGTTGGAATTACAGGTCCTGTATCAGTATACCTATGAGCTGCTGCAGGGTTCCAAGCGTCGTTAGGCAGAACACGGCGCGCCTCAAAGAAGTTCGATCCATACCAGTAAGAGAAATTAGTAACAATCCCTAATGCTGTAGGCCTGTTTTGCATTGTTTTTAACACGGCTGGTTTACCATCAATTACCCCCATGTAAATTCCTACACTAGAAATGTGCTTGTTATTTTCTGGACCTCCCCAGTACGTCATAATATCCCCAGGACGAAGATTTTCAATACCTTGAATACCGTATAAAGCCTGTCCAGATATACTTGTCCCAACTCTAACTGATGATACGCCAGGAACTCTAGTTCCAACCTTGTCGTAATCTCGTGATCTTGAAGTCATATTAATTCCAAAATCACGATAAACCAACTGTGTGAAATTAGAGCAGTCAATTAAACCATTAGTTGGATAACCTCCTGCAAAATTATAAACCATGTAGCCATGTTCCATATACCAGATTGCACGAGCGACAACCTGATGGGCTAAACTACCATCATATTGCTGTTCAAACGCCCTAATGATTGGAACTTCATGATTGTTATAAGTTGCAAGATTGTTATGGTATTTTTCAACTGCCTGCTGTCTTGTGATACTAACAGCTTCTGCTTCTTTAGTACTTATTGGTGAAACGAAGATACTAGCAAATACTAAACATGTTGACATTACCAAAGCTGTGAGCTTTTGCTTTTTATTCATAATTCACCTTCCATTTTAAGTTTTTATTAAAGTCTTACTACGACTGGTTTACATAATAACGAAAGAATGTGTGATTTCTGTGCAGATTCAATAAATTAATTATAAAGTTATGTAAACTAATGTACCTGATAACGCTCACAACATTTGTTCAATGTCTAGTTTTCCAGTATAATATCAAGAGGATGTGAATCAACAACTTAGTCAGGGAAAGGGATTTCAGGATGGAACTTACAGAAGAACGGGTTATACCCAAATTAATGAACCCAAAAAGTGGCATATTAATTGAGCATATAGCAAGATATGAGTTTGCCCGCAAGTTCGCTCAAGGTCGTGTTTTAGATATTGCCTGTGGCGTTGGCTATGGAACGGAGATTGTTTTTGATGATAATCCAGCTATTAGTCAGTTTGTTGGGATTGATATTTCTGAGGTAGCAATAGAGTATGCGAAAACTCATTATAATTACCCTGAGGCTGAGTACTATGTTGATGACGCTTTGAATGAAAATCTACATAAAACTTACGGTACCTTTGATACGATCATAAGCTTTGAGACGATTGAACACTTCTACGGAGATGAGATTTTTGTTAAGAATTTATATAATCTGTTAAACCCAGGCGGCAAGCTGATTATATCAACACCATTTGGTCGCGGAAAAAATGAACCTTGCTCTGCGCCGCACCACGTTTATCAATATACTGAGGCAGAGTTTTTAGAAGTATTGTCGCCTTTTGAGCAGATAACTATGTATCACCAAATAGACAATATCATTGAAATTCCTAAACCAGAAAAAAAATATTATTTAATGGTCGCAGTATGTAAAAAATAAATGAGTGATTCAAAAAACACGGCCCTCTTAACGAGAATCGTGTTTTTCTTCATTATTAATCTTTATGGCTGATAATTATTTCTTACTAATTCTATCTTTTGATTTTCTAATACATATTTAAAGCTACGATTTTGCTGTCTACTACCGATGTTCATTATTTGTAAAGTGTACGCATTTGCATTCTCATAAGAACTAACAACAAAGTTCGTCGAAATTATCGTTCTTCCATCTTTTTCTTCTATAAAGAAACCTTGACGACCTTCAATAGTCTCTCCTTTATCATTAGTTAACTTCATTTCAAACATATCATAATCTCCTAATATTGTATCGAGGGCAAAGCGAATATTAAACGAACTGGGAGTTGCAGTAGCACTTAATAACTCGATATCTGAAGAGCTATTTTTTTCGATATATTCGTATGATAATGCCTCCATATACCTTTGATCTTCTATATCTTTATTACCTTCTATGCCTTCTATAGCAAATAACCAACTTCCATCAATGCTTCTTAATTCTCCTCTATCATTGAACAATTTTACGGTTTCTATATCAATTTCTGCATTATTTAGTGGAGGAATTTCGCCCATTAACGATTCGAGTATAATATAAATATTCACCTTGCCTTGCTCTGGATTTATTGATTCAATTATACTTCCACTATTAATAACATGTGGTAATTCACCTTTCAAAGGCTTTGTATCTGGAATCATCTCAGCTAAATACTCTCCATCTCCATTCCTTATCCTAAAGTCTAAATTAACGATCTTTATTGAATCTAGTATTTTTTCATCATCAAACTGGACAAGCAAATTCAATGCTATTTTGTTACTATCATAATAATAACTATCAAGCGTGATTCCAATGTCCTCATTATTTATCGTTTCATTATTTGTTTGAAATAAACCTTCCTCAAATACTTTCACAATCCCTTTGTCATTAAAAAAAGTCTTCACTCCTGCAACGACCGAGCTATTAGTTGCCACCAAACCTACAGCAAGCAGACAACTAGCTGCCACTATCGTTTTTTTAATAAATCTACTTCTCCACTTGCTCTTGCTTTGGCTTTTTATATGATTATAGGTAACATCAAGTGAGTTTCTAACTGCCTCTGGAATTTCACTTTCTTTTGCTAATGTTTTACGCATTTCTTCATCAAAGCGACTGCTCATATGCGTCTACCTCCTCATTATTAAAATACAGTTCTTTCAAAAGTGCTCTCGCCCTGGAAAGCCTAGACTTTATAGTGCCTTCTGGGTCCCCTAAGAACTCTCCAATTTCTCGAGTATTCAGCCCAACGATGTAATATAAAATCACAACTTCCTTGTAGTCTTTGCTTAGACTGTTAATTGCATCGTTTAACTCAAAATGTATAGTATCATCCTTGGCTTTTTTATCAGGTAATACTTCTTCAACATAGACAACTTTGCTTTTTTTGCGTAACATTTCATTGCATTTATTAATCAATATTTTACAAATCCATGTTCTAAAATACTGTTCATTTTGTAACGATTGGATTTTCTCAAAGGCAACCATAATCGTTTCCTGCATAACATCGGCAACGTCTTGCTCGTTATTCAAAAACCTCTTTGCTATGTTATATAAGATTTTCTCATATTGCTTTATCGCATTAACAAATGCTTCTCCGTCTCCTTTTTTTGCCTTTTTTACTAAAGCAGCTAGTTCCACTTACTGACCCCCTTATATTTGTTTTACACTCTATTAGATTGTTATAATCCTCAATTCGTTGCATCCAAAAAAATATTTTAATTGAACGGCATTGCAATATAATAAGCACTTATAATGAGCAAAAGCACGACTCTCTTTATGAGAATCGTGCCTTTGTTGATCAATATTAATATTGGTGGAGACTAGCGGGATCGAACCGCTGACCTTTTGGCTGCCAGCCAAACGCTCTCCCAGCTGAGCTAAGCCCCCATATTTGTGTTGATAGCTGACGCTTATTTGCGTCAGCTATTACATTATAAAATAGAACTATGATTGTTGGCAAGTACAAATATTGACAAAGGTAAATGCACCAATACCATATACTAATTTTAATAATCAGCAGCTTGTAACACGATTTCTGCCCGCGCTTTTAACATTGTAAAGGCAGGCATCCGCCTTTTTAAATAAATCGTTCTTATCGTCTATTGGGTCTGGGTAACTAGCTACACCTATCGAGACAGTTATATTGATTTTTACTGATTCATTCTGTAAATCTGAGATTGGAAATTCGTGTATCTCTACAGCTTGCCTAATTCGCTCCGCTACTATTATTGCCTGTTCTTTTGCGCATTCAGGCAAAATAATTGCAAATTCTTCTCCACCTACTCGAGCAACATAATCGAACGGCCTGGTATTGTTCTTTAAAACCTTTGCAAATTCTTTAAGGATTATATCACCAGCAAGATGTCCATATGTGTCATTTACAGTCTTAAAATAATCGATGTCTAAAAGCAATAATGACATACGCTCATCAGCTCTTTTAGGATTGTCTACATACTCGCTTAAAACTTTATGAAATTGTCTAACATTATTTAGCCCTGTCAGGAAATCAACCTGAGCAGATTCCTTATACAATCTATAAGATTTATTTGCTCTATCAATATAATCAGCTATAAAAAACACTATAATTCCACCTAAAAAAGCGTATATTGCATATTTGAACATGAAATCTTGAGCAACTTTAATATCTTCTGTTATAAAGAAAATAGTAGTTATATATAATAGAACATTAACTATATTCATACAGTTAAATTTCCAAAATGTGGACAGTTTTTGTTTTACAATATAACCACTTACAAAAGCCATTATATATATAAGTACCACACCTGCAATTGCAGCTTCATTAAAATCAAAAAACACTACCCTGTTTATTGCTATTACTGTTGCCGCAGCCAAGCTACTAACTAAACCACCATACATAGCTCCAATAATTACTGCAAAGTTTCTAAAGTCCAGTAAAATTATATCGTTATAGGGTATTGCAAATATCATCAATAAAGAGCCTAGTATCCCTGCAGCAATTCCACTATACACTTTACTTTTAATAGAAGCATTAATATTATAATTGCGGGAAAGCAACCCTGAAATTGTTAAGAACGAAATTACTAAAGCTAAGTTTAGTATAATGTCTTTATCCATCTACTTGTCTCCCCACATACATTTATACTATGCATTATATAGGAATTCTTTACTAGATGCCAAATAATAAAACATCCAATAGTCACGTTTTTTCGTGACAAACTGGATGTTTTCACCGATTTGTTCAATAATTTACACTAGCTTTCTGTACTGATCACAATATTCCTATCATCTTGTTGTATCTTCAGTAATACATAAGGATAAGTAAATGACTGTGTGACGAACTCGCCCTTTTGTGGTTCTCGAGTTAGGGCTACTAGCTCAATTTTATCTTCGTATCCCCTTACCTGCTCTATTATGATTTCATATCCTCCCGTAGGCTTCTCACCTTTAGCTAACAAAACAAGGGTAAATGCCTGTGAGCGTTTACCTGCATCTAATGTATGCATACCAGGCTTGTAATAATTGTTAGCAAACCATTCCAGTACTTCTTCATCGGTAATTTCGTCTATGTCTATTAGCTCAAATTCAATCTCTGCGTATGAAGTAGCAGAGATTACAGCTGTTTGGTTTGTCCCTGAACAACCTAGTAATAATAATGATACAACGGCTAATATAGTTATTAAAAACCATCTTAATTTAAATTTCATTTGGTTATTAAGATATCTTGATGGCAAATTAATCTCCCCTATGTTCATATGTATACGTTAATTATAACGTATTTATCTAAATTTAACATAGGGGATTTTAATCCATTATTAATTTTTTTCATTAGTGAACTTAATACTATACTTATTGTTCTAATAAGGACATTTTTTCAATGTATGAAATGCGGTTCTGTTGTCCTTCGATTGGCTCAAATTCAATGTAAATATGGTCACCCTCTTCAATACCAACCAGCTGTTCCTTGGCTTCATCAGTTAATTGAAATGCACGGTGTTCTTCTGGGGTTAATTGAATTTCAATTGAATTCTGATCAATCATGCCAGTGAATATACCGTATGCGCTTCCTTCTGATGCTTCATATGGCTCAGCCGCTTCAGGTTCTAATTGTGTTAAACCACTATAGACAAACTGGCTATCATCTGCTGCCCTTGTTAATAATACATTTGGATAGGTTAATGCCTGTATAACCATATCACCTTCAGCAGGTGGCTGTACTTCACCAGTCACATAGATTTTCTCGTCTAACTTTTTCAGTGAAAGGTTAATAATTTGGTAACCACCAGTAGGTCTCTCTCCTGCACTTACTATAATGTACTGTGTATCTTCAAGAACAATCATATGCAGACCTTCATTTTGATAATTCTCTAAATACCAATCCATTAATTCTGCAGGTAATTCTTGTTCCGTGATAACTTGGTATTCCACCTCTACACCACCCTCAGCTGGTTTTTCACCATTTTCATTAGGTGCAACTGCATCATCACAAGCTGTAAATACAAACAATAGCGATACAGCTAATAATACTTGTAGCAATCTTTTAATTTTCATATTTCATCTCTCCTTGCAACATTTTTTGTTTTGTCATTATTTCTGACGTAAGCTGCAGGAAAAATGTTTCAAAACTTAGTGTTTCAATCTGCTTTTTTACAGCTTTTATTAATAATATAGCTTTGATACTGCTGTAACACCTGCTGATTTTCGTTTAAAAAACCTACAAACTGATTTATCACCGTATATGTATTCCAGCTTACGTAATGCTCCATTTGTTCTACGTCTTTTTGGAGGTTATCTTTGATTCCAAGCATCGATAGAAATTCTTTTACAGTATTATGTCGGTTCAAAAAAAACTCTCCTAAATTACTTCCCTCTTCTGTCAATTGAATTAAACCATACCTTTCATAGTGGAGTAGCTTCTTCTCGCTGAGTTTTTGCACCATTTTTGTAACAGAAGGTGGTTGTACATTAAGGCTGTCTGCTAAATCATTAACACGGATTTGTTGTTTTATCAAGCCTATACGATAAATCATTTCTATATAATCCTCCATGCTAGGCGTTAATGTATTTTCTCCTGCCGTTATCTCGTATCCCCTCGCAGTATAGAACTGTTCATTGCTATTTGGCATTTTAATTCACCTCAAAATTGTTTAGACGACTTATATATTATTCATATTCGGAAAGGCACCATTTAGAATTGCTTTTAATATAGTACTATCAGTAGGATTTTTAGTCGTGGTTAACTTTTAACATTATTAATAAAAACCTGATTACTGGAGGTTTGTACTGTGAAGTCTGATACTGTAATTGAGGTGCGAGATTTGTGCGCTTCATATCATGATAAGAAGGTTTTTGACAATATTTCTTTCACCGTAGGATCAAATCAGATAGTTGGTATTATTGGTCCAAATGGTGCAGGAAAATCAACATTAATAAAAGCAATGCTTGGATTCTTACCTATTAGAAAAGGCTGTATCACTTATAAAAAGCAGCCAATTTGTAAGTTGCGAAAAGAAATAGCCTACGTTCCACAACGATCATCAATCGATATGGATTTTCCAGTGTTAGTTGAGGATGTGGTGATGATGGGACGTTTCCCGCACATTTCTTGGTGGGGTATCCCGTCAAAAAAAGATCGCGAAATCGTAGCTGAGAGCTTGGAGCAGGTTGGAATGTATCAAGCTCGCAAAACCCAGATTGGTCAATTATCTGGCGGACAGCAGCAGCGGGTTTTCTTAGCTCGAGCTTTAGCACAGAAAGCTAGCTTATTCTTCCTTGATGAACCCTTTGCTGGAATTGATATGAGCTCAGAAAGTAAAATCATGGATATTTTAAAAGCACTCCGCGATACTGGTAATACACTTTTTGTTGTTCATCATGACCTTAGCAAAGCAGATAGCTATTTCGATAAACTATTATTACTTAAGAATAAGCTTATCGCCTATGGACGAAGCGAGGATGTATTCCAAGTTGATTGCCTGCGTGAGGCTTATGACGGCAAGGTAGCTACCTTCAACAAGCAAAAAGGGATGCTGGTGGTGAATGGCTAATGGATAATATTTATATTTTCATTGATGCTTTGACCCGTTATCAGTATTTGCAAAATGCTATGATTGCTGGTGTTCTAGTCGGTATTATTTGCGGAGTAATCGGTTGTTTTATCATCTTACGTGGTATGGCGCTTATGGGTGATGCAATATCCCACGCTGTTCTACCTGGGGTCGTCATAGCTTATATATTGGGCTTTAGTTTCTTTATTGGAGCAGTTATAACTGGTTTACTCACTGCCCTCGGTATTGGCTACGTAGCCCAAAACAGTAAGATTAAAGATGATTCTGCAATCGGCATCCTATTTACAGCAGCCTTTGCCTTAGGAGTTGTAATGATAACAGGAATCCGTGGAACAGGAGTAGATTTGTGGCATATCTTATTTGGTAATGTGTTAGCAGTATCCCGTGCAGATTTATGGATGATATTAGGAATTGGGCTATTTGTGCTTATTACTGTTGCCTCATTTTATAAACAATTGCTAGTTAGCACCTTCGACCCGACTATGGCGAAGGCAATTGGTCTACCTACGAAAGCTATTCATTATGGCTTAATGCTCCTTCTGTCCTTAGTTACTGTAGCGTCGTTGAAGACTGTAGGAATTGTATTGGTAGTCGCGATGCTAATCACTCCAGGGGCAACAGCGTATCTCTTGACTGATCGCTTACCAACTATGATTGGTCTTGCTGCTTTGTTTGGAGTTTTCTCGTCAATTGTAGGAGTTTATTTCTCCTATATTTACGACGTTGCTACGGGAGCTTCGATTGTACTTGTAGCATCTTTATTGTTTGCAATAAGCTTTTTCTTCTCACCAAAGCATGGACTTATTACATTAAAGTGGCGTTCCTATGCTACTAGTGAACAAAAGTAAATGGAGGAATAAACAGTGGATTTGTATTTCGTAAAAAAACTAAGAAAGATTGTCGTACTTAGTCTTTCTATTACCTTAATTGCTGCGTTTATGATTGTTGGATGTAACCAATCCAATTCACCTACAGGCTTACAAGTACAATCAAACGATGAATTATATGTAATTACAACCCTATCAATCCTGGCAGATATGGCTAAAAATGTAGTAGGTGAATATGGTAAGGTAGAATATATCGTCCCTGTCGGCAATAATCCAGAAGACTACGAATTGATTCCTAGTGATATACGTAGAATTGATGATGCTGATGTGTTATTTGTTAACGGTTTAGGCTTAGAAGAAACGATAATAGAGTCGTTAGGCAACGTAGGACGCACACAAATCGCATACGTTACAGATGGTGTACCTACAATAAATCTAATTGGCAGCTCAGATCCTGACCCACATGCATGGCTTGATGTATCATTAGCAAAAATATATGTCGAAAATATCTACAAGATTGTAGCAGAAATAGACCCAGCTAATTCTCAACACTACAGCACCAATGCTGATGCTTATATTTCAGAGCTTAACAAGCTTGATTCATATATAAAGGATACCCTTAATAGCATACCAGAAAATAATCGAGTTATAGTAATTAGCGAGAATGCTATGAAATATTTTGGTGATGCCTATGGATTTCACACTGAAGGAATTTGGGAATTAAACTCCCATGAGGAAGGTACACCACAACAGATTTCGAGAATCATCGAAATTGTCAACGACAGGAATTTGCCAGCTATTTTCAGTGAGACTACTCTAGACCCAAGATACATGGAGATGATATCAAAAGAAACTGGAGTTCCAATAGCAGGAAGTTTATATACTGACGCATTAGGTTATAAGGGTAGTGAAGGTGATACGTATATTAAAATGATGAAATATAATACTAACTTATTAGTAGAAGGTTTGCGTTAATACGCAAAAAGGTCCAGCTATCAGTTAATGAACTGTGCTGGGCCTTTTTCTAATGTTTTCACTCAAGATTGTTGTTTACATACTATACTTACTATTCTGAAAGCAAACGCTTTTCGCCAGTAATTGTTTGGATATGCTTAATGTTTTGGGTAACTTCGATAGTCCCCATAAACTCACCGTTCTCATCCCTAACTGCGAAATAGCGGATAAGTACAAACATATCACCTAATGGAATCCAGAAGTCTTCACTATCCTTCTTGCCAGATTTAAAATCGGCTACTAATTTCTCAACTATGTGTACGCTATGTGGTGGGTGGCAGTTGGAAACATTCCTTCCGATAATCGACTTCGTCCGCATAAATACGCGATCTTCACCGTGGCTAAAGTACTTAACAATATCATCCTTATCTACGTATGTAATGTCGATTGGCAGGTGATTAAAGATTGCACTAATTTCTTTAACCGTTAGAATACCAGTTTCAAAACGGATATATCCGCTCGGTGTCTGTGCCTGATCCACATCTGCATCTGAAACATTAGCAGGCCTCCATTTAGCTTCTGGAGAAGTTAAGCAATACCCAACTTCTTCACTCTCTAAAGCAATCTTATACCATTCCTCATCAGTAAGAAATCTTGTTGCTGTTGGTAAAAGTATATCTTCTTCTTTAAAAATCATACTCTTTACCTTTTCAACTGCAGATGAAATGTTTGCCAATACCTCTGTCCGATTATCATCTGTATCTTTTAGTAGCTTAATTGCTGCTTTAATTAAGCCACGGATTTCGTCATCTGCTCCCCACATAACTTTAGCAGGACCCGTTACGCCGTGTTTTTCCATATAAGGAAATAGCAGATTTTCTTTGCGGCTGTAATGCTTGTCTATGTCCCAAAGCAAGTTTAATTGTTCAAGAACTTTATAGCCATTGTCCATTGTTGGGTCTTTCTCATACTCACTAACAACTTGCTCTAAAGAGCTAACAACTTTTTCTATTTCACGGTTCTCTAATTTAAATGTATGTATTGGATGACCTGGCTGATCGTCATAGTTCTTTGTCGGTCTTTGTACTTCTTCAATATTGTTTCTAAAGACTTCAGCGTGCACATCACATAGCTTGCGGATTACGTCTGCTGACATGCCCTCCTGCATTAACTGCTGTTCCATCTGCGCAATTTCAATTGTTGATACTGTACCAAACTTAATCAAGAACTCATTTTTCACATCATCAAACGGTACACCCTGATGCAGCTTCTTGATTAGGTTTTTTAGTTCCTCTTTTCGCTTCTCACTGTTATTGATTAATTCACTCATAACTTCTTCCTCCTCAACTTAATTTCTTACCTAAGTTTAACCGTTTTACTGTTCTAATCGCAATGAATTAAATCAATGGAAAATATGAACAATATCACACTATAATTAAGATACAACACTATGTTTCTGCCTATCAATATATAGTGTGCTAATAGTTGGAAGATGTTATACCTGGCTAATGTTATAAATAATAATTACTTGGTTGCCTTTTTCGTTATATGTCATACCTGTACTTAGCATTTTAGACATAACAACACCTCGTCCACGTTCATTATCCGCAAGCAAACAACTCTTAAAGGCCATTTGCTTTCTCCAGTCAAATCCTTCACCTTCGTCAGTAATGATAAATACTATGAAATTGTCAATTATCTTTACCTCTACAAAAGCTTTTTTATTTGCAGAAAAACTGTTGCCATGCTCTATAGCATTTGCGAGCATTTCTTCAAAACACCATAAATTTAAACATACACTATTCAAGTGTAATCTCAAGAAATCATTTGCCTGTTCTACAGTTTGCTTAATAGCTTTAAAGGAGCTTTCCATCTCCTTAGTAAAAGACGCTTCTACTTTATTTAAATTAATTACAATGTCATTTACAATAATGTGGTTATCAGTCATTACTAAAGAGTTGATGTATTCCATAGCTGCCTCCGCACATGGTTTATTACTTTCATAAGTAGATTATACCAGGACTTTTGTCAGTTTGCTAAATCGTATACGCTCAAATTGCACATATTTATACAAAAAAAATAACATCGGCATAATGTATACTGCCAATGCTACACTTTATCACATCTTAAGAGGCTCAACCATCGGCGCTTAATTCAGTAATAACAGTCTTATAAACTATCGTTCTTTAACTACCGAATATCAAACACCAACTCGTAATACAAAACTTCTTTGTTCTTTCACAAAATTGAAGCTTACTCTGTACTCAACCAACAAAATTCTTAATCTTACCTACTCTTTAAACACACTTACTAAAGTTAACTACTCATTACCTTAACCTTACTAAATTTCAAATAGGTGAAACTTACAAATTTCCTCTAGCTACAGTTACCATTTAACAAAATAGCACCGACTAGATGGTTGAGCCTCTTAAAATGTGATTTTTATTTATCTCTTTTTCTTGTTTATAGTGTACCACAAAATCTCGGCTTTATCAATAAAATTATACACATTTCCGCTTTTTATTTTTTCCGAGAGTCCAGCAAGTGATATAAGGCTAGGATTGGATGCTTATAAGTCATTCTTGGGCCTGCATAACGCATAACATCAATCACTTGTTGACGCTTATCTTTTTTATAACAATGAATTTTACAATTCCCACATACTGGTTTGCTTTCACCATGGGGACACATATGAAGTCGCTTTCTAGCATATTCAAGTAGGTTATGGCAATCACTGCATAATATACCGCCTGTGCCATGCTTATCTTTGCAGTAAATATAAATCATCTTTTCAATTGTTTCTAACTCTCTAATTATTCTTTTACCAACCATCGCTTTACTCCTTGATTATAGTTTGTTTAGTTAGGTATAATGTTTAATAAGAAAATATATTGAGGTGGATTGATTGATGAGTCAGACATTTACAGATTCAAACAGTAACAATAGTTTAGTCAAACGCTATACGATTAAAGAAGAAATATTCAATAGTGTTACACATGGCATAGGCGCATTGTTAAGCCTTGTTGCTTTAGTGGTATTGGTTTCCTTTGCCAGTATCCAAGGTGACCCATGGCGTATCGTTAGTTTTAGCATCTATGGGTTTACTTTATTCTTCTTATATTTGTCTTCTACTCTCTATCATAGCGTATTTCACGAAAAAACCAAAAGGGTTTTGCGCGTTTTTGACCATGTTTCAATATATTTGGTTATAGCAGGTAGCTACACACCTATCGCTCTAGTAGCAATTCATGGTCCTTGGCGTTGGATAATTATAGGGCTTATCTGGTCTATAGCTATTACTGGTATAGTATTGAAGATCATTAACTTAAATAAAACGAAGAAATTCTCAACTGCCTTGTACGTCGCAATGGGCTGGCTCGTGATTATAGCTATTAAGCCTATGCTAGAAATGGTACCGACTGGACTATTAATTTGGCTGTTAGTCGGCGGATTATTCTATACTTTTGGAATTATCTTTTACGCCTGCAAGCGTATTCCGTTCAACCATGGTATCTGGCATATATTTGTATTGAGTGGTAGCATTGCACACTTTATAGGTATTCTCTTCTATCTGGCGCTATAAGGAGCTTTTAAATAATCTCTTTAAAAAGTCTTAAAAGATTAAATTACAGCCACACACTAGACATCACCTTGATTAGATGATGCTAGCTGTGTGGCTTTATATTTTGACTACAAAGATGATGTTGTTGAAGTTTGTTCTTGATTAACGATATGCTTTTCTTCAGAACTCGACACTACTACGGCACAGGAAGCGTCCCCAGTAATATTCACTACGGTACGCATCATATCTAAGATTCTGTCTACTGCAAGCACTAGGGCAATTCCTTCTACTGGTAATCCCACGGAGGTTAATACCATCGCCAGCATTATTAAGCCGACTCCAGGCACCCCAGCTGTTCCAATGCTAGCAAGTGTAGCTGTAAGAACAACTGTAACTAAATCTCCAAACGATAAAGATACCATATAGACCTGCGCGATAAACACAGTCGCAACAGCCTGCATAATTGCCGTACCATCCATATTGATAGTTGCACCTAATGGTTGAACAAAGCTACTAACAGGCTTTGAAACATTCAAACGTTCCTGAGCCGTTCTCATGGATATTGGTAATGTTGCATTACTACTTGAAGTACTAAAAGCAACTATCATTGCTGGTGAAAAATTCTTAAAGAATTCTATTGGATTTCTTCTAGCTAAAAAGGTAATAGCTGAACCATAAGTTATAATTGCATGTAATATAAGTGCTGATGAAACTGCCAGCATATATAGCAGCATAGCCTGCAAAGCTGGTATGCCAAGCTTACCAATGGCAGAAGCAATTAATGCAAAGGCACCATAAGGCGCTAAATACATAACTAGCTTAACTAAATACATCATGACTTCATTACCCTGACGAACTAGACTTAAGAGACCTTCCGTTTTTTCGCCAAGTCGTGCTAGGGCAAATCCGACTAATACGGCAAAGGCAATTATTTGTAGCATATTCCCTTGTGCCATAGCGTTTATTGGATTCGTCGGTAAAATATTTAACAAAGTATCAACTACTGGTGGTGCTTCCCTTGGTTCGAAATTTGCAGCTTCTGTTGCAAAGGCTCCGCCAGCACCTGGCTGAATAATAAAGGCTACTGTTAAACCAATAATAAGTGCAATACACGTTGTAATTAAATAATAAGCAATTGTCTTTCCGCCTATTCTGCCTAATTTCTTAGGGTCTGATATACCTGCCGTCCCTAGAATGATTGAAAAAAACACCAATGGGACTACGAGCATTGTAATCGCCTTTAGAAATATCGACCCTATCGGCGTTAGTGCGTAGGCGTCCAATAATTTAAAAGCCTCAGGTGCAAATATATTAAATGCTAATCCTGCACCTAAGCCTAATATTAAAGCTAGAATAATTTTTTTAGTTAAACTCATGGTCTCACTCCTAGTGGAATCATATTGAATCTATGACCATTATATATTAGTTTCAATCGAAAAAAAGGTATGAAAAAATAGTCGCAATTATGCGACTATTATCGAGTTATTCTATATAATTGCTCTTATATTTGATTGATGTTATTCGATACGAATATTTCCGTTCGTAGTTCTTAGCTCCAGCTTATGGGTTCCCGCTCCTATTGTATGTCTGAAATTCTTTTCTGATGAGTCTGTTAAGTTCTGGATAACCCGCCCGTTAGTAGTGCTTGCTGTAATATCTACTTGTTCTTCAGGTGCTAGCCCGATGTCGATATTACCATTAACTGTGCGTAATGATATATTGCCCTGTGTATAAATAGCACTTGCTTTAATATTTCCATTAGTTAGGGTGGCATCGAGACTTCCATGAATATTCGATAAATTAATTCTACCGTTTGTATTTTTCACGAAAACATGACCAGTTATATCTGCTACATCAACCACTAAATTCATACCATATATTTCTACACCAGAGTGGATATTTTTTGCATCTACTTTACCGTTAATAACGTTAATCTTTGCCATAAGATGCTCTGGAGCTTCAATAGCAAGTGTTGCCGTTTGATTAGCTGCCCAATTAAAATAGTTGTTAGGTAGCTCTAAATTTACAATCAGCTTTTCACCTATTTGTGTTACAGTGAATTCGTTTGCAACTAGCTCTTTAACAGTATTTTCATCGCTGCCACCGACTCTTATAACACCAGATATGTTTACAAGGCTATCAGATGTAGTTCCAATTAGTTGTATATCAGCGTTTGGGATATCGATTTCTATTTGATTAACTCTGTTATCTATAGTTAAAGATTCTTCTATAGTTACTGGATATGAATTTGACAATATAGAGTTTTTCACTAACGGTAGTACGCCAACAGAGTTAACTGTATAGATTACTAATGTAGCTGCACCTGCGATAAAAATCAAAAATATACTAAACCCATCAAATGACCACTTATCATCCTTACGGAAAATCTGGAACGCTAGAACTTCTATACCTAAGACTATCAGCAATATCGGCCATCCAATTGAAAACACCTTATCTATAGGTATTGTTGTAACTGTATTTAGTGCTAACAGTGCACCAATGCTAATTAAGAAAAGACCTAATGTGATTCTGCCTACCTTCCATTCTCTCATACTTCTTCACCCTCTGACTTTGTATCAATATTTTTTGTCGTCTTAGTAGTCGGAATAATTGGCTTGCCAGTTAATAACCTCCAGCCAACATATATAAGGATAGCAGCGAGTAAAACACTTCTAAGCACATGCATCCCCTGCATACCAAACAGGTAACGCATTACATCTTGGAATGGCCTAAATTGAAATACCACACGTTCTAAAAGAATATAACCTCCTACTCCGATAAGTCCCCATCCCCAAAGTTTAGATTTGTTAGAGATGGATGCAATAACAATCAACGGTTTATCTTCTACAGCCCCAGTTTCCCGAATTTTCGTGGCGTGCTGTAATGCATCAAACATACTAAAAAACCAGATAATTGGAATTACAAACGGAAACGCATGGATTCTAAGAAAATCTAATAAGAATATTGAACCGAAAAACAAAATCATAAATTGTAATCCGCGATTGATTAGGCCAAGATACATGTGACCTAGTCCTGGCACAAATGAGAATATGAAGGTTAAAAACTTAGATTTATTTGTAGTGCTCATGTAATACCCCTCTTTTCAATGTTTTAGTTAATTTCTATAATCGTTTTAGTTAATCTCTTTAATCAATACACCTTTAGCTGCTCTATATATCCCGTAATATAGTAGTTGATACCCTTAATTAGACCCAAACCTGCCTCTGTTGCTTGATGGATACTGTCATTAGTCTCATATATTCGTTCTGGCATTACTTCAAGAGAGCCAAGCATTTGCTCAAAACCACCTAGGTACACTAGAAGGAATGTTGCCGCAGCAGCAGTAAGGTAGTGAAGGACGTCTAATACTTTGACTTTGCGCTTGCGTACAATTTGACTCATAACATTGTCGACAAAAACATCTGGAGGCTGCTCGCATTCATCGTTCCATGCATGCTGAAACTGATATAACTCAGCGATACGTTCGGTACAGTGCTCACAAAAGTCGATATGGTTTTGCAGCCTTTGCCGTTCAGTTTCAGATAATTCTCCAAGAAACCATTGCAACAACATCTGTTCATCTACCTTGCATTTCACATGAATTCCTCCTTTGCACTTAGTTCCCTTAGTTTTTGCTTTGCCCGATAGAGGCGGGTTTCTACCGTTTTCTCTGGTATTTGTAAAAGTTCAGCAATCTCTCGATAAGACTTATCCTGAAAATGATACATCTGTATTACTTTTTGATAATGCTCAGGTAAAGTTTTAATTTTGCGATGAAGTTCTAATTCTGATTCTTTTGTAAGTACTATAGCTTCTGTGCTTAGCTGCTGATTGTTAAGTGTTACCTGAGAGCCGCACTGCGCTTGCTGTGTTTGCGACGTCAACTCTTCTATAACTGCCTTACTACTATGTTTACGTTTCCAATCCAGAGCTTTATGGACTGCAATTTTAAACAGCCATGTAGAAAAGCTCGATTCAAAGCGAAATTGCTGTAAGCTTCTGTAAGCCTTTAAGAAAATTTCCTGAGCTAAATCCTCTGCCTCTTTTCGATCTCGTGTTGCCTGAAAGGCTGTGGCATATACTTTAGCTTGATAGGTGGAGACGATGGTGCGAAACGCATCACGATTTCCCGCTAGTACTTCTTTTATAACAGCTGTTATTTGTTGATTATCAATTATCGTCTCCTCCTTTCTTTTTAGCCACTTATATATTTAGACGTATCTGTTTTCAAAAACCCTTCAAAGTTTTTTAAAACTTTTTTTAATGCTTTATTTCATTGCTTTTTTCCTTATACTTTAAAGGATTTTCTTTCATATGTAACGAATAATTTATAGTACTAAATATTTAGCAAACATTTTTCAGTCAAATATAACGCGGAGGTGTTTACAACGCGAATTCTCAAAACATTTATCTGCATAATTTGTGTCTCTATAATCATCCTTGGTGCGAGTGCAACAATAATCCAGGCTTCACAGGCACCAGTAGCTGTTTTTGGAGAGTTGAATTTAATAGACTGGGATTGGGAAACAGATGGAATAGTATCTTTAGACGGACAATGGGAGTTTTACTGGGAGCATTTACTTACACCTGAAGATTTTAATAATTTTAAACTAACAAATACTACACTCCCTAATGATAACAGCTATATAACTGTGCCACGAGCTTGGAACAAATTTGAACTAGACGATACAACGCTTACAGGTGAAGGGTATGCTACATATAGGCTATTAATCCATAACACCGATGCAAAACTGCTTGCTTTGAAAATCCCAAGAATCTTCACGGCTTATACCCTGTGGATTAACAATGAAGTAATCGCTTCTGCAGGACAGGTTGGCATAGCAAAACAAGTATCTACACCTCAGTATTTGCCACAGGTTAATACCTTCTATACAGACGCAGAAATTATAGAAGTCGTAATTCAGGTATCTAACTTTCACCATCGCAGTGGCGGTATACTTGAAGCGATATATTTAGGAACTGAAGCACAAATTAGAGATCAGAAAAATAGCAACCTAGCATTAGAAATGTTTCTCGTTGGTAGTTTATTTATAATCGGTTTCTATCATTTGGCTTTATATTCTTATAGAACTAAAGATAAATCAACGTTATACTTTGGAATATACGCTCTGTTGATTAGCTTACGGACGATGCTTGTAGGAGAAATATTTTTTATCCAGATGGTTCCGGCCTTCAGTTGGGAGCTAGCCCATAAGCTGCAGACACTGGCTTTCTATTTAAGTATTCCGTTGTTGTTTATATTCTTAAGGTCAATCTATCCGAACGACACTTCTCGAAATATTAACAAAGCGATAATTATAGTTGGTCTAAGCTTTGCGCTGCTGGTTGTACTTACACCTGCTAGAATATTTACACTTTTCAATCCATTGTACCAAATATTCACAGTTATGTTAATTCCATATGCATTGTACATCTTATACTCTATTAACAAAAATCAACGCGATGGCTGCTACATTATAACTGCTGGTTTAATATTTCTTATAGCTTTTACAATGAATGATATTCTATTTCTTAGTATTCTATTAAATGATGCTGATAATCACATCTTGCGAAATATTATCACTAGAGGGAATTTATCTTCCTGGGGACTGCTGATATTTGTATTCTCCCAGTCACTAATCATTGCTAAAAAGTTTTCTAAAAGTTTTACAAACGTAGAATTAATGTCAGATAAGCTGCAACACCTTAATGAAAACCTTGAAGCAATCGTTAATGACAGAACGCAAGCATTAGAAACTTCAAAGCAAGAGCTAGAAGAAGCATATGAAGCCTTATCAAGATCTGAGAAGTCGCGACAGCATTTAGTCCAGAATGTTTCTCACGACCTGCGAACACCGCTAACTACTATAAAAGGCTATATAGGTGCAATCTTAGATGGAATTATTGCAGACCCTGAGCAACAGAAGGCATACCTAAAACGAGTAAATGACAAAGCAAATAGTATCGACTTCATGGTGCAAAGTCTGATGGAGTTATCACAGTTAGAGTCTAGGCAGCTACAGTTAAATCTCAAATCTTTTACACTAGATACTTTTCTAAATGACTATACAAAGAAACTAACGGCTGACATGCATGTATCAAAAATCGAATTTCACACTCATATATCCAGTGAATTAAACAATAACACTGATAAATTTTATGTCCGTGTTGATACTGAACAGTTAAACCGAGTTTTTACAAATTTATTAAGTAATGCCATTAACCATACGCCCGTGACTGGTAAAATTAATCTTTACTTTGCTGTTAACGAGGACAAGACTAATCTAGTAATTCAATTGTCCGATACTGGATCTGGAATTGCTGAACAAGATTTACCCCATATTTTTGAGCGCTTTTATAAGGTTTCAAAAGCTAGAAGTATAAACGCTAAAAGTGTTGGATTAGGTTTAGCCATTACAAGAGAAATAATTGAGTACCACGGCGGGCGCATCTGGGTAGAAAGTCAAGAAAGTAAAGGTAGCAGTTTCTATTTTACTTTGCCGGTACACTATGAGGAGAAGGAGGGCTAAGCATGGCAGGAGAAACAATTTTAATAGTTGATGACGATTGCGATATCAGAGAGATAATAAGCATGTATTTGCAAAAAGAGGGCTATATAGTTCAGGTAGCTACGAATGGGTATGAAGCAATAGAAATGACTGCTAATTGCAACCCAAGCTTAATCATCCTAGATATGATGTTGCCTGGTTTAGACGGTATTGAAGTCTGCCAAGAAATTCGTAAAACTTTATCTACTCCTATTCTATTCCTTAGCTGCAAAGGCACACCTTTAGATAAATCTATGGGGCTGACTGCAGGAGGAGACGACTATATGAGTAAGCCCTTTGACGCCGTTGAGCTTTTAGCAAGGGTAAAGGCACAGCTTCGTCGAAATAGGATACTAAGTAATGTTAGTGGCGCTCCAAAGAAATTAGAATTCGAAGATTTAATAGTTGACCTTAACAGCCATTCAGTTATAGCTAGAGATAAACTAATAGATTTATCACCTAAAGAATTTCAATTGTTAGCCTTACTCGCACAAACTCCTAATGTAATTTTTAGCAGCGAGCAAATATTCCAATCTCTCTGGGGTGCCGATAGTATGGGTGATCATCGAACTGTAATGGTTCATATTAGCAACATCCGCAAAAAAATTGAGCTTGACCCTTCAAACTCGAAGTATATCCACACTGTTAAGGGCGTAGGATACAAGTTCATATATTCGCAAATCGATTAATAGCGCTAGTTTAAGAAAATTTTATGATTTCTTGAGATTCCCTTAAGACTAAACCCGAGGATATCATGTTATTATTAGAGCAATAGGTAAACTCGGGGGGGATTTATATGATTTCAAGTAACTCAATGCATGATAACATGTATCACACCGACAAGAAATTCGAGTATAATATCCATAAAGAAACAAATAGACTATTAGTTAAAATTATCGACCCTACCGACAACACAACATTAAAAGAAATTCCTTCAGAAGCACACTTAGACTTAATTAATAGTATACGACAAAACCTTGGCAGTAATATTGATGAGCGAATTTAGAAAACAACAGTATAGAATGTTTCCAAATAAAAAGCATACGTTTTAGTCGTATGCTTTGTTTTTGTTGTTACTCTCTTTGAGATGTTTTTGTATGTCAGTGTAAAATGCAAAATTATTCTTTCCATGCTCCTTAACCCAATACATAGCTGCGTCAGCTCTTCGTATCAGTATACCAAATTGATCGCCATCTTCAGGATATTGGCTAATTCCAATACTTGCTCCAACCTTACATGTATGCTCACCAATTACATGTGGATTTGTTATAGACATTAATACCCTTTTTGCAATATCTCCTACAAGCTCCTTATTATCGACTTCATGCAGAACAAGTAAAAACTCATCTCCTCCAAGCCTTACAGCCAAATCCTTATTCCTAACGCATTCTTGTAAAATTTCTGAAATTTTCTTTAATAGCTTATCTCCTGTATCATGTCCATAGTTATCATTTATATTTTTGAATCCATCTAAATCAATGAACAAAATAGCAATGCTATCTTTTGTTTGTCTGAGCTCTTTAATTGTATGATTAACATAATAATGGAGATAGTTTCTGTTTGGCAGCCCAGTTAAAGGGTCTTTTGTTGCAAGTTCATTTAATTTTTGATTCGTATCATAGAGCTCCTGCTGTTGACCATTAAGCTGTTCAATATAATTTTGTATTTGTCGATGAATGTTAAAAAACTCAAAACGGTATTTATCTTTATAGCTTATAAACAGCCCTATTCCTACACTTATAAAGCTTAACAGATATAAGTTGTGTGCAAGCCACCATAGTAATCCCCAAGGGGTAGAGATCATAAATAAAACAACGGTTTGCATAATCAAAATACTAGCAACTATTAGTGTTAAGATAGGAGGATTTTGCAAAATACGATAGGAATCATAATACCTTGTTGCCGCTACACCAAGCAGAACTAGAGTTATTACTTTAATCAATATGGCAAAATGGGTGTCTTTACCATCTGCGCTCTTAATGTCTGGGAAAACATCTGGAAAATATAATATAGCTATTGATAGTAAGACTAGTATAATAGCCACGACAGATAATAATAACAGTTTATTAAAACGATACTCTACATTTCTGTAGCTCATAACCTGAAAAAACATGAACATACCTATCCAAAATCGACTTATATCACCGAAGAATACAAAGGCATTTATATGATCAGTGCCAGATTCAAAGCTACAAATTGATTTTCCTGGTGTAATAAGTCCATGAAAGCCATACAAAATAGTAATTCCTATAAATCCAATACTTAAAAGATATACTTTGAAATCTCCTGTGCGGCTATATTCACGATATGCAAAAATCCCTACTATAAAACTAGCTACACAGCTTAAAGCAATATAGTAATAATGAAATAGCGGTGCGTTTATAATTACATCTGAATACTGAGATGATACAAATCCGAGAATAATGGGGACTATAATTACAGCAAATATCAATGCATAGCCTTTATTAAGAGTAGATACCATGTCCCCACCTCCATATCTGTCATTAAAGTTAATCGTAATTTATTTAATTATAATTCGTTATTCTACAAATCTTTTCTATATCCTGCTTAAAAACCTATCAGTATCGGTTTTTTCTTATTTAGTTCTACAGATAAAATACTTTAACTCTACAGATAAAACATTAAAGGGATAGCTCCGCTATCCCCTGTAAAGTCCTATATTGATATAAAATAATTCAAAATTAACTGGCTTACTACTAGCCTCCTAAAATAGTTCTGATAAACAAGCGCACAACATCCGCTCCGCCAATCATTGTCCCAAGTGTACTACCTATATTTGTTAGTGCTACTACAAGTAGAATACGGGTTACTTTATTTGTCCAGAAGCCCTTGACGCTTATTACGTCATCAGAAAGCCTTTCAAAGTCTCCTACGTTCGGACGTCGAATATAAGCTTCAACAATACCAGCAAACCAACCCGCAGCCAACAACGGACTTAAGGAGCTTAATGGTGCTACTAATAAGGCTGTTAATATTGTTAAGGGATGACCAAAAGCAATTGCTGCTCCTATAGCCGATAAGCTCCCGTTCCAAAGCACCCAGCTTATTGTCTGACTTATACCAGCCTCATAGTTTAAATAGAAAGTGTATGCAATAATACTTATGATAAAAATAGGTATTGCCCAGCCAAGTATTTTTGGCACTTTCGATTTAGGCGGAATTTTAGTTAATGTTTGTAAATTGTGCTCATTATGAATTTCCTTTTTAATACCTGGAACATGTGCAGCACCTAAAACAGCAACAACTTTATTACCAGGTGCGTCTTTAATTTTTTGTGCTAAATACTGATCACGTTCATCTATTAGTGGCCTCTTTAAGTCTGGGTGGGCTTTAGTAAATTCTTCAAGCATTGAATTAAGCATATCCTGGGATTTGAGCTTCTCAATTTCTTCCTCAGATATTTTCTCGTCATTAAAAAGACTGTATAGTATCGTCAACAAAAGCTGCGCTTTACCCTTTAAACCTATAGCATGCCAAACCCTAGCAAAGGTAATTTGAATATTTCTGTCGGCTAGAACTAATTCGGCCCCAACCTCTTTTGCAGACTCAATTCCTTGAATCATTTCTTGCCCTGGTTTAATGCCGAATTGCTTTGCTAAGCGTTTTTGAAAAGATGAAATCACTAAGCTCATTAAGAGAAATGTAGCCTTTTTATTTTTTATCACCTTAAAGATGTCCATATCTCGCCATTTATTTCCATCAACGATTGTCTGGTATCTTTGCTCATCAAGCTCCACACAAACTGAGTCAGGTCTTTCGAGCTCTATTAGCTCTTGAACTTCTTCCGCACTTTTCTTAGATACATGAGCAGTGCCGAGCAGTATAATCTCTTTGCCATCTAAATCAATTCTCGTTATATTTTCTTCTGTCATTGCTTACCTTCCTCATAAACAGTCATTAATTATAAATCTCTGCTTATTTTAACACAAATATAACACTTAAGTGGATAATTTTTAGAAAATTACAAAGCCGATTAATAATCCTAAAATCAAACCCAAATTGGCAATGTGCGCATGCATTTTATTTGCCTGAGGTATCAATTCGTCATTTACGATATAAAACATAGCCCCTGCAGCGAAAGCTAGTGATCCTCCAATAAATACTGTTGATATATTAAATAATAAGAGTCCTAAAGCAGTACCAACAACAGTCATCATCCCCGCTACAAAGGTAAACAAAATAACCATTAGTGAAGATAAACCTCCAGCTAATAGTGGCCCCGCAACGGCAAGCCCCTCTGGAATATTGTGCAGTGCAATGGCTATAGCAATGGCCATCCCTAGTTCAGGGCTCGACTCCACTCCAGCACCGATTGCTAGTCCCTCAGGCACATTGTGTAATGCGATTCCGAAAAATATCAAGTACCCAGTTCTTAAGAGTGCTTCTTTCGATTCTTCTTTTTCAGGCATGCGTTGCTCATTCTCAACAACTAGTTTATCAGTTGTTGACATATGTGCGTGTGGCATATAAATATCTAATAAATACAATAGGCCACAACCTAGTATAAATCCAACTATCGTCACGGTCATACTACTAAGCTCAAGGGCTTCTGGCATAAGCTCAAAAACAGATATCGCCAGCATAATTCCTCCAGCAAAACCAAGCAAGCCAGCCATCAAACGCTTCCCTGGTGAGCCTAAAACCATAAACACAATTGCACCTAAAACCATAGAAGAACCTGCTAAAAAACTATACAATAAACTCTCGATGTCATCCACCTCCAAAGGAATTATTGTTACTATCTTATCTTAGCATATTACATTAACACTTTAGCAACAAACTTTTTAATGTTATGGCGATAACTAACATAATTCAACAAGTACTGAACATGTGAAAAAGCCCTTACATGTAACTTCATAAGGGCTTACAATATTGATATTAGTTCATTAAACATCCAAGCGGATACTGCATTATTACTTCTGCATTTGTTTCATTATCTCATTTGCATAAACAGCTGCGCCTGTAACAAGTATTCCTTGTATGATATTTTCTGCAGTAAACCCACCTAACAGCCATGCTGTTAGTATTATTCCTACAGGCAACAAAATTAAAGGTATAAATTTACTTGCGATTACATTTGTTCCTTTAATAATACGACCTAAAATCCATAGAGCGACAACAATCGGTAACGCATTGTCCATAATTAAACTCATAATGTCCATTTACCCCACCCTTTCAGCTTTATATATACCTATGCCATAAAAGAACTTGAAATTCCTAGTGGCATCTTATAATTTGCATTGCTAGAAAAATAAAAAGTCTCACGTTTTGTGTGAGACTTCAAGCATTATAACGTTTGGTTTTGGTTAAAGTTTTATATCCCATCTTTCTTCAGTAAAGTTTTTTGCCCATGTATTATTTTCTTTAGTTTCTGTGATTGTAAATCCATATTTTCGATATAAATGTCGAGCTGTGTCCAGTTTGTCTAGTGTCCAAAGAAAAGCATGTTCATAGCCCTTGTCTCGACAAAATTCAATAGCTACATTCATTAATCGCTGACCCAATCCCCGACCGCGCACCTCTGGTTCAAGTAAAAACCATCTGAGTTGAACTGTACTATCGTCTACCATAACTGCCGCTATTGCTCCTACAACTTTGCTATTAGTTTCAGCAATCCAAACTGCTTCTTTTTCTTTATTATGTGTTTGCTGAAACTGACGGATATATTTTTCAACATAGCTGATGAACTCACTACCCAATCCATATTCTTTACCATAGATGTCACGATGCTTATCTACTATATAATCAATATCATTGCTGTCTTTAAAAAATCTAATTGTAATTGGCTCTACACCGTCCAGCAATGCACTACGGATTTGTCGCATAGATTTAGCTAAACTGCGTTGCTCTGCTCTAGTTAAATGATTAATTAGCTTCTGCACCTGACTACTAGACGATGTCTCCAAGGAAGCCAAAATATCTTTGCCGATTTCCGTAAGCTTAAGGTTAACTTTTCGACCATCGGTTGTTGAGCTATGTTTTGCTATAAGTCCTTGTTTATGGAATTGCTTTAAAATTCTACTTAGGTGCCCACGATCTAAATTTAACTTGCTCATTAATTGGTTCGCCGTACACAGCGGATGTTTATTAATCTCATAAAGAATTCTTGACTCTGTCAAGGAGTATTCACTATCTAGCACGTGCCTATTCAGCAAGCCAAGTACATCCGTATAAAATCTATTAAAGCCTCGGATATCATCAATAACGTTCGTTTCAATTCCATGCTCATGCTTAACAATTCTGCCTTGCTCTTTCATAAATCACCACACCCTACAACATCAATTTATTAACGTAATAATATAAGATTTAGTTGACTATGTCAACTAATTTTCATGTCAATTAAATGTGCTCATGTTGTTTTTATGTGATATTTGTGGAGTTTTTCTGTAGTTACTGCAAGATTGAATGATTGCCGATTAGTCCTCATATAACTTTTAGTAATTATAATTATTGGGGTGATATCATGAATTGGGCAATGCAAAGATTGCCTGAGTACTCGTACTTAGCTATCTTATTATTTAGTCTTTTTGCGGGTTTATTAACAACTTTTAATCCATGTATGTGGGCTATGGCATCCTTTAACTACTCCATTAAAGTCCGTTATCGAAATAATTGCAGGCATACGATCCCTCTCTTTTTATTCTAGTACCATTACTTCAAAGGTTAAATAGCATATAAAAAGCCCCACTTATCAAGTGAGACTCCGTTTAATATTTTCTCCACAAACTATCTTGATTGTGAGTTTACTGTTGTTTAAAAATCTACATAGCTAATACTTTCTTCTTTTCTCAGTCATCGTTACGGTATTCATGTGCAATTGGCTTCTAGTCTTTAGTCTCTCCCGCTCAATCATACACATCCTCAAATAATACTTTATGAATAGTTTTTATTCCTTGTGTAGAAAAATCATCAAAGCCCAGTTCGTACAATAACATCATATTTGCCCGTGAGAGTTCGGCTTCAGCTAATTCTAATTTCATTTCGTCACGGATATTTAACAAATTGCGTAAAACAGAGCCTTCTTTGTAAAGGTATGGATCGCTCATTATTTGAACCTAAAGCGAAATGTTTGTACTTTGCTACTAGAGAAGCTTTCATTTCTGCACCCGATATTTCACCTCGCGCCCATTTAGCTGATAGCTTTTGAGCCTGGGAAGATACTTTCACACCTTCTATTTTATTCACAGCATTTTCTAGAGTATATTACACATCCTATGCGATGTGTTTAAGTGTAATCGATGGAATCGGTGTTAATAAATCGTGTCCATTTTCCAGTTGCATATAGCAAAAGTCGATGCATCGCACGCGTACATGCTGTATAAAAGAGTTTGCGCTCACTTTCCCGATGATACATCCTCGAAGAAGCATCATAAATCAGAACTGCATCGAATTCAACTCCCTTCGCTAGGTACGCGGGTATGACCATTGTTCCTTTCTCAAATGTGGGTGTTTGTTTAGTAATAAGTCGCAGCGACGTACATCCTTGTTCAGTCAATAAGTTGAAAGCTTCTCTGCTTTCTGCAGCGGTTTTCGTAATAACAGCAATGGATGCGAAGCCATCCGAATTCAGAGCTTCAATGTCCTTTACCATTCGTACTGTCAACTCCTTACGATTGTCAGCACACGATAGAACTGGCTTCGCACCAGTTCTCTTTATTGGGATAATATCCTCCCCTCCATGTAATAACGACTTAGTGAACTCTACAATTTCCTGGGTTGAACGATAACTACGGAGAAGGCGAAACAAGTTAGTATTAGACTCTCCATATAACTGTATTAGCGGCGAATCTGCTTCGTATAGTTCTGTCGCTTGATAGAATATTGCCTGGTTGAAATCTCCAAGTACAGTCATGCGCGCCCGCGGAAACAGTTTTTTAAGAAATTCATATTGAAACATCGAATAATCCTGACCCTCATCGACGAAAACATGTCGCACCCCAGTATTTGTCCGAATCCCTTCGACGAGCTCTTTCAAATACAGGTACGGTGTCGCGTCTTCATAGAACAATTCAAGCCTGCGAAGCTTTTCTTTAGTTAGAATACATATAGTAGACCATAACTCAGGAACATTTGTCTCATTCGTCATCAATTTGTATGCTTCAAAATTGTCGAACAACTGAGCGTACAGTTCATCTATGTCTATGAACAACATTCGCTTCACGCATCGTTTCAGCGGCTTAAAGTGCTTGTTTACCACCATCTGGAGCAGCAGTTCTTCTTCTCGTTCGGCATAGTCAAAGTCGCCTTCGTCTCGCCGGCGTTTGTTATTCAGTTTCTCTTGAATTTCCTCGTATTGTTCTGCGAAATCAAAGACACCTTTGTCTTTATGCAGTTCGTTAAACACGACTGCTAATTGCTCTTTATCAAGGTAATTGAGCTCATCCTGCACCCAAAGTTTATTTCGCTCCTTACGCTCTAACAATGTAAGTTCCTTCAACAGCCACTCTTGAAGCCTGCTCACTCGATTGGCCAAACTAATCGAAATGTCGTAACTATAAAACTGTGCTTCCATTTGTTTTGCAGTTATCAAATCACGATTTTGGAAACGGATGCTGTTAAATCTCATGCCCTCCTTCCCCAGCCACACTGCATAGTTCTGGATAGCTTTAAGGAACGCAACAGATGCCTTATATTCGATTCCTCTCAACCGTGCCTCATATTCTAATGTGGATTGTTCTAACAGCACATATTCTATCTGATCGAATTGGTCCTCTAGACGTAACGTTGAATCAATTTCATATTCAAGATACTCCTGGAAGGTCGTCTGCTGCATATTTTCTTCACCGAGCTCTGGTAGAACGGTTGATACGTAACTGTTAAACATCGGATTTGGCGAGAAGAGAACGATTTGATCAGCCTTTAGTCGTTCTCGGTGTTTATACAACATATAGGCAACTCTCTGTAGAGCGACAGAGGTCTTTCCGCTTCCTGCTACTCCCTGTACAATAAGCATATGGCTTTTATCGTCACGTATAATAGTGTTTTGCTCCTTTTGTATGCTCGCAACAATGCTTTTCATTTGTGAGCCTGCGCTTTTACCAAGTACCTGTTGCAATAATTCGTCGCCTATAGTTACACTTGTATCAATCACATTTTGAAGTTTGCCATCGCTAATCTGATACTGACGCTTCAACTCCATTGTTCCCGTTATGCGACCGCCAGGCGTATCATAGTATGCATCCCCAGGAGAATGATCATAATACAAACTCGCAATAGGCGTACGCCAATCATAAATCAGAAAATTAAGAAAATCTGTATCAACTAATGATGATACACCAATGTAAACCTGCTCATTAGATCTCATTCCATCTTCACGAAAATCAATGCGTCCGAAATATGGTGATTGCAATAAACGTTTCATACTTTTCCATTGTTGCAATCGCAACTGGTAACTACGCTCCCGTTCTGACAACAACGCCTCTTGTTGTTTGATACTGTAATAGGTCTCCCCGAAATCCTCATCGGTGCTCGTGTTAACAGTCACCTCTTCCCAGAATTTTTTTCTGATTTCCCCTGTTTGATTCTGTAAATCGGCCACTTCTGGCTCTAGTTCGGCGATTCTCTCTTGAATTTTTTCCGTTATCCTATTTAGTCGTTCCTGATCAAGTTTCCAATCTTTGTCCAATATCATTTTCTATAGCACGTCCCCTCAATTAAACTTGAAAAAAAATTTGACATATCACCGCATCTCGTGTTATATTTAAAGAAAGGATATGATAGGATATTCGCGGCATTTGTGAGTGATAGTAGTAATCTTTTTATTTTACCACAGTGTTATTTTGTGCGTAATTTAATATTTTTTTCTTGCAATTTACGGGAGTGTCGCAAAACTACTTAATTTAGTAGTTAGCGATACTCCCTTTAATTTCTCTAGCTATTTTGGGTTTCTGCCAGTTAACAAAAGCATGTCATTAACTAGGCGTTAATTTTTTGACGACATAGCAAATAAACCTATATAATAGGCTATTTCCATGGATATATCTATGCAGTTATTAGCTCATGAAGGTGTTTGCCTACCCTTTTATTTTGTATCTTTGCGTGTAGCTTATTGATGTTGTAGCCTAGGCATAAAAGGATAAACTCATTTTTGACACTTGCTTTTCCGCGCGTTAAAAAGCGATTAAATTGATAGTCGGTTTTTAATACTCCAAAAGCTTGTATAGACCTATTCATTCTGAGTAATATGCCTCGTTCTGAGCTTATGTTTTTGTACGATTCTTGACGTTTTTCTATGAAGGTTTTAGATACATACATTTTGCGGTTACTTACGGATTTTGTACAATTAGTTTTGTAAGGGCAGTCGCTACATTTTTCACACTCATATATAGTTATCTCTGACCTATAACCTGTAACTGATTTTCTGTAGGTAGTTCCAACTGGGGTAAGTTTTTTGTTATTGTGACAAGTGTATTGATCAAGTTCAGAGTCGTATGCCATATTTTCTCTTTTGCTAATGTTGTTTTTGAAGCTTCTTTTTTTGCTCTGCTCATATGTTTGTGGTTTTATGTAGTAGGTATAACCTTTTTCTTCGAGGTAGATGTAATTTTCTTCGCTTTCATAACCAGCGTCTGCAATTATATTTTCATAACGGGTGTTTATTTTGGTTTCCATATCATTAAGTAGCGGAATGAGTGTATTGGTATCACTTCTGTCTTGAAAGATGCCTAGTGTTGTTACGTATTCACTTTCAACACCTATTTGTACATTGTAGGCAGGTTTTAATTGGGAGTTTTGCATATGGTCATCTTTCATTCTCATGAAAGTAGCATCTGTATCTGTTTTGGAGTAGCTATTTCTTCCTTCTAAATATTTTTTATGGGTTATATATTTTTGCTGTCGATTAAAGAAGTCCTGTAGTTGCTCAATAAATTTTTGTAGTTTTGATTTGCGTTTACCAGGACCGTGCACAAAGGTGATTTGCTCATTTTGTCTTTTTGTTTCTAAATATTCAAGCACTGCCTTGAGGTCATCTAAGATATTCTTTTTGGTCACTGTAAAGTCAGTTTCATAGGCATCGTTCATGTCTTTTATTAAAGAGTTAATTCTTAGAAACATTTTTTCTTCGTTTTTAGTCACTACTTTTTTCCATACAAATGTATATCGGTTAGCGTTTGCTTCTATTTTCGTTCCATCTATAAATAGATTTTCATAGCTAATCTCACCAACCTGATGCAAGTGCTCAATGACCTGATAAAAAAGTTCTTCTGCAGCATTATCTAGATATTGCTTTCTAAATCTAGCGATAGTGCTATGATCTGGTGCTGGGTTCCCTTCTAGTAGCCACATAAAGTTAATGTCTCTTTTACACGCTGTTTCTATTTTTCTGCTGGAGTATATGTTGTTCATGTAAGCATAGGTAATTACTTTAAATAGGATTTTAGGTTCGACTGCAGGTTTTCTTCCAGTGGAAGAGTATGTCTGATACAACTTACTAAAATTTAATCCCTCCAATATGTGGCTTAGCAGTCGCACTGAGTCATCCTCAGGTATTACCATTTCTAAATTAAATGGAATAACTAATTGATAACCTCCACTTAATTCTGTATAATTTTTAGTGTGTAATTTAGTTAGTCGCATAACTTAATTATACCACTAACTGCGAGTCCATTGGGCTCGCAGTTAGTATTTCAAGCACAGAAAAAAGGGGCGTTGATAACGAATTTTAATCATTCGTTTTGCAACAGCCCCTTAATAATCAATATTTACTTCATCAATTGGCGCTCAGTGAAACCGTTCTCTTGTGTTCCTGGCCTGTTCCCTAGTGTGTTGTTGGTTGACGTAATAATATTCCCTATTCCTTCTGTTCACTTATTGGTTTTGCTTCGATTATATAACGTTGCGGGGCGTCTCCAACAAAGGAAAATGGGTAACAAGTTGTCAATAATAAGATTTCCTCGTCAATACTAAAATCGATTACTGTTCGATCATCAGCCTCAACGATGTACGTGTGGACAATATTGTATGAAAACGTACCATCAATGGTTTCTATATTCACTTGATCACCTATTAGTAAGCTGCCCAGACTTCTAAAAACAGTATCTCGATGTCCAGATAGAACGATTTGACCTGCTTCCCCTGGCAACTTCGAGCCGACATAATGTCCAACTCCTCTTTTCAGTTGCTCTTTATCAGTACCGAATAAAACAGGCAGTGATTTTTGTAATTTGGGGATTCTTAAAACCCCTAAAATTTCATTCAAATTAAAATCTATTTCTTGTTCTATTAGAGGCTCTACGTCCATCTCATAGTATTCATTGACACTATTGTCAGCTTGAGTATCTATTATTTCATCTTGAAAAGCTTTTCTCTCCGTACTTACGATTTCAATAGCTTCTGATAAAGCAATTGAAACTTGCTTTTCACCATGCCAGATCTTAAAACTGCTATAACATATTGTTAATATGCCTATAATAAACAGTAGTCTTGTTAACCATTTAATTATCATTACTAGCATTACACCCCGCATATGAAAATATCAAAGGGTAACAACCTCAGTTAATCACCCTTTGATATTTAGTTAAGGCTACAAATCTCCTAATCTTTAAACGAGTTCCTTTGAAGCTACTTTTCTTTTTTGCCAAAATGACATGGTTCCTGCTACCACAAGTAATAATGTGCCTACCATTAACAGATTATAGTTATCCCCAGCTGTGTTCGGTAATTGATGACCTGCTTGCGCTTCTTTAGCAATTGCGCTATCATTATTATCTATCACTACTTCTTTTACTGTAAATAGCTTAGGAATCTCCGTCAATGCTGGCTCTAGTTGAGCAGGTGTTGTAAATCCATCTCCTGCTTGCCCGTGTTGGTTAGCCCCCCATGCTACTACGGTTCCATCGTTAAGTAGTGCTACTACGTGATTGTTTCTAGATGCAATTTGAATTACTCCTTCTAGGTAATCACCTTCTGTAAATTCAATATTGACAACTCTCACAGGCACTATAGAGAATGCTTCTGCTGGATCTGTTGAAACTTGATCTGCAGCACCTAAACGACCGTGACCGTTATCGCCCCACGTCCATGCTGAACCATCATCTAAAATTGCAAAGGAGAAATTCCCACCGACTCCAAGTTTTTTTGGTGCTAAATCTGTTATTGGTTGCACTAATACTGGTGTTGATCTATCCTCAGTATCACCTATTCCTAACTGACCTCTATGGTTATTTCCCCATCCAAATACCTGGCCCTTATTATCGATAGCAAAACTATGCTCATTTCCTGCGATAATTGTTTTAATATTTTGTAATGAAGCAAGCTCAACTGGTGACCATTCTCCATCTTCCTTATTAACTCCTACTGTTCCGTTCCCAATCTTACCAAGTTTAGTTTCTCCCCATGCCCAAACAGTTCCGTTCTCTTTTAATGCTAGCACATGACCATTACCTACTGCTAATGATACTACATTAGTTAATCCTTCAATTTGTGTAGGTACTAAGATATTTTCTGAAATCTCACCTTGACCTAGGCGCCCATTTTCTTGTAGCCCCCATGAATATACTGTTCCATCAGTTTTTACTACCATTGAGAAGTTATTTCCTGCGTATATTTCTTTTACGTTGTCTAACCCACTAATCTGTACTGGAGAAATAAAGTGTGGTTCAGTATGTCCTTGACCTAATTGTCCCATATTATTTCTTCCCCAACCCCATACTGTACCGTCATTTTTTAATGCAATGATATGATCACTACCAGTAGCTAACGTCTTTACATTTGTGAAATTAGGGATTTTTTCTGGAATAACCGCTCTACCTTCATCGCTAAGATCGTCCCTGCCTATTCCAAGTTTACCATGCTGATTAACACCCCATGAATAAACTTCTCCCTCTGCAGTTACCGCATAGGAGTTGTTATTCGCTACATATACAGCAGCTGAGCCAATATCTCCATTAGCAAATACACTAGAAAGTGGTGATATAGTGATTGCTAATATTAAAGCTATAGTTACCATAAACATACACTTCTTTTTGAAAACAATATTCATTCTCATTATAATAATTCACTCCTATATTTTTTTATAATTAGTTGTATAATGCCTCAACTTCACTTAATAGTTGTAATGCGTCTTCGTTTTTCTTTAAGCTAATTAATTCTGAAATGATCTTCCTTAGTACAACAGCTTTTTCATAAGGATCTACCATTTCTTGTGTAATGAGCTTTGATTTGTCTAATAACTGAAGGGCTTCATCATGCAGCTTATTTTTAATCATATTTTTAGCTACACGTATATAGCCTTCCACTTTGTAAAAAGGGCGTTTAATAATATCTGCAGTTTCTATACCATTCTCATATTTAAAGCTTTGACCAAAATTTCTGGAAATCTCGCTTAAGACAGCCCACTTCTCTTCATTTTCTTCAATAGTAGCGGCTACATCTACGCCTTTTAACAAGTATTCATATGCTTTTTCGCGTTCTCCTTTCTCTGCTAACTCTCCACCAAGCATAGCTAATACTTGTGCTATTTGAATTGGGCTAGAAATGTTATTTGTTAAAGAGAAGGCTCTATTAAAGGACTCAAGTGCCTTTTCTTTTTCTTTAACATCAATAAGATTAGCGCCTACCTCGTTATAAAGAATTGCTTGATTGTATGAATCATCTAATGTTGCTATAAGCTCATAAGCTTCATTCACTAAGCCAACCCCTCTAGAATATTCAATATGTCTGAAGCTAGCTCCACTTCCTGTAAGTAATTCAACTTTTACATATGGGTCTTCAATGTTGTTAGCAATCTCTACAGCTTTAGCTAATAATTTTTCAGCTAACGTCATTTTGCCTGCTTTTGCAGATTTATTAACTAACTTCCAAGTCGTTTTTACATACACCTCTTGGTCTGTAATTTTTTCTAAATATTCTATTGCTTTGTCAAAATCATCGACTGATGCAAATTCGTTTGCAAGATGGGCATACATATTCTCCTGCTCTTTTTTGTCAGTCAACAGTTCAGTTTCAATAACCGCTTTGTCAAATAGTCTAGCAGCCTTTTCTTGTTTGCCTAATTTAGAGTACTGATTTGCCAATTCTGCTGTTATTTTTACTTTTTGCTTTACTTCTGTAATGACCATTGATACATCTCCTTTATGCTGTTAGTAAAATCTTTTATTATTTGTAGCTTCCCTTCAGAATCAGGACCTAACTCCATTCTGATAGAAGGCAATACTAGTTTCCCATTTTGTTGCCTTGCTCTTTCTTCGAACATATCAACAACCACACAATAGTTAGGATAAGCGAAATCTCCAGAGCCAAAAACACCGACAATTTTACCCGTTAAATCATACTTGCTTAATAGTTCATAGGTTTTTTCAGCTTCGAAAGGTAAAATCCCGTCTCCCCAGGTATATGCCCCAAAAAGCAGAATCTCGTAATCTTCCAACATAAAGTCAGCTTCACAATCAATATATTCCATTAAATAAATATCAACTTGAAATTCATACAGTTGTTTTTTTATCTCATTTCCAATTGCCTCGGTATTACCAGTCATACTCGCTAAAAACATACCAATCTTTTTCATAGACCATTACTCCTACTAAACTGCCACAGGTTCTTTTGTTTTTGTGAGGGAATAAGGGATACATAAAGGCATTTTGTGAATTGGATCTAGAATGACTTCTGCTTCTAGTCCAAATACGTTTGAGAGCATTTCTTTTGTAATCACATCTTTAGGACTCCCTTCGTACGCTAATTCTCCTTTCGAGATGGCTATTACATATTGTGAAAATCTAGCAGCATGATTCAAATCATGAACAACCATAATAATAGTTTTCTTTTGTAGCTGATTCAGTTCTTCTAGTAATTGTAAAACTTCAATCTGGTGTGCTAAGTCTAGATACGTGGTAGGCTCATCTAGTAACATATAGTCTGTTCCTTGGGCTAATGCCATCGCTATCCATGCCCTTTGCCTTTGACCGCCGGATAGAGAATTAATTGGTCGATCAACAAACTCCTCTAAATTAGTAACTCTGATAGCCCAACTTATCATCTCTAAATCCTCTTTGCTCTGAATTCCAAAGCCTTTCTGGTACGGGTACCTTCCATAGGACACTAATTCTTCGACGGTCAAACCATCAGGTGCATCTGGACTTTGTGGTAGAAATGATAGTTTTTGAGCTACTTTCTTCGTAGGAATTGTTTGTATTTCTTTACCGTCCAAAAATACATGCCCATTTGTTGGTTTTAATACTCGAACTAATGATTTTAAAATCGTAGATTTGCCAGATCCATTAGGACCAATTAATGCTGTTATCTTTCCTTCAGGTATATTAATATCTAAGTTTTTAATAATTGTGTCCTCATGGTAACTCAGACTAAGTGATTGTGTTTGAATCGCACTCATTTTTTACCCCTCTTTACTTTGTTTTAATTAGTAAGTATAGAAAATATGGTGCTCCTATACCTGCAACTACAACTCCTACTGGAATTTCTACTGGATGTACCAAAATTCTACCTATCATGTCAGCTATTAGTACAAGAATCCCTCCTGACAATGCTGCCGTTGGAACCATAATCTTATGATTCACACCAACTAGTTGTCTAGCAAGATGCGGTGCAATTAAGCCGACAAATCCTATAGAACCGGCAACAGACACACATACTGCCGCTAAAGCTACAGCTATAGTAATTAGAATAATTCTTTCCTTTGTAACGTAAGCTCCAACACCAGTAGCTACTAGTTCGCCTAAATTCATAACATTAAGTGTTCTTGCTTTATAGATTGCTAGAGGAAGTAAGAAGCTTAGCCATACAAAACTAATCCCAACATAGGCCCAGTTAGTTCCCCATATACTTCCTGTTAACCAGATTTTCACGAACTCATATTGATAAGAACCCATATAATAGGTTGAAAACAGCATAAGTGCACCAATTCCTGAACCTACAGCTACACCCATTAGAACTAATCGTATCGGATCTACAGTGCCCCTCTTTAGACTTAGGACAAATACTATGGCAGCCGTAATCGCTGCGCCTAAAAAAGCGAATATTGGTAACGCAAAAGCTGAAGCCATGCCAATTCTTTCGTGAAATAACGATATATATAATACAACTGCAAATCCAGCGCCTGCATTAAGACCAAGTATTCCTGGGTCGGCTAATCCATTTTGAGATACTCCTTGCATAATTGCTCCCGATACAGCGAATCCTGCCCCTACTAAAACTGCAATAACAATTCTAGGAAGTCTAGCGTCGAAGATTACAAAATTTTGTTCAAAGGTTCCAAGCCCTACTAACGTTCGAAGTATATCTTGAACTGGAATTCTTGTGTAACCCATATTGATACTAATAAACATAGATACTAGTGTTATTGATAGTAATATTAAAATCATAAACAAAGGATTCATTCGTTTTCCCTTTGGTTTGACCACTGACAGAACTTTCATTATAATCCCACCTTCTTATTTCCTCGTGCTAAATAGATGAAGAATGGAACGCCGATCATTGCCGTTAAGACACCTACTGGCGTTTCAAACGGTGGATTTACCATTCTTGAAGCCATATCAGCTACGACCAAAAGAAGTCCACCTAATAACGCAGAGCAAGGGATAACCCAGCGATAATCTACACCTATTAAAAATCTAGTCATATGCGGAATTACTAAGCCTATAAAGCCAATTGGTCCTGATACGGACACTGCTGCTCCAACTAATATGAATACAGATAATGCAGCTATAGCTTTGATCCACTTTATTTTCTGACCGAGTCCTGCTGCTACCTCGTCTCCTAAGCTTAATAGTGTCAGCTGCCTTGCGATTACCATTGCTAATAAAAGCCCCGCGATAGACCATGGTAAGATTGTTTTTACCTCGAACCATTTGACTCCAGCTACGCCAGCAGCATACCAATACATGACATTCGTCATGACACCGTAGTAAATTTCGATTCCTTTAGATAATGAACTTAATAATCCTCCGACTGCTGCACCTGCCAATGCGAATTTAACATGTGCATATCTACCACGTGATTGGAACGATGCTGCTGTTCCCACACTATAAACAATCATAGTTCCAAAGGCTGAGCCTACTAGAGAAACAAGGATTAGTTGATGGTATTTAAAATCTGGAAAAAAAGCAAAAGCTATAATGACACCAAAACCTGCACCGGCAGATACACCCATTAGTCCAGGGCTCGCTAATGGATTACGTGTTACCCCTTGCATAATTGCGCCCGCTACAGCAAAGCAAGCTCCTATAAAAAATGCCATTACGGCTCTTGGCAGTCGTAGTTCCATAACCGTATAGTGTTTGACATTTGTTTCATCATAACTAACGATTGATTGAACCACCGTTCTGACATCTATATCTGCTGCACCCACCATGATAGACGCTAGCATTCCGACAACAATGCCAATTAGAGAAAGAATAATAAGTAAAGTCCTTTGAAATGTTCTATTTTTGTTTTTTTCCTTATTGAAAAGGGTTTGCTTAATCTCGCCATCCTTGTTCGCAATTAATGGTACTCCCATTCTGTTCTGCATCTCCTTTAACTTACATTCTTACTGATTATAGTTTCACTTTCAGGGCTGTTCTCATCTAAGTTTTGTATTATAAACAATTGATAATAACTACCTTTTTGCTCCATCAACTGTTCATGAGTTCCTTTTTCAACTATTTGCCCACCATCCATCACTATAATCGTATCTGCGTGTGTAATAGTAGCTAACCGATGTGCTACAATAATTGTTGTTCTATCTCTTGACAGCTCGTTAATTGAATGCTGAACATGTTTTTCCGTCTCTAAATCTAGAGCAGATGTTGCCTCATCTAAAATTATGATCTGCGGTTTTTTCAGGAACAACCTAGCGATTGCAATTCTTTGTCTTTGACCACCTGAAAGTTTTACACCTCTCTCGCCAATTTCAGTATCATAGCCTTCTGGAAGATTCTCAATAAAGTCATGAGCTAACGCTTTTTTAGCAGCGAATATCATTTCTTGTTCACTAGCTTTGGGATTGCCCATCATAATATTTTCTCGAATTGAATGACTAAATAAAACCGGTTCTTGAAGTACCATGCCAATTTGCTTACGCAAGCATGAAATGCTATAATCTCGCACATCAATACCATCAATAGTAATAGCTCCTTGGTATACATCAAAAAATCTTGGGATTAGACTTATAAACGATGATTTACCACCGCCACTTGCCCCAACAAGTGCAACTGTTTCACCTTGGCGGATATCGATATTAATATCTTTTAATACGGATTCACTCTTGTTGCCATATTGAAAGCTGACGTCCTTAAATGAGATGTTTCCTACTACTTTTTCTACCTGTACTGCGTCTGCTTTTTCTTGTAAATCGTATGGTTCTTTCATTAACTCGACAACCCTATCCATTGCGGCCAGTGATTGTGTAAGATGTGTAGTTGAATTTATCAGCCTTCTTAATGGGTTGTAAATTCTTTCAGCGTATACATAAAAGGCTAACAATGCACCTAATGTAAGATTGCCCAAAATAACCTGATAGCCCCCAAAGGCAATGATTAGTAGTGGTGCTATATCAGTTATTGTATTTACGATTGATTGTGTTTTGGCTTCATAACTAACTACACCTAGTGCTCTATTGTGAAAAAACGTATTTTGGTTGTCAAATACTTTTTCCTCGTGTTTTTCTAATGCAAAACTTTTTACAACACTAATCCCTTGAATCCGTTCGCTAAGGTGAGCATGTACTTCTGCTAGCGCTTTAGATCGTTGTTTACTTAGATCTCTAAATTTGCTGAAAAAATAACGCATTGCTACGGCATAGAACGGTAAAATTAGTAACGATACAAATGTTAGCTGAATATTTAACTTAAGCATAACTGCCACAGCTATAATAATTGCTACTATATCTAGCCATAAATTGATTAAACCAGTTGTTACAAAGTGCTTCGTATGTTCTACATCGTGAACAACTCGGGAAACTACTTCCCCAGATCGCTTTTCGTGATAAAACCGTAGGGATAGTTTCTGTAAATGTTCAAATAAATTTTTCCGAATATCATACAATATCTTGTTACCAATCCATTGCGTCACATATGTGCTATAGTATTCTACTGGCACTCTTAGAATTGTATATATCAAGAAACTGCCTAGCATGATTACAACCAAGAGATACACTTTTTGATCTACTACCATTTCGTTGTTGCCAATTATATTGTCAACGATGTACATCATAATAATTGGCAGCAACATCGGAATAGCATTTCTCACAAATCCTAGAACTATAGCTATAAAAATTTTAAATTTATATGGGCTTACGAATCTTAAAAAATATTTTATGCTCTCCATTATTTAAGCAACCCATCCAAAATCCCATCGACGATTAGGTTATATAGAACTAAACTTTTTCCAGCTCTACTATCATTTAAATCTCCTAACAAATGTACATTTCCATTCTGGACGGCTTTCGTATTCTTCCAGATTGGATTTTGTTGCATTTCTTTAATTACATCTTGATTTTCTTTTTTTGCCGTATCTAGTAGAAATATGTGGTCAACTTCAAACTCTGGCAGCTTTTCTAAAGCAATTGGTAATTCAGCTACATTTGTCGGTGTTATAGATGGTGGTCTTAAACCTAGCCCCCCATAAGCTATTTTGCCGATATGACTGTTAGTGCCAAATAGACGTGATTCTTTGTGGTGGACTCTCATAAAGAGTACTGTTTCGCCGTTATTAAGTTTTGTAGCAATGTCTTGTTTCCCTTTACTTAATCGATTGTCAAACTCTTTCAAACGAGCCTTGGCTACGTCTTCTCTACCAACTACTTCAGCTATATATTTATAAATTTCTCGCCAGTCAGCTTCCATGTCTTGCAGTAAAACAGTAGGTGCAATTTTACTTAATGATCCATATGCTTTTGAATTATGCTTTTCTACGCCCAAAATCAAATCCGGTCTTAATGATAGAATCATTTCTACGCTTGGCGAATGAAAGTGACCAATATATGTCGTTCCAGGCATTCTGTTATGAAGCCAATCAACCTCTCGCCCACCTGCACCACTTATTGATCCAATTGGAGTAATACCTAAAGAGATTAAATGATCCGCATGCTGGGCAGAAAGTACAACGATTCGCTCTGGTTTAGCAGGTACTTCCAATGACCCCATTGCGTGCTGAATAATTCTCGTCTTCGGTTGTTGTGTTGTGCTTACATTCGTATTTGGACTAGTGTTGCTGACATTATTACCGTTATTGTTGGTAGTCGTTTCAGCATTTGTATCGCCTATTGCTTGAGTATCTGATAATTCTTGAGCCTCTGTTCCTGACTTTTCAATGTCTTCGTTATTACTTACTTCTTCTGTTGCTTCTTCAATTATCTTCTCTGATACAACTGTTTCATCTGCAACATCTTCGTTCGGCAGTAGAACAGAAGTCTGTTTATTAGCACATGCCCCTAATATAAGGACGGTAGTTAATAACACAATTAAAAATATTATTTTTTTCATTAATTTACCCCCATAACATGTTTTGATATTTCATTGAGAATTTTTGTATAATGACGAACGCATCTACCTTCGTTACCATCTTTTAAGCTTCCAAACCGATAGACCTGATCATTCTTAACACAACTTAAATCATTCCATAGAGAAGATTTTTCTATTTCTTTAAAAATCTCTTCTTGTTTAACTCCAACTGTATTAAATAAGAACAAGATATCTGGGTTAATGGATGCAATGCTATCTAACTTATGTGGAAACATATACTTGTATCCAATATATTTATCTTCAATATGCAGTGGGCTTGGTTTTCGTAGACCAATTTGTTGGTATAGAATTTTTCCAAGGTGGCTATCGAAATTATGAACTTGAAGACCCTCTTTTTTCCACACATTTGCCAACAATACGGTTTTATTAGCAAAAAATGTTTTGAAATGTGGTTTATTCATATTGATTTGTTCATCTAATTCATCTAGTTTTTGTCGTGCAATCTGTTCCTTGTTAAGAATGTGACTGAGAAACAGAAGGATTTTTTTCCAATCAACGCTTAGATCTTTAATCAATATTGTAGGTGCCAGATTATCTAATGCTTTGAATAGATGAATATGCTTTTTTGCTTCGCCTAAAATCAAGTCTGGTTTTAGTTCTTTTATTATGTCTAACTGTGGTAATTTGCTTGTTCCAACACTTATTACTTTTTGTTGGGCGGGAATAACACAGTCATCAAGTGTTGTTCCATTGTCATCTTCACTTACAACGCCAATAGGTATACTATCTAACGTTAGTAAATAATCGACAAAATGTGGTGCCAAAACTATTATTCTCTTAAAGCCCGAATGGTTAAGATTACTTATCGGTTGACCAATGTAACGAACTTCTTGCTTAAACAATCTTTTGCACCTCCTTACTCTCACTCGATATTGCATGAAATAGGTGTTGGATAATTTGGTTGTAAAGAATTAAACCTTTGCCTTCAATCCCATCTTTAAGTCCTGGCAAATAATGTATTTGAGGTGGGTGCTTTTGCTTATCATGATCAAAGTACTGTTGTATGTGAATTCGCTGTGGATTTGCCGTATCTGTTAAAATAAACAGTTCATCAACTGAAGTTTGCATAATATCATTGATACTAAGTGTAATTAAAGGTTTTTCTATCGATTCATAATCATAACCAGCATACGGTAATTGAATTTCTTCGTATAATATCTTGCCTAAATGGCTTTTATGAGAGTAGACCCTAAAGAGATTTCGCTTCCAATGATTTGCGAATAAGATGTTTTTTGAAAACAGAGTTTTATTTTTGAAATTTTTTATGTCGTTAATTTTTTGTTTGAACAGTTCTAGCTCTTTAGCTACTACAGACTGGCGCCCAAACATATTTCCAATTATTTTAAACACTAGTTGCCAATCAACTGTTAAATCTTTAAATAGGAACGTAGGTGCAATAGAAGAAAGTTTATTAAGATAAAATAAGTGCTTTTTCCCCTCACCTATAATAATGTCTGGTTTTAAAGAGGCAATCGCCTCCAAATTTAACTCTATAGAACTGCCGATTACCATGCTGTTCGTCAAATATTTTTTTAGATAACCATGAAATTCTGTTTCATAATCATTTACCTTAACTGTGCCAACAGGCACAATTTTTAGCGATAGTAAATGGTCCGTTATATGAGGCATTAAACTGACCACTCTAGGTTCATCTGGTAATGAAAATTTACTTTTATGAAGTGAATAGTATTCAAGTTGCATTTAAGCTCTCCTGATAATAATTATTATTTTCATTTAGAATTATAAAATATAATTGTGAGAAATTTGTTAGCAATTTGTTAGAAAAGTGTGAGTTTGTGATAAATAAAAAAAGTCCCATATATAAGCAAAAAACTGTTGAGCAATTTCCTCAACAGTTCTATGATCATTGGTTTTTAAGCGACCCACACTTTGGGTTTTGGTAGTTTAATTAATAGTGTGCAACCACTTTCAAAAAGCTTTGGTTTGAAGATAGAGATTTGTCCACCGTGATATTCAACAATTTCCTTAGTAATAAACAACCCAAGACCAGAGCCACTATCTTTTTCCTTTTTTCTACTAGCATCTCCCTTATATAGTCTTTCAAAAATGTAAGGTTCATCCTCAAGTGCTATGCCTGTTCCATTGTCTGCTAGGAAGATGTCGATGTGGTGTTCAGCTTCTTTGATAACAATTCGAAAAACAGAATTGCTTTTATTTGAAAATCTTATTGAATTGTTAAAAATATTAAAAAATGCCTGATACAGTCTGTTTGAATCAATCAGGAGTTCGTAATCATTGTTTAAATCATTAATCACTTCGTAACGCATTCCTCTAGAGTTACACACTAATTCAAAGTTAGCAGTTATATGGTTCAAAAATTTAGATAATTTATAGCTTTTAAGTTTGCCTGTTAAATGTAATGCGTCTAACGATAAATCTAATTCATCAACTAATTTTGTGACTCTATCTATTTGTTGAATAGAAAGTTCTAGTGTTTTCTGATCAGCTGGCATTATACCATCTAAGATGGCTTCCATTTGTCCTCTCAATGTACTTAAAGGTGCTTTTATATCGTGGCATAAATCCTCTACCATGTGTTCTTTAATCTTTTTCTCGTATAATATCTGCTCTTCAAAAATCTTTTTTTCATGATTATAATATGTGTATAACTTTTTTAATTGATAATAAGTAATGAGTAAGTGTAGCCCTCCACCTATGACATAAACATAAAAAAATGGATAGAGATAACTCATTATCAAGAGAATTGAGAAGGATAAGACTACGGTGAGCGCTGAATTTGTAAATCTGTTGGAAAATAATTTTTTGATTTTAGGGTTCACATTCATTATCTTCATCCTCTGTTTGCTGAAATTGATAACCCATACCCCATATCGTTTTTATATAAGTTGGATTTTTAGGGCTTTTCTCAATTTTTTTCCTTAGATTTGTTATGTGAAAATCAATTGCTCGTTCAGTTAAGTGTAAATGATCAATCCCTCTTAAATTAGACATTAATTCATCTCGACTAAATATTTTCCCTTGATTTTTTAAAAACAGTACCATTATAAGATACTCTGTATTTGTTAAGTCTAGCTCCTTGTCTTTGAGGAATATTTTTCTTTTGTCGTAATCAATGTATAACCTTGGTTTAATAGCAACTTTTTCTTCAATACCTTCCCAACGCCTTAGTAAAGCCTTTACTCTGACAACCATTTCATTCATACTAAAAGGTTTACATAGGTAATCATCTGCACCTAGTTCTATACCATTGATGCGATCCGTAACATCACTCTTAGCAGATATCATTAATATAGGTGCGCAACATTTATTACATCTCAAATGTGTACATAATTTAAAACCATCTATTCCTGGTAACATCACATCTAAGATAATTAAATTCGGTTTTAGTTTTTGGCAAAGTTGGCCACCAGTTACTCCGTCTTCAGCCCAATAAACTTGATAACCATTTTTCTGTAAATACATAGTCATGATCTGAACTAGTTGTTCGTCGTCGTCAATAATTAATATTGTTTTCATCAGATCAGTCCTTTTTGCTGTATTTTGAAGCTATAAGGTTGTAAAGCCTTTAAATTTATGATATGCGTTAATGATTTATATGATAATGATAATGATAATGATAATCAATATTATTATACTCCACTTGTGTTTTTTGTCAATTATTTTTTTCAACACCGTAATTCAATATTATTATTTTTATTGCTTTAGATAAACACGACTATGTAAAATTAGTTCAACTAAAGTTCCGGTAGAAGTGTATCTTCTTTATACATACAAAAAAGCCCCTGCATCTCCGCAAGGACTCCAATAATCAGTATGTACTCCACCAACTGTTTGTGCTAATTGGTAAATTTCATTGGAGGCTAGGCGTGTCTCACTATACCCATGTCCATTTCAAGAGTTCATTTATACAGAGAAATAGCCCTAATCCCGTAAGTTTATCTTCTCTAATAAATAGTAGATAATTTTCTTTGAGTCAGTAACTATTGATGCTTCTGTATCCATTCCTATTCTTATTTGGGCTTCTTCTCCTCTATAGCTGTATACGGGATGATTCTCTATTGTAGCCTCAACAAGGAAGTAACGACTCCCGTCCTGCTGACTCATATTAGCATCTGTACTAATGCGGCTAATTTCACCTGTTAACTCACCATATTCGCGATATGGTAAAGCAGGAAAACGATAGCGCACATAATCCCCTACTTCTATTTGGGCAATATCTTTGCTTTGTACAAATAGTTGGATTTTATATACGTTGCTATGTTTAGGCACGATTGTAAGTATTTCTGTACCTGTTTGCAATAAATCTCCTATATTTGTTTCTCGAGTAATATTGATATTGCCTGATATTGGTGCACGAACATAGGAATCTTCTATATTAATTTGCCGTGAACGATATTGTTCTTGTAAATTTTCTATAATCCTTTCTTGTTCTCTAATTCGTTCATTAATACGAACTAACGTATCCACCTCTAACTTATCAAGGCTTACTTTGCGACTATTTAATGTGCTCTCTAGTGTTTCTGTAGACCGTATTGCTTTCTCTCTCGTATTATTGATTTCTCTTAATCTTTCTCGCAGCTGTTCTTGTTGTCTGCTTATATTGAGCATATATTCGTTTTGATATCGTTCTTTTTCTAATAGTGCTAACTCATATCTTTCTTTGTCTTCTTGAATTTGGTTTCTCGGAATATTATCTTCGCCTAATACGTTTGAAATATCATAAGTTCGTTGTGCTTGAATTATGTTTTGTTCAAGCCCGCGTACCGATAATGTGTAGTCTATGTAGGCTAAATAGAATTCATCTTCCTCTTTTTCAAATTGATTCTGCTCCTGCTCTATTGAATACTGTAACCGCTCTACATTTTCTAAACGTCGTTGTAATTCTTGTTCTTCTTGATCGTAAATCTCAAGGTCTCGCTGATTATTCCTGTTTATTAAGTTTAGTTCTGCTTGTATCTGTTCTATCTCTTGCAACAACACTTGTCTTTGAATCATATACTGTCTAAACTGTTCATAGTAGTCTTGCTGTCGATCTTCATCAGAAATAAATAAATTTACTCGAGAAGTAATGCTGTCTCTAAATGTTCGTAGTAAGCGTAATTCTTCATCAGTTTTTTGTAGTTCTTCTGCTAGAAATTCTTTTTGAATAATTAGTTCTTGATGCCCTATTACATAAAGCAAATCTCCCTCTTCTACTTCTAAACCTGGCTCGTAATACATTGTTTCTACACGACCCAGTACTTTGTTGGTTACTGTGCTAATGTTCTGCTCAGGTCTGACAACACCTTGGGCTTTAACAACTTCATCTAATTCTCCATAATAGCTCCATACTAGTGCACCAATAATAATGAACGCTATTAAGTAGACGAAAATAATCCCCACTGGACTAGTCTTTGATTCTAGCAACTCTCTGCTATCGCTTAGTTCACTCCACTCTTTAATGTCTACTCTCATGCGTCATTCTCTCCCTTGTCATCTGGGATTGATGGAAGTTGATCTTTCCATAGTTCGTAATATTTGCCTTTATCTTTCATGAGTTCTGTATGAGTACCTAATTCAATGATTTCTCCATGCTCCATCACGTAAATTTTGTCACAACGCATTATTGTGCTTAGGCGATGAGCGATGATTATAGTTGTTATCCCTTGTGTTAAATTCTGTATTGTATCTGAGATTGCCTTCTCAGTAGTAGAGTCAAGATTGCTGGTTGCTTCATCCATTATTAAGATATCTGGTTGCTTTAGTATTGCTCTAGCTATAGCCAGGCGTTGTTTTTGACCTCCTGATAGGTTGGTGGCATTTTCTTCTAAAATGGTGTTATACCGCAAAGGTAGGTTGTTAATAAAATCATGTGCCTTAGCTAATTTCGCTGCTTCTACTAATTTCTCCATACCTACTTCTTCCATCATACCTAATGATAGATTTTCCCTAATTGTTCCGCTAAAGAAGAAGGTATCTTGTGGTATGTAAGCAGTTTTTGAGCGTAATACATCACGATTTATATCTAAAATATTGTTGTCATCTATTAAAATTTCACCTTTTTCAGCTTGATAGAAGTTAACGAGCAACTTTACTAGGGTTGTTTTACCAGAGCCGCTTTCTCCCACTAATGCAATTTTTTCTCCCTTGTTTATGTGCATATTGATGTTTTTTAGTACCAGTTGCCTTGTTCCATATCGAAAATCGATATTTTTAATTTTTATATCACCACGAAGGGATTCTGGGTTGATTTTTTTATCTTCATTATCTGATTTTTCTGCTTCTATATCTAATATTTCCCCTAAGCGGTCAGACGCTACTGTAGCCGATTGAAGAGTTGGCTGTAAATTAATCAAACGCTGTAATGGTTCAAGGAAATATGCTAATAATGCATTGAATGTAATTAGTTGTCCTGCACTCAAATGTCCATTTAAGACCTGATAAGAACCAACCCAAAGTATCATGGTTCCGCCTACCAATTGCAAGAACATTTTGAGGGAGCTTTGAACGTTGTCAATAACCCCGTGCTTGAAAACTGTTTTTAAGTATTTAACAAATCTCTTCTCTGTTTCATCATTAACTTTTCTTTCTGCGTTATATGCTTTTACTGTCTCTATTCCATTAATCGATTCTACTATATTGGCTGTTAATTGAGCGTTATCTTCCATTTCTGTACGGTTAATCTTTTCATATGGCTTTACAAATATCCATACAACTAGTGCATAGAAAGGTACTAATAATAACGTTACAAAAAACAAAGTAGCATTCTGATAGTATAGGATTCCACCAACTAGTAGAATCATTGTTACATCCAAAATCACCGTCAATGCAGCACTGGAAATAGCCTCGGTGACTTTGTTAGCGTCCATAAAACGTGAGATGATTTCTCCGACCTTACGCGTACCGAAAAATTTAATAGGTAGCTTTAATACATGCCGATAATAGCCAAGCATGATGGTTATGCTTAGTTTTTGGCTAATATATAATAGTAAGTGTGTTCTAAATGCACTTAGCATAGTTTGAAATATATACATTACGATAAGACCAATTGATATAATATGTAAGGTTTTATTTAAGTTATAAGGTAGTATTTCATCTATCAAAAATTGAAAATAAAAAGAGCCTGCTATACCAAAAATAGTGATTAGTATAGAAGCTAACATTACATGTAGTATTAGTTTTTTATGAGGTAATATAATTCCGAAAAAACGCGAAAAAAGCCCCTTTGTCTCATCTCCTCTTTGGAATTGAGCAGTTGGAACCATTAATATTAATACGCCTGTCCAAATTTGAAAGAATTCTTCTGGTGTTAATTTAACGATGCCTTTTGCTGGGTCAGCTATAATTATCTCTTTTTTACTTATCTTATGGATAACTACATAGTGTAATAATTTCTGATCAATTACTACATGAGCAATGGCCGGCAACGGGAATTCTTCAAATAACGCTTCCTGATTACCCTTTACTCCTTTCGCTGAAAATCCCAGTTTCTCTGCAGCAGTGATTAAACCGTATGCGTTTGTGCCTTGCTTATCTGTTCCTGCTATTTCTCGAATCTTTGAAATAGGAATTTTCAAGCCATACTGTTTAGCTATTGTTGCTAGGCAGGCTGCTCCGCAGTCTTTTTCATCGTGTTGCTTGATGCAAGTGTATTTTTGGAATGGATTTCTAAGCATTGTTATTTCCTTTCAAATATGCATATAAATGAATAATTTAGTCCTTGTAGTGATTAAAATTAAAACACATAAGTCTAAAATGTTGACTCAAATCTAGGTATTATGAAATTAATTCACTTGAAAATATAAAAGATTGTTAATTAGCTATCCTACAATACTGTAAACTACAACAAGCGATACTAAAGTCTTAATAACGTTAACCTCAGTTCAAACGCATCACATTGTCGACCACACAATCACAGCAAACGTATTCCAAAGTATATGTAATAGTATCGACGGGATAATAGATTTCGTCATCTTGAATAAAACAACCATAACGATTCCCATAATCGTTGCCGAGATAGGGAAGCCAATGTGCAATAAGCCGAATACAAGTGAAGAGATAGTAATTCCCACCCAAAAATTGTATCTTACCTCTAAAAAACGATGTAGTACTCCCCTGTATAATACTTCCTCATACAATGGTACCAACAACGCTATAGAAACGAAAAACAGTATATATTCTAGACTAAACCCTGAAAGATTATTAAAGCCCAAATCGGCTGGTTGTTGTGAAGCATCCTCTATCGCTACTAGTTCTATTAAGATGTATTGCGTCAGGTAAAATATCAGAAAACCACCAAGCATAAAACCATATGTTTTCATCTCTTTTAATGGTGAAATGGAAAAAGATTCCCATACTAAACGGCGAATTTTTTTTTGAAACATTAACGCCACCATAATTACTAAGAATTCTATAATTCCAGCCTGATAACCTGTAAATATCTGCTCAATATCAATGTTATTACTAGCACCAATAATCCCCACTACTATACCTATTGTAAAGCTAATTCCTAGATAGATTCCGATAAAAATTAAAAACTGAGGCCACCCGATGAGTCTATCAGTGTCCTTTTCATTTAATAATTGTTCAGCTTGCTCATTATTATGTTGTAGCTCTGCTTGTTCACTACTTAGTTGCTGTTCGGTATCATTATCAACTAGCTCTATTTTTGCTTGCTCTTCTAGATCTAAATTTGTCACGTTCTCCAATTCCTCTCTTTGTATCTTCTCGTCTTTATAATGCAACATAGTCCTAAACTAGTAGATCTACTTACTTTAAAAGTAAAATAGGTTTTTTTTGAATCAATAATATAGGTACTACCTTATAATGAAATAATATAATTTCGAAAAAACACGAAATTAGTCCCTTGTCTTATCGCATTTTGGAATCGCGCTGTTAGAGCCACAAAATTAATATAACAGCCCAAATCAGAAAAGTTTTTCAGTGTTAGATTTAATTCTTCCTCTAGCTAAATTAGCTATAATTATTCACCTTGGATATTTTTGTAAATAAATACAGTGTAGTATTTTCCATCTATAACCAAGTGAACTAAAGTTTGTAATTAAATTCCTTGAAATTATGGCTTTATGGCTTTCGATTTTCTTCTTTTTACCTAAAACTTACTTCTCAGAGTGACTAATCGTATGCGCTTGTTCTTTTTTGTTAGTACCAGCAACTATTCGAATTTCACTCACTTATGACATTACCACTGCTTTTTTGCGTTTTACTTTTACATTGTAACAAATGCGATATATTCTAAATACTATTGTCCTATTTACACATTTTTGCTTCCGATTCTTTCCACATGTCTTCAACGATGTTCCAAAATAAAATCGCTAGCAGCTTTGAGGCAATTACAGTACCTATCATTCCAATAGTAAGTATAAACATTAAAAAAACGCTTGTATCTTTATTTGCATTTACTAACAGAAAGTAAATTGCTATAATACTCGATACTAGTATTGAAAGAAAAAATCCTGCATAGGACGCTTTTTTCAGAAAATTGTCTTTTCCTACGTTCCTAAATTTTCCCCATCGCAAGTAAAAATAGGCTGGCAACAGTGGTATCCTCACATTTTCATTTTTATTTACATTATTATAATTTTCCCTAATTTGCCATAAGGCCATGCCGAAAATATAACTTACAATTATATACCACGGCAAATACAAATATATGTATAATAAATAATAAGGAAGTTGTTCTTTGATAGTTATCCAGTCGATTATATATATATACAATGATGAGTTTCCAAATAAGATTGGGAGTATAATTAAATCGAAACTTGGAGAAACTATAGTAATAAAGATAAAAATAAACCAAAATTTTTTTGAAATAAATAAATTATAAAAACGACTTACAGTTTCTTTCAAACATAACACGTCCTTTAAATATTTTAAATATCTTATCCATATGATTAATATACAATAATTTGCGAATTAGATTTATTATAGAAAAAACAAAAAACTCATAAAGACCGCGCAAACATCAATCACCCTAGTTGCTAAGCAGATATAAACAGACAGATCACTAAATCTGCCTGTTTATTTATAAAAGTACGTTTATACTCTAAAACGTAAAATAATACTATTATAATATATCTTATCGAAAATGATTTACGATTTCTTTTGAAATGATTTTTCTCCCAGCCAATCCTACTCCTACATGAGCACCGACAAACGCACCAGCAAAACCGCCAGCGACAAAACCAAGTGCCGCCCCTCTAGCAGCACCTTTGAGTAAGTCTGTACCGTACCCCCCTTCAATACCTATTAATTCTTCGTGGCTAAGTGCTTGAAGATTAGACATGTTATTTCTCCTCCCTTTAAATTGAATTTTTAAACTATATTAACTGATAAAATCATTCCCTGCGCGCAAAAAGAAAAATCCATCAGATAATATCACGTTGGGTTATACCAACTTAACACCAATTATACATAAATTATCCAATTGTAAAAGGAGTAAATTTTTAGCCCTTGTTTAATTACTCTATCAATGCTAAAATTATTATTTTAAGCCTCTACTTTTAACTTTTTCTATTATTTCCTCTCTATTACTCCCACCTAATTTCTCATATATTTTTCTTATCTGGTTTTTCACTGTGCTTTCAGATTTATATAAGATATTTGCAATTTCTTTACGACTATAGCCATCTTCTAAATGAACGTAAATTTCCTTTTCTACAGGGGTTAACTCTTCCAATAGTTCCTCTTCCTTCAACCTGTGGTATTCCTGTATCAATATCTCTACTGGTGATGTTTTGTTAACTGTAGAACGAATGACTTGTGGAAGTTCCTTGTAGTCAGTTTTTTTTACGAAGTTTACGGCACCAGCTGTAAATGAGTCAATAATCACGTGTTCCTCTTCCAAGCACGTAAGCATAATAATTTTAATATCAAATTTGTCTAGTATATCCTTAGCCAAATATATCCCATCAAGATTATTCTCTGTTAGGTTAATGTCCATCAGTATTACATCTGCTTTCGTATGCTGTAATAATTTGAATGCTTGCTCTGCATTGGTAGCTGACCCATACACCGTAATGTCTGAATCTTGAGTAAAGAAATTTGTTAATGCCTTAATCCAGTTAACATCATCATCAACTATTATTACTTTGATATTTTTGTTTTTGCTCATCTAAGCTCTCCTCTCTCACTAAACTAGACCTAGCTCTAACTATTGATTTTGGAAAATCAACCTAACTGTAGTCCCTTTATTTTCTTTGCTGTCAATTTCTAATTTACCCTCATGTTGACGAATCACATTATAGCAATACGACAGACCCAAGCCAAAATTATTATTATTTTCTTTCGTTGTAAAAAATGGTTCTATAACTTTAGATATATAGTGCTTTGGTATTCCCTTGCCGTTGTCTTTGACAGTCAAAGTTACACCATCCCTTGCTTGAAATATTTCAATTACAATCTCCCCTCCTGTTTGTACTGCTTCAATTGCATTTCTAATGATATTAATTAAAACTTCCCGGATGTGTGTTTCGTCGCATATGATTTCACCTTTATATTGAAAATGCTTGATAACTTTAACGTCTTTACTTTGCAAACAAGGCTTCAGGATTTCTAAAGTGTTTTCAGTCAAACTTTTCAGGTTATTCTCCCTTTTTTCAATTACCAACGCATCTAGCTTGTCGTTAATTTTATTAGTCATTGCTAACAAATGATTGGTTGATTTAAGAATTATTTCAGCGTTGTCATCAATTCCTTCCTTAGTGGCATTGACCGAACTTTTAATGTTCTCTGTACACATCGATATTTTTACTAGCTCATTTTTAATCGTATGGGTAATCATCATGGTGCCCGATGTTATTGCTTTCATATTGCTATCTAGCCGCTTTTTTTCAAATCTAATCCTCAATCCCATGATTCCACGCTTGATTAACAGGACTATAAAAATCAGAAATATGATTGCTACAACCCAAGTGTTATACATCCAAATTGTATGTATCTCAATTGCTCGTAAGATATAATTCGTAATCATTACAAATAAAGTTCCTGGCACAACCATTAGGCAGATACTAAGTCTTTCTGTTTTAACCTGTTTGTTTTGCTCCTGCAAGTATGCATAAATTAGCATCGCATTAGCTCCCAGGATATAAGGAACGGTCCAGAGAGATAGTATTATAAATGACGGATGAAACTGTGGATAAACAGGAAAAATTACATACATTATTATAATAGGTATTAGTAAAATGTACGGTAGCTTTCTCTTCCATTCGCTTCCCTTGACATTAATTAGCCCTGAATAATGAACGCTAAACATCAACAGAGTGTATGGAGCAAAATTATGAGCTATTGAAGAAAAAAGACTGGCAATAAAATCATGTTTTTCACTCAATTCAACTGATAAACCACCTAGACCAGAGGAAAAAACAAAGGTACTAAGCCAGCGATTTGACTCTCTGTGTCTGTCTGCTATTAGTATGATGATTCCTATCGTCCATAGGAATAAGAAAAGCAAAAGCATTTTTTCAACTCCAATTGGCTACTTCTTAGTTTCAATTACTGGTTCTACTTATAAAAGAAATTGTGTCTTCTACAATTTGACCTCTATTTAATACAATCCCAGCATGACCGCAAGGATAACTAATCAACGCAGGTTTCCCCCATTTTTTCCATAGTAACTTTGTATCTTCAGCCCCCATGTATTGATCGTACTTTGCAGAAAGTAGTAGGATATTCTCCTTTGGTATGATTGGTGAAAAATTACTTGGAACAGTTACAGCCCAATAATCATTCAATTTTTCATAAGTCACGTCGTTGTCCTTCAGTTCTTTTTTTATATACTTGCCAGGTATGGTTTGCCAAACTGAATATGCTAAATTATTTGCATAAAATATTGACACAAGTCTGTCAATCTGTTTTTCCACGACCCCCGTCAGATTGGTAATCAATCCTCCTAAACTTATACCAATGACTATAACTTTTTCTTCTTTTGCCTTAATATGGTGAATGAGTGCTCGTAAATCTGTTACCGCCTGCTTTATTGCCATAAACGTTCGGTCAATATTTGCACTAATCATATATTCCCCACTATATAGTGAATGCTCTGGTGTTCTTGAGAGATGATAGGGTAGTGCGAAAAGATAGATGTTGTATCCATGCTTTTTCAAATCTGCTAAAAACATTTTCTCTATTCGGCTATAATTACTTGCTCTCCAACCATGGACAAGAATAATACTTATGCTTTTATTCTTATTCTCATTAATACAGTACCTTCCTGTTACAATATCATTGGTAGCATTACCCGAGTCAATTTCACTTTGATAAGAAAAACTGCCTGTTTCGTATCCATTTTCCTGTATAGATTTTATAAAGCTGATTCGCGGCACATCAGGAACTGGATAATATCGATAAATATCTAAAACCTTAAGAGGCTCCTTCAATAAATGAGAAAACTGTGGGGCTTTACTTCGCTTTTTGTGAAGTTTAGATAATGCATAGTAATCAATTACTTTTGATAACAGTTTGTTCAATTTCATTTCTCCATTTCTGTAAATTATATACATTCTACATAGCGCCCAATGCAAATTCAGTCGAAATTTGTCGAACCAAGATGCTTTTGTCCAATTAGTATTGAGCATATGTAAGTTAAAGCAAAAACCACACAACAAAAGCCCTTGCATCTCTGCAAGGACTCTCATATTCAGAAAAACAAAGGTTTTTCTTATAGGTTTTTATCTCAGTTCAAACGCATCACATTGTCGACCACACAATCACAGCAAACGTATTCCAAAGTATATGTAATAGTATCGACGGGATAATAGATTTCGTCAGTTTGAATAAAACAACCATAACGATTCCCATAATCGTTGCCGAGATAGGGAAGCCAATGTGCAATAAGCCGAATACAAGTGAAGAGATAGTAATTCCCACCCAAAAATTGTATCTCACCTCTAAAAAACGATGTAGTACTCCCCTGTATAATACTTCCTCATACAATGGTACCAACAACGCTATAGAAACGAAAAACAGTATATATTCTAGACTAAACCCTGGAAGATTATTAAAGCCCAAATCGGCTGGTTGGTTTGAAGCATCCTCTATCGCTATTAGTTCAATTAAGATGTATTGCGTCAGGTAAAATATCAGAAAACCGACAAACATATATCCATATGTTTTCTTTTCTTTTAACGGTGAAAAGGAAAAAGATTCCCATACAAAACGACGAATTTTTTTGTAAAACAATAACGCCATCATAATTACTACGAATTCTATAATCCCAGCCTGATAACCTGTAAATATCTGCTCAACATCAATGTTATTACTCGCACCAATAATCCCCACTACTATACCTATTGTAAAGCTAATTCCTAAATAGATTCCGATGAAAATTAAAAACTGAGGCCACCCGATGAGTCTATCAGTCCTATCAGTGTCCTTTTTATTTAATAATTGTTCAGCTTGCTCATTATCAACAAGCTCTTTTTTTGCTTGCTCCTCCAAATCTAAATTTGTCACGCCTACCAGTTCCTCCCTTTATGTTATCATAATTACAACAGTCAAGTTCCACAGAGCGTGTAGAACCATTGATGGTATTATTGAATTAGTAATTTTATAAAGAATGACAAGTACAAATCCCATTATTGTAGCTGATATTGAGTACCCCGCAAACAAACCAAATATTAGAGAAGAAATAATTAGTCCAAGAAGTAAAGCATTAACGAAATCACAAATGTTTATTGCACTTAAATAGAACCACCAGTGTGATGAGTCAGAGCCAGTATGTGCATCAAATTGAGCCAGTATGTGCATCAGTGAGAGCCACACTAGTTTTATCTTTATTCTTTTTTAGATTTTTAATAGCATCAACCAACTACGCAGGTTGTCAAGGGCGAGCGGTTTTTGCTCGCGAAGTTCACCCTTGACAGCCACGCAGTTTTACATCCTATTCTTGGTGTCTGTGAAAACAGGCACCTGCCT